>NZ_JBFAVX010000013.1:0-281172 GCF_040680095.1 Nonomuraea sp. NPDC052129 | reverse complement strand
CCGTGTCGTGGACATGATCGTGTTTTCCCCCGAGATGGTGAATGATCTTTACAGACTTCCGTCTACGTTCGGTGATCATTTCCACACCTAGAGTGATACCCCCGGGTGCTCTCGGAGGTCTCCTTCGTGTAGTGCTCCATCAGCTTTGTGATCACAGGAATCATGGTGGCCACTGGGCGTGCGCCAGCAAAGGGAATTTCGATGGCCCACTGGCCGAATGTCACGCACAGCAGTGCGCTGTAGTGGCGACAGCCAGCGGGCATGACGCCATCCGCAGGCGGGAGGGCGACAGGACGCGCGTAGGATTCGGAGCGTGTGGGTTCGGATACTGACCGTCGTCGCCGCGACTGTGTTGTTCGCCTCCGCCTGTGCCGGGACAAAGGCACCGGCGGACGGGCTGAGCTGGTCCAGCTGTGGCGACGGGTTCGACTGCGCGAAGCTGTCGGTGCCGCTCGACTACGGTCAGCCGAACGGCGAGCACATCAAGATCAGCGTGGTCCGGCTGCCGGCCACCGGCGACCGAATCGGGTCTCTCGTGGTCAACCCAGGCGGTCCAGGAAGTTCCGGGGTCACGTATGCGCGAGCCGCCCGATCGATCGTGAGCGAGGAAGTGCGCGAACGGTTCGATGTCGTAGGGTTCGATCCACGCGGTGTGGGTGAGTCGTCGCCCGTCGAGTGTCTGAGTGACTCGCGGCTCGACGCGTTCATCGCCCTGGACACCACCCCCGACACGCCGCAGGAGCGGGCCGCACTTGAGCAGGGCTCGCGCGAGTTCGCGAAGGGCTGCCAGGCCGGGTCAGGCCGTTTGCTGCCACATGTGGGCACCGTGGACGCCGCACGGGACATGGACGGGCTGCGCCAGGCACTTGGCGACCAGAAGCTGACCTATCTCGGCAAGTCCTACGGCACCTTCCTGGGCGCTGTTTATGCGGATATGTTCCCCAGCAGGGTCCGAGCCCTCGTACTCGACGGCGCTCTCGACCCGGCCATCTCCCGGTTGAAGCTCAACGCCGACCAGGCGATGGGCTTCGAACGCGCCCTCCGCGCCTACCTGGAGTCCTGCCTGGCCGAGGGCGACTGCCCGTTCCGCAGCCGTACCGTCGACGGCGCTCTGGCCGAGGTGACCGAGCTCCTGCACCGTACAGACGCCCGTCCGTTGCCGGCCGACGGGCGCCAAGCCGGCGAGTCGCTCGCCACGCTCGGCGCCCTGACGCCGCTCTACGACCGCGACTCCTGGCCTGAACTAACCGAAACGTTCCGCCAGGCCCTGAACGGCGACGGCAGACTGCTCCTCCGCAACGCCGACCAACTCATCGACAGACGCGCCAACGGCGCCTACTCCAACCAGACCGAGGCCAACATGGCCATCAACTGCGTAGACGGCGCCTTTCCCAAGGACGTCTCCGCGTACGCGGTCGCGGCGACGGAGGCGGAACGCCAGGCGCCCAGGTTCGGCTCCTACCTCATGTGGAGCTCGCTCCCCTGCGCCTTCTGGCCCGCCAAGCCGACACTCACAAACCGCCCACTCACCGCCAAAGGTGCCGCCCCGATCCTGGTCATCGGCACCGAACGCGACCCGGCCACACCGTACGCATGGGCGCAGGCCCTGGCGAGCGAACTGAACTCGGGCGTGTTCCTCGGCTATGACGGTGACGGTCACACGGCGTACTTCAACGGCTCGACATGTGTGGACGACGCGGTGGATCGCTACCTGCTGACGGGTACGCCACCAGAGGACGGAACAGTCTGTCCGGGCATCGGCTGATCGGGGGAGCAAGAACCCCCCGGGCTCCTGTAGACTCGTTCACGCTGTACGGCACGCCGCCTTAGCTCAGTCGGCCAGAGCACTTCACTCGTAATGAAGGGGTCTCGGGTTCGAATCCCGAAGGCGGCTCCCAGCTCAAGGGCCCTCTGCGATGATCGCGGAGGGCCCTTTGCTAACACTCTTGCTAACAGGGGCGTCGTGCCGGGCCCTTGTATGTCCTATGAGACCCTCTGCCATGCCCGTAACCAATGAATGGCTGGCTGGTCCATCACCAACCAAGCGCCTGGACAGAGAACTGCTGGAAGAGCGCATCCTGAACCTGCTCTCATCGCAGAACATGTGTGTCCTGGCGACATCGGGGCCGGACGGGCCGCTGGCGACCCCTGTGCGTTACTTCCACCTGGGCTTCGCGCTCATGTTCACGGCGGTGCCCACGTCTCCCAAGATGCGGAACGTAGCCGCAGACCCCAGGGTCTCGATCGGCATATTCGCCCCGCTGGTGGGACAGGCCAGCAGCCGAGGTGCCCAGGTCTTCGGACGAGCCCGCGTTCTCGGGATCGATGATCCGGAGTTCTCGCACTACTGGCCCGCGTTCAGGTGGCAGTCGGATCATGTGGAGCGTTCGCGCCCGCTCGATGAACCGCCGTCCGCCCCGCTGACCGTTGTCGAAGCTGATCGGATTGTCTATACAGAACACTGGCTTCGACGAAGCGGGTATGCACCGCGTCAGTTCTGGAAGCGGCAGGAGGACTGAGGCTGAAAGCGGGGAGGCCCCACGTGATCTAGGGGCCTCCTACGGCTGTCGTTACTGCTGATCAGCGGTTTCGAGGGACTTGGCGAAGATGTCGGCCGCAGCTGTTTCTGCGGAGCGGATCACGTGGGCGTAGACCCGGAGGGTGATCGCGGGGTCGGCATGGCCGAGGCGGGCCGCGACGACGTGTACGGGAACGCCGGCCAGGAGCAACACGGTTGCGTGGACGTGGCGTAGGTCGTGCAGACGGATCACCGGTAGTGGGTCGGAGGCGGTCTCGTTGTGGGCCTCGATGAGCGTGCGATCTGGCAAAGCCAACGCACCACCGACCGGTTCAAGGCCGGTGGCGGGTGAAGAGCCCGGTTCTGCGACCGACCCCCTCTTTGACCAATAGTACGGTTAGCGATATATATCGGATATGCCACTACGTGAACAGAGTTATCTCGTGCTGCTGGCCCTTTCCGAAGGCCCATTGCACGGTTACGGCGTGATCAAAGCCGTGCGCGAGCTGTCGGAGGACCGCATACGCCTCGGCGCGGGCACCCTCTATGGCGCACTTGACCGCCTGACCGAAGCGGGGTTCGCTCGTGTGGTCAGCGAAGAAGTCGTGGACGGCCGACACCGCCGCTACTACGAGCTGACCGGTCAGGGCGCCGAGCTCCTGACCGAGGAGACCGCCCGCCTGACCCGCCTCGCCGCCACCGCGCAGCGCCGCCTCGGCGCACGACTCCAGCCCGGCACGTGATCATGGATAGCTACGAACGCCACTGCCGGATCCTCGCGCGGGCCTACCCGCTCCGATATCGGCAGACGCGCGGCGAGGAGTTGATCGGCACGCTGCTGGACCTGGCCAAGCCGCAGCAGACCAGGCCGATCCTGCGTGACTCACTCGACGTCGTACGTGGCGGCAGCGCACTGCGCCTGCGCGAACGTCCGCCACTGTGGCACTGGGCGCTGTATCGCCTGTTCCACAAGCGCCTTCCCTACGCCTACCGCTGGTGGGCACGCGACGACTTGCTCGATTCGCGCTACCTGGCGCGGCAGTGCGCGACGTGGCTACTCGCGACATCACCCCTGTGGGCCTTCATCGGTCTCATGCCCATCGAATTGGTCCACACGGTGATCCTCTCAACACTCATCCGCATGCTCGGCTTCCTCCCGCAGCGATCCCTGCGCCTCTACCAGCTGAGGAGACACGAATTCAACCTGGACCTGCAGGGCAACTCGCCATAGGCGGCCAGCAAGTCGGCGGCGCCGACGTTGACGGCACGCGTCCATTTTGCTGAACAGGCTGGTCGACGACGGGGCCACCGCCGTTTTTGTATCCGTGCACGTGCGGACCTTACTGTTCGGCTGTTCCTCAGGCCCTGGTTCACCGACAACAAGATCTGAACAACTCCGCCCGAAACCGTCCGCATCAACATGACGGGCTGCAGGACAACCGGCGTCCCTTCTGGCATCTTCATCCGGAAGGGACACGAGTTCGTCGTCCTCACGCACCCTGGTTCATGGACGCGAGCCGGGGTTGAGGGCGTGCGCGTCGAAGGGCGTCAGGTCGGTGAAGCCTTCGTCCGTGACGTAGGTGACCGTGGTGACATAGACCTCCTGGCCAGCGAACATCTCGGTCAGGACGGTGTTGTAGCGGTGGAGTATCGTCCGGTACTCGGCCTCCGTCTCCGCGTAGCGCTTGGAGCCCGGCAAGCTATGGAAGCGCACCCAGCAGTCGGCGTCAGAACGCAACTCATGGCCGATGGGCGGGCAGTCCGGCCAACGGGACCGCCACAGGGCGGAAAGGTCAGGCAAGGCCGGATCTGGTAGCTCGTGCGCGGGCATCTCATGTCTTGAAGATCCGATCCATGGCCACTGCGCCCTCCTGGAGTACGGGGCGGATCTGCTTCCTGTAGACCAGTTCGGTCACGGCCGTGCTTGCTGCTATGGCCGACCAACTTGGAGATCTCATCCAGTTGAATGCCCTGATCTGAGAGCAGGGACACGAAGCCCCGGTGTGTTGCAGCAGGTTTTGGCCCTGGCGGGCCGCCCGGAAGGGGCAGCCCGTCAGGCGAGCGATCACGAGTCGGAACCGGATGTCGCGCGGGTGGGCGACCTACTTCCGCGACTCGGTCGTCCAGCACCGTGCCGCGGGGGGTTTCGGCCCTCGACACTACGGCCGCCGCGGGGCGAAGATCGGAAGAGTTCGGTTTGCCTTTCCCCGGGAGGAAGAAGTGAGCGAGTACCCCCAGGATCGCCTGTACGCCGGTGAGCTGCACATGTGGGGCAACGGGGAGTGGTTCAAGCGCAACAGGAAGCTGGACACGCCTGGCGACCGGGTGAGGGTGGGCTTCACCACTTTCTTCATAGGTCAGATCCCCGACGGAGAGCTGCAGGTGCAGTTGCCTGAGGTAGGTAGCTACGTCGAGCTGGGTGACTACTTCGGTCGGGTCAGCTGGAGTCAGGAGGGGAATGCTGATTCTGACGAGGAGTGGGAGGACGGGGATGCTGCTCCTGACGAGGACTGGAGCGATTTCTGCGCACCAGTCGAGGCGAAAGTCGTCGCCGTCAACACCGAGCTCGCCAACACTCCGGAGCTACTCATCAGGGACCCCTACGGCGAGGGCTGGCTGTTTGAGATGGAGATCCATGACCACAAGCCCAAGTCCGATTTCAATTGGGACGCGGACGGTTACGCCGAGTTCATCGCTCAGGATATCGACTAGACCGGCAACCCATCTACGTGAGCTTCTAGGGGGGCGCCTGTCCCGTCTCAAGCGGGTGCGACACACCGATTGAGATGGGACAGCTGCCGGGAGGAACTCCCCGACCGTCACCATGATCGCGTTCGCGGTGCCCTCGCTGAGATACTGCGCCTTCGCCCTCCGGCCTGCGAGACCGCGTCGGCATCGGCTCGTTCACCAGCCACCGCATCATCGCCATCGGCGTTCGAGAATTCGGGCTGGGTTCGCGGCGCCGACCATGGGGTTCGCATCGCCATCCTCGCCGGTGGAGGACGGTTTGACCGCGTGCATCGCGGAGGAGGCGTCGCGCGACACAGAGGGTTTGCTGCTCGTCGTGGCGCAGTAACGCATGGTGGTCTGAATGCGTGTCAAGACGGTGAGGATGTTGCCAAGTCGCCCTGTTATGGCGTCCTTGAGTGCCCTTGTCACGCTCCAATCCTGACGTTTGGATCTAGGGGTGTCTTCTGCGGGGCGCAGCAAGCGGCGCGTTTCGGATGCGTCACCGTGCCGCCGCCTGTCCTGCCTTGCGCGGTTCTCTCGTCGTGGGCAGGTCATCGGACTGCGCCGTCCTCCAAAAAAAGGAGTCGTGATCATGACCGCATTGACCTACACCGTCTTCACCGACCCGGCGTCCGTGGAGGCGTCAGCGGCCGGACGGAGGTCCAGGTCCACAGGGACGGTGTACCTGGTCGTCACCAACACCGCAAGGAGGACGGATTGGTCCAGGATCGAGGTGAGGGTGCCTGTCGGCGACGGCGTCGGCGACCTCACCCCGAACCTCCCGGAGATGAAGGGTGAGTACACCGACAACCGGTGGGGGACCCAGGCGAAAACCCAGGAGGTGAAGGTCGACGCGCAGCAGGGCACCAACGTCTTTGAAGTCACCCCCCAGAGCGGGGGCGTAGCCTCTTTCAAACCCGGGGACTACCTGGTGCTGACGATGGAGAACGTCACCATCGCCGCCACCGCCGGGCCGGCCGTGCTGACGGTGAGGGAGAAGACCGAAGACGATGACGGGGAGCACACCCGCTACACGTCGGTGGCGCTGGTCAAGACCGCTCCCAAGGAGATTCCGGCGCCGCGCGACTTCCACCCGGACAAGGGCATGGTGGACGCCGGCGAAAGCCTCACGCTGAGCTGGGAGGGGTCCCCCGAATTCGACTACAGGATCCTGTTCACCGGCGGGTCGGCGGACATCCCCTCGGGCGCGCGTACCTGGCCCCTGGCCGATGCGCCGAAGCGGGCCACCACCTACACCCTCGTCGCCACCGACCCCATCACCCAGCAGCAGCACTTCCTCACCACCACCGTCCAAGTGCGCTTCCCCGTCCTGGAAACACTCACCGCCACGACCGGGATTGACACGCCCTGGGTCCAGGGGGCGGTGGACGGAAAGAAGGGGCGCGTCACCTTCACCGGCACAGGGGTGGAGATCTCCGACAACTCCGGCGGGCAGGGGACCGTGACGGCCGACAGGGCTGACGTCAACGGTGTGAACACCGGGTGGGTGCAGGGGAGAGGCGCCGATGACGGCTGGATCAGCTTCCCCAAGGAAGGGCTGAACGTGCGCAAGGGGGCCGGGCAATCCTGGGGATCCGTGTTCGCCGACAGGGCAGACCTCAACGGTGTGAACACCGGGTGGGTGCAGGGGAGAAGCACCGACGACGGGAAGATCACCTTCCCCAAGGACGGACTCGACGTCCGCCAGGGAAGCGGAGCATGGGGGACCGTGCATGCCGACAAGGCCGACCTCAACGGCATCAACACCAAATGGGTACAGGGAAGAAGCACCGACGACGGATGGATCGGCTTCTCCAAGGAGGGGCTGAACGTGCACAAGGGAGCCGGACAGGACTGGGGAACGGTGTCCGCCGACCAGGCCGATGTGAACGGCGTGATCACCAAGCAGGTTCGCGGATCAGGCGAAGGCAAGGGGTATATCGAGTTCCTGGAACAAGACAAGGGCGTGCGGATATTCGGTGGTGTGTCCGCCGGCTGGATACGGGGACTCAATGATGGCGAGGCATGGATCCGCTTCAACGAAAACGGCATATGGGTGCTCAAGAACCAGAACGGCAAGCGTGAGAGCGCGAACGTGACTTGCGCAACGGTCAACGACCGGCCCGTATGACCAAGGTGTAGGCCCGCCGCTCGGGTCGGCGCGACGGGACGCCCCGATTGGGTGACGAAGTGGGTGACAACGAAGACGTTCGATCATGGACGTCCACGGACTCTGACGGACGGCAAAAGGCAGGTCGCCTCCTCGGTGGGGGAGGATGAGCAAGTCCTTGGTTTTGCTCGTAATGAAGGGGTCTCGGGTTCGAATCCCGAAGGCGGCTCCCAGTTAGAAGGCCCCTCGCGGTGATCGCGAGGGGCCTTTTACCTGGGCGTACAGCAGCGACATACAGCTACCGGGCCCGACGATCTAGGTTGTCGTTGAGCTGCTCTCTCTGCCTTCCGTGAGTGGACCTCCTGAAACGCGAAGAGCATTCGTGTTGGGCTGCCATCCGCCGCACTTACGCGGGCACGATGTCGCCAGTCGAGGCTGTGACGATTCTCAATGGAGTCGTCAAGATGTCGGCGAACTCCTTGGGGAACGGGCCGAATGACCGATTCGTCGTCAGGTCCTGACATGCAAGGATGTCTTATGAGCAAGCTGACCGGACAGCAGATCGCAGACGAAGGGCTGGACGGGTGGGCATACCTGCTCGGCGGCCTGCAGACCCGCATCCTCACCACGAACTTCGCGGCCGGGCTCTCAGTCGTCAACGCCATCGGCGCGGCAGCCGAGCAGATGAGCCATCATCCCGACCTCGACCTGCGCTACACCCACGTAGACGTCCGATTGACCAGCCACGACGAGCGCGCGGTCACAAACCGCGATATCCGGCTGGCTCGCGTCATCTCCTCCATCGCCGCCGACGCCGGGGCACAGTTGGAGTCCTCGACCGTCTCCCGGCTCGAACTCGCCCTCGACACCCCGGCCGGAGAGTCGATTCCGCCGTTCTGGGCCGCGGTGCTGGCGATGGAGCATGTGTCTGGCCCCGACATCGGCGACGAACTCCGCGACCCAGCCGACGTTCTGCCTGCCGTGTGGTTCCAGACGTCCGGCAGCGAGGAACCCCGCCAGCGCTGGCACCTCGACATATGGGTGGATCCTGCGCAGGTTCAGTCACGCATAGACGCGGCGCTCGCCGCCGGCGGCACGCTGGTCAGCGACGCGGAGGCGCCGAGCTTCTGGGTGCTCGCCGATGCGGAAGGCAACCGGGCCTGCCTGTGTACCTGGCAGTCCCGTGGCTGATAGATGTTTGCGGCCTCGCAGCAGAACAAGGGCGTCATCTGGTCGGTCGTATCCGGCTCGGCACTGAAGCTCTCCGCCGGTCGCGGCTCGTCACGCTCGCGTCCTGCGGCAACAGATGCGCAACGCTCATAAGGAGCTGAATGTACGGCTTGCGCGGATTCCAGATACTCATCCGGACCACGTACTGCCATCATTTTCGGGCGCACCAATCCAGGATTACCTGCGAATAATGCAAGAGCGGGCCCGTTTCGAAGTCGGCGCCCAGCGGAGGGCGACTGTCCAGATGCGTACACCACTGCACCGAATGGCCGTGAGAACAAGTCTTACACGTTGTTGAAAGGCCGTGTTAGCATTCGCCCTCGTGAGACGACTATGGAGCATCGTCGCCACACTCAGCACAGCATTGAGTTCAGTCGCCTGCAGCGCCGGCACCGACCGGCCTGCTCCATCGGTCAAGCCTTCTTCGTGCCCCTCTGGCAGCGTGTGCTACGCGGCTGTCGGCACAGATCCAGCCATCGTTGTCTACCAGGGAGAGTTCTACTCCACGCTGATGCCGTTGACGGCACGCCTGGAGTCGGTGGAAGGCGATTCGTGCCTGGTCGTCAAGAGATATGGCAACACGGAGAACCTGTTCTCGACGTTCGTTCCCATCTGGCCCGAGGGTACGAGACCTGTCCGAGCGTCAGACGGCCGACGCGGCATCGATGTTCCCAAAGTGGGACTGATCTTTGAAGGCGCTCTGTTCGAGACGGTCGGTTCGGAAATGCCCTCGATACGTGGGGCACCTAAGCCTCGGACGTGCGCTGTTCATGATGGGTTCTTCGTGGTCGAGCCTTGGGGTATGAAACGCCTGCAGAGCTGACGCGGAATACATGGCTACCGTCGGCGACGACATGGCAAAGGCGAGTGCTGTCCAGGTCTATGGCGTGCAGAGGCACGGCCGTCGGCGCTACGAGGGGCACCGATGGCAGAGTGAAGGAGCTCGAACCCGCGCGGAAAGACAGCCCCGAACGATTGGTGAGCGCCGATGACTGCGAACGCCACTGAACCGCGGGGACACCGGGTGCGGTGGCGCAGCCCGGGGAGCGCGTCAATCGAAGAGGTCCCGACCATCGTGGCCCGAGGGGCCCATGGTGAGCGGACCCCTTCAGAATGCGGTGTCGAAGGCTGAGGTCAGGGCTTGGCGCATGAGGCTGGGGAGGTCCTGCCGGCCGTCTCCTTCCGCCCAGCGGATGAGCGCGACATGGATGACCGCCAAACATGCGGCAGTCGTACTGCGGATACGGAATTCCAGGTCAGGGTCGGTGATGCCGGCGCAGAGCGCGTTGACGACGGCGATCTCGGTGGCGTACTGGCTGTCCAGATGACGGGCCTGCAGGGCGGGTGTGGAGATCATCAGGTTGAGGCGGGCGAGCAGGAGGTCCCGGTCGGAGTTGACGGCCATGGCGGCGGTCTGCACCAGGGCCCGGCCGATCCGCTGACGTAGTGGCTCCTCCTGTTCCTGTGCCGTCAGTGCGGCCGCGGTCTCGCGGTCGAACTCGTCGTAGAGCACCAGGTCTTCTTTGGTGGCGAAGTGCCGGTAGAGGGTCATCGCGGATACCCCGGCCGCCTGCGCTACGTCGTTGATCGTGGTCGCGTCATAGCCCCGTGCCATGAACAGGCGTACTGCGTGCGCCTGGAGCGTGCGCCGGGTCTCTGCCCGGCGCCGCTCACGCAGGCTTGCCGTCTCTCCTGTCACCTGGTAGAACCTACCATGCTGATAGTTACTAACAAGTTTGCGGGGTACGCAATGGGACAGCTGGCAGAGAAGACGGCACTGGTGACCGGGGCCTCACGCGGGATCGGGCGGGCGGTCGCCGAGCGTCTCGCCGCCGACGGGGCCCTCGTCGCCGTTCACTACGGAAAGGACGCGGCAGCGGCGCAGGAAACAGTCGAGCGGATCGAACGGGCCGGCGGGCGTGCGTTCCCGATCGGCGCGGACCTGGAGGACGCGGGGGCCGTCGACGCGTTGTTCACCGAACTGGCGGCCGGTCTGGCCGGACGGCGCCTGGACATCCTGGTCAACAACGCCGCGGCCGCCCCGGCCGGTCCGATCGAGACCGACACGGCCGAGCAGTTCGACCGGCTCTTCGCGGTGAACGTCAAGGCGCCGTACTTCATCATCCAGCGCGCGCTCCCGCTGCTGGCCGATGGCGGGCGCATCATCAGCGTCTCCTCGGCCGTCACCCGGATCGCCAATCCCGCGCAGACCTCCTTCGCCATGACCAAGGGCGCGATAGAGACCATGAGCCGCACCCTCGCCCTGGCGCTGGGCGAGCGCGGCATCACCGTGAACGTCGTCGCGCCGGGTGCGACCATGACCGAGGCGAACACGTCGCTGTTCCCCCCTGAGGCGGCGGCGTTCCTCGCGGGGCAGGCTGCGCTGGGGCGGGTCGGCCGGGCCGAGGACGTGGCCGACGTGGTGGCCCTCATCGCCTCCGACGATGCCCGCTGGGTGACCGGGCAGGTGCTGGACGCCAGCGGTGGGCTCCACCTCGGGGCTCGGGTGGCGCTCGCCACCTCAGCTGTACGGGACAAGGCGTTGTCGTAGGGCGGCGCCGCCACTGCCCTATCCCGCCGACCCCCAACGAACGGAAACCCTCCGTGGCGAAGCTGAACCAGATCCTCGCCGTAGAGAAGGGCGTGAAGGCCAGTACGCAGCGCGCGGTGTCCGACGCCTATCACGCCATTCAGAAGGCGCCGCTCCTGTCGGGCCTGTCTCGTACCTATCAGCCGATCGACGACGAGGGCGAGCAGTTGCCGCCCGAGTCGACGCGCGTCCAGGTGAAGACCGAGGCGATCATCGCCGACGTCGCGAAGGCGCTGACGCGGCTGTTCGACGTGACCGCGACCAAGGACTGGGCGAACGCCACCGCCAAGGCGGACGTCGTGGTCGACGGCGAGACTCTCATTTCCGGCGCTCCAGCGAATCGGCGAAGATGGCGTCGAGCACGCGGGCCTCGTGAGCAGCGGCGTCAACCAGACATCCCACCGGGGATGATGACGGCGTGCCGGTTCGATTCCCCCTCGGTCATGCCTGGAACATACCTACGAGCCTGCAGCGGACTTCTGGGCTGGTTTGCAGCGCACCGCCGCGGTGTCCCCGCGCAGAGTGCACCACCTGGCCGCGTACGGGAGGAGCAGCGTGTCTCCGGCCTTGACCGGGACCGGCGGGGCATGTTCGCTCGCGAGGATCCCGGCGCCATCGGTGACCGCGACGATCGAGTACGCCGGCTCCAGCACGCTGACGGGATCGGGGCGCAGCCTCTCGGCGGCGAAGAACTCGTCGGCGAACTCGGCGAAGAGGCGGCGGACCCCGGGCCTGGCGTCACTCGCCGATCGGCGGGCGCGGCGTAGCTCGTTCAGCCGGTCCGCGCCCCAGCCGCTCCTGTCGACGCAGCCGAGCGCCTGGTCGTAGCCGAGCCCCAGGTGCCCGACGGCGGGGCCGTCGACGGCGAAGCCCTCCCATTCGAGCAGCACGGAGAAGTCGGTCGGCTCCTGCACCTCCACCATGAGGATCCCGGCCCCGATGGCGTGCGGCAGACCCGCGGGGCACACGATGGCGTCGCCGGGCCGCACCGGCACGCGGTTCGTGGCGTCGAGCATCTGATCGATTCGCTGGTCCGCGACCCAGCGGGCCAGTTCGTCCGGCTCGACGTCCCTGGCGAAGCCGAGATGCACCGCCGCCTCCGGCTCGGCCGAGACGATCACCCATGCCTCGGTCTTTCCGTACGGCGAGGCCAGGTGGTCGGCGGCGAATCGCCGATCGGGGTGCACGTGCAGTGGTAGCCGTTCTCCCGCGTCCAGCAGTTTCACCAGGATCGCGGGGTCGGCGCCGTGTTCCGCGACGTGTTGTTCGCCCAGCCACCACACGGGATCGTCGGCGATCGCCTCGGCGAGTGACCGGCCGTCGGGCAGCGTGGTCAGTCCCGCGGGCGCCGCCCCGTGCCGGCTGGTGGTCGAGGCGACCCAATCCTCCGGGTAGTAGGGATCATCGGCGGACGGAATCCCGCGGAACCGGCCGATGCGCCCGGCACCCCGGTAGAACGAGCGCGGGGTGTTCGCGGGCAGGAGGAAGCTGGGCATGCATGTGCTCCGAGGTCAGGCGTTCCATGATCGATACCATTCGCTGGGTAGTTCCTTGACCACTACGTCGAGTGGCCGGGCCGGTGTGAAGGGGCGCCCATACCGCCGCGTCACCTCGTTGAGCTCCTCGAGTCGCGCCCTGGCCGCCGAGGTGGCTTCCTCGCGGGCGGCGGGGTCGTGGGTGGACACGGCGTCGCGCCAGATCGACCGGCCGGCGAGGTAGCCGGCGGCGCCGGCCTGGCAGGCGATCTCGACCTGCGTCTTGAAGTCGGCATATTCCACGCCGGCGGACAGGATGACCCACGGTACGCTCACCATGGAGTCCAACTCCGCGCAGGCGGCGGCCGCCTGCCTGCGTCCTTCTCCCGTGTCGACGTAGCCGGGGAACTCCACCTTGAGCATGTCGACGCCGAGCTTGTTGGCGGTCGCGGCGGAGGCGATGATGCCGCGCACCCGGGCGGCCTTCCACTCGGCGGTGGTCGGGTCCTCGCCCGGCAGCGGGTACCAGATCGGCTCGACCACCAGGGGCAGGCTGAGCTCGGCGCATTCGGCGACGAGGCCGGCCACGAGCTGCCGCTGCTGCTCGGCGACGACTCGACCGCCGTCGGGGCGGTAGAACCACAGCAACTTGCACATGTCGGCGCCGGCCATCTTGATCTGGGTGGCGCTCCAGTTCGCGCGCAGCCGGGTACGGCGCGGTCCGTCCGCGTGCCGGTAGTCCTCGTCCTCGATGCTCGACATCAGCCCGACGGTGCCGGGCACCGCGCCGGAGGCCACGAGGTGGCCGAGGGCGTACAACGGGTCGAGCAGCACGGCCGAGATCGACGGGGCCACGGCGCGGACCACCGCGTCCTTCGCGGCGACGACGTCGGCGAAGGTGACGCTCGCCTGATCGGGCGCGAGCAGTTCGGCGAAGTCGGACAGGTGGTCGAGAGCGCAGATGAGGAAGTAGCCATCGGCGCTGGTGACGCGCTGCAGGCCACGGATCTTGCCAGGATCGATGATCGAGTTCACTGGGTGTCTCCAGGTACTACTTGAACGTAGGGCTCAAGCGGTGGCCTGCTCCGGCTCGCCCGCTCATCGTGCGGGCAGTCGGAGAGCAGCACGCCGGTGACGAACGTGTCGTCGAGCCCGATCGTGGTGGGCCCGGATGGGCCAGGTACGGCGTCGGCCCGCCTGACGGGGAACCACAGCAGACCGGCAGCGGCGCCGTGGCCGCTGCGCCGCCAAGTCGCAGTGCGGCGCGCCGCCCGAAGGGCCGAGGCCTGCTGGCTGTCATCGCTTCTCCTAAGATGCAGGAGTCTGAACACAGTGGTCCGGGGGATGACAAGGTTGCGGGTTCCTGCCGTATTCGCTAGGCAGGCTTGCCTACATCTGCCACAGTATGCTTGTTATTGCGAATGGGTCAATGGTTGGGTTGCAAGAAATTGCAGGAACCTGAAGCTAGCCGCAACTAGCCGCATCGCAGGAGCGAATCATGCAGGACACGGCACTGCCCGCGAAGCGTCGCGCCGAACTCGTGAGGCACGTCCGCGAACGCGGTCACGCCACCGTCGCCGAACTGGCAGAACGTTTCGCCGTGTCGATGGACACCGTCCGTCGTGACCTCGACCACCTCGCGGAGCGGCAGCTGATCGCCCGGACCCACGGTGGCGCGATGCGCACGGACGAACTGGCCACGGCCGACATCCCCTTTGACAGCCGCGCGGCCGTGCACCACCAGGCCAAGCGGGCCATCGGCATCGCCGCGGCACAGCTCATCTCCAACGGCGAGACCTTGATCGTCAACGGCGGCACGACCACGCTCGCGGTGGTCCGGGCGCTCGCCGGCAAGCGTGACCTCACGGTGGTGACGAACAATCTGCGCCTGCCCCCCGAGATCCCGCAGGACGCCGTGCGCGACCTCTATGTCATCGGCGGCAGCTGCCGTATCTCGTCGAATGTCACCATTGGGCCGGTGACCTTCGCCGACACCCAGGGCATCAGCGCCGACACCGCGGTGATCGGCGTCGGCGGCATCTCGGCCAGTGGTGGACTGTCCACCAGCAACCTGCAAGAGGCCCAGATGATGCGCCAGATGATCGACGCGGGCACGCGGGTGGTCGTCGTGGCCGACGCGTCGAAGTTCGGCAGGAGCGCTTTCGTGCACATCTGCGGCCTTGACCGAGTATCGGTCCTGGTCACCGACGCGCCGCCGCCCGATGACCTCGCCGTGGCATTGAAGGACGCCGAGGTGGAGCTGGTCACCGTGGGATGAGGCCCCGACGTCCTAGCTGCCCACGCTCTGGTAGTGCCGGAGTTGGTGACACCAGAAGCGGTAGGCGAGGGTGAACAGGGCGATGCCCAGGAGCGGGCTGCAGTACGCCACGAAGGCGGGTACGTTCAGCGACGCTGCCTTGCCCAGCAGTACGCTCGCCGGTACGTACGCCACGAACGCGACCGGTAGCACGAACGTCAGCAACCACTGCGTAACCCCGCCGAACACGCTCATCGGGTACGAGCCGAACTTGCTGAACACGTCATCCAGGAACCCGCGCAGAGCGGCGGTGTCCAGCATGCGCATCGACAGGGACGCCAGCGACAGGTGTACCGAGGCCTCCACCAGCGCGCCGCCTATGACGGCCAGCAGACAGAGAGCTGCCATGGACGGGCTCCAGACGGGGGCCGCCACCAGCAACAGGACGAGGCCGGTCAGCAGGTCGCCTACCTGGCCGACGCCCATGCGTTTGGTCATGATCTGGAGAAGCGGGTTGAGCGGGCGGAGCAGGACGCGGTCCAGTTCGCCCTCGCGGACCAGCCATTCCATGAAGATGAGGCTGCTCAGCGGCAGCATGCAGAGCGCGTGGGCGGTCAGGCGCAGGCCGTACAGGAAGGCGACCTCCCGTAGGGTCCAGCCGGCCATGGAGGGGAAGGTGTGCATGACGACCCATACGAAGGCGAAGCCGCTGCCCTGGTAGACCGCTCCGGTCGCGATGCCGATCAGCGCGTTGAGCCGATACTGCAGGGCGCCGCGCATGGTGGCACGCTGGAGTCGCCAGTACAGGCGCAGGGTGCGGGCGAGCTCAGCCACCGTTGATCACCACCCTGCGGTGGGCCCGCTGCCAGACCGCCCACAGCAGGACCGTGAGCCCGGCGACCCACGCGACCTCGGCGGCCAGCGCATGCAGGACCGAGGCGCCCGACAGGTGGCCCACGTAGACGGCCGCGGGCACGTAGCCCAGGTACTTGAACGGCAGTGCCTCGGCCAGGGTGCCCAGCGCGCCGGGGAAGAACGAGAGCGGGACCAGGGTTCCGGCGAAGAACTGGCTGGTCAGCCGGTACAGCAGCGCGATCGCGCTGGTCTCCAGCGTCCAGAAGCCGATCAGGCAGATGAGCAGCGACAGCTGCACCGAGATGGCGTAGCCGAGCAGCAGCGTCCCGGCGTAGGCGAGCGGCTGTCCGGTGGGGGTGATCGAGCCGACCAGCAGGACCACGGGTATGGCGGGTGCCAGCAGGAGGAGGCCGCCGGCGGTGTGTCCGGCCTGGAAGGCGGCCAGTTGCGGCAGGTAGCCGGTCGGCCGGGACAGGTCGAAGAACACCATGCCGGTACGGATCCTGAGCAGGGCGATATACGGAATGACCGGCGTGGTGGCGAACGCCTGGAGGTTGGCCAGGCTCAGGTAGGCCAGGAGTTGTGGGAGCGTCATGCCCTGGGCCTGCTGCTGCGCGCCGTACACCGAGGTCCAGACCATGCGCAGCAGGAAGACCTGCGCGATCAGCGTCAGCACGGTCATGATCACATCGCTGCGGTACGCGAGCTGGAAGCGCAGACCGATGCGGGCCATGCCGATCAAAGGGCCGATCAAAGGGCCGAACAGGGGGCCGAACAGGGGGCGGATCATCGCGCGCCCTCGATGTACAGCTGCTTGATCACGCCCTCCAGGTCGGGCTCCTGGATGGACAGGTCGCGGATGGTCTGTTCGGCGGCGACCTGGCCGATCAACTCGGGGACGGAGGCGCCGCCGGCGATGTCGAAGATGCGGGTCTGGCCGTCGGCCAGGTGGATCGCCAGCCGCCGGGGCGGGGCGAAGGCGGTGACGAGCGCGTCGATGCCGCCGTCATAGAGCACCCGGCCCTTGTCGATCACGATGATGCGCTTGCACAGCGCCTCGACGTCGGCCAGGTCGTGGGTGGTCAGGACGACCGTGGTGCGCCCGGCCTGGTTCGTGTCGGAGATGAACTCGCGTACCGCCTGCTTGGCCAGGACGTCGAGGCCGACGGTCGGTTCGTCCAGATACAGGATGGGCGGGTCGTAGAGCATCGCGGCCGCCAGGTCGCCGCGCATCCGCTGGCCGAGACTGAGCTGACGGACCGGGGTGTCCAGGAAGTCGTCGAGGCCGAGCAGGTCGCGCATGCGGCGCAGCGAGGTGGTGAAACGGTCGGCGGGTACGTCGTACAGGTCGCCGACCAGGCGTAACGACTCGATCAGCGGCAGGTCCCACCAGAGCTGGCTGCGCTGGCCGAAGACCACGCCGACGGACCTGGCGTTGGCCTTCCGGTCCCGCCACGGCACCCGTCCGGCCACCTCGATCAGGCCGCTGGTGGGGGTGAGGATGCCGGTCAGCATTTTCACGGTAGTGGATTTGCCCGCGCCGTTGGGGCCGAGGTAGCCGACGACCTCGCCTTCGGGGATCTCGAAGCTGACGTCGTCGACGGCGATCCGCTCGTCGTACTGGCGGGTGAGGAGGGTACGCAGGGCGCCCATGGGGCCGGAGAAGGTTCGAGGCCGGCGGAAGACCTTCGTCAGTGACTCGACCTTGATCATGAAGACATCCTTCAGTGAAGGATGCGGTGTGGCAACTAATTTCCGGCCGAGAAACAGCTGAGGCCCCGCCAATGTTCTGGCGGGGCCTCAGCCTTACGAGTGCGTACCGGTGTGCGTGTCGCCTCTCGGCGAAAGGCGCAACGCGGCTCCAGCCGAACGGTATTCCGCGAAGGCAATAGGTGAGGCCCGGGGACACTGGGCACACCGGCCACGAGTTATGTAACCGAAGTCAGCCGCCAGACATTCCCGTGATGGGTGACAGCAATTCGAGGGAGCGGAGCCAGGCTTTCCGGTCGGGGGCCATGGAGACGACGATCAGCTCGTCCGCCTGGGCCTGCTTGGCGAAGCGGTCGAGGTAGTCCCGCACCTCGGCGGCGGTTCCGACGCCGGAGTACTTGGCCATCTGCAGGAGCTGCTGCCCGGCCGGTGAGGCGAGAATGACGTCGGCCTCCTCCGGGGTGAACGTCTGGCCACGCCCGAGGAACCGGGTCACCCTGCTGCGCTTGGCCTCCAGGAACTGCGCCTCCGCCTCTTCCGTGGTGTCCGCCGCGATGACATTGACGCCGGCGATGACGTACGGCTCCGCCAGCTGCCTGGACGGCTGGAACTCGCGCCGGTAGAGCGCGACGGCGTCCTCCAGCGCGGTCGGGGCGAAGTGGGAGGCGAAGGCGTACGGGAGGCCGAGCATGGCGGCGAGCTTGGCGCCGAACAGGGACGAGCCGAGGATGTAGAGCGGCACGTCAGTGCCCTTGCCCGGGGTCGCGTCGATGCCCGGGATGCGGGATTCGCCTGTCAGGTAGCCCTGGAGCTCCAGTACGTCCTGCGGGAAGTCGTCGGCGGAGGCCGGGTTGCGGCGCAGGGCGCGCATGGTCTGCTGGTCGCTGCCCGGCGCCCGGCCGAGGCCGAGGTCGATGCGCCCGGGGTGCAGGGTTTCGAGCGTGCCGAACTGCTCGGCGATGGTCAGCGGGGCGTGGTTGGGCAGCATGATGCCGCCGGCCCCGAGGCGGATCGTTTGGGTCTGTGAGGCTACGTGGGCTATGAGGACACTGGTCGCGGATGAGGCGATGGAGGGCATGTTGTGGTGCTCCGCGTACCAGATCCGCTGGTAGCCCCACTCCTCCGCGCGCTGGGCCATGGTCACGCTGGCGCGGAAGCTGTCGCCAGCCGTCTCTCCGTCGCCGATATGTGCAAGGTCAAGGATGGAGAGCGGGAAAGCCATGAACGGTGCAACCGCGGACGAGTCTGGGTTATTTCGGCACCGAACAGTTACCTCGGCGGCCAGTATTCCTCCCTCCATGGCTAGGCGAGCATGGGGCGGCACACACGGGGATCCAAACAGGGGGGATCACATTGCGCAGGGACGACGCGTTACCCAGCTATGAGCAGCTCTTCGGCGAACTCGACTTCTATGAGGGCGACGAGGCCCGGTCGGTCTACTCACCGGCCGCCTATCTCGTAGACCTCCTCCGGCTCCTGGAAGGCGTCTTCCGGGATCCCGACCTGCTGGCGCGGCGGCCCGATCTGGCCAGGATCCCGCTCGACGCCGAGCACACGTTCACCGAGTCGCCCTACCTCGACATCGTCAACGAGGTGCTGGAGACGGTCGTCAGGAGCGACCCGTACGAGACGCTGCGCGCGGCCCGCCACCCGTTCGGGATGCCGTTCTCCCTGCTGGCCGAGCAGTTCAAGATGTACCTGCGCCAGCTCAAGGTCGCGCCCGAGGAGTTCTACCGGCTCTTCGCCCCCGACGTGGATCCCGATGTGGTCGCGCGGCTGTCTCTCGCGCTCTCGGCCGAGGACGTCCAGGTCGTAACCGTACCGGTCACCTCGGAAGACCAGCTCAGAGCCGACTACGGGCTCGGCGCGGAGGAGTCGCTCAGCGCGCTGGAGGACGTCGAGCGGTTCAGGCGGGCGACCGGGCTGACCACGGTCGAGGTACGCGAGCTGGTCTATCAGAGTGAGGATCCGCAGCGGCCGCCGTCCACGTTCTTCGTCAATGGGGGAAATGACACCCCTACCGCCATAGACGGCCGGCGACTGGTCGGTGCCGGGTTCGCGTGGTTCGAGCGGGTCAACAGGTTCGTCCGGCTGGCCCGCAAGACCGGCCTGAGCATGACCGACCTCGATCGGGTGCTCACCACCTGCTGCGAGAACCAGCTGGACCTGGCCGCGCTGCGCACCATCGCCGTGGTCGTGTTCCTCCAGAAGGGCTACGAGCTGACCGTCGACGGGGTGTGCGGCCTGGCCGTGCCGATCGAACCGGCCGAGCTCGAGGATCTGCCCGACGTGTCCGGGGACATCCTGGCAACACACAACAAGGAGTACCGTCGCCGTTTGGCACGTTCCATCGAGACGGCCGAGAACGACATCGTCGACATCGTGACGCGCTACCGCGACAGGTACAACGCGCTGGAGCCGAGCCCGTTCGACCGGGGGGAGATCGGGCTGTCCGCGATCGCGCTGCTGCAACGGGCCGGGCGGCTCGTCGCGGCGCTCGGCTTGTCCGTCGGTGAGCTGTTCGACCTGCTGGAGGTGCTGGAGAGCGATCCGTCGCTGCAGCGGTACACGACGTTCCCGATCCTCGGCGGTACGGAGCCGCGGACCCGCGACTGCTACCGGATCCTCGAGGGCTCGGACGTGGCATCGAGCCTGTGGCTGGCGCAGACGCTGCTCGCCGTCGGGCGCTGGATGCAGGACGGCGGGTTCAGCGCGCAGGAGCTGGCCGACATCCTCGGCGGGGGGACGCCGGCCGACGACGACCAGGTGGCCGTGCTCGACGGGATCAACCGGCGGTTCGAGTCGGCCGTGATGACCCCCGAGCTGTTCGTGTCGCGCCGGTTCGGCGAACGGGCGTCCCACGTGCTCCACGACGTCCTGACCGCCTACGACGACGGCGTGGTCTCCGCCCGGGACGAACGCCTGCTCCGCCTCGACCGGACCAAGGCGCGGCAGGCCGCCTACGACGCCGTCACCGACCTCGGGCTGATCGTCAAGGAGGACTTCGTCGGCCTGGGGCTGGACGAGCGGCTGACGGCGAAGATCTTCGCCAACCTGGTCTTCGCGGGCCGCCTCCAGAGTGACGGCGCGCTCGTCGCCGACGGGCTGCCGAAGACGGTGGCGGAGCTGCGGCCGGCGAGAGACTACAGCTCGTTCGCCGAGCCGCTGTTCAAGCTGATCAACAGCCTCGGCAACGGCACCGCTTCCTTCTTCCCCTCCGACCTGGCCTCCCTCGGCAACCTGACGGAGGAGCAGCAGGCCGAGCTGTACGACAACCTCGTCTTCAACGGCTACCTCGACAGCGAGGGCGACGTCACCGACCCCGGCTTCTTCGCGGACGAGGCGAACGCCGGGCGGTTCATGGTCAACGCGGACCTCGACGACGTCGCGCCGGGCGTACTGGCCGAGCTGCTCGACCGGGTCGACCGGTTCAGGCAGGAACGGCTCACGCTCGACCCCGAGATCTTCACCGAGCTGCGGGTGGACGAGGCGGCACTGCTGGCCAGCCTGCGCTTCAACGGCTACCTCGACGAGGACGGCGTCTATCTCGACAAGGCGGCGCTGGCCGGGCTGCGGCTGGACGACTTCGGGCTGGCGCTGGAGTTCTATCCGCGCCGGCGGGCCGTCCTCGACGCGATGAAGGAGCAGATCGCGGCCTTCCAGAAGGAGACGTACGCCTTCACGCCCGACGACTTCGTGGACGTCGCCGACGACGCGATCGCCCAGCGGGTGATCGACGCCCTCGAAGGCCCCTACCTCCAAGAGGGCCGGGTGCTCGACGAGGCCAGTGAGGTGGATCTGGGAGATGGGTTCCGGCCCGCCGAGCAGGTGATCGTCGCCGGCCGGATCGCGGAGATCCTGAAGGACGAGCAGCCGTACCGGCTCGACCTCCAGGCGGTCACCGAGCTCGGCTTCGACGACGAGGAGCGGGCCGACCTGGTGAGCGTGCTCGTCGCGGCCGGGCACCTCGACGAGGCGCTGGCCGTGCCCGAGGACTGGCTCGACTACTTCGGCGCCGCGACCAACGCGCTCGACTTCACGGTGCCCGGCGTGGAGGACTACGCCAAGGAGCTGTTCTTCCTGCTGCACCCCGTGGCCAAGGAGCTCAGCGCGGCGGTCGACGAGATCACGGACACGCTGGAGCGGCGGGCCGAGCAGCAGCAGGCGGCGTTATGGTCGGTGCTCGCCGACGCGTTCGGCGTGCCCGCGGCGACCGTCGAGGCGATCTGCGTCGCGGTGACCGGCGGCGTCCAGGAGGCGCTCGACGTGCTGGCCGCGCCGGCCCTCATAGCTGCCGAGGAGCGCGGCGAGGTCACGGCCGTGCCGCCGGATCCGCACTTCCGGCAGGCCTACCGGCGGATCCGGCGCTTCGCGCTGCTCGCGGCCAAGCTCGGCCTGGACCCCACCGAGGTCACCGTGTCCTTCCAGGACCAGGACCTGGTCGGCAAGTACCCCGAGCCGCTGGCGCTCCCGCCGGGGCTCGACCGGTTCGACGCCGTGCTGGACAGCTCCGACGGCAACATCTACCTGTTCGGCGAGGGCGGCTACTGGACTTACGCGAAGGCCACGTACGCGCTGGCCGACCCGCGGCCGAAACAGCTCATCGAGCTGTCGACCCGGTTCACCGGGCTGACCGGTGTGGACGCCGCGTTCGCGCACCCCGACGGCAGCGAGTGGATCATCGGCCACGGCGGCGACGGCGTCTCACACGCCTTCATCAGGGAGCGCGGCGGCACTCGCTGGGCGGCGAAGGAGCAGGTCTGGGGCAAGGTCAGGAACAACTTCGACGACCCCCAGCGGATCGACAGCGCGTTCGTGGATGAAGACGGCAAGACCTATCTCTTCTCCGGCGACCAGTACGTCCGTTACACCACCCCCGATTACACGGTGGTCGACGAGGGCTACCCGCGCGGCATCGACGAATGGTGGCAGGGAGAGGGCCACGACACCCCGCTGCCCAAGGCGTTCAAGAAGTCGGTCGACGCCTCCTTCCAGGACCGCGACGGCGGGATCCACCTCTTCACGGGACAGCGTTACCTCGCGGTAGGGGGCACGGAGGAGGCGATCGCCGACCGGTGGGGCCGGGTCCGCAACGTCTTCGACCGCGCCGAACGCGTGGACGCGGCCTACGCCGACGCGAGCGGCGTCCACCTCTTCGCCGGCAACCAGGTGATCCGCTACTCCGGCAGCATCGAGAACGACGGCGTCCGCGTGGACGACGGCTACCCACGGCGCATCGAGTCGGACTATCCCGGCATCCCCGGGCAGTTCGAGTCGGGTGTCGAGGCGGCCTTCGCCGACTGGGACGGGGCCGTCCACCTGTTCAAGGACGGCCGGACGGCCAAGGGCGACGGCGCCGCCGTCCCGACGACCGAGCGCTGGGGCGTGCAGGCTCCCGTGCTGCCCAGCGGTACGGTCGACGCCGCGTTCACCGGGCTGGACGGGAAGACCTACCTGTTCAGCGGCGGGAGATACCTCAGATACTCCGGCGCCGACTACTCCGTAGTGGACCTCGGTTACCCGCGCGCGATCGCCGCCGACTGGGGCGGGCTACGCGCGGTGGGCGCCTCGTTCGTCATGGACGGCAAGACGTACCTGTTCGGCGAAGGCGGCGAGCTCTTCGACGTGCCGCTGGAGCAGGAGAACGAGCTGAACGCCGGCCGCCTGTCGCCCGCGCTGCGACGGCGGTTCATGGAGCACGGACTGACGTTCGCGGAAGGCGTGAGCGTCAGTGGCACGACCACCGACTGGCACGTCGTCACCGAGCAGCGGATCGACGTCACGCTCGTCCGCGAGGCCAAGCGGATCCGGGTGCAGGCCGACGCGGGCCACTTCTACGTCCGCTATTCAACCAGGGACTACGCCAAGCCGGACGTCGGCTACCCCAAGCCGGTCGCCGACAACTGGTGGAACCTGCCCGCCGCGCTGGCGGACGACCCCGCCTTCACCACGATCGACGCGGTCTTCAGCGCCGGGGACGGTCAGACGTACCTCTTCTCCGGCGAGCGTTTCGTGGTGTTCGACCATCGGCACCGCTGGTGGTCCGAGCCCCGCACGCTGCGCGAGCACTGGGACAGCATCCCCTTCAGCAGGGTCGACGCCGCCTTCATCGGCAAGGACGGCCGGACGTACGTGTTCTCGGGCGACCAGTACACCCGCTACTCCACCCGCGACTACACCAGGGTCGACGACCGCTATCCCGCGAGTGTCCCGGCGTTCTGGGGCAACGTGGTCAGCAACCTGGCCAGGACCGGGCGGGTCGACGCCACGCTGGTCATGGACGCGACGGAGCTGGTCGAGGGCGTCGAGGTGACGCGTACGTACACGTACCTGTTCTCCGGCAACCAGTACGTGCGCTACGAGGGGTACGACTACACCACCGTGCAGGAGGGTTACCCGCGCGCCCTCGCGGACCTGCACCGGGAGCCCCGGCTGGGCAACCTGAGCGTCACGCTCGACGGCGTGGACGCGGCCTTCGTAGATCGGCGCAACGTCTACCTGTTCAGAGGGGCGCGGTGCCACGTCGTCTCCAGCGAGCTGTACCGGAGCTACGACGATGTCGCACCGGTGAGCTGTGCCTTCGTGGAGGACGGCGCGGTGCTGGTCGAGGGGCCGGGCGGCTGGCGACGGCTGTCGGCGATCGAGGGAACGACCGTCACAGCGACGCCGGTCCGGCCGCGGACGCTGCGCCCGGTGCCGGAGGAGTTCAGGACCGGCCTGGACGCCGTCCTGGAGGGAGCCGACGGCACCACGTACCTGTTCAAGGGCCCGAACTGCTTCAACACCCGGCTGAACCGGGCGTACCCGCTCACGGAGGAGTGGGGCCGACCCCGTAACACGATTTATCAGGACAACGCGGTGGATGCGGCGTTCACCGGGCTGGATGGGAAGACCTACCTGTTCAGTGGGGACCAGTTCGTCACCTACACCGGCACCAGCGACACGATCGACGGGGACCCGCTGCCCATCGCCGACCACTGGGCCGGGCTGACCGGGGTGGCGCTCGCCTACGTGCGCGACGGCAAGACCTACGTGTTCGAGCACGCGGACGACGACGGCATGCTGCGCTACCTGGTCTATTCGGGGGAGGACTACCGGCAGCCCGACGACGGCTACCCCATGGTCACGGACGCCGGCTTCTGGGAGGTTCCCGGCGAGGAGAGCGCCGAGGTGCCCGACGCGGTGCTGTTCGAGGGCGGCACCATGCTCCTGCTGTACGGCGAGCGGTGCGTCCAGTTCGACGAGACGACCGGGCGGTGGTCCTACCCTCGGCCGACCGAGCGGATCTGGCGGGACTTCGGCCGCGGCCTGGAGCCGGGCGACGCCCTGAGGACCGCGTTCACCGCGGCCGACGGCGCGACGTACTTCTTCTTCCGGGAGAGCTACGCCCGCTACGCCGACCGCGCCTTCTCGCCGCTCGCCCCGATCCGCGAGCGGTGGGGCCGCGCGCTCCACCCCTTCACCACGGTCGACGCCGCCTGTGTGTACGGGGGCCAGACCACGTTCCTGTTCTCGGGCGACCAGTACGTCCGCTACACCAACGCTGAGTACCGCTACGTGGACCCCGGCTACCCGAAGAAGATCATCGGGAACCTGCGCCAGGAGGAGGTGTTCGCCCGCCTGCCCGAGGCGTTCGAGGACGCGGTGACGGACCGACCGCTGGACGCGGTGCTCGCCAACCGGCGCAACCTGTACCTGTTCGTGGGCGGCGCCTGCCACGTCGTGTCCGTGACGGCCGAGGCCGACTACGACCTCGGGCTGCTCGGCGGCGTGCGCAACACGCTCGTGGAGCGGCAGAAGGTCGACGCGGCCCTGGTCAGGGGCCCGCACACCTTCCTGTTCTCCGGCGACCAGTACGTCCGCTATTCCGGCACCGAATACGACACCGTCGACGACGGCTACCCCCGGACGATCGACGGCTCGCTCAGCTGGGACCTGGACCTCCCGACCCTGCCCGACGCGTTCGCCGACGGGCTCGACGCGGCCTTCCGGGGGCTCGACGGCGGGACGTACCTGTTCAAGGGCACCCGATACCTGCGTGCCGACCGGGCCGAGCCGGACCAGGCGGTCAACAGCCTGTGGGGCAAGGTGCGCAACGCGTTCGCCGACGGGCCGGGCATCGAGGCCGCCTTCGCCGCGCCGACCGGCGAGCTGTACGCCTTCAAGCACGGGCAGTACATCCGATACCAGCCCAACGACCTCGAATACGTCGCCGCCGGCTATCCCCGGACCGTCAAGGACGACTGGGGCGACCTGCCCGCCGCCTTCGAGGAGGCGGGGCCGGACGGCGCCTTTGTCTTCGAGGGCCGGACGTACCTGCTCAGGGACGACGAGTACGTCCGCTATTCGGGTGCTTACGACGCCGTGGACCGGACCTTCCCGCAGCCGATCAAGCACCGCTGGTCGGACAGCGCCGACTACCGGCTGAGCGATCTGCACACCATCGTCAGGTTCGTCGAACTGGCCCGGTCGCGTCCCGACGGCCTGGCCGCGTTCCTGCTGAACGGACCGGCGGCCGTCGAGGATCCGTACCGGTATCTGGCGGACCTGTTCGGCTGGGACGCCGACGAGCTGCGCTGGGCCAAGCGCAACGCCGCCCTGCTGACGGCCGGCACGCCGGAGGAGGACCGCTTCGAGATCGAGTTCGTGCTCAAGCTGGTGGACGTGTTCGCGGTCGCCGACACGTTCGACGCGGGGCCGTCCACGATCTACACCGACGTCTGGTCCCGCGTCTTCGGCGCGACCCCGGCCCCCGAGGCCGCCAACACCGCCCTGTCCGGCCTGCTCGAACGGACGTGCAGTCCAGCGGACTGGGTCACCCTGTCGGGCCAGATCCACGACGAGCTGAACCTGCTCAAGCGCGACGCCCTCGCCCCGTCGGCGATCATCCGGCTGGACGGCTTCAGGTCCACCCGCGACCTGTACGAGAAGTTCCTGATCGACGCGGACATGGGCGGCGCCGGCCGGACCTCGCGCGTCCGGGAGGCCATCGCGGCCACCCAGCTCTTCGTGCACCGCTACCTCCTCGACCTGGAGGAGGTCGCGCTCCCGCCGGGCCGCGACGAGGACGAGGTCAGACGGCGGCTGAAGACCTGGTGGGGGTGGCTGAAGAACTACCGGCTCTGGGAGGCCAACAGGAAGGTCTTCCTCTATCCGGAGAACTACCTGCGCCCCGAGCTGCGCTCCGACAAGACGCCCGCGTTCGAGGCGCTGGAGAGCGACCTGCTGCAGGGCGAGATCACACCGGAGACCGTACAACGGGTCTACAAGAGGTACCTGGACGAGTACACGGAGGTCTCCAGGCTGGCGATCGCCGGCGGGTACGTCTACCCCGAGGACGGAGCCGATGAGGGCACCCGGCGCCTGGTCCTGTTCGGCCGGACGCGGACCGCGCCGGCCCGCTACTACTACCGGGGCGCGGAGTTCAGGGACGGCGTGAACCTCTCCGCCACCTGGGAGCCGTGGCTCAAGGTGGACGTCCAGATCGACGCCGAACGGGTCTACCCCGTGCACGCCTTCGGCCGCGTGTTCGTGTTCTGGACGGTCATGGAGACGGTCCCGGTCGTGGTCACGTCCGACACGACCATCGCCGCCACGAGGTCCGGCGACACCCAGAACGTCAAGACCCCGCCGCCGAAGTACCGCGTCAAGATCTACTACTCCTTCCTCAACCTGAATGGGGAATGGGGTGCCGCGCAGCTGCTGGCCGCCGACGACGCCCAGGAGAAGCAGATCACCGGCGTCCGGCTCTATGTGCAGGCGTCGAGGACCGTCCCCGGCGGACCGGACGGCCTGCACGACTCGATCATCGTCACCTGCTCCGACGCCGTCGGGGTCAGGTCGGCGTTCGCGCTCACGCCCGAGCTGTACGCGGTCAAGGCGGAAGGCGTGGCGGAGCCCCCGCGCGCCGTGCGGCTGGACAAGATCTTCGCCGAGCCCGACACCAGCCCCGTGGACGAGCCCGGGGCCGTCCGGTTCAACATGCCGGCCGGGACCCTGGACCGGCCGTGGCTGAGCGTCGACCACAAGGGCGGCAGCTTCCTGTGCCGGCCGGTCACCGCGCCGAGCGGGGCGGAGCCGCTGCTCCCGCTGGGGAGCAACCCGGACGGGCTGCCGAAGTGGAAGCGGATCGACGCCGCGTTCGAGCTGCCCGACGGCAGGCGATGCTTCTTCGACAACGCGGGCAAGCGCTTCAAGCTCGGCACCGAGAAGCTGACGCCGATCAAGGAGCGGTGGGGGATCATCGGCAGCGGCCTGCTCAGGTCCGGCGTCGTTGACGCCGTCCTCGTGCGCGGCGGACACATCTACGTCTTCTCCGGCGCCGAGTATTACCGCTATTCGGGCGCACCGTTCGGGGCGCCCGACACCGGATACCCGCAGCAGCTCGACACCAACCCCGACAACCTGCCGCGCTGGGCCAAGGTGGACGCCGCGTTCACGCTCGACGGCACGGAGTACTTCCTCTCCTTCGCGCGGAACGAGTACGTCGACTCCACGAACCTGCGCGAGGTGAAGCGGATCAGCGCTCGCTGGGAACTGCCCAAGGGCACGGTGGCGGACTCGGCCTTCTTCCACCGCGACCGCCTCTACGTCTTCGCAGGTGACACCTACATCCGCTTCAGCAACGACAGGCCCGACGATCCGAAGCCGCTGAGCGAGAACACCGAGGGCCTGCCCCAGAGCGGCCCTGTCGGCGCGGCGTTCTCCTACGAGGAGCGCGCTTACTTCTTCGACAACACGGCGGGCACCTACCTCGCCCCGGACGGCCGGAGCTACCCGACCAGGGAGCTGGGCCGCATACCCACGGCCATAGGCACGACCGAGTCCGTCGACGCCGCGTACGTGGACGACGGCAAGCTCTACCTGACCAGCGGCCTGGAGCTGGTCCGCTACACGCTCCCCAAGGACGGAACCGTCCCCGACTACGTCGACGACGGCTACCCCAAGCAGCTGAAGAGCCAGGTCAAGGCCGTGATCCAGCGCAACCGGCAGCGCTACGTGCTCGGCACGAGCGAGTACGCGCTCCTGGAAGCGGGGCAGGAGCCGACGGGACAGCTGGCGTACCGGCCGGTCGCCGGCAACTGGGGCGGCCTGCCCGCGGGCTTCCAGACCGAGTTCACCGGCGTGCTCGACGGCGCCAAGCTCTACCTGTTCCTCGGCGCCGACTACGTCGTCTACTCGTCGGAGCCGACGGCCCAGCGGCCGTACGAGTTCGCCGGGCTGCCGCACGAGATCGTCCGGCTGACGTCGAGCACGGCCTACCGGCTGAACAAGGAGCTGCTGACCGGTGGCGTGGCGGCGCTGCTGGCTCCCGAGACGCAGGAGACGGACGAACTGCCCGCCTTCAGCTTCGACGACTCCGACGCGACCACGATCAAGGTGCGGCCGCAGGTGGCCGGGACGCCGTCCAGCTCGCACCTCGACTTCCAGAGCGCCAATGGCATCTACTACTGGGAGATCTTCTTCCACGCCCCGCTGCTCATCGCGCAGGCGCTGAACAATGCCCAGCGCTTCGAGGACGCCCGGATCTGGTACGAGTACGTCTTCGACCCGACGGAGCGGGTGAGGTACTGGCGATTCCTGCCGTTCCTGGCGGTCGACCTGCGGGCGCTGGTCGACAGCTGCCGCGCCGACCTGGCCGGGCTGGGCCTCGACGGTTCGGCCGTCGCGACCGCACTCGAACCGATCCTCACCCGGCTGTCGGCGCTGGCCCCGGCGTTCGAGCAGGCCGACGAGCTCTCGCAGGAGGACAAGGACTTCCTGGCCGGCCTCGCGGGCACCGGGCTGAAGGACATCGAGACCACGCTGAAGGCCCTGCCGGGGACGTCCGGCCTGCGGGAGCGGATCGCCATGATCGCCTGGCTCCGGCGGCAGTACGACCTCATGGGCGACCGTGGGAAGTTGATCAAGGCGTACATGGACGATCCGTTCGACCCGCACGCGATCGCGGAGCTGCGCCCGTCCGCCTACCGCCGGGCCGTGGTGATGGCCTACATCGACAACCTGCTCGACTGGGGTGACCTGCTCTTCCGCCAGTACACGGCCGAGAGCGTCGACGAGGCCAGGATGCTCTACATCTTCGCCTACGACCTGCTGGGGGAGCGGCCGGACGTCCTCGGCCCGCGCCCGCTGTCGGCCGCGCTGACCTACGAGGGCCTCCGGCACCTCCCGCTGGCGGAGCTGGACGAGCTGGACGACGAGCTGAAGGCGCTGACCGCCGGGGGAACGCTGTTGGAGGGGCCCGGGGAGGTGCACAAGAGCGTCGCGAGCCCGTACTTCTACGTGCCCGAGAACAGCGTCTTCTTCGAGTACTGGACCCGCGTCGAGGACCGGCTGCGGAAGATCCGGCAGTCGCTCGACATCATGGGCGTCAGCCGGCCGCTGCCGCTGTTCGAGCCGCCCGCCGATGTCATGGCGCTGGTTCGCGGCGCCGCATCCGGTGCCTCGCTCGACCAGCTCACGCAGGGGATGGCGGCTCCGGTGCCGTACTACCGGTTCGCCTTCGTGTTCAGGAAGGCCCAGGACCTCGCCGACAAGGTACGGCAGTTCGGCAACGACCTGCTCAACGTGCTGGAGCGGCGCGACGTGGAGGAGCTCGCCCTGCTGCAGAACCGGCAGGAAGGCACGATCCTCGCCCTGACGCGCGGCATCAAGGAGGCGCAGATCAAGGTCGCCGAGGAGAACCTGGCCGAGCTTGAGGCGAGCAGGGACGGCGCGACGGCGCGGGTCCGGCACTACGAGAAGCTGATCGCCGACGGGCTCTCCGCGCTCCAGGTCGAGCAGCTGGCCCGGATGAAGAGCGGCTCCGACGCGCACTTCGTCGCGGGCGGCCTGAAGATCGCCGCCTCGATCGCCCTGGGCGTGCCGCAGGCACTGCTCGGCCCGTTCATCTTCGGTACGGGCTTCGGCGGCGAGCAGATCGGCAACGCCCTCGACAAGGTGGCCGACGTCTCCTCCACGTTCGCCGAGGGATACAGCACACTTGGCGAGCTGATCGGTGTGCGGTCGGAGCAGCAGCGCACGGCGCAGGACTGGGATCTCCAGCTCAACATGGCCAAGAGCGACGTGACCCAGCTCGGTCACCAGCTGACCAGCGCCCAGCACCAGCTGACGATCGCCCAGCGCGAGCTCGCCGTCGTCACGCAGGACATCGCGAACCAGGAGGCGGTGGCCGCGTTCATGAAGGACAAGTTCGCGGGCGCCGAGCTCTACCACTGGATGGCCGGGCGGATGTCCGGGCTGTACTTCCAGACCTACAACCTGGCGTACGAGATGGCGCGGTCCGCCGAGCGGGCCTACCAGTTCGAGCGGGGCGAGACCAACGGCGACGGCGGCTATATCAAGCCGATGTACTGGGAGAGCCGGCGCAACGGCCTGCTCGCCGGCGACAGCCTCGGCTTCGACCTGGAACGGCTGGGCAAGGCGTACGTCGACACCGACAGCCGCGGGATGGAGATCACCAAGAAGGTCTCGCTGCTGGGCCTGGACCCGCTCGCCCTGCTGGCCCTGCGCGGCGAGGGGCGCTGCGAGTTCGCGCTGACCGAGGCGCTGTTCGACAGGGACTTCCCCGGGCACTTCCGGCGCCGGATCCGGACGCTGTCGGTCTCCTTCCTGGGCGCGGACGGGCCGCTCGGCGTCTACGCGACGCTGACGCAGCTCGACAGCAAGACCGTCCTGGCTGCCGACCCGAAGGCGGTCAAGTTCCTGCTCGATCCGAAGGGCGCGCCGCCCAACACGCTGCGCCCGGACTGGCGCTCCGGCCAGCAGATCGCGCTGTCGGACATCGAGGAGTACAAGGAGAACAACGGGCTGTTCGAGCTGCGCCTGGACGACGACCGTTACCTGCCGTTCGAGGGCACGGGGGCGGTCTCGCGGTGGCGGCTGCAGCTGTCGGGCCCGGCTCCGGCCGGCCTGAGCGACGTGGTCGTCACCGTCAAGTACAGCGCGGACCAGGGCGGGGAGGTCTTCGCCAACGCGGTCAAGGGCATGCTCAAGCCGTACGCGTCGGCCCGCTACTTCGACGTGGCCGGCGAGTTCCCCGACGAGTGGGCCCAGTTCCAGGAGGGCGAGGACGACCAGCTCGTCCTGCCGTTCACGCCGGAGCTGTTCCCCGCCATGAGCGGGCGGCAGATCACCGGCGTCTACCCCAGGTACGAGCTGGCCGGGCGCGGTTCGGTGCGCTTCCTGCTCAACGGCGACAAGAGGCTCGCGCTCAACGACGGCAAGCTCCTGCGCACCCCCGGTCTCAGCGTCGGCGGGAACCCGTGGGTGCTGGTCCTGGAAGGTGACAAGGCGGCTCTCACCAACCTCGGCCTGGTGCTCACGTACCGGGCGAATGTCCAGTAGGGGGCGGACATGTCGCTATGGAGCAAGCTCAAGAAGGCCACGACCAGGAAGAAGACGCGTAAGTCCGCGCCGGCCGACACCGCGAAAGGGCTGGCCGGCACGGTCGTGCTGACCAAGCCCAAGCGGTCGGACTCGCTGGCCGACCTGTCGCCACCCGCCACGCCGCCCAAGGCGCCGGTGAACCCGCCGTCGGACCGGGCCTTCCTGGAGAACGCCTACCAGAGGTACTACCTCAACGGGGTCCGTACCCCGATGGCCAACCGGCGCAAGCGCATCTACTCCTTCATGGGCAAAGGCGAGACCGGCTACCTGGAGCACGCGGTCACGGACGCCGAGTTCAACGGCTTCACCGCCGACAATCCCGACTACAGGGTGTCCAGCCAGAACGCGAAGCCCCTGGATGAGGCGCTGGCGGCAGGCGACTATTTCCACGTCAGCAACAAGGCCTACAAACCCAGAGCGCTGGAGAATCGGGCGCGGCGCATCATCGTCAACGTGAAGACGCAGGAAGCCGGGCTCAAGGTGGCCAATGCCCTGACACCGCTCTTCAAGGACGACGACGTCTCGCCGTACTTCAGGAAGTTCAAGATCTACCTGTCGGGGACGGCGGCCGCGAAGAAGAAGGTGAAGTACGACAAGCTCGTCATCTACTACATGACCTCCGACGCGGACGTGAACGGGTCGGACCTGGTCGGGGACCGCATCGCCGACACCATCAACCGGGCGGTGCGGCCGGACGAACTGGACGACGCGTTCGCCCCCTTCTACAAGACGCGCACACCGGGGGTCGCCTTCGCGGAGGAGCCGAAGTACTTCCTGAACAAGCAGGCAGGCAGCTTCACCAGCAACCGCCGCGACATCATCGCGGACGTCATAGAGCACAACGACAAGGTGGGCAACGCGGACGACTTCATCGACCTGGTGAACGCGGCCTTCACGGCCAAGGGCGTGAACCCGGCCGCGCCGCACACCCACCTCGCCAAGACGCCCTGACCCCGGAGACGGTCGATGCCCAAGAACAAGCTCAAGAAAAAGAAGAAGAACAAGCGTTCCACCACTCCGGGCGTTTCCGGTGCCTCACACGGCGTCGTCAAGTCGGTGAGCAAGACCAAGCGCGCGGCGGTGATCGCGAATCCCGGATCCCAGCCCGCGCACTCGGCCCCGGCCCCGGCCCGCCGCCCGAGCGACGCCGTCATCAACCGGAACTTCCTCGCCAAGGCCTACCGGGAGTACTACAACAGCGCCGGCCGCAGACGCCCCCAGAACGTGGTCAAGCGCGTGTACTCCTTCATGGGTGAGGGCCCGCCCGGCTACCTGAACATGCCGATCGGCAACCGGGACTTCCAAAGTCTGCTCGACGACCAGAGGCAGGGCGGCTATGAGGTGGAGGCCCAGAACTCGTCGGACAACTGGAAGGAGCTGCGGGACGGCGACTACTTCCACCTGACCAACGAGGCCTTCCCGTTGCCGCGCGCGCAGAAGACGCAAACCCTGACAAATCGCGCTCGGCGCCTCATCGTCAACGTGAAGAACCAGGCGGCCGCGCTGAAGGCGGTGCGCGGTCTCGTCCCGTTGTTCAGGAACGCCGACGTCGGCCCGTTCTTCAGGTCGTTCAAGGTGTTCCTGTCCAGCAGAGCAGACACCAAAAAATCCGTCAAATACGACAAACTTGTCGTTTATTACGCGCTCAAGGACCCGAATGGCGCCGACGACGTCGGTAACCAGCTCGTCTCGGCGATCGAGACGGCCGTCCCCGAAGGGGACCGGGACTCGGCGTTCGCCCCCTTCTACTCCTTCCTCACCCCCGGAGTCGCCTGGGCGGAGGAGCCGAAGTACTACGTTCAGAAATTAGACAACAGCTTCACCGAGACCCGGGCGAACGTCATCGATGACGTCATAAAGAACAACGACGCGGTGCCCAATGAGGCCGCGTTCGCCACACTGGTGGACAACGCGTTCCGGAGTGAGCGCATAGATCCCGTGAAGCCGCACCGGCACGTCAAGACGCCCTGAGGCCGCTGGTCGCCGCCTGCGCGAGCACCTCGCCAGGCGGCCACCTGGGGTGAGCGCTGAGGTTCTTTACTCAAAGCTAATCTCCTCATAGACGACCATGAGGAAAAGTGATTAGATGACTTGATATGTCCGAGGTAACGCGGCCCAGCCTTTCCGACGCTCTGACCGAGCGCATGCTGGAGCTCATCCGTACAGGTGGGCACCGGCCGGGCGACAGGCTGCCCTCGACGCGGGAGCTCTCCCAGCGCTTCGCCGTCACCACCCCGACGCTGCGTGAGGCGCTGCGCAGGCTCGAGGCCACCGGGGCCATCGAGATGCGGCACGGGTCCGGCATCTACGTCGGCGCCGACATCGAGCGGCTCGTGCTCCCCAACCCCAACATGCGGGAGATGCACGCCGCCCAGCTGCTCGAGTTGCTCGGCGCGCGCATCGTCATCGAGCCGCCGCTGGCCGCGATGGCCGCGGCACGCGCGACCGGCGAGGAGTTGGTCGCGCTCCAGCGCGTGCTCGAGGCCGCCGCCAGGCACCTGCGCGGTCAGGACGCCGAGCTGCACGACACCAACATGACCTTCCACCGGGCGACGGCCCGGCTGGCGGGCAACAGCGTGCTGCACGAGGTGGTCGACTCGCTGCTGACCGTCCACGGCCCCGAGCAGCGGGAGATCCTGCAGCTCTTCGACGACCGGCGCCGTGACTACGACGAGCACCTGGCGATCCTGGAGGCCATCGAGGCGCGTGACGCCGCGGCGGCCGAGGAGCGCATGCGGGCTCACCTGGTGGACGTCAAGACCGTAATAGAGCAGAGGTTGCAAGACCCCCCCAAATGAAACAAGGAGGCCGGGGCATGATCCGGTCACGCGTTGTCACGCTCGGCGTGGCAGCTCTCTTTCTCGCCGCCTGTGGCGGCAATACCGAGGCGCCGCAGAAGAAGTCCGAACTGTCGCTGTACAACGACAAGGGCGCCTGGAGCAAATACTTCGACGAGATGGGCGCTCTGTCGAAGCAGCAGATCAGCTTAGGCATGAAGCCGGTCGGCTACACCGATTCGGCCCAGTATCAGGCGTTCATCAAGGCGTCGTTCCGGACGAACGTCAAACCCGACCTCTTCACCTGGCAGACCGGCGGAATGCTGGAAGAGATCGTCAAGCAGAAGCAGGTGGCCGATACCTCGGCCATCTGGCAGGAGGCCATCAAGGCCGGCGACCTGTCGCAGGACCTGGCCCCCTATTACACGGTGGACGGCAAGCAGTACTGCGTGCCGATGAACGTCGCCTACTGGGGGATGTTCTACAACAAGAAGGTCTTCGACAAGTACGGCCTGCAGCCCCCCACCACGTGGGACGAGCTGGTCAAGGTGGCCGAAACCCTCAAGAAGAACAACGTCAAAGCCTTCTACCACACCAGCGTGCTGTTCTCCTTCGTCTGGTTCGAGCAGCTCATGGCGGGCATGGACCCCGACCTGTACGACCGCCTCTCCACGGGCAAGGCCAAGTACACCGACCCCGGCGTGGTCCAGGTGATGGAGAAGTGGAAGCAGCTCATCGACGCCGGATATTTCATTAATCCCGGCGATAAAACCGACCCCGGCGACGTGCTGAAGAACGGCAAGGCGGCCATGGTCTCCTTCGGCACCTGGTTCAACACCAGCATGACCCAGCGCGACCTGAAGGCCGGCACCGACTACGGCTTCTTCGCGATCCCGAACGTGAACGCCTCGCTCCCCAAGACCTCGATGATCTTCGAGAGCGGCCCGCTCTGCTCGCTGACCAAGGCGGCCGACCCCGAGGCCAGCCAGAAATACCTCAAGTGGTGGACCACGCAGCCCGCTCAGGACAAGTGGGCCACGACCCGCGGCGACGTCAGCGCCAACCCCAAGGTGACGATCAAGGACGAGGCACTCGGCCAGGTCACCAAGGACGCGGGCGGCGGCAAGTACCGCCTGGTCAACCGCTACTTCGAGGCCACGCCACCGCCGATCCTCACGGCCGCGCTCGACGGCTTCAGCAAGTTCGTGACCGAGCCCGGCACGTACAAGGAAGTGCTGGAGACCATTCAGAAGGCGGCCGACGAGTACTGGAGTACGCACCAGTGAGCCGGCGAGGGAGTGCCGTCGCCTGGAGGAGGAGCGGCGGGAGCGTAGCGACCAGAGCGACGGGGGAAGGCGGCGGCATTGGGCGACCGAGCCCGCCTCACGGAGTGAGGCCATGAACAGGGGCACTCCCATGCTTGGCCGGTTCAGGCATGGCTATGTCGCTCCTGCCGCACTGCTGGTCGCCGGGTTGCTCTACGTGCCCTTCCTGTGGACTGCGTACCTGAGCTTCACCAAATACGACGGGCTCGCGCCGCCCGAGTGGGTCGGCCTGCGTAACTTCGGCAAGCTGCTCGACGACCCCGCCCTGCTTACCGCCCTGGGCAACACGCTCATCTGGGTGGTCGGCACGATGGCGCTGCCGGTCGGGCTCGGCCTGCTGGTGGCGGTGCTGTCGTACGACCTCAAGGGCGGCGTCTGGTACCGGGTGCCGTTCATGCTGCCCTACGCGCTCAGCGGCGCCGGGCTGGCCATGGTCTGGAGCCCGATCCTCTCGCACGACGGCATCGCGAACATCCTGCTCGGCGTCGACACCGCCTTCCTGCAGAAGGCGCCGCACAACACGATCGCCATGCTGCTGGTCTGGACCTGGCAGCAGCTCGGCGTCAACACGCTGCTGTTCGTGGTGGGGCTGCAGTCCATCCCCAAGGCGCCGATCGAGGCCGCGCGGCTCGACGGGGCCTCCGGGTGGCAGCTGTTCCGGCATGTCATCTGGCCGCTGATGGCGCCACTCACCGCGGTCGTGGTGGGGCTGGCGCTGGTGGCGAGCCTGAAGACGTTCGACATCGTCTGGGTGCTGACGCAGGGTGGTCCTGGGCGAAACTCCGAGACGCTCGCGGTGACCATGTACAAGGACACGTTCGTGGCCAGCGACTACGGCTACGGCGCCTCGGTCGCGGTGATGCTCACCGTGGTCACGGGGCTGGCGTCCTACCTCTACCTCAGGAGGCAGGTGCGATGATCCGGCGTGCCGTACTCATCGTGCTCGGCCTGATCTGGCTGGGCCCGACCTACCTGCTGCTCGTCAACGCCGCGCGGCCCGCGGCGTCGTACGACCCGTCGAAGGCGTGGCAGCCGTCCGGCAGCTTCGCGCTGTTCGACAACATCGCCCGGGCCTTCGACAGCGCGAACCTGTCGGACAGCCTGGCCAGCACCGCGCTCTACAGCATCGTGTCGCCCACGCTCGGCGTGCTCATCGGGGCGCTGGCCGGCTACACGATCGTGGTGCTCCGGCTGCGGCACGGATTCTGGTGGTTCCTGCTCATCTTCGGCGGCACGATCTTCCCGTCGCAGATGCTGCTGGTGCCGCTGTTCGTGGGTTACAGCGATCTCGGCCTGTACGACACCAGGGGCGGCCTGCTCCTGGTCTACACGGCGATCAACGTGCCGTTGGCCGCTTTCGTGCTGCGTAACTTCTACAGTGGAGTGGCGTTCTCGATCTTCGAGGCGGCCCGCATGGACGGCGCCACCACCTGGCGGATCTTCTGGCGCATCTACCTGCCGCTGTCGGTCAGCGCGCTGGCGGCCGTGTTCATCCTCGAGTTCACCTTCATCTGGAACGACCTCATCTTCGGCCTGACACTCACGCAGACCGAGGACGTACGGCCGGTGATGACCGCGCTGGCCGGACTGATGACCGACGTCTACGCGGGCACCCCGGTGCCCGTGGGCCTCGCGGCGGGGCTCACGGTCTCGCTGCCGACGGTCCTGCTGTTCCTCGCCACCCAGCGGCTGTTCGCCCGTGGCCTTTCTCTAGGGAGTGTTTGATGACCAGCCGGTTGCTGCAGCGGAGCCTCGGCTCGCCGGACTACGACGGGATCAGGCAGGCGCTGCGCAACGACACCTCGACCGCGGTGATCGGCGTGCGCGGCGTGGAGGTGCGTGTCGCGGTGCTGCCGCTGTTCACCCATGACGGCCGGCAGGCGGTCAGGGTGACGAGCACCGTGCCGTTGACGCACGTGCTGGTGGGCGAGGACAGCGCCTCCGGCACCGACGTCACGCTGCTCGTGCCCGAGGTGACCACGCCCCGCGTGCTGACCCTGGAGTCGCGCGACGACGCCGGGCTCATCGGCTCCGCGGAGATCACGATCACTCCGCAGCGCAAGTGGAGCGTGTTCGTCGTCCACCACTCTCACCTCGACATCGGCTACACCGACCCGCAGGGCACGGTGCTCCGCCACCACCTCGACTACCTCGACGCGGCCCTCCGGCTGGCCGAGGAGACCGCCTCCTGGCCGGACGACGCCAGGTTCCGGTGGTCGGTCGAGTCGTCGATGCCGGCGCTGAAGTGGCTCGATGCCCGGCCCGCCGACCAGGTCGCCAAGTTCGCCGCGCTGGCCCGCGCCGGCGTCATCGAGGTGACCGCGCTGCCGTTCCAGCTGCACACTGAAGCCTGCTCGACCGAGGAGCTCTACCGGCAGCTCCGCTTCACCACGCGGCTCCAGGAGAAGTACGGCTTCGCCACCAAGTCGGCCATGCACACCGACGTGCCCGGCGCGGTCGTCGGCGTGATCGACGCGCTGAACGCCGCGGGGGTGCGCTACCTCGCCGCGGCGCACAACTGGGCGGGGCGGTCCGTGCCGTACCTGCACGGGGGTGACAAGCTGACCCGGCCCTTCCGGTGGCGGGCGCCGAGCGGCAAGGAGGTGATCGTCTGGTTCACCGACACGCCCCACGGCATGGCGTACATGGAGGGCAATACCGTCGGGCTCACCGACTCCTACGAGCTGGCCGACGACCTGCTGCCGCGCTACCTGTCGGCGCTGGCCTCGCGCGGCTACCCCTACGGGCCCGGCACGTTCGGCTGGCAGGGTCCGGACGCGCCGCGTGAGCCGTACGAGCTGGACGTGCTGCACCTGCGGGTCCAGGGCGCGCACGCCGACAACGCCGGACCCTCGATCGTGCCCGCCTCCATCGCGCGCAAGTGGAACGAGCAGTGGGCCTTCCCCCGGCTGCGGTCCGCGGTCAACAGCGACTTCTTCGAGCACGTGGAAGAGCGCTACCACGACCGCCTGGCCGTACACGAGGGCGACTGGACCGACTGGTGGGCCGACGGGCTCGGCTCCGGCGCACGGCCACTCGGATACGTACGGCGGGCGCAGTCCGCGCTGCGCATCGCCGAGACGCTGCACACGATCGCCGGCGCCGACGCGACCGAGCAGATCGACGAGGCATACGACAAGGTGGCGCTGTTCAACGAGCACACCTGGGGCGCGGCCAACCCCTGGGAGGACGCCGAGGAGGCGGGCGACTCGGGCGGCCTGCAGTGGACCCGCAAGTCGTCGGGCGCCTACGACGCCCAGGACGACGCGGCCGACCTGCTGCACGCCGCCGCCCGCCGGTTCGGCGCCGCGCTCTCCGACGGCGGTGTGCTTTCGGGGGGCGGCGCGCTCTCCGACGGTGGTGTGGCCGATGCGTCGGCGCTCACGTCCTTCGCCGTCTTCAATCCCGGGACGGCGAGCAGGACCGACGTCGTCCGCGCGTTCCTCCCCCGGGACGTGGTCCCGGCGGACGTGCCGATCGCCCTCGTGGACGCGCGCACCGGCGAGACGATCCCGCACCACGAGGAGCTCGTGGACCCGGCCGACTGGCCGACCCGGCCGATCGGGCGGCACCTGCACGCCGTGGTGCCGGAGGTTCCCGGCTACGGCTACGCGCGGATCGACGTCGTCAGGGGTGAGGCCCAGGCGGCCGAGCCGGTCGAGCTCGACCTGGGCGGGGTGATCGAGAACGAGTTCTACCGGGTCGGCTACGACGTCCGCGAAGGCGTCATCCGCTCGATCTTCGACAAGGCGGCCGGGCGGGAGCTGGTCAACGACAATGCCGCCGCCGGCTTCGGACAGTACGTCTACGACCGCTACGCCACCGCCCCGCACTTCAACCACCTGTCCGGGCACATCGGGGCGCACGACCGCACCCTGCTCGGCGACCGGGCGATCGGCAGGAACGCCACCATCGTCAAGGCGCAGCGGACCGCCGTGGGCGAGAAGCTGGTCGTCGAGCTGCAGGGCAAGGGCGTCGACTGGCTGCGCACCACGATCGAGCTGCACAACGGCGTCGCCCGGCTCGACCTGACCTACCAGCTGGCCAAGCAGGGCACGCCCGCCAAGGAGGCCGTCTTCCTGGCCTTCCCGTTCGCCTCGGGCCCCGCGACGGCCTGGGAGCTGACCGGCGGCGTCGGCGGGCCGGACGTGCCACGGGTGCCGGGTTCCGCCGAGTACATGCTGCCGATCAGGCACTGGATCGCCTTCGAGGACCCCGAGCTGACCGTCGCCTGGGCCACGCTGGAGGCGCCGCTGGTGCAGCTGGGCACCATCCACATGCCGTACGCGCCGTTCCCGCCGACGCTGGACGAGGAGCCGGGCACGGTCTACTCCTGGGCGCTGAACAACATCTGGGACACCAACTTCCCCGCCCAGCAACAGGGGGAGACCACGTTCCGCTACTCGATCATGTCGGCCCCGGGCATCGAGGGCAGGCGGCTGGGCGCGCGGGCGGCGGCCGGGCTGACGGATCAGTTCGTCGGCGCGCTGCTCACCAGCGCGCCGGACGCGGCCAAGTCGTTCGTCTCGGTCGACCACCCCGACGTGCTGGTCACCTCGCTCGGGCAGAACGGCGACAACGAGATCGTGGTCCGGCTGCAGTCGCTGGCCGCCGAGCCGGTCGAGGCGACGGTCCGGCTGCCAGGACTCCGGCGCGCTCTGGTGAGCGCCGGTCTGGAGCGGGAGCTGCGGCCCCTGGAGGTCTCAGGGGAATCGGTCAAGGTACGGCTGCCCGCGTGCGGTGTGGCCGCTATTTGGGGGACGTGCGAGTGAAGATCGTTGACATCCGGGCCACCACGGTCGCCGTTCCGCTGGAGGCGCCACTCCGGCACAGTAACGGCGCCCACTGGGGCCGGTTCGTCCGCACGATCGTCGAGGTCGAGGCCGACAACGGGCTGATCGGCCTGGGGGAGATGGGCGGGGGTGGGGAGAGCGCCGAGGCGGCGTTCCGGGCGCTCCTGCCGTACCTGAAGGGTCATGATCCGTTCCAGCTGGAGGCGCTACGGTTCAAGATCGCCAACCCGACCGCGTCGCTCTACAACAACCGCACCCAGCTCCTTGCGGCCATCGAGTTCGCCTGTATCGACCTGATCGGGCAGCATCTCGGCGTGCCCGCGAGCGACCTGCTCGGCGGGCGGCTGCGCGACACCGTGCCGTTCGCCTCCTACCTGTTCTTCCGCTACGCGGCGGAGGGATACGCCGAGGTACGCACGCCGGACCAGCTCGTCGAGCACACCAGGCAGCTCAAGGCGGCCCACGGGTTCACCGTGCACAAGCTCAAGGGCGGGGTGTTCCCGCCCGACTTCGAGCTGGAGTGCTACCGGGCGCTGGCGGCGGCCTTCCCCGACGACCGGCTCCGTTACGACCCGAACGCGGTGCTGTCGGTGGCCGAGGGCCTGCGGTTCGGGCGGGCCATCGAGGAACTGAACAACGAATACCTGGAGGATCCGGTCTGGGGGCTCGAAGGGCTCAGGGCCATCCGCGAGCAGGTCCGGGTGCCGTTGGCGACGAACACCGTCGTGGTCAACTTCGAGCAGCTCGCCTCCAACGTGCTGCGCCGGGCCGCGGACGTGGTGCTGCTGGACACCACGTTCTGGGGTGGGATCCGGCCGTGCGTCAAGGCGGCAGGGGTGTGCGAGACCTTCCAGCTCGGGGTGGCCGTGCACTCCTCCGGAGAGCTGGGCATCCAGCTGGCGACCATGCTGCATCTCGGCGCGGTCCTGCCCAACCTCACGTACGCGGCCGACGCCCACTACCACCAGCTGCGCGACGACGTGATCGAGGGCGGCAAGCTGTCGTACGCCGACGGGGCCATAGCGGTGCCGACCGGGCCGGGGCTGGGCGTCCGGCTCGACAAGGACCGGGTCGCCCGCTACGCCGAGCTCTACCAGGAGCTGGGCGGATACCCCTACGACCGGGACCCGGGGCGGCCCGGCTGGTACGCCCAGGTGCCGAACGAACGCTTCGCCGACCCGACCGTATCCCTGGAAGTCAGCACATAGGAAAAGAATCGTCCTTGTTCGCGTGAGTCTGCTTCTGCTGCCCCGGGCCCTGAACCAGGGTGGGGGTACTCACGCGAACAAGGAGGAAACGTGCGGCTCATCAGCAGCGTCGTGGCGGCCCTCTGCACCGTGGTCGTCCCGGCCATGAGCGCGTCCGCGACACCAAGCGGCAGATGCGCCGGTGGCCGGCTCTGCCTGTACGCCGGCTCCGACTACAACCGGGGGACCGAGGACTACTGGCGCGACTTCGTCGCCGACGACTCCGACCTGAGCGACGACACCTGGCTCGACCGGGACCACGGCAGCACCCGGCACAGCATGGCCGACGAGACGAGCTCGTTCAGTAACCGGATCGGCTGCGGCACCACGCTGTGGCAGCACCCCTACTTCACCGGGGCGCACAGCACGTTCATCGCGAACGAGAGCGACGACTACTTCGCCGACGACAGCGTCAGCTCAGTCGACATCTGGTGTCGCTGACCATGGACGGCGAAGCCGGGCTCCGGAGCGGGCGACCGGCGACCGGCCGCGGTAGTGCTCTGGGGCGACCGGCGACCAGCTGCCAGAGAGCGCTGCCATCCCCACCCGCCGCCGCCCTCTGGGTCGCCGCGTCGTTGCTGCTGGTCGTCACGGCCTGCGCGGCCGCGCCGCGCCCGGAGGAGCCCTCCGTCTCCTCTGTGGCTTCGGTTGCCGATCTCATGCTTCCGTTCGACGCCTACAAGCCCACCCCGGAGCAGCGCGTCCTGCTGGCCAACGCCCAGGCCAAGCTGGTCGCGCGGTGCATGCGCCGCCACGGCGTCTCGGCGGCCCCGCCCATGGTCGCGGTGGCCGCCGTCAAGGCCGGCGATCCGGGCAACACCCGCCGCTACGGCGTCGCCGACCCGGCACAGGCCGCGCTCACCGGCTACCACCTGTCCCGCTCGGACTCGCACGGCAGACCGCCCCAGTGGGAGGCCAACCTCTCCAAAACCGCCAGAACCCACTTGTACGGCGACACCGCCGACTCAGGCTGCATGAGCCGCGCCGCAGCCGTCCTGACCCGAGGCGCCGAGCCGGCCGACTGGCCCTGGCTCGCTGTCCAGGACGCCGAGACCCTTGAGAAGGCCGCCACGTATCCGGCCGTCGTCCAGGCCGCCACCAGCTGGCGAGCCTGCATGGTCAAGGCCGGATACGCCTACTCCACCGCCGAGGCCGCCATCGCCGACGCCCGCTGGAACCTGGACCAGCCCATGGTCACCGCCGAGGAGAAGCGCACCGCCACGGCCGACACCAGGTGCAAGTGGGAGTCGGGGCTGGTGGCGGCCTGGTTCGCCGCCGACTCCGCCCTTCAGCGGAAGATCGTCGTCGGCAATCCGGACCGTTTCGCCGCCCTCCGCGCCAACCTCAGCAGCCGCCTGGCGCGCGCGTCCAAGGTCTTCCAGGAGACCCGCTGACCACTACCGCCTGTCGACGCCTGGCGGTCGGGCCAGCCGTTGTACCGCGCGCACCACGCTGGCGCGACGCCGGGCGTGCTCTGTCGCATCCTCGTCGTCGGCACCGGTGAGCATGCGGGCGAGTTGGGGCGCCGAAACCCACCACGCGGACAGCCCGATGACCATGAACGCCAGATGATCGGGGTCGAGGTCGTCGTCGAGGATCCCGGCGCGCTGGGCGGCGGCGTAGGCCCGCGTCTTGTCCTGGTAGAAGGCGGCGCGCTGCGCCTCGTCGGCCACGGGGCCACCGGCCAGGCCCTCCCACAGCAGCAGGCGGACGAGATGGGGATGCGCCACGTGGTAGTCGAAGTTGCGCCCGACGAACTCGCCGATGTTCTCGAAATCACCCGGGGGCGGCCCCACCGTCTCGGCGAGTTTCTTGAGCTCGTCGGTCAGCACCGTCTCGAACAGGGCCTGCTTGTCGCCGAAGTACTTGTACAGGCGTTCCTTGTTGATCCCGGCCCGCTCGGCGATGCGGGCCATGGTCGTGCCGTCCGGTCCGCGCTCGGCGAACTCGACCGTCGCCGCTTCCTTGAGCCGCCGCCGCGTCCCCTCGGTGTCCCACGCCATGGCGACATCCTAGCGCCACCCCATCCGCAACGTTGCGGTTGGAGTTTGCCCCCGCTAGCATCAAAAGCAACCGCACCGTTGGAGATGCAATTCAGATGAAAGGTACGGACATGGCAGGCAGCCTTCCCGGTGGGACTCTCACGCTCGCCGACGACCTCACCATCACCCGCATGGGCTACGGCGCCATGCAGCTGGCCGGGCCCGGCGTCTTCGGGCCGCCCAAGGACCGCGACGCGGCCGTCGCGGTGCTGCGCGAGGCCGTCGAGCAGGGCATCACCCACATCGACACCAGCGACTTCTACGGGCCCTTCGTCGTCAACGAGATCATCAAGGAGGCCCTGCACCCCTACCCGGCGGACCTGCGCATCGTCACCAAGGTCGGCGCTCGCCGTGGCCCGGACGGCAGCTGGAATCACGCACTGGAGCCCGAGGACCTCAAGGCCCAGGTCCGCGAGAACCTCCAGCGCCTCGCCCTGGACACCCTTGACGTCGTCAACCTGCGCCTGGCCGAAGGAGGCGCCGGCGAGGAGTCGCTCGCGGAACCGTTCGGCGCCCTGGCCGAGTTGCAGCGGGAGGGCCTGATCCGCCACCTTGGTCTCAGCGCCGCCTCCGGGGCCCAGCTCACCGAGGCGCAGGCCATCGCACCCGTCGTCACCGTGCAGAACCTCTACAACCTCGCCAACCGGCAGGACGACGCTCTCGTCGACCGATGCGCGGCCGAGAACATCGCCTACGCCGCGTTCTTCCCCCTGGGCGGCTTCACCCCGCTCCAGTCCGAGACGCTCACGAACGTGGCCGCCCGCCTGGACGCCTCACCGCAGCAGGTCGCCCTGGCCTGGCTGCTGCGGCGCTCACCCACGATGGTCCTCATCCCCGGGACCTCGTCCGTGGCCCACCTCCGCGAGAACATCGCCGCGGCGAGCCTGGTCCTCCCGGCCGACGCGATCGAGGAGCTCGACGCCATCGGCGCCTGAGGACTTGCCAGAATTACTCGCATGAGTTAAAAATTACTCATGCAAGTAAGGAAGGAAGACTCCGTCACGACCTCCGCCCGCCGGGCGCAGATCGTGGCGGCCACGATCGAGACGATCGCCGACCTGGGCTACCACCAGGCGTCCTTCGCCCGCATCGCGGAGCGGGCCGGGCTCAGCAGTACGCGGCTGATCTCGTACCACTTCGATGGCAAGGACGACCTGATGGGCCAGGCGATTGTCACGATCTACGAGGGAATCGCCACGTTCATGACCGAGCGGGTCAGCGCTCAGACCAGCCCCGGCGCCGCGCTGGACACCTACATCCGCTCGCTGATCGGGTTCATCCGGGACCACCGCCGTGAGATGCGCGCGGCCACCGAGATCTTCCTGAACTTCCGGCCGGAGAAGGGGACCACCGCGCAGGAGGCGGCCGTGGACCCGGCCTCGCTGGGGCACATCGAGCGGTTGCTGTTCTGGGGGCAGGAGTCGGGCGAGTTCCGCCGGTTCAACACCCGTGTGATGGCGATGGCCATCCAGCGGGCCATGGACGGCCTGCCGTTCCTGCTGGAGGGCGACCCCGGCGCGGACCTCGACGTGTACGCGGATGAGCTGGTCGAGCTCTTCCGCCTGGCGACCCGGGCCACGCCGTGAGCTCTCGCGCCAAGACGTTGCTGCTCGTCCTCGTCGACATGGCCCTGCCCATCGGCCTCTATTACGTACTGCGCGCGATGGACGTGAGCTATCACTCCGCGCTGCTGATCAGCTCCCTGCTCCCCGGCCTGAGCGTGGTCGCCAGCCTGGTGCGCCGCCGCCGGCCTGACGGGCTCGGCCTGTTCATGACGGCCATGATGGTCGGCAGCGCGGCCGTCTCCCTGCTCGTCCACGACCCCCGCTTCCTGCTGGCCAAGGACGGCTGGATCACCGCCATCTCGGGCCTGTGGTTCCTGGCCAGCGTCCGAGGCCGGCAGCCGCTGGCCTTCGCCTTCACCCGCTTCGTCCTGGAAGGCCGTATCGGTCCCCTCAAGGGGGGAGACGGCTCGGGCCGCGAGTCCTGGGACGTCCTGTGGGAGCGGCTGCCCGCCTTCCGCCGGATCTGGCGGGTGGCGACGGTCATCTGGGGCATCGGCCTGCTGGCCGACGCCGCCGTCCGCGTGACCATGGCCTACACCTTGCCGCCCGACGTCGTCCCCGGCCTGGGCGGTCTGCAGTACGGCGTCTTCATGGTGCTGATGCAGGTCGTGATGGCGTGCTACCTCGTCCCCACCGGCCTGTACAACCGCTGGTCCCCGCTTTACTTACCGCTCAAGGAGACCCCGGCGTGATTCCCGCCCAAGGAGAGACCCGCGTGACCGCCCCCCGCACCCTGGCCGTCCCTCGCATCCTGGCCGTGCTCGGCGCGGCCGCCGCCGCCCTGGCCGTCTGGGCGGTCGTCCACGTCCTCGCCGGCGTCGAGCTGGCCTCGACCTCCGGAGAGGTGACCGCGGTCTCCGTGATCGTCGCCGCCCTGGTCGCCGGCCTGGCCGGCTGGGGCCTCCTGGCCGTGCTCGAACGCGTCACGGAACGGCCGCGCGCGATCTGGACCTGGATCGCCGCCGTGTTCCTCATCATGTCCCTGGCCGGCCCACTCACGATGGGCACCACCGGTGCGGCCAAGGCATCACTGGCCGCGCTGCACGTGGTCACCGCGGCCGTCCTCATCGTCCTCCTACCGCGCCGACGCACGCGCTAGGCCTGCTCGGGCAGCGCGGCCGGGTTCCGGGCGAGCAGCCCACCATCCACCCGGTGCTCAGCCCCGGTGATGAACGACGACCGCGGCCCGGCCAGGAACGCCACCAGCTCAGCCACCTCCTCCGGCCTGCCCACCCGGCCGAGGGGGTGCGCCCGGCCCCACTCCGCCACCTGCTCCTCCTGCGACAGCCCGCCACGCCACAGGTCGGCGGCCCAGCGCAGCATCGGTGTGTCGACCGAGCCGGGGCAGACCACGTTCACCCGGATGCCGTCGGCCGCGTGGTCGAGCGCCATCGCCCTGGTCAGGCCGTTCAGCGCGGCCTTGCTTGCGGTGTAGGCGGCCACCTGCGCCTGCGACGCGAACGCCTGCACCGACGACATCACCACGATCGAGCCGCCGCCGCGCGCCCGCAGCCTGGGGATAGCGGCCTTGCAGGCCAGATAGACGCCCTTGAGGTTGATGTCGAGCACCTCGTCCCAGACGTCCTCCGGCGTGTCCTCGACCGTGCCGTAGCGCTGCACGCCCGCGCACGTCACCACGATGTCGAGCCCGCCGTACTTGGCCACGGCCAGGTCGACCAGGTCTCGCATGTCGCCCGCTCGCCGTACGTCCGCGACCCGCCCGGTCACGTGCTCGCTGTCGAGCTCCGCCCCCTGGTCAGCCCCGCAGAACACCACGGACGCCCCGCCGTCGGCCAGCCGGTCGACCACCGCCCGCCCGATGCCCATCGAACCGCCCGTCACCAGTGCGACTTTCCCGTCGAACTCACTCACGTCAAAACCTCCGCGCGCAACCTCAGCACCTTCGTCTCGTGTGGGCCCAGGGTGAGCGCCGTGCCGTTCGCCACCGCCTCGGCCAGCCCGTTGGTGGGCATGCTGGAGAACGGTTCGAGCCCGACCGTGTAAGCCCGCCCCCACCAGGGATAGTCGGTGGTCGCACCGACCTCCTGCCACATCCACAGGTACGGCAGGAGCGTCGCATCCCACTCCACACGAATACCCACATGCCCGGAAATTTCGTACCAGCCCTCGGTAAATCCGGTCAGGTAGACGATCTCGCTCGGCGACCCGGGCTCCGGCACCACGCTCAGATCCGTCTCGCCGCCACCGTCGGCGGGCACCACGGGCCACTCCCACGGCCCGCCCGCCTTGACCCGGCGGCCGTGGGCGTCGATGGCGCTCTCGTGCGGGATGACCGTCACGCCCGGCGGCAGCCGTACGCGGGCGCCCGGCTTGAGGAACGGTCGGCCGTACACGATGTGCTGCCCCCACATGGCGTGCAGCTCGACGCCGGACTCGTTGGTCGCGCGCCCCTCGATCTCCAGCGCGGCCGTCCCCGCCGCCAGCCGGAACGTCTTCTCGATCCGGTACGGCAGGCGCCGGGTGCGCACGCTGAGCCGTACCGCGACCTCCTGCTCGGAGTCGGCCACGACCTCGGCCTGCCACGGCAGCCCGGCGACCTCCCCGTGCTGCGCCAGCCGGGCGCCGCGGTATTCGCTGGGCGCGCCGCCGTTGGGGAAGATCTCCTGCCAGCCGCCCTCGTAGTGGTCGATGAACTGGGCGACGTCGTCGGCGGCGCCCTGGAGGTGGTCGTGCGGGTCGCGCAGCCCCTGCGGCGAGAGCCAGACGAAGTCAGTGTCGGTTGGCTTGTGCAGAAATTCGATGACATCGCCGCCCTTGTCGGGCACGACTGTCACGCGGAGCCGTTCGTTCTCCAGCACGACCGCCCGCAGCCCGTCGATCACGACGTGCCGCAGGCGAGCCGCCCAGTTCCGTGTACTCACCCGAAAGTCACATCGATGAAGCGCGGCCGGTAGATCGAGGAGTCCCGGTAGTGGTCGGTGTTGACGAAGCTGTTGACGTTGTAGGAGACGACGAGTCCGTTGCCCGCCACGTCGGGGTGCGCGTGGGCGTTGTAGGTGAAGATGTTCCCGTTCGTCTCGGGGGTGGTGTAGACGGCCTGCTTGCCGGTGAACGGGCCGAACGGCGAGCACGAGGTGTAGGCCACGATGTGCGAGCTCAGGACCTCGGTCGTGTCATGGGTGATCAGTACGTAGCCGTTGCCCACCTTGGTGACGCTGTACTCGTTGGCCACGCCGCTCATGATCCGGGCCGAGTCGGCCTCGTTGCTCGACCAGGTGCCGTCGGCCTTGAGGTACTGCCACTGTCCGAGCAGGCTCTGGCCGGGCACCCTGGCGATGTGCATGTACTTGGGCGAGCCGAGATCCTCCACCCCGTAAACGTAGGTGTAGCCGCCGTCCTTGAGGATCCCGGAGGCCCAGGACACGCCGGCCGACGACGGCAGGTCGGTCACGCTGATCGGCTGGTCGAGCCGGCTCTGCGCGAACCTGGCCACCACGTTCCGGTGCCAGCGCCAGTCCCACGCGCCGGTGCCGTAGCGCTCGTACTCCTGGTAGGTCACCTCCACGATGCCGCCCGCCAAGGTGGCGTCGCCGGCCCAGTACCAGTGGTTCTGGTCGCGCGGGGGCATTACCGCGGTCGGCTTCGCGGTGGTGCCGGCGTGGATCGTGGAGAGCCGACCGTCGCGCTCCACGGCGAAGGAGTTGTTCAGGAAGACGGTCGTGCCGCCCTCTTCGACCACCGGCGGGCGGCTGCCGTCAGGGTTGATCTTGCCCAGGAAGGTGTCGGAGAAGACCCACACCTCTTTCCCGCTGGGCAGCTTCAGCGAGTAGGTGCCGTCGGCGCCGGTCCAGTCGTCCAGGCGGCTGTTGTCGTTGCCGTACGCGGTGAACAGGCTGGTCAGCCTCGCGTCCACGGACGCGCCCCGCACCGTCGGCCCGCATGTCGCACGGGTGGTGGCCTGCTGCGTCGTGGCGGCGGAGACGGACGGCACCGGCTTGGGCGGTGCGGCCAGCGCCTGCTGGGGCACGGCCGCGAGGCTCAGCAATCCGATGGCGAGGGGGATGAGGGCGGACCGGAATCGCGTCATCACACGTCCTAAGGGAGGGGGGTTCCCTACAGTTCTAGTCATTTGATCACTTTGTGTCTAGAGCCTCACGGGGCAATGATCCAAATGTTGTGGAAGGCGTGGTTTCCGGGGTTTCGTAGCCATCTTGTGGCTTTTTCCGGGCATGACGTGAGGATGATCGGGTAACCCGCCCCCATGTCCTTTGCGCGCTACGAGGGATGGCTGCTGGCCGGGCGCTACCGGTTGCTGTCCGAGCTGGGCCGGGGCGGCATGGGCAGGGTCTGGCGGGCTCATGACGAGCTCCTGGATCGCCAGGTCGCGGTCAAAGAGGTCACCATCGTCGGCCCGCAGCACGAGGAACTGATCGGCCGGACGATGCGGGAGGCCCGCATCGCCGCCCGGCTGAGCCATCCGCACATTGCGGCCATCTATGACGTGGTGCTGGTCGACGAGCGCCCGTGGATCGTCATGCAGCTCGTCCCCGCCCGCAGCCTCGCCCAGGTGATCGCCGAACAGGGTCCGCTGCCCGTGGCCACCGTCACCCGCATCGGCCTGGAACTCCTGGACGCCCTGCGCGCCGCGCACGCCGCCGGGGTGCTGCATCGCGACATCAAGCCCGCCAACATCCTGCTCACCGACGACGGGCACGCGGTCCTGACCGACTTCGGCCTGGCCACCACCGTGGACGACGAGTCCCGGGGCGCCCGGACGAGCATGGTCGTCGGCACACCCGCCTACATCGCTCCCGAACGGGCCGGCGGCGACCCGTCCACACCACAGGCCGACCTGTGGTCACTGGGTGCCACCTTGTACACGGCTGTGGAGGGCCACTCACCCTTCGGCCGCAGCACCGAGACGGCCACGCTGACCGCGATACTGACCACCACCGCCTATCCGTTCAACCTGGCCGGCCCGCTCGCTCCGGTCATCGCCGGCCTGCTGGACAAGGACCCCGACCAGCGCAGCGACGTGGCCCGCGCCCACGACCAACTCCGGCGAGTGGCCACCCGAAGCGAGCCGGCCCTCGCGGCGCTGTCGTACTCGGCGGGCCGCGCCGCGTACGCGCCGGATGAGCCCCACCATCCGCACCCGAGATTGCACCCGCGCCCGCGCTCGTCGAAGAGAGCGCGAGGGCTGGTGCGCTGGTCGGGAGCGATGCCACGGTCAGGGACGATGCCACGATCAGGGACGATGTCACTGTCAGGCTCGACGCCAGGGTGGGTAGCGATGCCACAGTCGGGCGTGATGTGGCGGTCCGGCATGGTCCGGCGGTCAGGCGTGGTCCGACAGTCGGAAGCAGCGCGGCGCTCGGCGGCGCTGCGGCGGTCAGAGGCGATGCGGCGGCTGATCACCGAGCGCTGGCGCGAGACCGCCTTGATCGCCGCCTTGATCGCCAGCGTGATAGCCACCGGCTCCTGGTGGAACACCGTTCCCAGCAGCCCAGCTCGAAGCACACCAGCCGACATCGCACCCGATGTCGCACCCGCCCTGGCATTCGACCTGACCAGCATCCCGCAGGTCCACGCCGTGTCCCGCCAGCGACTCACGGACACATCCGACGGCCGCGAACGAGCCGACACCCGCCTCAACCCGGCCCCGGCCACCTCCTCCAGCAAGACCGCCGCCGCGCTGAAGAAGGCGGAGAAAGCAGCCAGGAAAGCAGCTCAGAAGGCAGCCAAGCAGGCGGCCAAGCTCGCCAAGACCCACGGCAACAAGCACTGACCGGCCTAACCCCGGTCAGCCGCGCCGTGAGTCAGTCTGCTTCGGGTGCCCGGTCCCCGCACGGGTGATCCACAAGGTGCGGCCCTCGTCGTCGATCGCGTACCATACGCGGCCCCCCGATGTGGCTTCGTACTGCCATTGCTCCAGCGAGTCGCCGCCCACCTTCACGATGCCCAGAGCGCCTTTGAGGGGGTGCTGGCGACTGTCCACATGTCGTGGATCACTGGTGATGGCGACCCAGGCCCGGTCGAGGTTCTCCCGGGCTTGGGCGAGTAGATGCCCCCAACCTTCGGCGGCGCGTCAGTCGGCGAACCGTACCCGCCATGGGTGAGGCCGGGGAACATCGGCACCGCGGCCTGCCATCATGACTCGCTGGTCGGCGGGGGGACTTCTGGCCCATCGCCGGGGAAGGGGCCTTGGAGCTCGCGGGCGAGTTGCGGATCGCTCCAGACGACGGCCGTAGATCGCCAGGAGGCCAGCGCGCGGCCGAAGGGCAGCAGTTCGCCCGTGTCCGCTCCCGCGATCAGGTGGTCCAGCAGTTCACGTACGCATTCACTGCGCTCGGCGTCGGGCAGCCAGGTGACCCAGGGAAGTTCCTCGGCAAGAACCTCCTCGGCCAGGCCGACGTTACGGCGAGCGACGATGGCCAGCGCACGTGCGGCGATGCGCAAGCTGGCGGTTCCCGCCTCGAAACGCTCCGCGCGCATCAAGATGAGGTCCTCGTCGTCGCGCCGCTCAAGGATGACGTCGGAGTTGTCCAGCGAGGGAAGGATCTTCGAGGGGCCACGAAGAAAAGCGCTGTACGAAAACCTCTTCGTCTCCATGGGTGCAGTGTATCTGAAGTAGTTCAGATATGACGTGCCGGCCCTGCTGAGGTGCCCAATCGCCCTGGCGTGAAACACCGTCCCCGGCCGCCGCGCCGGGCGGCCTCGCATCCATCTCATGGGCTGTCCTCTTTCTGGATCAGGGGATGAAGGGGCTTGCCTCGCAGGGATGCCATGAACGGTTCGGGCCTGTCGCCGGTCCATGACGTCGATGAGATCCGGGTGATGTTCACCTCGCGACCGAGGGCCCGCTCGGCTGTCCGCGCCGCGTCATAGAGCTCGTCCTCATCGGCTGACCCCACGATGAGGACATCGACGTCTTGGGGCGGTGGTCCCGGCTGGTTCGCGTGTCGAGCGGCCCAGGAGCCGTAGATGTACGCCTCGTCGATACCGGAGATGGGCCGGAGCAGTGGGGGCAGTACGGCGGCCGGACCGAAGGTCACGATCAGCAGATCGGTGAGGGGTTTCGCGATGATCGTGTCCATGTCGGCGCGGATCAGGCGAAGGTTGCCATGCCGCCTTTCCCGGGTCAGGCCGGCCGCGGCGAATCGGTCCGCTTCTCGGCTCACCGTCGACTGCGACGTTCCGGTCCATGCGGCGAGATCGGTGGTTGAGTACTCCTTCTCCGGGTGGAGGTACAACCAGGCGAGCAGCTCACCGACAGCGTTGGAGCGAAGGAGAGGCAACAGCAGGGGCGAGGTTGGCCTCATAGATGCATACTACTATGCATCTATAGCAAGTCCAACACTCTATGTGATCGACACGGCGCATACCGTCACGTCCGAAGAACCGTGCGAAGCGCCGCCAGGCCGGGGGAGTAAAAGGAGGTGCTGTTCTGAGTTCTCGGTAGGTACCCTGCGCGGGGGAATTGCGAAGGGAATCGCCGTGGCGCACGTCGAAGTAGGACATCTGACATACGTACTGCCCGACGGGCGGCCGTTGCTCGACGACGTGTCCTTCCGGATCGGCGAAGGCGTCAAGGCCGCGCTGGTCGGGCCCAACGGGGCGGGCAAGACCACGTTGATGCGGCTCGTCGCCGGGGACCTGCAGCCGGTGGCGGGGAGTGTGGCCAGTTCCGGTGGGCTGGGGGTGATGCGGCAGTTCATCGGCAGCGTGCGTGATGGGAGCACGGTGCATGATCTGCTGCTCAGCGTCGCTCCGCCGGCCGTGCGGGAGGCGGCCGAGCGGCTGGAGCGGGCCGAGCTGGTGATGATGGAGCGCGACGACGAGAAGGCGCAGATGCGCTACGCGCAGGCCATCACCGACTACACCGACGCCGGTGGCTACGACATCGAGGTGCTCTGGGACACGTGTACGGTGGCCGCGCTCGGCGTGCCGTACGACAACGTGAAATATCGGGATGTGGCGACGTTGTCCGGCGGCGAGCAGAAGCGGCTCGTGCTCGAAGCGCTGCTTCGTGGACCGGACCAGACGCTGCTGCTCGACGAGCCCGACAACTACCTCGACGTGCCGGGCAAGGAATGGCTGGAGCAGGCGCTCAGGGAGACTCCCAAGACGGTCCTGCTGGTCAGCCACGACCGGCAGCTGCTGGCCAACGCGGCCGACCGGATCGTCACCGTCGAGTCCGGAAATATCTGGATCCATGGTGGTGGGTTCGCCACGTACGCGGAGGCCCGTAAGGCCCGCAACGAGCGCCTCGACGAGCTGCGCAGGCGCTGGGACGAGGAGCACGCCAAGCTCAAGGCCCTGGTCATCATGCTGAAGAACAAGGCCAGGTACAACGACGGCATGGCCCCCGCCTACCATGCGGCTCAGACACGGCTGCGCAGGTTCGAGGAGGCGGGGCCGCCCGAGGAGGCCCCCGCCGACCAGAACATCAAAATGCGCCTCAAAGGCGGTCGCACGGGCAAGCGCGCGGTCATCTGCGAGGGGCTGGAGCTGACCGGCCTGATGCGGCCGTTCGACCTGGAGGTCTGGTACGCCGAGCGCATCGCCGTGCTCGGCTCCAACGGCTCGGGCAAATCCCACTTCCTGCGGCTGCTCGCGGGCGAGCAGATCGGCCACTCCGGCGTCGCCAGACTCGGCGCCCGCGTGGTCCCGGGTCACTTCGCCCAGACGCACGCCCGGCCCGACCTGCTGGGTCGCTCGCCGGTGGAGATCGTCATGACCGAGCACGCCAGGCTGAAGAACGAGGCGATGAAGGTCCTGGCCCGCTACGAACTGGCCGGGCAGATCGCGGAGCAGCGGTTCGACACGCTCTCGGGCGGTCAGCAGGCGCGGCTGCAGATCCTGCTGCTGGAGCTGTCCGGCGCGACGCTGCTGCTGCTCGACGAGCCGACCGACAACCTCGACCTGGCCAGCGCCGAAGCGCTCCAAGCGGGTCTGGACGCGTTCGCGGGCACGGTGGTGGCGGTCACGCACGACCGCTGGTTCGCGGCGGATTTCGATCGCTTCCTGGTGTTCGGCGCGGATGGCACCGTTTACGAGGCTTCCGAACCGGTCTGGGATGAGGCCAGGGTCGTCCGTCCCCGCTGAACGCGTTAAAGAGCTCCATAAAGAGTTGGTACGGCAGGCGCGTGTCCCGCCCCTGCCGTGCCCATAGACCGGCTATCACGGCAAAGTGATCCCGCGTAGCCGAACCGTCAGCCTCCTCGCACTCGGGGCGATCTGCCTAGCCGGGTGCTCCAGCGAGGAACCGTCCAAACAGCAGCTCAAGCCCCTCGTCCTCAAGGAGCAGGTGTCGAACGTCGTCAAGTCGTCCGACGGCTACGCCGTGAACTGGGCAGGAATCCTCACCAACGCCAACCCGTGGCACTTCGGCGAGCACGTCGTGGCGACGATCGTCGGGCGTGACGCCGCCGGCACCGAGGTGGTCCGGATGGACCAGTCGCTCGACGCCGTGCCGCCGGGCGGCTCGCTGGCCTTCACCGGCCAGGTCAACGCGCCCCAGAAGCCGGCCAAGGTGACCATCGACTATCGCCCCGCCCAGTGGCGGCCGGCCGCTCGCATCGCGTCGGCGTTCAAGGAGTTTCCCGTTTCGCGGGTGCAGACGCTCCGGCAAAAGGACCGTTCTTATCTTATTACCGGCTATGTCGACAATCCCTATCAGCTGCCCGCAAGTAGCCTGGTGGTGAACGTGTTGCTGCGCGACAAGGCGGGCAAACTGCTCGGCGGCGGCAGTACGTTCGTCGACGACGTGAAGGCGGGCAGCCCACCGCGCTTCATCCTGACCGTGAGCGGCCTGCCCGCCGACAGCGTGGTGGCCAAGACCGATGTAACGGCCCGGACCTGGGGTTCGACCGGACGGCCCTTCGAGGACCTGGCGCTGGGCGGCGCGGTGCCGCTGCACACGATCAAGCCGACCACCGAGCCGTTCGCGATAGACCGCGGCAGTCAGGCCATGACCGAGCACCAGCAGTGAATTGCTCATCAAATATCAATCAAATAAGCCGATAAATCGGGCAGGGCGGCGCCATTTGCTGCGGACCAGCCAAGCGCACCGGCTTTCTTCCGCGGAGTGTCGTCAGCAAGGGCTTCATTCCCACAGAAGGAGTGGAACTACTAGTTACTAATCCATTACCTTCAGTCATATGAATGACCACGTCCTGGTCGAGTCACTCCGCGCCCGTGACCCGGCTGCCCTCGCCGCGCTCTACGACGCCTACGCCGAGGGCATCCACAGATACTGCTGGTCCCTTCTCCTCAGCTCCGACGGCGCCCAGGTGGCGCTCCGCGACACGATGATCGCGGCGGAGGCCCACGCCGGCTCCCTGGCCGATCCCGGCCGCCTGCGCCCATGGCTGTACGCCCTGGCCCGCGCCGAATGCCTGCGACGGCGGATGGCCGAGCCGCCGAACGCCGACGAGGCCCTGGCGCAGGCTCCGCCCCCGGACAATCCGGCCGACGCCGACCTGCGCGTCGTGGCCTGGAACGCGATCCAGAGCCTGTCCCACGACGACCGTGAGGTGCTGGAGCTGTCGGCCAGGCACGAGCTGCCCACCCCGGAGCTCGCCGCGGTGCTGGGGGTCGCGGCGCGCCACGTCGAGGCGGCCCAGGAGGAGGCGCGCGAACGACTGCGTGACGCGATCACGGCGGAGCTCCTGGCCAGGAAGAGCCCCTACGACTGCGCGGCACGGGCCGGCATCCTCACGGGCTTCTCGGGCAGGCTGACGCCCGAGACGCGCGCGCGGCTGGTCGGGCACCTCGCGGGCTGTCTGACCTGCTCTCCCCACCGCACGCGCCAGGTGTCGGCGGCCAAGGTCTTCGAGCTGCTGCCCCGGATCCCGCTGCCGGAGTCGCTCGCGGTCAGGGTGATGAGCTGTTTCGCCGACCCCGAGCTCCAGCCCTACCGCCGCTACGTGGCCCGGCGCTCGGGGGCGCTCGACGCCGCCGGGTTTCCCGTTGCCCCGCGCAAGAACGCTCGGAGGTGGCCTCAGGCGCTGGCTGGCGCGATGGCGGCGGCCGCGACCGTGGTGGCGATAATGATGATCTTCCAGCAGTTCGGCCGGATCGAGGGTGGAGTGCCGGGCATCGCGTCCGCCGCCTTCCCCGCGCCGGGCGAGCCGCCCGGCATCAGGCTGCCCTGGCAGCCCGAGCCCCAGGACCCGCGGATCAGCGTCGAGCCCATCCTGGACAGCACGGCGACCGTCCCGCTGGGCGCCCTGCCCCCGACGGCGACGCCGTCGACGGGCACCGTGCCCACCATCGGCGACCCGGCGAGCTCCGCCCCGTCCAGGGCCCCCGAGACGCCCGAGCCCCAGCCCGACCAGGTCACCCCCACCCCCGACCACCAGTCCGCCGAGCCCGGGGAGCCGGGCGCGCACCCGGGCAGGGAGCCGGACAAGCAGCCCGGCAGACATCCGCACAAGCATTCCCGCACACCCCGCCCCAACGACCTCCCGACGCCCGCCGCGACACCGACCCAGACACCGGTCGCCCCGCCGATCGTCACACCGGCCCAGACGCCGGCCCAGACACCCGGCCAGACGCCGGCACAGACGCCGACCGCGACGCCGCCCGCCACCGTCCCGGCCGGCTGAGGCCTCTGCATGGAGGCGTACCAACTGCGCGAGGACCCTCAACTGGGCTGCCGGGTCTGTCCTCTGCCGGTCAGCGAGGAGCGGGCCGAGCTGATGGCCAGGAGCCATCACGTCGCCTGGCCCACCTGGCTCGATCAGGGCCCCCGCATGCTCCGGGACGTCCTCGAACTGTGCCGCCTGCGCACCGCCCGCGGCCTCGCCGTCCTGTCCTGGCTCTCCGGGAGCGAGCCGCCCGGCGGCCCGCCCGCCGAGCTCGGCTGGCTCTGGTCCTCGCGCCGCCTGACCGGTCAGCGCCAGGAGCGCCTGTACGCGGCCGCCGCCGCGGTGCCGGAGCCCGTGCTCGGCCTCGTACTCGCCAACTGGACCTGGGCGCTCGGCACCTGCCACGGCGGCCGGGTCGCCGCCCCCTACCTGGCGGGCACCGCCTACCCTGGCGACGGGTCGGTGGCCGCCGCCGCCACGATGACCCTTTACCAGACCTTCGACCGCCATCCGGAGTCCCGCCCGGCCATCGCGGCCGCCTGGGCCGCGGCTCGGGCGGGCGCCGACTGGTGCCGGGCGGCCGAGCTGCACGCCGCCTACGGGACGCAGACGCCGGTCTTCACCTATCCCCGGGGTACGAGCCCGATCCCGGTGGGTGTGCGGCCGTGGATAGAGCGCCTGTTCCGCCTGCGTTGACGATGTTACGAAAGTGACCAGGATTACACAGAGTGACAGGCGGGAACTGTGTGCACTATGCACGCCATCAGAGCCGGACTCATGGCAGTCTGCCTGGTCGTCACCCTGTGCCCGCCGGCCGACGCGGCTCCCGGGCCGTCCCGTCGGAAGGTGATGCAGGCCCGCCACGCCGTACGGGATCGTACGCGGCAACTGGGCACCGCGAGCGCGCGGCTCGCCGAGGCTCAGTCACGGCTCGACGACCTGGCGGCCGGGGCGGAGCGGCTGGTGGAGGCGTACAACGGGGAGCTCGTCCACCTCGAACGCGCCAGGCGGGCCCGCGACCAGGCGCAGGCCCGGCTGGCGCTGGCCGACGCCGAGGTGGAGAAGGCCCGCGCGCCCGTCGCGCTGCTGGCGGCGCAGGGCTACAGCGGGCTCGACATGATCACGCCGATGCTCGGCATGATGACCGACATTGGCGACACCGACGGCTTCCTGCACCGGGCGAGCGTCCTGGAGCAGCTCAGCGGCGAGCAGGGCGCGGTGCTCGACCGGATGCGCGACGCCCAGGAGGTCTCCGCCATCCTGCGGAGCGCGGCGGCCGACGCGTACAGCGAGCACGAGGCCGTGTCCGAGCGCGCCAGGCAGGCGAAGGTCGCCGCGGAGGCGGCCGTCGCCGCGCAGAAGCGTGAGACCAGAGGGCTGGAGGCCGAGCGCGTCGCGTGGCAGCGGCGGGTCGACGCCGCGCGCACCCACGCGAACCTGCTGGCCAGGCAGCGGGAGGCGGCGCTGGCGCAGGCGCGCCTCAGCCACGGGCTGCTCGCGTCCGGTTCGCTCATGGGCGACGTCGCGGCCAACTGGGCGCTGACCCAGCTCGGCAAGCCGTACGTGTGGGCGGCCGACGGCCCGGACAGCTTCGACTGCTCGGGCCTGACCATGCGAGCCTGGGAGCAGGCAGGCGTCGGCATGGACCACTGGACCGGCACGCAGTGGACCTCGGGTCCGCACGTGCCGCTCGACCAGTTGCGCCGCGGCGACCTGCTGTTCTTCGGCTACGTCACCAGCGACCCGAGCACGATCCACCACGTCGGCATGTACGTGGGCAACGGGCTGATGGTGCACGCGCCACAGACCGGCGACGTGGTGCGGGTCGCCTCCATGTGGCGAGGAGACCTGGTGGGTGCCACCCGGCCTCAGTGACCTACTCAGCTATGGCCTTCGTCTTTGGCGCGCTGGAAGGAGCGCTTGATCTCGACCTCGGCCTCCATCCGGCCCACCCAGTTGGCGCCCTCGACGGACTTGCCGGGCTCCAGGTCCTTGTAGACCTCGAAGAAGTGCTGGATCTCCAGCCGGTCGAACTCCGGCACGTGATGAATGTCGCGAATGTGCTCCATCCGCGGGTCGGTGGCCGGGACGCACAGGACCTTGTCGTCGCCGCCCTTCTCGTCCGTCATCCGGAACATCCCCACCGCGCGGCAGCTGATGTAACAGCCCGGGAAGGTCGGCTCCTGGAGCAGCACCAGCGCGTCGAGCGGGTCGCCGTCCTCGCCGAGGGTGTGCTCGATGAAGCCGTAGTCGGCGGGGTACTGCGTAGAGGTGAACAGCAGCCGGTCAAGCCTGATGCGACCGGTTTCGTGGTCCACTTCATACTTGTTCCGTTGTCCCTTGGGAATCTCAACGACAACGTCGAACTCCACCGCGGTTCCTCCGCTCACGCCGAGTGGGCGTTAATGTCTCGTAGGCGAACACCAGGAGAGAGGTCAGGCGACGTGGCGCGGCACGAGCGGTGGGTGATGCTGACCACTCTCGCCATGCTCCAGGTGCTGACCATCGTCATCGGCCTCTATGCGATGACCAATGACTTCAGCCTGGGCGCGCTGACGAGGGGATCGTCACCGACCGAGCCGACACCGTCTCCTCAAGGGTCTCCCCCCGTCTCCGTGGTCACCGCGGGGCCGGTGCTGGCCCAACTCCAGGTGAGGGCCGGAGACGGACCTCTCACTACTAAGCGTACTTTGACCCAGCAGCTCACCCGCGCCCTGGGTGACGAAGCGCTGGGCGCTCGGGTGGGCGCGGTGGTCCTCGACGCCGCCACCGGCGAGCAGGTATTCGCCGCCAACCCCGACATCGGCATCACTCCCGCCTCCACCACAAAGTTGGTCACCTGCACGGCCGCGCTGGCCGCGCTCGGCCCCGACACCCGTCTGTCCACCCGGGTGACGCAGGGCCAGTCGGCCAACTCGATCGTGCTGGTGGGCGGCGGGGATCCGACGCTCGCCGGGCCGTCGGCCAAGTCCCTGACCTATCCCAAGCAGGCGTCGCTCGCCACGCTCGCCTCACGCACCGCCGCCGCGCTCAAGGCCAAGGGCGTCACCAAGGTCACGCTCTCCTACGACGCCTCCCTGTTCACCGGTTCCACGCTGGCGCCCGGGTGGAAGCCGGGCTACGTGCCCGACGGCGAGGTGGCGCCGGTCTACGCGCTGGCCATCGACGAGGGGCGGCGCGACCCCTCCGCGAGGCAGCCGCGCGTGTCCAACCCGCCGCAGTACGCCGCCGCCGCGTTCGCCCGGCTCCTGACCAAGTACGGCGTGGGCGTCGCCAAGTCCGTACGACCGGGCAAGGCGCCCGCCGGGGCCGCCGAGCTCGGCCGGGTCGACTCGGCGCCGCTCTACGCGCTGGTCGAGCACACGCTGACGCTCAGCGACAACGACCTGGCCGAGGCGCTGGCCAGGCACGTCGCCATCAAGGAAGGGCAGCCGGCGTCCTTCGAAGGCGTGGCCAAGGCCGTGGTCGGGGTGCTGCAACGGCTCGGCGCGGCCAAGGGCGTACAGGTCTTCGACGGCAGCGGCCTGTCCGCGCGCAACCGCATCAGCGCCGACGCGATGGCCCGGGTCATCGCGGTCGCCTCCGCCGCGTCCCACCCCGACCTGCATCCGATCGCCTCCGGCATGCCGATCGCCGGGTTCTCCGGCACCCTGGGCAACGGCAGACGCTTCACCGGCGGCGACAGCAAGGGCCAGGTCGGCCTCGTACGTGCCAAGACCGGCACCCTCAACAACGTCAACACCCTCGCTGGCATGGCCACCACCAAGGAAGGGCGCCTGGTCACTTTCGCCTTCCTGGCCGACCGCGTCCCGAGCACCGCCGAGCCGGTGCTGGACCGACTCGCCGCCATCGTCGCGCGTTCCTAACGCTGTGTTGATTGCGGGTCTTCGGTGTTATGGCGATCCTGCGGATCGCGGCTCAGTCGCTGGGAGCCGGTGTCTTCCGATCGTCGGTCAGTCGCTTCGCTCCCTCCTCACTCCAGACACCGGCGCTTCTTCGCTGTGTTGATGGCGATCCTGCGGATCGCGGCTCAGTCGCTGGGAGCCGGTGTCTTCCGATCGTCGGTCAGTCGCTTCGCTCCCTCCCTCCTCACTCCAGACACCGGCGCTTCTTCGCGGGCCAGACAAGAACCACGTACGGTGGACGGTATGCAGGTGATCGACTGGGATCTGGCCGTCACGACCGGCACGCGCCTGGTGCGCCCCGGTCCTCAGGTGAGCCGGGAGGAGGCCAGGCAGGCCGTCACCGAGCTCCGAGCGCTGTCGCGTGAGGCCGAGGGGCACGTACGCGAGTTCACCAAGATTCACACTGAGACCGCGCCACAGGCGGCGACCATCGTCGACCGTCCCGGCTGGATCAAGGCCAACGTCGAGGGCTTCCGCGTGGTGCTCGAACCGCTCACGGAGCGGGTCGCCGCCGGAGCCAACCCGCCGCCGGCGATCGTCACGGCCGTGGGCTCCCGCATCACTGGCGTCGAGGTGGGCGCGGTGCTCGCCTTCCTCGCCTCGCGGGTGCTCGGCCAATATGAGCTGTTCCTGCCGCCGGACCCGACGGGCCACGAGCCGGCGGGGCGTCTGACCCTCGTCGCGCCCAACATCGTGCACGCCGAGCGCGAGATGAACGTCGACCCGCATGACTTCCGCCTCTGGGTGTGCCTGCATGAGGAGACCCACCGCGTGCAGTTCACCGGGGTGCCGTGGCTGCGCGAATACATCCGTTCGCAGATGACCGAGTTCCTGCTGGCCTCCGACCTCGATCTGGGCACGCTGCTGGAGCGGCTGCGCACCGCCGCCGACACGGTGGCCGACGTGGTGCGCGGCGGCGAGGGCAACCTCATCGACGCCATCCAGTCGCCCGGCCAGAAGGAGATCCTCGACCGGCTCACGGCCGTGATGACGCTGGTCGAAGGGCACGGCGACTACGTCATGGACGCCGTCGGCCCCTCGGTGGTGCCGTCGGTGGCCGACATCCGCGCCAAGTTCGCCCACCGCCGCGAGGGCGGCTCGCGCCTCGACCGCACGGTCCGGCGGCTGCTGGGCATCGAGGTCAAGATGAAGCAGTACGCCGAGGGCTCGGCCTTCGTCCGCGCGGTGGTGGACCAGGTCGGCATGGACGGCTTCAACCGCGTCTGGACCTCGCCCGAGACCCTGCCGACGACACCCGAGATCACCGACCCCAGCGCCTGGGTACGCCGCGTCATCGGCAGCAACGCCCTGCCCGCCTGACTCGTCATGGGCCCGCACCCGGCCGTCGCGGACGTCCGAAGGGCCGTCCGTGAGGCGCTGGCCGACGTCGGTGACGGCGCGCTCGTGCTGGCGGCGTGCAGCGGGGGAGCCGACTCCCTCGCACTCGCCGCCGCGCTCGGCTTCGTCGCGCCGCGCGCGGGCCTGAAGGCCGGGCTGCTGACGGTGGACCACCAGCTCCAGGAGGGTTCCGCCGCCCGCGCCGAGACGGTGGCCGCGCTGGCTCCGGCCCTGGGCCTCGACCAGGCGGAGATCCTCACCGTCGACGTCGGCACATCCGGCGGCCCGGAGGCGGCGGCCAGAGACGCCCGCTACGCCGCGCTCGCCGAGGCGGCCGACCGGCTGCAGGCCGCGACCGTGCTGCTCGGCCACACCAGGGACGACCAGGCTGAGACGGTGCTGCTCGGCCTGGCCAGGGGGAGCGGGCTCAGATCGCTGTCCGGCATGGCCCCGGTGACCGGCCGCTACCGCAGGCCGCTGCTGTCCCTCTCCCGTGCCACCACCGTCGCCGCTTGCGCGGCGCTCGGCCTCAGCCCTTGGGACGATCCGCACAACGAGGATCCCCGCTACACCCGCGTACGGGTACGGACCAGGGTGCTCCCGCTGCTGGAGTCGGAGCTGGGGCCCGGCGTGGCCGACGCGCTCGCCAGGACCGCCGATCTTGCCCGGGACGACGCCGACGCCCTTGACGAATGGGCCGACACGGCCTATCAGAATTGCGCTCTAAGCGATATCACCGGTTCGGTGACGCTGTCCGTACCCGAGCTGGAACGCCTCCCAGACGCCGTCAGGCGGCGGGTCCTCCGGCGGGCGGCCATCGCGGCGGGAACGCCGTCCGGAGCCCTCTCCGCGACCCACGTGCGCGCCGTCGACCGGCTCATCACGGCGTGGCGCGGGCAGAAGGCCGTGGATCTACCCGGGGGTCTGGCCGCTGTGCGGCGGTATGACACCCTGATACTCGCCATCAGTCCCATCCCGTAAGGAACCACAGGTGGACGCTGCCGATATGGGCAAGGACCTCGAGAAAGTCCTGATTCCCCAGGACGAGCTCCAGGCCAAGGTGAAAGAGCTTGCCGGGCGGATCGACGCCGACTACGCGGGCGCGGAGCTCCTGCTCGTGGGCGTGTTGAAGGGCGCGGTCATGGTGATGGCCGACCTGGCCAGGGCGTTGCACGTGCCCGTCCAGATGGACTGGATGGCCGTGTCGTCCTACGGCGCGGGCACCAAGTCGTCCGGTGTCGTGCGGGTGCTGAAGGACCTCGACACCGACATCATGGGCCGCCACGTGCTGATCGTCGAGGACATCATCGACTCGGGGCTGACCCTCCACTGGCTGCTGGAAAACCTCAAGTCGCGCAACCCGGCCTCGCTGGAGATCTGCGCCGCACTGCGCAAGCCCGACGCGGTCAAGGTGCCGATCGACGTCAAGTACGTCGGCTTCGACATCCCCAACGAGTTCGTCATCGGCTACGGCCTCGACTACGCGGAGCGTTACCGCAATCTCCCCTTCATCGGCACCTTGGCTCCCCATGTTTACAAGTAGCCGCCGGGAACACCGCGCCACCTGACGTACGTTGGTAGGGCAAGACCGGTGTAGCGGGCGGTCCCTCCGCGCGCTTCCCCGGTGTACCTTCTGACTCCGGGAGGGTGACCAAGCGTCCCCTTCGGGTAGTCAGAAGTCGCGGCGTCGGATGCCGCGGCCCCGGGAATTCCCGGGGTTCCAGGCCATGGTCAGGAAGGGACGGGCCCGCAAGGGGTTCCGCATCGGATGGATCTCAAGCGATTTACACGTGGGCCACTGCTGTGGATCCTGGGCATCGTCGTGCTGCTCCTGCTCGTCACCCAGCTCTGGAGCGGCGGCGGCAACTTCAAGCAGGCCGACACGTCCACAGTCCTCCAGCAGATTCGCACCGGCAATGTAAGCAACGCCAAGATTGTTGACAAGGATCAGCGCATCGAGCTGACGCTGATCAAGCCGATCTCGGTCAAGCCGGGTGACACGGCGACCAACATGATCCAGTCTGACTGGGTCGCCGGCTACGGGCCGAAGCTGACCGAAGAGCTGCAGGCGCAGGTTCAGGCGGGCACGACCAAGAGCTTCACCACCGAGGTGCCTCAGGAGAACTTCCTGGTCAGCATCCTGGTGAGCTTCCTGCCGATCGTCTTCATCGTCCTCATCTTCCTGTTCATCATGAACCAGATGCAGGGCGGCGGCTCGCGGGTCATGAGCTTCGGCAAGTCCAAGGCGAAGCTGATCACCAAGGACACCCCCAAGACCACCTTCTCCGACGTCGCGGGCGCCGATGAGGCCATCGAGGAGCTCCAGGAGATCAAGGAGTTCCTGCAGGCCCCGGCCAAGTTCCAGGCGATCGGGGCGAAGATCCCCAAGGGCGTGCTGCTGTACGGCCCGCCCGGCACCGGCAAGACGCTGCTCGCCCGCGCGGTCGCGGGTGAGGCCGGCGTGCCGTTCTACTCGATCTCCGGCTCCGACTTCGTCGAGATGTTCGTCGGCGTCGGCGCCTCGCGAGTCCGCGACCTGTTCGAGCAGGCCAAGGCCAACGCGCCGGCGATCATCTTCATCGACGAGATCGACGCCGTCGGCCGGCACCGCGGCGCGGGCCTGGGCGGCGGTCACGACGAGCGCGAGCAGACGCTCAACCAGCTGCTCGTCGAGATGGACGGCTTCGACGTCAAGGGCGGCGTGATCCTCATCGCCGCGACCAACCGGCCCGACATCCTCGACCCGGCGCTGCTGCGTCCGGGCCGATTCGACCGCCAGGTCACCGTCGACCGCCCCGACCTGGAGGGCCGCAAGGGCATCCTCAGGGTCCACGGTCGCGGCAAGCCGTTCGAGCCGGCGGTAGACCTCGACGTCATCGCCCGTCGCACGCCCGGCTTCACCGGTGCCGACCTGGCCAACGTGATCAACGAGGCGGCGCTGCTCACCGCGCGCGCCGACAAGAAGCTGATCTCGATGGACATCCTCGAGGAGTCGATCGACCGCGTCATGGCAGGACCCGAGCGCAAGTCGCGGGTCATGTCCGACAAGGAAAAGAAGATGATCGCCTACCACGAGGGCGGTCACGCGCTGGTGGCGCACGCGCTGCCCAACTCTGACCCGGTCCACAAGATCACGATCCTGTCCCGTGGCCGCGCCCTGGGTTACACCATGACGCTGCCGATGGAGGACAAGTTCCTGGCCACCAGGTCCGAGATGATGGACCAGCTCGCGATGCTGATCGGCGGTCGCGCGGCGGAGGAGCTCGTCTTCCACGAGCCCACCACCGGCGCCTCCAACGACATCGAGAAGGCCACGGCGGTCGCCCGCCGCATGGTGACCGAATACGGCATGAGCGAGCAGCTCGGCGCCCGTAAGTTCGGCTCCGGCCAGGCCGAGGTCTTCCTGGGCCGCGAGATGGGCCACGAGCGCGACTACTCCGAGAAGATCGCTTCGACGATCGACGAGGAAGTCCGCCGGATGATCGAGACGGCGCACGACCAGGCGTGGGACATCCTGGTCGAATACCGCGACGTGCTCGACAACCTGGTGCTGCAGCTCATGGAGAAGGAGACGCTCTCCCGCGACCAGGTGCTGGAGGTCTTCGCCTCGGTCGTGGTCAAGGAGCACCGCCCGTCCTACGCGGGCTACGGCAAGCGGCTCCCCTCGGACCGCCCGCCGATCCTGACCCCGAAGGAGCAGTCGGCCAACGGCTCGCTCACCGCCAGTCACCAGGACGCGCTGCCCTCTGGAGACAGTGCGTGAGTTCGCAAGACGTAGACCTGGGCCGGATCGAGAAGGCCGTCCGCGAGATCCTCTACGCCATCGGCGAGGATCCCGACCGTGACGGCCTGCTCGACACGCCCTCGCGGGTGGCCCGGGCCTACGCCGAGCAGTTCTCCGGCCTCGGACAGACGCCGGAGAGCGTGCTCAACAAGGTCTTCGACGTCGACCACGACGAGATGGTGCTCGTCAGGGACATCGAGGTCTACTCCACCTGCGAGCACCACCTGGTGCCCTTCCACGGGGTGGCCCACGTGGGCTACATCCCCAACGAGCGCGGTCAGGTGACCGGGCTGTCCAAGCTGGCCCGCCTGGTGGACGTCTTCGCCCGCCGCCCGCAGGTGCAGGAGCGGATGACCTCGCAGATCGCCGACGCGCTGATGCGCGTTCTGGAGCCGCGCGGGGTGATCGTGGTGGTGGAGTGTGAGCACCTCTGCATGACCATGCGTGGTGTCCGCAAGCCGGGCGCGAAGACGGTGACCTCGGCGGTGCGCGGAGATTTCCGTACGAGCGACAAGACCCGCGCCGAGGCGATGGCGCTGATCCTGCACCGATAAGCACCGGCCGGTCGGCCTAGGGCACTGACCCCGCACCGACAGGCAGGAGTCAGCGAGCCGATGATGTTGGCCCTGCCCTGATAAGCACCAGTCGGCGAGCCTATGGCACTGATCGGATTGTTATTTGCGTGTGGGCACCCTCCACAGACCCCATCAACCATGACCGCCTAGGCTTGGGGCATGGTTGTCGGAGCAGAGGCGCGGTGCCTCGTCATGGGCGTGGTCAACGTCACGCCGGACTCGTTCTCCGACGGGGGCCTGTGGTTCGACGAGGCGGCCGCTATCCGGCACGGACTGGAGCTGGTCGGTGAGGGGGCCGACATCGTCGACGTGGGTGGCGAGTCCACCCGCCCCGGCGCCGCCAGAGTGCCGCTCGACGAGGAGCTGGCCCGCGTCGTGCCGGTGATCAGCGCGCTCAGCGCCGAGGGAGTGGCGGTCAGCGTCGACACCATGCGGGCCGAGGTCGCCAAGGCGGCGGTGGAGGCGGGGGCGAGGCTGGTCAACGACGTGAGCGGCGGCCTGGCCGATCCCGAGATGCCGCGCGTGGTGGCCGCCACCGGCGTCGACTACGTGGTGATGCACTGGCGCGGCCACAGCCATGACATGGACCGCCGGGCCGTCTACGACGACGTCGTGACCGAGGTGCGCGAGGAGCTCGCCAAGCGGGTCGACCTGGTGCTGGCCGAGGGCGTGTCCGAGGAGCAGATCGTGCTCGACCCCGGGCTGGGCTTCGCGAAGAACCCCGCGCACAACTGGGAGCTGCTCGCCGGGATGGGGGAGCTGGCCGAGCTCGGCTATCCGCTGCTGATCGGGGCCTCGCGCAAGCGGTTCCTGGGGCGGCTGCTCGCCGACGCCGACGGCACGCCGCGCCCGTTCAGCGGCAGTGACGACGCCACGGTGGCCGTGACGGCGCTGGCCGCGCACGCCGGTGCCTGGTGCGTACGAGTGCACGAAGTAGGTCCCAATGCCGATGCCGTGCGCGTGGCCGCCGCATGGAAGAGACCCGGAGCCAACACATGAGTGTCGACACCGCCGCGATCGAGACGGTCAACCAGGACTTCTATCTCGCGATCGAGGACGCCAACCTCGACAAGATGACCGAGATCTGGGCCGAGGACTCCGCCGATGAGCAGGTCAGCTGCGTACATCCAGGCTGGACCCTGCTCTCGGGGCGGTCCGAGGTGCTGCGCTCCTGGGCGCTCATCATGGCCAACACCACCTACATCCAGTTCGTGCTGACCGATGTCAACACCACCGTGCTGGGTGACGTGGCCGTGCTCACCTGCGTCGAGAACATCCTCACCGCCGGCGAGGAGGGCGAGTCCAGCTTCGCCGCCGGCAAGGTGGTGGCCAGTAACGTCTACGTGCGCACGGCGCAGGGCTGGCGGCTGTGGATGCATCACGGTTCGCCGGTGCTCCAGGGTGACGACGACGAGGAGGAAGGCGAGCTTGAGGTCTGATCGCATCGCGCTGAAGGGCCTGCGGGCCCGGGGCCGGCACGGCGTGCTGGCGGCCGAGCGCGAGCTCGGGCAGGAGTTCGTGGTCGACGCGACGCTGTTCCTCGACACCGCCCCCGCCGCCGCCTCCGACGACCTCGGCAAGACGGTCCACTACGGCGAGCTCGCCCAGGCGCTGGTCGCCGTGGTGGAAGGCGAGCCGGTCGAACTGATCGAGACGCTCGCGCAGCGCCTCGCCGACGTGTGCCTGGCCGCCGGCCTGGTGGAGTCGGTCGAGGTGAGTGTGCACAAGCCCGCGGCACCGATCCCGCTGCCGTTCGACGACGTGGTCGTCACCATCCAACGGAGTCGCGAATGAACTTTGGTGAGCAGTAGGTGAGCAGAACGTGGTGAGCAGTAGGTGAGCGAGAGGAGTAGCACGTGAACGTCGTACTGTCTCTCGGTAGCAATCTCGGACGGCGCTTCCAGACCTTGCAGGACGCCATCGACACCCTTTTCGACGCACCGGGGCTGGAGTTCGTCGCTAGCTCGCCCGTCTATGAGACCGACCCGGTCGGCGGTCCCGCCGGGCAGCGCCCCTACCTCAACGCGATCGTCATCGCCGAGACCTCGCTCCAACCGCAGGCGCTGCTGGAGCGGGCGCAGGGCGTCGAGAACGCCTTCGGGCGGGAGCGCAACGAACGCTGGGGTCCGCGCACGCTCGACATCGACCTGATCGTCGTGGGCGACACGGTCTCCGACGACCCCGACCTGACGCTGCCGCACCCGCTCGCGCACGAGCGGGCCTTCGTCCTCGTCCCGTGGGCGGATGTGGACCCCGCCGGCGTGCTGCCCGGCCAGGGGCAGGTCGCCGACCTGCTCACAGATCTCGACCAGAGCGGCGTACGGCTGCGTGCTGACCTCAAGCTCCAGAGTCCGGATTGAGGCCCACTCGCCCCGGCCTGCTGGTCGGCATCATCGTCGTCGTGGCGCTGATCGCCTGGATGGTGGTCAGGGAGTTCTACGCCGACCTGCCCATCGTGCCGTGGACCGCCATCCCCACCGTCCTGCTGCTGGCCCTCGGAGAGGCCTACAGCGGGTGGGTGACGAAGGCCCGGATCGACCGCAAGCCTGACACCAAGCCGGTCGAGCCGCTGGCGGTGGCCCGGCTGGCGGCCTTGGGCAAGGCGTCGGCTTATGTGGGCGCGGTGTTCGCGGGCGTCTTCGGTGGGTTCGTCTTGCACACGGTTCAGCTGTTCACCAGGGAGACGCCGAGGTTCGAGTTCTTCATCGCGGTGGGCTCACTGCTGGCGTTCGTGGTGCTGATCGCCGCCGCCCTCTTCCTGGAACACGCCTGCCGCATCCCGAAGGACCCGGAGGATCAGCGGCCCAGGTAGATGCCGCCGCGAATCACCAGGTGGCCGCTTCCTCGGACAGGTCCTCGTCGGCCAGACGTGCGGCGTCGGCGCGGGCCCGCGTGAGCCAGACCTCCCGTTCGAGCAGGCGGAGCGCGCGCCGGATCACGTCACTCGGTCGCTCGCCCTCCCGCATGGCGGCCCGGATGATGCGCTCATCCTCCGCAGTAGCCAGGAACCCGATGTCAGCCGTCATGGGCCCAAGCTAGCGGCCATGGTCAACTTTTGTCAGGCACTTGTTCGGCAGGGGCTCGTTTGCGGCCGAAGAGGTAGATGACCGGGAGGGTGCAGATCAGCGGGCCCAGGATGGCGAGCGGGCGTTCGAGCCACCATCTGAGGTCCGGTGGCACCTCGCCGCCGAGCGTGCCGAAGAACCACCACAGCAGGCCCAGCGCGATCGCCATGCCCGTGGTGTGGAAGAGGAACAGCGGCAGGGCGTAGCGGTTGATGGTGCCGTTGACCCGGCGCCACCCGGGCTTCTCCAGGACGCGCTCCATCGACGGCCGCAACACCTCCACCAGGCCGATCTGGAAGAGCAGCAGCGCCACGATGACGAAGGTGGGCGGCGCCATGTTCGACCACTTGTCACCCGGCACCCCGACCATCGAGCCCGGGTAGATGCCCGAGTAGACCAGGCCGAACAGGGCGAACAGCCCGGTCCACAGGACCCCCACGTCATAGCGCCTGGGCAGGATGACGATCCGGTCGTAGAAGAAGCCGGCCTGGTGGGCCAGCCCCCAGACGATGATCATGTTCAGCCAGCCGACCCACTCGACGCCGTACCGGAAGCGGACCACGTCGATCACCAGGGCGGCGCCGCCCAGCCAGATGAGCGCCAGCACGTCGTAGTGGCGGTGCAGCCACAACGCCACGGGCAGCAGCGCGATCAGCACCAGGTAGACGCCGAGGAACCAGAGCGGGCTGAGCACGAGCAGTACCACCCGCCACATCCACTCGACGTGGAACACCCAGGTCACGACCGCGCCGATGGTGATCCACACGCCCGACAGCACGAGCGCGGGGGCGGCCAGCGCGCGGATGCGCCGCCAGACGAACCGGCCGATGCCGATGCCGCGGGCCTGGGCGCGGCTCCACGACAGCAGGTGGACGTGGCCGCCGACGTAGAAGAAGAGCGGCAGCACCTGAAGCAGCCAGGTGAGTATCCACAGCCCCGAGGTGAAGCCGAGCGGGCTGGTCGGTTCGGGGCCGTTGGGCTTCCACTGCAGGATGGTGAACGCCCAGTGCCACACCACCACCACGATCAGACTGAGAGCGCGCAGCCAGTCGACGTATTTGTCCCGCTGCGGAGTCGCGACGTCGGTCACTTGTCGATGTCACCCACGACGAAGAACATCGAGCCGAGGATCGCCACCATGTCGGCCACCAGATGGCCGGGCAGCATCTCCCGGAGCACCTGGATGTTGCTGTAAGACGCGGAGCGCAGCTTGAGCCGCCATGGAGTCTTGTCCCCCTTGGACACGAGGTAGTAGCCGTTGATGCCGAGCGGGTTCTCGGTCCAGGCGTACGTGTGGCCCTCCGGCACTTTGAGCACCTTGGGCAGTCGCTGGTTGATGGGGCCCGGCGGCAGCGAGCGCAGCCGGTCGACGCACGCGTCGGCCAGGTCCAGAGAGACCTTGAGCTGGTCGAGCAGGATCTCGAAGCGGGCGTGGCAGTCGCCCGCGCCGCGCGTGACCACCTTCACCGGCAGCTCGGGATAGGCCAGGTACGGCTGGTCGCGCCGCAGGTCGAGGTCGACGCCGGAGGCGCGGGCGATGGGGCCGCTCACGCCGTACTGCAGGATCTGCTCGCGGGTCAGGACGCCGACGCCCTTGGTACGGGCCAGGAAGATCTCGTTGTTGAGGATGAGATTCTCGATGTCGGGCACCCGGCGCCGGGTCTCGGCGACGGTCTCCGACACCCGGTCCAGCCAGCCGTACGGCAGGTCCTCCTTCAGCCCGCCGACCCGGTTGAACATGTAGTGCATCCGGCCGCCGGAGATCTCCTCCATCACGGCCTGGATGCGCTCGCGCTCGTTGAAGGCGTAGAAGATGGGCGTGATCGCGCCCAGCTCCAGCGGGTACGAGCCGAGGAACATCAGGTGGCTCAGCACCCGGTTGAGCTCGGCCAGCAGCGTGCGTGCCCACACGGCCCGTACCGGCACCTCCATGCCCAGCATGCGCTCGGCGGCCAGCACCACGCCCAGCTCGTTGGCGAACCCGGCCAGCCAGTCGTGCCTGTTGGCCAGCATGATGATCTGCCGGTAGTCGCGGACCTCGAACAGCTTCTCCGCGCCCCGGTGCATATAGCCGATGATCGGCTCGGCCGTGGCGATGCGCTCACCGTCGAGGGTGAGCCGCAGCCTGAGCACTCCGTGCGTCGACGGGTGCTGCGGGCCGATGTTGAGGATCATGTCCTCGGTGGCCAGCTCTTTCGCCCCGACGCCGATCCCGACCACGCGTTCCGTCATATGGCAATGCTGCCACCGGCAGTCGTGGTGATCCAGCACAGGAAGAGGTCAAGGAACCCTATATCGGTGCATTCCGCCCACTGGACAGGGGAGGAACATCGGGAACGGGGGGAGAAAACCGTGCAAAGAATTCTTTTCGATCTTGCCGCTCTGATCTCGCGGGTGGCGATCGGCGTGATCTTCGTGACCCACGGGTGGCAGAAGATGCAGATCGGGGTGCCGGTCACGGCCGCCGCCTTCAACCAGATGGGGATTCCGCTGCCGCAGCTCTCGGCCGGGTTCGCCATCCTCGTCGAGACCGTCGGCGGGGTCCTGCTCATCATCGGCCTGCTGGTCCGGCTGGCGGCCCTCGGGCTGGTGGTCGACATGCTGGGCGCGATCATCTTCGTCCACGGCGCCCACGGCGTCCTGATCCAGAACGGCGGCTGGGAGCTCGCCGGCGCGCTGGCCGTGGCCTGCCTGCTGCTCGTGGCGGTGGGCGGGGGCCGGCTCGGCATCGACGGCATCCTGCACAACAGCTACCGGCGGCGCGCCGAGCGCCGCGCGGCCGAGCAGGATCTCGCCGGCCACGCGCCGGCCACCTCCATCAGGCCGGAGGCCCCATCGGAGGCGGACACCGCCCCCAGGCCGGTGCCACCGACCGCCAGGGACGGTGACATGCGCAACGTCGACGAGCCATCGCGCGGACGTTCGCCGAGCGCCTGACCTCAGCCCGCCGCGTGAAGGTTCGCCATCGCGCGACGTCAGCGAGCGGCGGCTGTCGTGCCGCGTCCGTGACCTCAGCGGGCGGCGAGGTCGCGGAGGGCGTCTACGAGGCGGTCCACGTGCTCCTCCGTGGTGCCGATGCCGATCGAGGCGCGGACCGCGGACGCCGTGTCGTCCTCGCAGCCGCCGTCCGAGGTGCCGAGCAGGTGCCGGACGAACGGGTGCGCGCAGAACTTGCCGTCACGTACGCCGATCCCGTACTCGCCCGACAGCACCTCTGCCACCTCGCGCGCCGAGTGCCCGTCCACGACGAACGAGACGATGCCCACGCGCGGCTGGTCCGGCCCCCAGAGCGACAGCTCGCGCACGCCCTCGATCGCGGCCAGTCCGGACCGGAGCCGGGCGATGAGTCGCTCCTCCTCGCGCACCAGAGCGGTCCAGCCGGTCGCGCTGAGCGCGTCGCAGGCGGCGGCCACGGCGATGGCGCCCAGGACGTTCGGGGTGCCCGCCTCGTGACGAGGTTCGGCGTCCTCGTGCCACTCGATGTCCTCGTCGACGGACCGTACGGCGCCGCCGCCCTTGAGGTACGGCTCGCCGGAGGAGAGCCAGTCACGGCGGCCGACCAGCACCCCGGCCCCGAAGGGCGCGTAGAGCTTGTGCCCGGAGAAGGCGACGTAGTCGATGTCGAGCGCGGTCAGGTTGAGCCGCCGGTGCGGCACCAGCTGGGCGGCGTCCACCAGGATCCGGGCTCCGTGGCGGTGCGCGATGTGCGCCAGGGCGGCGATCGGCCAGAGCTCGCCGGTGACGTTCGAGGCGGCGGTGACCACGAGCAGCTTGGGGCCGTCGATCCCGGCCAGGGCCTCGTCGGCGGCGCGGACGGCCTCGCCGGGGAAGGCGGGCGGCGCCAGGCGTACGGACCGCTTCCAGGGCAGCAGCGAGGCGTGGTGCTCGGTGTCGAAGACGACCGCGGTCGTGCCCTCGGGCAGGCAGCGGGCCAGCAGGTTCGTCGCGTCGGTGGTGTTGCGGGTGAAGATCACGGCGTCGTCGGGGCGGGCGCCGACGAAGGCCCTGACCGTGTGGCGGGCCTGCTCGTAGCGGGCGGTGGTGAGCTGGGAGGCGTAGCCCGCGCCGCGGTGCACGCTGGAGTAGGCCGGGAGCGCGGCGGTGACGGCGGCACTGACCGGCTCCAGACAGGGGGCGCTCGCCGCGTAGTCGAGGTTGGCGTACGTCACCAGCCTGCCGCCCTTGACCGGCACTTCCAGATCGGCGCCCAGTACGGCGGGGATCGGACGGGCGCGCTCGGCAGCCGGCGCGTCGGTGGCCTGAGCGGGCAGGGAGCTGAAGATCGTCAACGTGGACACGGCGAACCTCCTGGGGTCATCGGACCCCCGGAACACCCAGCGAGCCCGCGCTTGCCCACCACACCTCGTGGCGGACCAGGTCTTCACCCGGGGCACCCCGCCGCGGACGCGAGGGTTGCCGGCCAGCAAGCCGGGGCTGTGCGCTGGCACTCATGACCTACATCCGCACTATAACCGACACCCGGCCATGAATCGCAACCGCGAACTTATGCGGCCCCTGCCTCGTTGGTAACTGAAACCCCTGCTGTGAGGAGTACCTAATGCTGGACTGGGTGGCCGACCCTCAGATCTGGATCGGGTTTTTCACCCTGGTCGCACTTGAGATCGTCCTTGGTATCGACAACATCATCTTCATCTCCATCCTGGCCGGGAAGCTGCCGCCGGAGCAGCGCGACAGAGCCCGGGTCATGGGCCTGGGCGCGGCGCTGATCAGCCGGCTGCTCCTGCTGCTGGCGCTGTCGTGGGTGGTGCGGCTGACCGAGCCGCTGTTCGCGGTCTTCGGTTACGAGATATCCGGGCGCGACCTGATCCTGCTGCTGGGCGGCCTGTTCCTGCTGGCCAAGAGCGTCACCGAGATCGGGCACAGCATGGAGCTGAAGGAGGAGGACGGCAAGACGCGGGCCGTCACGTCGTTCACCTCGGTGATCGTGCAGATCATGGTGCTGGACGTGGTGTTCTCGCTCGACTCGGTGATCACCGCCGTGGGCATGGTGGACGAGCTCGGCGTGATGATCGCCGCGGTGATCGTGGCGGTGCTGGTCATGCTGTTCGCGTCCGGGCCGATCAGCAGGTTCGTGGACAAGCATCCGAGCATCAAGATGCTGGCTCTGGCGTTCCTGGTGCTGATCGGGGTGGTGCTCATCGCCGAAGGGCTCGGCCAGCACATCCCCAAGGGCTACATCTACTTCGCGATGGCGTTCTCGGTGATCGTGGAGCTGCTCAACATCCGGATGCGGAGCAGGCACGCCAAGCAAGCCTCCTCATAAGATGAAAAAGTGCGATTCGATCCCTGGAATCCGGATTTTGTTGCCTATCCCTACGGCGCGTACGCGGAGCTGAGGCGTGACGCCCCCGTCAGCTACTTCGAGCCGACGGGGCAGTGGCTGATCTCCCGGCACGCGGACGTGAACGCGCTGCTCAGAGACCGTCGTCTGGGCCGCTCCTACCTCCACGTGGCCACGCACGAGGAGTTCGGCAGGCCGGAGGAGCCGGCGTTCCAGGAGCCGTTCTGGCGGGTGACCAGGGCCGGCATGCTCGACGTCGAGCCGCCGGTGCACACCAGGCTGCGCCGGCTGGTCTCCAAGGCGTTCACCCCGCGCATGGTCGAGTCGCTGCGCCCTAGGGTCAGGGCCATCGCCGAAGGGCTGGTCGGGGCGTTCGTCGAGAAGGGCGGCGGCGACCTGATCGCCGAGGTGGCCGAGCCGCTGCCGGTAACCGTCATCGCGGAGATGCTCGGCGTGCCGGAGGCGGACCGGCACCTGTTGCGCCCCTGGTCGGCCGACATCTGCCGGATGTACGAGCTGAACCCGAGCGTGGAGTCGCAGCACGTGGCCGCCAAGGCGGCGGCGGAGTTCGCCGCCTACCTCGCGGACCTGGCCCGCGAGCGGGCCGTCCGGCCGGGCGACGACCTGATCAGCGCGCTCGCGGCGATCGAGGAGCTCACCGAGGACGAGCTGATCGGCACCTGCGTGCTGCTGCTCAACGCCGGTCACGAGGCGACCGTGAACGTGACGGGCAACGGCTGGTGGTCCCTGTTCAGGAACCCCGCCGAGCTGGTACGCCTGCGCGAGGACCGGAGTCTGCTGCCCACGGCCGTCGAGGAGCTGATGCGCTGGGACACGCCGCTACAGATGTTCGAGCGGTGGGTGCTGGAGGACATCGAGGTGCACGGAGTCGAGATCCCGCGCGGGACCGAGGTCGCGCTGCTGTTCGGCTCGGCCAACCGCGACGAGACGGTGTTCGACGACCCTGACCGGCTCGACGTGGGACGGCCGGACAACCCGCACATCTCCTTCGGGGCGGGGATCCACTTCTGCCTGGGAGCGCCGCTGGCCCGCATCGAGCTGATCGAGTCGTTCGGCGCCCTGCTGGAGCGGGCGCCGAAGCTGGAACTCGTCAGCGAGCCGGAATGGAAGCCGGGCTACGTCATCCGCGGCCTGAAGTCCCTCGACCTGACGACGGGCTAGCGCGGCCACCACGACCGCCCGCCGAGTGCCGACGGGTCATCGGCGGTCCTGGACGAGCCAGCCGAAGCCGCCAAGACCCCTCGGGTCGATCAGCTCGCCCTCCTCCGAAGCGCGGGCCAGGGCCCGGAGATAAGCCGTCGGATCGGTGTGCGCGAGGTCGATGGGCGGACGCGTGCCGGTGACCCCCAGAGCCCTTAGCGCATCGCGCTGTGTGGACAAGCCTGTGGATATCGCACCGGCCCGCCGACCGGCCTCCGCGCACGCGTCGAGCGCCACGTGAGCGGTGATGTCGCAGGTGCCGTCGGGGATGGGCGCGACGACCGCACCATCTCGGTAGCCGGTAAGTGTGCCATGGCACGGACGGTTATCCACAGGGTGTGCATAATCGATGGCCACCGCGCGACCCCTCCTGAGACGGGTCACCACGGCCGCCCACGCGGCGTCGCGCGGGCACCCGATCTCCCCGCGCGAGCCGATGCGGCCCAGCGACGGCCACCACCGGTCGAGCCAGGCGCGGTCGGAGTCGGGCACCGGGTCGCCAAGCCGTTCCTCGCCCGTCTCGGTGTCGACCAGAACCAGTCGCGGCCCGTCGGCCGTCTGCTCGGCCACGTCGAGCGGGACGTTGTCCAGCCACTCGTTGGCGATCGCCAGCCCGGTGATGACGGAGGGGATCCGGGGGCGCCAGTCGATGCTCTTGGGCAGGTCGTCGGGTCTGGGCGAGAGGTCGACGGCGGTGATGTTGAGCCTGGCGCGCAGTCCGGGCTCGGCGGCGTCGAGCACGCGGGCCACCAGGGCGCCCTCACCGGCGCCGATGTCGACCAGGTCGATGGTGTCGGGGGCGCCGAGGTCGGCGTCGACCTGGGTGAGCAGGGCCAGAACCGCGTCGGCGAAGGCGGCCGAGGCGCTGACCGACGTACGGAAGTGGCCCGAAGGGCGCTCGCGGAGGTAGAAACCGTCCTCGCCGTACAGCGCGTGCTGCATCGCGGCGCGCCAGGTGAGCCACATGCCCTGGACTATCTCACGAAGTAAGCCCCCCGTAGATCAACGCGGGCGTCGGGTCGTCAACTCGGCGCCCGCCACCACGAGATGAACCCCTCTCTCATCTCTTCCGACAGGGGGTGCACGTTTTGTATGCCCTTGTCCCTTTTGTGGGTAACTCAACATGCGGCAAAGGCCTGGTCACGTACGTAGTCGCGAACGGCCGTTACTCTGGGCGGCAGTGCCATCAGGGTCGACAGGGGTGGACGTCATGGACGCAGGGGATCGGCCGGCGCGGCTGGCCGTGGGCGTGCTGGGCGCGGGCAAGGTGGGTTCGGTGCTCGGTGCCGCACTGGCGCAGGCCGGGCACCATGTGGTCGCCGCAAGCGGGGTCTCCGACGCCTCGCACCGCTGGGCGGCGGAGCGACTCGGCGTACGGCCGACCCGGCCCGAGGAGGTCGTCAAGACGGCTGGGCTGATCCTGCTCACCGTGCCCGACGACGCGCTGCCCGATCTGGTCAACGGTCTGGCGTCGACCGGCGCGGACCTGCAGGGCAAGCTGCTCGTGCACACCAGCGGCGCGTACGGGCTGTCGGTGCTGGAGCCGGCCGCCAGGGCGGGCGCGCTGCCGCTCGCGCTCCATCCGGTGATGACGTTCACCGGGCGGGACGACGACCTCAACCGCATCACCGGCATCTCGTTCGGCGTGACGGCGCCCGACACGCTCAGGCCCATCGCCGAGGCCCTCGTGATCGAGATGGGCGGCGAGCCGGTCTGGATCGCCGACTCCGACCGTGCCCTCTACCACGCGGCCCTGGCCGGGGCGGCCAACCACATGGTCACGCTCATCGCCGAGTCGCAGGAGCTCCTGCGGGGCATCGGCGTGGAGCATCCGGGCATCATGCTCGGCCCGCTGCTCGGCGCGGCGCTCGACAACGTGCTGCGGCTCGGCATCGCCGGACTGACCGGTCCCGTGGTGCGGGGCGACGCGGGCACCGTACGCAAGCATGTCGACGCCCTGATCCTGGCGGCACCCGAGGCGGCCGACGCCTACATCGCCCTCGCTAGGCTCACGGCGGACCGCGCGCTCGCCGCGGGGCTGCTGAAGCCCGAAGAGGCCGAGCGCCTGCTCGACGCGCTCGGAGGCAACATATGGACCTGATCGTCGCCAAGAACCGCACCGACCTGGTCAAAGCGCGCGGCGAGGGGAGCGTCGCGCTGGTGCCCACCATGGGTGCGCTGCACGAGGGTCACCGCTCCCTGATCCGCGAGGCCCGCGTACGCGCCGACCACGTCGTGGTCAGCATCTTCGTCAATCCTCTGCAATTTTCGCCAAACGAGGATTTTTCCCGCTATCCGCGGACGTTCGACGCGGACCTGGAGGCGTGCCGGGCCGAAGGCGTGGACGTCGTCTTCGCCCCGTCGGCCGACGACATGTACCCCGCCGGCCGCCAGGTCAGCGTCCAGTCGGGCGAGATGGGCACGATCGTCGAGGGCGCCGTCCGGCCCGGCCACTTCGACGGTGTGCTCACGGTGGTGCTCAAGCTGTTCAACCTCGTCCAGCCCGACGTGGCGGTCTTCGGGCAGAAGGACGCCCAGCAACTCGCCATGATCCGCAGGATGGTCGCCGACCTCGACCTGCCGATCGACATCGTCGGCGCGCCGACCGTCCGCGAGCCCGACGGTCTGGCGCTGTCGAGCCGCAACCGCTACCTGTCCGCCGACGAGCGGCAGGTCGCCCTGACGCTCTCCAGGGCCCTACGAGCGGGCGCGGCGGAGGCCGTGGCCCTTCCGGAGGGGGCGGCGGAGTCCGTCCCGGCCAGGATTCGCGCGGCGGCGCTGGCCGTGCTCGAGGGCGCGGCTCCCCGGCTCGCGCTCGACTACCTGGTGCTCGTCGATCCGGCCACGTTCGCCGAGGTGAGCGAGTCATACCGGGGCGAGGCGGTGCTGGCGGTGGCCGCCAAAGTCGGCACCACCCGGCTGATCGACAACGCCGTCCTGTCGCTCGATCCGGCCTGACAGAGGCATCGCCACAGCTCTACGCATACCTGGAGGACTGAGCCACCCCCCGGAGGCACCACCTTCGCCCGTGGGTTATCGTCATGTTGACGAAATCGCCTCAATGAGGAGACTCCATGAGTGCACCGGCGATTCCCCTCCGACTGACGGCCCCCGATCCCGGCTGGATCGCCGAGGCGGACGTGGTCGTCGTGGGCTCCGGCATCGCGGGGCTGACCGTGGCCCTGCGCTATGCCGAGCTGGATCCCGCGGCCAAGGTCCTCGTCGTCACCAAGGACGTGCTCTCGTCCGGGTCGACCCGATGGGCCCAGGGCGGGATCGCGGCCGTGCTCGACCCGCGCGACAGTCCCGACGAGCATCTGAGCGACACGCTGATCGCCGGAGTGGGCCTGTGCGACGTGCGGGCCGTACGGACGCTGGTGACCGAGGGACCGGGCGCGCTGCGGCGGCTGATGGAGCGCGGCGCCCGGTTCGACCGGACCCCCGACGGCGAGCTCCAGCTCACCCGGGAAGGCGGTCACCGGCGCGACAGGATCGTGCACGCGGGCGGCGACGCCACCGGAGCCGAGGTGCAGCGGGCGCTGGCCGAGGCGGTCAGGGCGGGCGCGGTGGAGGTCATCGAGCACGCGCTGGTCCTCGACCTCCTGACGGACGCGCGCGGCCGGGCCAGGGGCGTGACGCTGCACGTCATGGGCGAGGGCGCCCGCGACGGCGTGGGCGCGGTGCACGCGCGGGCGGTCGTGCTGGCCACCGGCGGCATGGGGCAGGTGTACGCGTCCACCACGAACCCCGTCGTCTCCACCGGCGACGGCGTCGCGCTCGCGCTCAGGGCGGGGGCCGTGGTGCGTGACATCGAGTTCGTCCAGTTCCATCCCACGGTGCTGTGGCTCGGCGAGGAGTCGACCGGGCAGCAGCCGCTGATCTCCGAGGCGGTCAGGGGCGAGGGCGCCTTCCTGATCGACCACGAGGGCCGCGCGTTCATGAACGGCGTGCACGAGCTGGCCGACCTGGCGCCGCGCGACGTCGTCGCCAAGGCCATCATGCGGACGATGCGCGAGAGCGGGCAGAGCCACGTCTTCCTCGACGGCCGCCACTTCGGCGCCGACCGGTGGAAGACCCGCTTCCCCACGATCTACGCGGTCTGCCGCGAGCACGGCATCGACCCGGCCACCGAGCCCATCCCCGTCGCCCCGGCCGCCCACTACGCCAGCGGCGGGGTCAGGACCGATCTGCACGGCCGTACCTCCATCGAGGGCCTGTACGCGTGCGGCGAGGTCGCCTGCACAGGCGTGCACGGCGCGAACAGGCTCGCGTCCAACTCGCTGCTGGAGGGCCTGGTCTTCGCCGAGCGCATCGCCGCCGACATCCACGCGACGCACGGGGCCGAAGAGCAGCGGGGTCAGGTGCCGGGCGAGGTGGTCGCGAGCCAGTCGGCCACGGGCCTGGCCGACCCGAGGATCCGTACCAAGGTCCAGGCCCGCATGAGCGGGGGAGCGAGCGTGCTGCGCGGCCGCGAGTCGCTCGCGGAGACCGCGCGGGCGCTCCGCGACGCCCGCTGGACCCCGGTCCAGGTCCAGCCGTGCACCGAGTCGTGGGAGGCCACGAACCTGCTGACCGTCGCCACCGTGCTGGTCGGTGCGGCCCGTGCCCGGCTGGAGACCCGCGGCTCGCACTGGCGCGAGGACTTCCCCGACCGAGACGACAATGACTGGCTGGGTCACCTGGACGTGACCCTGACCGAGGAGGGGCCCCAGATGACGTACACGCCGCACGGCGACACCACGCCGCCGCGACTGGCGCAGGAGCTCGCCGCCGCCGGGCTGGATCCGGCGGAGATCGACGCGCTGATCGACCGGGCGCTCGCCGAGGACCTGCAGGAGGCGGGCGACGTGACGAGCCTGGCCACCATTCCGGCGGAGCAGCGCGCGGTCGCGGACGTGGTGGCTCGTAAGGACGGCATCGTCGCCGGGCTGGCCGTGGCCGAGGCGGTGTTCGTCCGGCTGGGCGCGGCCCGTACGGAGCGGCGGGCCAAGGACGGCGAGCGCGTCCGGGCGGGCGACGTACTGATGACCGTGGAGGGCCCGGTCAGGGGCCTGCTGACGGCGGAGCGCACCGCGCTCAACCTGCTCACGCACCTGTCCGGCATCGCGACACTGACCGGCAGGTGGGTCGAGGCGGTCAGCGGCACCCGGGCGAGGGTGCGTGACAGCCGCAAGACGCTGCCCGGACTGCGGGCGCTGGAGAAGTACGCGGTGCGCCGCGGCGGCGGCGTCAACCACCGGATGTCCCTGTCGGACGCGGCGCTGATCAAGGACAATCACGTGGTGGCCGCCGGTGGCGTGGCCGAGGCGTTCCGCGCGGTGAGAGAGCGCTATCCGGAGCTGCCGATCGAGGTGGAGGTGGACCGCATCGACCAGCTCGGCCCGGTGCTCGAAGAAGGCGCCGAAGAGATCCTTCTCGACAACTTCACGGTCGAGGAGACCGCCCAAGCCGTCCACATCGTGAGAAATCGGGCGAAGCTTGAGGCTAGTGGAGGGTTGACCTTGGAATCGGCCCGTGCTGTGGCCGAAACTGGCGTTGACTACCTTGCGGTGGGAGCGCTCACGCACTCGGCGCCGGCCCTCGACATCGCACTGGATCTACGGGGGTAATCGATGCTGCTAACGATCGACGTCGGCAACACGCACACGGTGCTCGGCCTGTTCGAGGGCGAGGAAGTCATCGAGCACTGGCGGTTGGCCACGGACGCCCGCCGCACAGCCGACGAGATCGCGGTCGTGCTCCAGGGGCTGCTCGCCCAGTCTCCATTGCTCAAGGGAGCCGATGTCAGCGGCATAGCGATCTGCTCGACCGTGCCGAGCGTGCTCAACGAGATGCGCGAGATGTGCCGCCGCTACTACGGCGACGTGACCGCGGTGATCGTGGAGCCGGGCATACGTACCGGCGTGCCCGTCCGCATGGACAACCCCAAGGAGGTCGGCAGCGACCGCATCGTCAACGCGCTGGCGGCCATCGACCAGTACGGCGGCCCCTGCGTCATCGTCGACTTCGGCACCGCGACCTCGTTCGACGCGGTGTCGGCCAAGGGCGAGTACATCGGCGCGGTCACCGCGCCCGGCATCGAGATCTCCGTCGACGCCCTGGCGGCGGCGGGTGCCCAGCTGCACAAGGTGGAGCTGGTCAGGCCGCGCTCGGTCATCGCCAAGAACACCGTCGAGGCGCTCCAGGCCGGCATCATCTACGGCTTCGCGGGCCAGGTCGACGGCATCGTCGAGCGGATGACGGCCGAACTGGCCGACGACCCCGACGAGGTGACCGTGGTGGCCACCGGCGGGCACGCGGCGCTGGTGGTGGGCGAGTCGCGTTCGATCGACGTGCACGAGCCGTGGCTGACGCTGATCGGCCTGCGGCTGATCTACAACCGGAACACCACATGAACAAGCGGCCCCCCGCTCGGGTGAGGGGGCCGCTTGCGTTCGTGGACTGTCTCGACCTGGCCGGTTACTCGGACTCGCCGGTGTACAGGTAGCCCCAGCTGCCGCAGTTGCGCGGGTAGGAGCCGTGCAGGTCGATCTGGCAGACCTTCACGCGGAGGCTGGAGACGTCGTCGCTGTCGAAGGAGAAGCGCTTGAAGGCCGGGTAGCCGCAGTACTTCTTGGTGTAGACCGTCGACCAGTTGTCGTCGAAGTCGCTGGCCTGGAACTTCACGTACGCGCACTTGCCGCCCTCGTCGTAGCTGCGGTTGTCCAGGTCCCAGAGCTTGCCCTTGACGGTGATCGTGTTCGACTCGTGGTCGTCGTCGTCCCAATCCACGCTGACCCAGCCGGAGGCCTTGGCCTGGTAGTGCTGCGAGTAAACCGGGCCCCAGGAGTCGGAGTCCGCGGTGCTGGCGCTGGCGGCCGAGGGCAGCGCTAAGGCCAGCGCGCTCGTGGCGGCGACGGCGGCGAGGCCGGTCGCGAGCTTCTTCATCATGATCTCTCCTTGAGCTCCCCCTGGGCCGGCGCCTTGCCGGTTCCCCCCTGAGCTCGATGTGTCATTGGTACGGGAGAGCTCTTGCAGCCACCCTGCAGAGAGGTGACGAGCCCTTGCAGTTCGCCATATCCCCTACTCTTTGATGCTGTGAGCGACGAACTTCCCGAGCAGATGCGCATCCGGAGGGAGAAGCTCGACCGCCTTCGCAGTGAGGGCGTCGATCCTTACCCGGTGACCTTTCCCCGCACGGCGACCAACGCGGAGGTCAGGGAGAAATACCAGGCCCTCGACCCGGACACCGCGACCGGTGACAAGGTCGGCGTCGCGGGCCGCGTCATGCTCAACCGCGTGGGCGGCAAACTCTGCTTCGCCACACTCCGCGACGGCAGCGGCGACCTGCAGGTGATGATCTCGCTCGACAAGGTCGGCGAGGAGTCGCTGGCGGCCTGGAAGCGCGACGTCGACCTGGGCGACCACGTGGGCGTGGAGGGCGAGGTGATCACCTCCCGCCGCGGCGAGCTGTCGATCCTGGCCGACCGCTGGCAGATCACCGCCAAGTGCCTGCGCCCGCTGCCGGAGAAGCACGTCGGCCTCACCGACCCCGAGGCTCGCGTACGCCAGCGCTACGTCGACCTCATCGTCAACGACGAGGCCCGGGAGATGGCCCGCGTCCGCAGCGCCACGGTGCGCGCGGTGCGCGATTTCTGGCACGAGGAGGGCTACCTCGAGGTCGAGACGCCCATGCTGCAGCCGATCCACGGTGGCGCGGCGGCCCGGCCGTTCAAGACCCACATCAACGCGTACAACATGGAGCTCTACCTTCGCATCGCGATCGAGCTCTACCTGAAGCGGCTCGTGGTCGGCGGCATCGAGAAGGTCTTCGAGATCAACCGCAACTTCCGCAACGAGGGCGCGGACTCCACGCACAACCCCGAGTTCACCATGATCGAGGCGTACGGCACCTACCTCGACTACAACGACATGGCCGACCTGACCCAGCGGATGTACCAGAAGGCCGTCGTGGCCGCCCTGGGCACCTCTGTGGTCGTCCACGACGGCGTCGAGGTGGACCTGGGCATCCCCGAGTGGCCGCGCATCACGCTGTACGGGGCGGTGTCCGAGGCGCTCGGCGAGGAGATCACCACCGAGACCCCGCTGGAGCAGGTCCGGAAGCTCGCCGACGGGCGCGAGATCCACTGGGACCCGAAGTGGGGCCAGGGCAAGCTCGTCCAGGAGATCTTCGAGGCCCTCGTCGAGCACACGCTCATCCAGCCGACGTTCGTCATGGACTACCCGCTGGAGACCTCCCCGCTGACCCGCCAGCACCGCGACAACCCGCTGCTGACCGAGAAGTGGGACCTCATCGGGTTCGGCACCGAGCTGGGCACCGCCTACTCCGAGCTCGTCGACCCGGTCGAGCAGCGCCGGCGCCTGGTGGAGCAGTCGCTGCTGGCCGCCGGGGGCGACCCGGAGGCCATGCAGCTCGACGAGGACTTCTTGCAGGCGCTGGAGTACGCCATGCCGCCCACGGGTGGCATGGGGGCCGGGATCGACCGGATGATCATGGCCTTCACCGGCAAGAGCATCCGTGAAACGATCTTGTTCCCGCTGGTCAAGCCGACCCACTGACCCGCCTGTCACCGAAGGGTGTCGGCCCGGCTCCCACGCCGGGCCGTAGCGGCCGCTGTCGGGTTGACAGCGGCCCGATCTCCTGCGGCGAGTAGGAGAACGCGGGCGGCGACGTTCGCCAGCCCCTTAACGCGGGGAGCGGACATCTCCCGGCCGCCTGCGCCGAGTGGCCTCTCCCTCTGGCGCATGAACCGTTCATGGTCTTTGGCGGGCGCTGCCGACCCGACCGCGCGGGGGTACAAAAGAGTGCCCCAAGCAGCAACATTTCCGATATTTCGCATATAGAATGCGAATAGCGTTCGCGTTCCACGGATTCGGTGCCCAGCACGTCCGCGGAGCTCATGGGGAGGGGAGCTGGAGCCGTTGTAAGGGCGGCTGTGATCCCTCATCGGGCCCCGAAGTGTGCCGACATATGGCGAGTACTTCACATACAACGGATCATGTCAATGGCGATGGTCAGAGGGCGGTATTCGCTGGCTTGACGACCTTTCCAGAATGCGTTTACCGTCTGCGAGACGAGCTGCAGCTCTGCTCGGACATGGACGTCTCGAGTTCTGCTGTTGGGGGGAGGGCTCCCGATGTATGTGCTCACTGAGAGCGTCGAGCTTAGCCACGCGGATCTGGCGTTGCTGGCGGAGCTTGCCAAGGGGGTCACGGTTGATCGGGTTGGCAGGCGACTGGATATCAGCGGGCGCACGGTACGCCGGAGACTTCGGGGTATCTGCGACCGCATCGGCGTCGCCACCGCGATCGAGGCCGTGGCCTGGGCCGCCCGCCGCCAGCTCATCTGACCGCTCGACCGGCCCAGCCGCCCGGGCCCCGGCTGTCAGAGTGCTTGTCGTGGTGTCCGGAGGTCAGTCGGCGATGCGTACGGCGCCCGCGAACGGACGGCGGGCGATGGACGCGATGCGTACGACGTCGCCGGTCTGCGGCGCGTGGACCATCATGCCGCCGCCGATGTAGATGCCGACGTGGTGCAGGTCGCCATAGAAGAAGACCAGGTCGCCGACGCGCAGCTCCTCCTTGGAGATGTGCCGTCCGGCCGTCCACTGGTCGCCCGTGTAGTGCGGCAGTGAGATCCCCACCCGCTGGTAGGCCGCCATCACCAGGCCGGAGCAGTCGTACGAGGTCGGCCCCTCGGCGCCCCAGACGTACGGCTTGAGCTGCTGCGTGAGCGCCCACCTGGCGGCCGTGGCCGCCTTGCCGGCGCCGATGACCGGCAGGTCGACCCGCGTGGCCCGGGTGCCGGGACGGCCCGCCTCGCCGATCGCCCGCTTGAAGAGGCTGCTCTCGACCTTGGTCACGAGCTTGGTGATCTTGTCGCGCTTGGTGCCGAGGCCCTCGACGATCTTCTCGACCTCGTCGATGCGCGTCTTGGCGCTGGCCCTGGCCTGCTCGGCGGCCTGCCTGGCCGTGGTCACCTGGTTGACCTCGAAGCCCTGCTGCTGCTCCAGCGCGTAGGTGGTGGCCGCCCGGTCGAGGAAGCTCTCGGGGTCGTCGGAGGTGCCGAATGCCAGCGCCTGGCCGAAGCCGCCGTTGATGTAGGCGTTCTGGGCCAGCAGCGCGGCCTTGGCGCGCTTGGCGGCCAGATCGGCCTCACTGGTGGACAGCGTCTTCTTGGCCGCCTCAGCCGACTTCTTGGCGGTCTTGAGCTTCTCCCGCTGGCCGTTGAACTCCTCGCTGAGCGTCTCGATCTGCGTGTGGAGCTCCTCGGCCTGCTTGGACAGGTCCTTCAGCGAGGGCTTGGGATCGGCGACGGCGGAGCCGACGGGTACGGCGAAGAGGAGGGTGGCGATGGTCGCCGCGATGACACCCAATCGGGTGGGGATCTTCCGGAACTCCGGAGGGCGAGCGTGAGCGCCCGCCGGCTTCCCCTCGCGATCGCGGGTCTGCTTCACCAACCAGCTCCTCTCATCGGCGCCTACCGGGTTAGCTGACGGGTTCGGGCCGGAGCAGCCCTACCGAACGACTCGCTCGGATTCACCCCATGGGTGGTGGCGTCGGGATGAGGTCGCCACCGGCGGGTCCCCGGCTCCCCTTACGGGGATTGGGCGCGTCTCCACGCTGGCTCGCGTGGGTGACATCGTCGCTGGACACTAGTGCACTCCGGGTTCGTGCTCAACCAGAACTGCCAAGTCTGTAGAGGTTTCGCAACCGAAGGGTCACGAGGTGGTCTCGTGCCTGCCGGTGCTGAACAAACTTTATGTCCTTTTTGCACCAAGTTCGTCAAGACATGGAAGCCTATCGGCCAACGGGATCCCGCATCGTGCTCGATCAACCACGAGATGTCATGAGATGGGAGAGACGTCAGAGTTAGGGGGAGGCCGTAATCGGATCTGTACGCTGGAGACCCATGGAGCAGGTCGCCGAAGTGACAGTCCCGGACACGGAAGTCGTCGTCCGGCGTGCCCGCACGCCGGATGTCAGGACGATCCGTCTCCTGGTCGACACCTACGCGGGCGCCGGGCCCCGGCTTCTGGAGAAGGCCACTGTCACTCTGTACGAGGACGTGCAGGAGTTCTGGATCGCCGAGCGCGGCGGCCAAGTGGTCGGCTGTGGCGCGCTGCATGTGCTTTGGGAGGATCTCGCGGAGATTCGCACGGTGGCCGTTGATCCGGAGTTCCGAGGCTTCGGAATCGGGCACCGGATCGTCTCTTCCTTGATCAATACGGCCCGGGAACTCGGCCTGCGCCGGGTTTTCTGTCTGACTTTTGAGGTGGATTTTTTCGCGAGGCATGGATTCCGCCCCGTACAGGGCACCCCGGTCTCACCCGAGGTCTATGCGGAGCTGCTGGCCTCGTACGACGAGGGTGTCGCCGAGTTCCTCGACCTCGAACACGTCAAGCCCAACACCCTGGGGAACACCCGCATGCTTCTCCACCTGACATCGGGTGACGCGGACCTTGACTAATGGGAAAGGTGATTGTTGATACCTATGTCGATACGTTGGGCAGCACAGGCATGTGTCCTGACACGTGCCACATGCGCACTCGAAGCGAGGTGACACGGTGAGCACCGGACAGCCGCCGTATCCACAGGACGAATCCGGCGAGAACTCTGCGCCTGGCGGATCTGAATACGGACATCACAACGCGGGCCGTCCCTATGGCGAGCCCGACCCGGATGCGACGGTCGTTGGCTACCGGGCGGACGACGCCTACGGCCAGCAACCCAACTACGGGCAACAGCAGCCGGGCTACGGCCAACAGCCGCAGTACGGTCAGCAGCAGCCAGGCTACGGCCAGCAGCCGCAGCAACCGCAGTACGGACAACAGCCGCAGTACGGGCAGCAGCCCGGCTACGGCCAGCAACCGGAATACGGCCAGCAGCCCGGATACGGCCAGCAGCCCGGATACGGTCAGCAACCCGGATACGGTCAGCAGCAGGCTTCGGGTCAGCAACCCGAGTACGGCCAGCCCAACTACGGTCAGCAGCCGCAATCGCAACCCGGTTACGGTCAGCAACCGCAATCCCAGCCTGGTTACGGCCAGCAGCCCGGTTACGGGCAGCAGCAGCCGTCCCAGCCGGGCTACGGTCAGCAGCAGCCGTCGCAACCCGGCTACGGCCAGCAGCAGTACGGCCAGCAGCCCCCGTCGGGCCAGCAGCCCGGCTATGGGCAGCAACCCGGTTACGGCCAGCAGCCCGGTTACGGGCAGCAGCAGCCGTCGCAACCCGGCTACGGTCAGCAGCAGTACGGCCAGCCGGACTACGGCCAGCAGCAGCAGTACGGTCAGCCTGGCTACGGTCAGCAGCCCCAGTACGGCCAGCAGCCCGGCTACGGGCAGCCGCAGCCACATGGGGTGCAACCGCCCGGCGCCCCGGCCCCGCTCGCCGAGTGGTGGCAGCGGCTCGTGGCGAGGATCATCGACGGTGTCATCTTCGGCATCGCGAACTGGGTGATCGGTCTCGTTTTCGGGGCCATCCTGCTCGTCGGCTACAACTCCGCGACCGGCACGACGACCGGCTTCCTGGGCTACCCCGCCTACAACGCCATCATCGCCGTCGTGATGACGGCGGTGTACGTCGCCTACGAGTTCTTCATGACCAAGATGAGCGGCCAGACGGTCGGCAAGATGGTCATGGGGATCAAGATCGTGCCGACGGGCACCATGCTGCCTCCGGGCGGCCTGCCTAACGACGTGGCACTCAAGCGGGCCGGTGGCACCTGGGGTGGATACATCCTCGGCATCATCCCGTGGGTCGGGGCGCTGCTCGGCGGGATCGCCGTCGCGCTGAACGGTGCCTCCCAGCTCTGGGACAAGCCGCTGCAGCAGACGTTCGCCGACAAGTTCAGCAACACGGTGGTAGTGAAGATCAAGTAGTCTTCGCGGACGCGAAACAGAGGCTGGCCACCGGTCAGCCTCTGTTTTGTATGTGCGGGCGGCAGCAAAATGGGTAGCGGTCGGTTCGCCGAAGGGGCGAGGTGGGTTATGACCGGGTTGCCGCCGTGGAGTGACGCCGTCCCCGCGGAATGGTGGGAACGCCTGGCCGCCCGGCTCATTGAAGCCCTCGTCTTCGGTGTCTTCTATTACATTCTGTTCGTCGCGCTGTGGGGCGGCTTCCGAACTGTCGGGTTGCTGGAGACGTTCGACGGCCGGTTGCCCGGCGTGTTCGCCTGGCTGCTCGGTGGGCTGGGATATACGGTCTATGACTGGGCCGCGCATTCCATGAGCGGCCGTACGTTCGGCAAGGCGATCATGAAGATTCGCCTCGAACCGAGCGGCCTTCGGCGCGGTGCTCTGCTGAAACGGGCCCTGGTCTATCCGGGAGCGGCGATGGTCATGGGCATTCCGGTGCTCAATGTGCTGGCCGGAATCTTCGTCTTCGGCGTCGGGATCCTCATCTTGATCGACAAGCCGCTGCAGCGTGGGCCGCACGACCGGCTCGCCGGAACGCGGGTGATCAAAGATCTCCGCTGAGCCTTGTGGGCCTGGACAGAAGTCTTTCCGCAAAATTTTCGCTTGATCCGGTAAGGAGCCTGGAGAGACTGGCATTAGGCTATGGGGCGTCCGGGTTGCCGGATGTTGGCGCACATGGCACATGGACGGCATCCATGTACCACTATGGTCAGGTGCGGGCGGTTGTCCACCTCGTGAGGCATGAGGGGCGCTCATGCCCAGGCCGCTTGTGGATAAAGCGCCCATCGAAACCCCCGTCCGCTGTGGAGGCGAGGACGAATGCAGGCCCTTACCGACGTATTGTCAGCGCTGATCCCGCCGGTGGTGGTGGGCGCCGCCTTCATCTTTGGCGTAGTGAAGTTGGTCCGATCCGAGGCCGCCGGACGCCGTCCAAACCCCCAGGATCAGGCCGAGAACCACAACTGAGCCGCCGCTCAGCAGAATCTCTGTAGCGCTGAATTGTCTCCGCGCCTTTCCGGGTATATGTTTGCCCTGGCGAATGAAACAATGCTCCGCGAAAGGATTGCGTAGATGGCCAAGCAGATCCAGGAGATTCTCATCGATGACCTCGATGGGGGCGAGGCCAATGAGACGGTCAGCTTCGCTATTGACGGCTCCTCCTATGAGATTGACCTGAGCGACCTTAACGCCAAGAAGCTGAGGGACGCGCTCACGCCTTTCGTACAGCACGCTCGTCGGTCCGGTGCCGTGACCACGCGTCGGCGCGGTCGCGGCGGGCAGCGTGCGATGAGCCGCGAGAAGAGCTCGGAGATCCGGCAGTGGGCCAAGGCTCACGGTCTGCCGGTGAGCGAGCGTGGCCGAATCGCCTCTACCGTGGTGGAGAAGTACGAACAAGCTCACTAGAGAGCCATCTCCTGACCATGCGCTTATGCCGCTCGCCTAAGAACCCCGGCGAACGCCATAAGCGCATGATCATTTATAGCCGCTTCTCAAATGGTGGACGGTTCGTGACGGCGATCTTCTAATCGCCCATATGTGATCATTTTGGGCTGCCCGCTCGGTCGATTCCGGGCGGTTTTCTGGCATGGTGCGTTCCAGCCCCGGTGTGGGCAACCCGGTGCGGCGACGGTCTGGATCGGTAACGGCCACGGCCCGGATCGGTAACCTCGCTGACCGGACCGGCGATTTCGCGGCGCGCGCGTGCCGTGCCGGGATCGGGATTTCACGGCCTGTCGGGTGCCGTGGCAGGATCGAGATTCCGCGACCCGCGGGTGCCGGACCACGATCGATTGGCGGCGGGCGCGCTTCCTTACATAGGATGTTTGCGTATGGCTCGCGGATGAGGCATCGGCGATGCGCGGGCGGGCCCTCTCCCCGGCAGTGCCCGCAAGCCGATCCATGTTGATCTGCCGGCGCCGTGGCGACCAATTCCAGGCGCTTCACGGAAGCCACCTAAACATCGTTCGCTTGCGGCGTATCGGGAACACGTAACCCCCGATCGGTAGTTGGATAGAGGGTGAACGCCCTGCTCCCGGGGAACGTCTCTGCTATAGAGCGTGTCAGTGGCAGTGGGCACGGTTCGCCGAGCCAGGGCTAGCATGCGGGATGACGGGACCGGATTTACCGGCCTGACTGACCGCTCTGTGAGGAGCGACGAGATGTTCGAGAGGTTCACCGACCGAGCAAGGCGGGTTGTCGTCTTGGCCCAAGAAGAGGCCAGGATGCTCAACCACAACTACATCGGCACTGAGCACATTCTTCTTGGTTTGATCCATGAAGGTGAGGGCGTAGCCGCCAAGGCTCTGGAGAGCCTGGGCATCAGCCTTGAAGGAGTGCGTCAGCAGGTCGAGGAGATCATCGGCCAGGGCCAGTCGGCTCCGTCGGGGCACATTCCGTTCACCCCGCGGGCCAAGAAGGTTCTTGAGCTGTCGCTCCGTGAGGCTTTGCAGCTGGGTCACAACTACATCGGCACCGAGCACATCCTGCTCGGGCTCATCCGTGAGGGTGAGGGTGTGGCCGCCCAGGTGCTGGTCAAGCTTGGAGCCGATCTCAACCGTGTCAGGCAGCAGGTCATCCAGTTGCTCCACGGTTACCAGGGCAAGGAGCCGGCCGCCGCGGGCGGCCCGCAGGAGTCGGCCCCGTCGACCTCCCTGGTGCTCGACCAGTTCGGCCGCAACCTGACCCAGGCCGCCCGTGAGGGCAAGCTGGATCCGGTCATCGGCCGTGAGAAGGAGATCGAGCGGGTCATGCAGGTCCTCTCCCGGAGGACCAAGAACAACCCGGTTCTGATCGGCGAGCCCGGCGTCGGCAAGACCGCCGTCGTCGAGGGCCTGTCACAGAAGATCGTCAGGGGCGAGGTGCCCGAGACGCTGAAGGACAAGCAGCTCTACACCCTTGACCTCGGCGCTCTGGTGGCGGGCTCGCGCTACCGCGGCGACTTCGAAGAGCGCCTGAAGAAGGTGCTCAAGGAGATCCGCACGCGCGGCGACATCATCCTGTTCATCGACGAGCTGCACACGCTCGTCGGCGCGGGCGCGGCCGAGGGCGCGATCGACGCCGCCAGCATCCTCAAGCCGATGCTGGCGCGTGGCGAGCTGCAGACCATCGGTGCCACGACCCTCGACGAATACCGCAAATACCTGGAGAAGGACGCCGCTCTGGAGCGGCGCTTCCAGCCGATCCAGGTGGCCGAGCCCTCGCTCAGCCACACGATCGAGATCCTCAAGGGTCTGCGCGACCGCTACGAGGCGCACCACCGGGTGTCCATCACCGATGGCGCGCTGGTGGCCGCCGCGCAGCTGGCCGATCGCTACATCAGCGACCGCTACCTGCCCGACAAGGCGATCGACCTCATCGACGAGGCCGGTTCGCGGATGCGCATCCGCCGGATGACCGCTCCGCCGGACCTGCGCGAGTACGACGAGAAGATCGCCAACGTCCGCAGGGACAAGGAGTCCGCGATCGACGCGCAGGACTTCGAGAAGGCGGCCGCGCTCCGTGATCAGGAGAAGCAGCTCCAGCTCAAGCGCGAGCGGCGCGAGAAGGAGTGGAAGGCCGGCGACATGGACGTCGTGGCCGAGGTCACCGAGGAGCTCATCGCCGAGGTCCTGGCCACGGCCACCGGCATCCCGGTCTTCAAGCTGACCGAGGAGGAGTCGCAGCGCCTGCTCCGCATGGAGGACGAGCTGCACAAGCGGATCATCGGTCAGGACGACGCCATCAAGGGCCTGTCCAGGTCGATCCGGCGCACCCGCGCCGGGCTGAAGGACCCGCGCCGTCCCGGTGGCTCGTTCATCTTCGCCGGCCCGTCCGGTGTCGGTAAGACCGAGCTGTCCAAGGCGCTGGCGGAGTTCCTCTTCGGTGACGAAGACGCGCTGATCAGCCTGGACATGTCGGAGTTCATGGAGAAGCACACCGTCTCCCGGCTGTTCGGCTCGCCTCCCGGCTACGTCGGCTACGAGGAGGGCGGCCAGCTCACCGAGAAGGTGCGGCGCAAGCCGTTCTCCGTGGTCCTGTTCGACGAGATCGAGAAGGCCCACCCCGACATCTTCAACTCGCTGCTGCAGATCCTGGAAGACGGTCGCCTGACCGACGCCCAGGGCCGGGTGGTCGACTTCAAGAACACGGTCATCATCATGACGACCAACCTCGGCACCCGCGACATCTCCAAGGGCATCGGGGTCGGGTTCGCCAAGTCCAACGACGCCGACTCCAACTACGAGCGGATGAAGGCCAAGGTCCAGGAGGAGCTCAAGCAGCACTTCCGGCCCGAGTTCCTCAACCGTGTCGACGACATCGTGGTCTTCCACCAGCTGACGCCGGCGGAGATCATCCTGATCGTGGACCTGATGCTCGCTCAGGTCGACGCCCGGATGAAGGACCGCGACATGGGGCTCGACGTCTCGCCCGAGGCCAAGCAGCTGCTGGCCGACCGTGGTTACGACCCGGTCATGGGTGCCCGGCCGCTGCGCCGGACCATCCAGCGCGAGCTCGAGGACTCGCTGTCGGAGAAGATCCTGTACGGCGAGCTCCGTCCGGGGCAGATCGTCAAGGTCACGATCGAGGGCGAAGGCGACAACGCGAAGTTCATCTTCACCGGTGAGGACGCGTCGTCCAGCCAGGTCCCCGACTCGGCCGCGGCGATCGCGGCGCCGATCAAGAACTGACGGCGCCCAAGTTCGACCCAGTAACCCCCGTGTGAGGGATCACACGGGGGTTACGTCGTTTTCTGCGTCGTTGCCGAATTTTTGGAAACCTGGGTACACCGCCACCGGGAGTAGTACTACACTGCGTAGAGCAATGCCAAGTCTCGCCCAAGTCGTCCCCAAGGCGGCGTTTTCAGGGTGAGGGCTGCTCCCTGGGGAGTACTAGGGAATCAACTCAGGGCGGACGCGTGCGCCCCCCGGCAGCAGGCATGCTCGACAGGTCCGCATGATCCCCAAGGCGGGCGACAGGAACGACCATGCAAGCCGTGGAGGATTAAATGCGTCTGCGTCACCAAGACGGAACGCTGGTGCACCTCGCCTACAACGCAGGCGTACACCCGGCGGAGGACCTGGAAAACCTGATCGCCCACCTGACCCGCTACGCGGTGCCGGTGCGCAAGCGGCTCGGGGTCGAGCGCATGGGCGTCGGGCTGTGGCTCTCGCCCGGCGTGGCCGACCACCTGACGGCCGACCGCATCGAGCTCGTACGGCTGCGCAGGTCGCTGGAGGAGCGCGGCCTGGAGGTGGTGAGCCTCAACGGCACCGGCGGGCGCAACCTGGAGGTGCCCGGCCCCGACTGGGCCAAGCCGGAGCGCTACCGCTACACGATGGCGCTGGCCAAGATCCTCGCGTTCCTGCTGCCCGACGACGTACGCTTCGGCAGCATCTCCACCATCCCGATCGGCTGGCGCCACGACTGGCCCGCCGACCTGCACGCCATCGCCACCCGGCGGCTCGAACGGCTGGCCAGGGAGCTGCGCGGCATCTACAGCGTCACCGGCAAGACCATCCGCGTCGGCTTCGAGCCCTGGCCCGGCTGCGTGCTGGAGACGACGGAGCAGGCGCTGGAGCGGGTGTGCGGGATCGACTCCGAGCACCTGGGCGTCTGTCTCGACGCCTGCCACCTGGCCTGCGGCGACGAGGAGCCCGGCGCGGCACTGCGGGGGCTGGCCGCCGCGGGCGCGCCGGTGGTCAAGCTGGGGCACGTGCACAACCACACAGGGGATATCCCCAGCACGGGCGCGGTGCTGTACGACACGATGGCGGCGATGCTGTCGGGGGCCGTGAGCGGGAGCGCCCACATCGAGGTCGAGACGCACAACCTGGCGGTGCCGGGCCGCGCCAAGGGGCCGGGGGCGCTGGTGTCCCTGCTGGCCGAGCAGCTCGACTGGGCCCGCACCAGCCTGACCGGCCTGGGCCTGCAACTCGCCGCGTAGCCTCGCCGCGTCCGGTATGTGACCTGTGAACCGCACGCGGCGCTAACCGTTGCCAGAGGCGCGCCACCGTCTCGTAGTCGGGTCCGATCTCCCCAGGCGGCGGGGCCGGATAGACCGGTCAGGAGTGGGGCAGGCGGTAGGTGCCGTCGTCGAGGTGTTCGGCGAGGCCGTCCGTGATCAGGCCGTCCAGGGCGCGCTCCCGTTGCACCGGGTCGTCCCACACCACGTCGAGCGCCGCCTTGGGCACCGGGCCGTGGGCGGCTCGCAGTACGGCCAGCAGGCGGCCCCGGCACTGCCGGTCCGTCCCCGCGTACGTCTGGCCCTTGCGGGCCGGCCCGGTGTGCGGTGGTTTGCCGGCCAGGCGCCACGCGCACAGCTGAGCGATCGGGCAGTCGGCGCAGCGCGGCGTGCGAGCCGTACAGACCAGGGCGCCGAGCTCCATGACGGCCACGCCCCAGCGGGCGGCGCCGAGCTCGGGCAGGAGGGTCTCGGCCAGGCGGCGTTCGGCGGCGGAGGTGGCCGTCGGCGGGTACTCCTCGGCCCGTACCGCCCTCGCGAACACGCGCCGGACGTTGGTGTCGAGAACCGCGTGCCGCCCGCCGTACGCGAAGCTGGCGACCGCGGCGGCCGTGTACTCGCCGATGCCGGGCAGTGCCAACAGGGTCGCGTGGTCTGACGGCACCTCGCCGTCGTGCTCCTCGGTGATCGCCTTCGCGCACGCGTGCAGCCGCAACGCCCGGCGCGGGTAGCCGAGCCTGCCCCAGTGGCGTACGGCCTCACCGGGGAGCTCGGCCGCCAGGGCCTTCGGGGTGGGCCAGCGGTCCATCCACTCGTGCCAGATGGGCAGGACGCGGACGACCGGGGTCTGCTGCAGCATGATCTCGCTGACGAGCACACCCCAGGGTGTCGCGTCGGGGGTACGCCACGGGAGGTCTCGGGCGTTGTCCTCGTACCACTCCAGAACGGGGACGTGTAGGAGGTTCGGCTCAACCACGCGCCCTAGGCTATGCCGAGATGGCGACCAGCGGCGTGTCGTCACCCTCCGTGGCCAATGGATTACCATGCTGTGAGTATGGATCCGGATACGATGGGTGACGGCAGCGGAGACGTCTACTGGCGACGGCGCATGAGCGTGCTGGTAGCGGTTCTCGTCGTGGTGGCGGTTGTCGCTTGGGCGTGTTCCAGCGGGGGGAGTGGGCCGCAGCGTTCCTCCAGCGCGCAGACCTCCACGAGCGCGTCGCCGTCGACGGATCCACTGCTCGACGGCCTGCGCACCCTCACCATGGGCACGGCCACCCCCACGGTGTCGGCGTCGCCCACACCCAGCCCCAGCAAGGTCACGCTCACGCCCATGACCCGGCCCAAACGGCCGGGCGAGCCCTGCACCGAGGCCGACCTGGTGCTCAGCATGCAGGGCAAGCAGGACGTCTACGCGGCGGGCGCCCAGCCCAACTTCCTCATCAGCCTGGTCAACACCGGCCCCGTCATGTGCTTGGCCGATGTGGGTCCGCGCTCCATGGAGGTGCGCATCACCTCCGGGGAGGACCGGATCTGGTCGACCTCCGACTGTGTGAGTGGTGAGGCGACCGAGATCAAGCAGTTGCAGCGCGGGGTTCCGTGGGTGCGCTCGCTCGACTGGAACCGGCGCCGCTCCAGCAGCGACTGCCGTACGGACCCGCCGGCCGCCCTGCCGGGGACCTACGTGGCCGTGGTGCGCATGGGCAAGCTCAAAAGCCAGATGGGCGTCTTCCACCTCCGCTGAGGAGCGTCCCACCGAGTACGGCCGCACGGAGACCGCTCCAGGCGCGTCAGACGTACGGACGTTGCGCTGCGGGCGTGTCAGACGTAGCGCTCCAGGATGGAGGATTCCGCGAGGCGGGAGAGCCCCTCGCGGACGCTGCGTGCCCGGGACTCGCCGACGCCGCCCACCGCCTGGAGGTCGTCGATGCTGGCCGCCAGCAGCTTCTGCAGCCCGCCGAAGTGGTTGACCAGCCGATCGACCACGGTGGCGGGCAGGCGGGGCACCTTGGCCAGGAGGCGGAACCCGCGCGGGCTGACCGGGCTGTCGAGCGTCTCGTCGCCGCTGTGTCCCAGCACGTGGGCGACCGTCGAGAGGTCGAGCAGCTCCTCGCCCGAGAGCTGATCGAGGTCGTGCATGGCCTCCGCGAGGCGCCGGTGCCGGCGGCCGGCGGGGGCCGGGAGGTAGTCGCGGACGACCAGCTCGCGCTCCGAGTCGACGCCCGCCACCAGCTCGTCGAGCTGCAGTGACAGGAGCCGGCCGTCGGTGCCGAGCTCGACCACGTAGCCCTTGATCTCGTCGGAGATGCGCCTGACCATTTCCAGGCGCTGGGCAACGGCGGCCACGTCACGGACCGTCACCAGGTCTTCGATCTCCAGGGCCGACAGCGTGCCGGAGACCTCGTCGAGGCGGTGCTTGTAGCGTTCGAGCGTGGCGAGGGCCTGGTTGGCCTTGGACAGGATGGCCGCCGACTCCTCCAGCACGTAGCGGATGCCGTCGAGGTAGAGGGCGATGATCCGCATCGACTTGCTGATCGCGATGATCGGCAGGCCGGTCTGGCGGGCGACCCGTTGCGCGGTGCGGTGGCGGGTGCCCGACTCGTCGGTCGGGATGCCGGGGTCGGGCACCAGGTGCACGGCGGCGCGGACGATCCGCTGGCCGTTGCCCACGACGATCGCGCCGTCCATCTTGGCCAGCTCGCGCAGCCGCGTGGCGGAGAACTCGACGTCGAGCTCGAATCCGCCGCTGGACACCTCTTCGACCACTTTGTTGTAGCCGAGCACGATCAGGCCGCCGGTCTGACCGCGCAGGATCCGCTCCAAGCCGTCGCGCAGTGGTGTGCCCGGGGCCACGGAGGCCAGGGCTTCGCGACGGCGGTCGTCGAGACTCCTGTCGTTTGGCACCTGACCCCCGTGTCGAAATAGTCAAGCCAAGCTTAGCCGCGCTATGTGACGTGCGTGAGTGCGTCCCAGACGTTCTCCACCTCGACCACCTCGAAGCCCGCCGCGAACGCCACCGGTCCGACGGGCACCAGTGACCGCTGCCCATCCCGCTGCCCACCGCGCCGGCTGGTGCCTTGGTCGAGGGAGCCGGCGGGCACCAGCCCGCGCTTGAACCCCAGCCTCGCGGCCTCGCTCAGCCGTCGCCGGACGTCCTTCACCGGGCGCAACTCGCCGGACAGCCCCACCTCGCCCATGGCCACCAGCCCGGCCGGCAGCGGCTTGTCGCCGGCCGCGCTGGCCACCGCCAGCATCACCGACAGGTCGATGGCCGGGTCGGCCAGCTTGATGCCGCCGACGGTCGCGGTGAACACGTCGCAGCCCCCCAGCTTGGCGTTGAGCCGGCGTTCGAGCACGGCCAGGATCATCTGCACCCGATAGGTGTCGAGCCCCGAGGAGCTGCGTCTGGGCTGCTGCGCCTCGGTGCGGGCGACCAGGGCCTGCACCTCGGCCGGCAGCGGCCGGGTGCCCTCGACCGTGACGGTCACGCAGGTGCCCGGCACCGGCTGGCTGCGCCGCGAGACGAACAGCCCGCTCGGGTCGGTGATGCCCTCGATGCCGCGCTCGTGCAGGTCGAAGCAGCCGACCTCCTCGGTGGGGCCGAACCGGTTCTTGATCGCGCGGACCATCCGCAGCCGGGAGTGGCGGTCGCCCTCGAAGTTGAGCACGACGTCGACCAGGTGCTCAAGGGTGCGCGGACCGGCGATCGAGCCTTCCTTGGTGACGTGGCCGACGAGCACGGTGGCCATGTTGCGCTCCTTGGCCAGCCGTACGAGATTGGCGGCCACCTCTCGCACCTGCGTCACCCCGCCCGGCACGCCGGTGGCCTGCGCGGAGCCGACCGTCTGCACCGAGTCGACGACCAGCAGCTTGGGCTGGACCTTGTCGACGTGCGCGACCAGCGCCGACAGCTCGGTCTCCGCCGCGAGGTAGAGGTGGTCGCGGATGGCGCCGATGCGGTCGGCCCGCAAGCGGACCTGGGCCGCCGATTCCTCGCCCGTGACGTACAGCACGGTGTCGCGCTCGGCGATCCGGGCGGCCGCCTCGAGCAGCAGCGTCGACTTGCCGATGCCGGGCTCGCCGGCCAGCAGCACCACCGCCCCGGGCACCAGCCCGCCGCCGAGCACCCGGTCGAGCTCGCTCACCCCGGTCGTGCGCGCGGCCGCCATCTCGGCCTTGACCTGGCCGATCGGTATCGCCGGCGCGGTCGTCGCGCCGGCCTGGACGACGTGCACCCCGGCGCGCGCGCCCTCTTCATCGACCGTGCCCCACGCCTGGCACTCGCCGCACCGGCCCACCCACTTCGTGGTGCGCCACCCGCACTCGGCGCAGCGGTATCCGGGCTTCTGCGCAGACTTGACCATGCGGAGCAGGCTAGCGGGCCGCGCCGACAATCTTCACCAGGTGCGGGCGGTCAGGCCAGGCCCAGTTCGGCTTCGATCATGCGCTTCGGCTTGGCACCGACGACCTGCTTGACCGGCTGCCCGTTCTCGAACAGCAGCATCGTGGGCAGTCCCATGACGCCGTAGCGGGCCGAGATCTCAGGGTTCTCGTCGCTGTTGAGCTTGCCGATGGTCAGACCGTGCTCGGCCTCGATCTCCGCGAGTACGGGGGCGACCATGCGGCATGGTCCGCACCATTCGGCCCAGAAGTCGACGAGCACCGGCTGGTCGCTCTTGAGCACCTTCTCCTCGAAGTTCGCGGTGGTCAGCTCGATCATTTCTCTCCTCTAAGAACGCAACCAGGGCACGCCGCGCCCAGCTGGGCGGCGACCTCGGCGCGGCGGGCGAGCAGGACGCGGATCTCGTCGTCGATCTGGGCCAGCTTGCGCTGGTAGACGGCGACCGACTCGCTGCAGGAGCCGCCCGTGCTGTGGCCGGAGCGCAGGCAGTCGACGAAGGGCCGCGTGTCCTCCAGCGTGAATCCCACGGACAGCAGCGCCCGGATCTCGGACACCAGCTTGATGTCCTCCTCCGCGTAGTCGCGGTAGCCGTTGGAACCGCGTCTGGCCGTGAGCAGACCGTGCTCCTCGTAGTAGCGGAGTGATCGGGTGCTCACCCCGGTCCGTTCGGCCAGTTCTCCGATGCGCATGCCTCCACGGTAAACGTTGACACTGACGTCAATGTCAAGCGGTCTTGGTGCGGCGGCCCCCAGGTGGGTTCGTCACACGACCGTCTCGGTCCCTGTGGCGGTCCGTGGTGGTTGGTGCCCTTTAGGAGGGATACCCCCTCCGGGGGTGGCGGCTGAGGTCGGAGGTTCGTGGGCGCCGCACTGATCAGTACGAGTGCCAGCGCAGCACGTTCGGGTAGGGCAGTTCGAGGCCGGGTGTCTCCGCGATCGCCTGGGCGGCCACCTCGGGGGTGAACTCGATGCGCAACACCGCCTCCAGGTCGGCGCGGCGGGAGAAGGCCATCCGTAGGTCGAGTGGCTGCCGCTGCCACCCGTGGCGGTCCCAGAAGGACTCCACCGCTCTGGCGGAGTAGGTGGGCACCGTGTGCTGGAACCACCTGCCGAAGGCCCCACGGGTGGCGTCCAGGTCGATGACGAAGGCCGTGCCGCCCCGCCGTACGACCCTGGAGAGCTCCCGTAAGCCGGGCTCGCAGCCGGGGCCGAAGAAGTAGGCCCACCGCGCCACCGCGACGTCCACGGACGCCTCGGGCAGCGGCAGGGCCTGCGCGGTGGCGGCGTGGATCTCGACGGAGGGGAGCGTGGCGCAGCGGCGGCGGGCGAGCGCGACCAGGTCGCCGTGGGGCTCGACGCCGATCACCTTCGCCGCCTCGGCCGCGAAAACCGGTAGGTGGTAGCCGGTGCCGCAGCCGATGTCGAGCACCGTGGCGCCGTCCCAGGAGCGCAGGGCGCGCATCGCCGCGTTGGCGGCGCCGTCAGGGTCGACGGCGCGATTCTCCAGCTCGTAGACCTGGGGAGAGTTCCAGATGTTGGGGCTGGGGATGGCGCCTTTGGCGATCCGTGGCATGGTCCAACCGTAGGGCTCGCGCGCCAGATCGGCGTCACCGGCTTAGGCTGGCAACGTGGCTGACGTCATCCGAGTGCCCAGTGCGAAGATCGCATTGTCCACCGCTTCGGTATATCCAGAACGCACCCCCGACGCGTTCGAGCTGGCCGCGCGCCTGGGTTACGACGGGGTCGAGATCATGGTCGGCGCCGATCCCGTGAGCCAGGACATCGACGTGATCGAGCGGCTCTCGGAGCATTACGAACTCCCCGTGCTGGCCATCCACGCCCCCTGTCTGCTCGTCACGCAGCGCGTCTGGGGCCGCGATCCCTGGGCCAAGCTGGTCAAGGCCCAGAAGGCGGCCGAGCGGCTGGGCGCCTCGACGGTCGTGGTGCATCCACCGTTTCGCTGGCAGCGCGAATACGCGCGCGACTTCGAGGCCGGGCTGGCCCGCATGCGTGAGGAGACCGGGGTCACGTTCGCGGTGGAGAACATGTTCCCGCTCAAGGCCAGGGGCAACGACGTGGTCCCCTACTCGCCCGACTGGAACCCGACCGACTACGACTTCCCGCACGTCACGCTCGACCTGTCGCACACGGCCGTCTCGGGCACCGACGCCATGGAGATGGCCACCAAGCTCGGCGACCGTCTCGCGCATCTGCACCTGGCCGACGGCCTCGGTGTGACGAACAAGGACGAGCACCTCGTACCCGGCAGGGGCAACCAGCCGTGCGCGCCCATGCTGGAACGGCTGGCCAAGTCCGGCTACGGCGGTCTGGTCGTGCTGGAGATCAACACCCGCAAGGCCGCGAGCCGTACGGAGCGGATCGACGATCTGGCCGAGGCTCTCGCCTTCGCCCGCCTCTACCTGGCAGCCGCCCGATGAGCGTCGGACCGATGAGGAAACTGGGCAAGGTGTTCGACAGCGTCGCCGACGCCTACGACGCGGCCCGGCCGACATACCCGGACGAGATGTACCACGCGCTGTCGGAGGTGTCCGGCGTCGAGTTCGCCGGTGCGATGGCGGTCGACGTGGGCGCCGGCACCGGCATCCTGACGCGCGCGCTGCGGGCCCGGGGCTCACGGGTGATCGCGGTGGACGCGGGCGCGGAGATGCTGGCCCGCCTGCACTCGAAGGTCGAGGACGGCGGCACGGTCGCGGTGCTGGCCGATGGCAACGCGCTGCCGCTGACGGACGGGGTGGCCGATCTGGTGACCTACGCCCAGTCCTGGCACTGGCTCGACCCGGTGATCTCGATCGCCGAGGCCAGGCGGGTGCTGCGGCCCGAGGGGGCCATCGTGGGCTGCTGGAACTTCGCCCATGCCGCCCAGGCCGACTGGCTGGCCGCCTATGAGGTACGGCTGGCGGAGGCGTGCCCGACCTACTGGGGCCAGGCGCTGGAGGAGTGGTCCGTGCCGCCCATCGCCGCCGCCCTGGACGTGGTCGAGGAGCGCTGGATCGCCTGGACCAGGCTGATCGGCATCGAGGACTTCCTGCTGGATCTCCGCTCGCATTCCTACATGGCGGCACTGTCCCCGGAGGCCGCCGACGAGCTCGTCGCACGCCAGCGGACGGAGCTGCGCAAGGTCTTCCCAGAGGGCGTCATGCACGTGCCGATGCGCGTTTATCTGGTGGTCGGCCGGTGACGACCGAGCCCGCCGAGCGGAGCGAGGCAATGAACACAGCGAAGCGTCGACCGGGTAGGCGGCCGGGGTCTGCGGATACGCGAGGGGAGATTCTCGCCGCGGCTCGGCGCGTGTTCGCCGAGAAGGGGTTCGACAAGGCGACCGTGCGCGGCATCGCCAGGGAGGCCAAGGTCGATCCCGCCCTGGTGCACCACTACTTCGACACCAAGGAAGGCATGTTCGCGGCGGCGATGCGGCTGCCGGTCAGTCCCGAACAGGTCGTGCCGGTGCTGCTCGACGGGCCGCGCGAGGAGATCGGGGAGCGGCTCGTCCGGCTGCTCCTGACGGTGACGGCTCAGCCTGAGACGCGTGAGCCGATGATCGCGCTGATCCGATCGGCCATGACGAACCAGCGGGCCGAGATGATGTTCCGGGAATTCATCACCAACGCCCTGCTCTTCCGGGTCGCCGACCGGCTTGAGGTGCCGCCCCTGCGGATCGAGGCCGCCTTCGGGCAGATCTTCGGCGTCGTCATGGGTCGTTACGTGCTCAAGCTGGAGCCGCTGGCGAGCGCCGACCCCGAGGAACTGGTCGAACTGCTGGCCCCGACGATACAGCGCTACTTGACGGGGTAGAGCATTGTTCTGGGCGCGCCACCGGTCATAAGGTTACTAGTCAGTAGGATTCCGGAAGTGCCTGGCCGGTGACGTAACCGTACGCTGGCAGCCAACATCGTCAGTGGGAGGTCCCGTGCTCTGGGTGGCCATCATCGGGCTCGTCATGACCGTCCTGGCGGTCGCCGTGGCGGGCCGCAGGACGTTGTTCCTGTACAAACTCGCCACGGTGGGCCCGCCCGCGCCCGAACGGATCGAGTACGCGAAGACGCACGCCGCCGATGAGCTGAAGGCTCAGCTGGTGGAGGTGTTCGGGCAGAAGAAGCTGCTCAAGTGGACACCGTCCGGCGTCGCGCACTTCTTCGTGATGTGGGCGTTCTTCATCCTGCTGACCGTCTACATCGAGGCGTACGGCGCCATCATCCAGGGCGCGATCACCGGTGAGCCCGACTTCCACATCCCGCTCATCGGCACCTGGGCGGTGCTCGGCTTCCTGCAGGACTTCATCGCGGTGGCCTGCCTGCTCGGCCTGATCACCTTCGCCGCCATCCGGATCAAGAACTCCCCCAAGACGCTCGGCCGCGAATCCCGCTTCTCCGGCTCCCACCTCGGGGGCGCCTGGCTCGTCCTGTTCATGATCTTCAACATCATCTGGACGCTGTTCCTGGCCCGTGGCGCGGCGGCGGCCAACGGCAACTTCCCCTACTCCTCGGGCGCCTTCGCGTCGCTGGCCCTGGGCAAGATCCTGCCGGCCAGCTCGCTGCTGGAGGAGATCGCGCTGCTGCTGCACATCGGCTTCATGCTGGTGTTCCTGGTCATCGTGGTGCACAGCAAGCACCTGCACATCTTCACGGCGCCGCTGAACGTGCTGTTCTCCCGCCGCCCCGACGGCCTGGGCGGCGCGCCCGAGTTGCGCGTCGACGGCAAGCCCGTGGACTTCGAGGATGAGGACCTGGACCCGGAGCGGCTCGGCCGGGGCAAGATCGGCGACACCACCTGGAAGGGCTTCCTCGACTTCTACAGCTGCACCGAGTGCGGCCGCTGCCAGTCGCAGTGCCCCGCGTGGAACACCGACAAGCCGCTGTCTCCGAAGATGCTCATCCTCGACCAGCGCGACCACGCCTTCAAGGTGGCCCCCTACCTGATGGCCGCCTCCACCGAGCACGCCGACACCGACGTACTGGCGCTGCTGAACAAGCCGCTGGTCGGCGAGGAGGGCGTGATTCACCCGGACGTCCTGTGGTCCTGTACGAACTGCGGCGCCTGCGTCGAGCAGTGCCCGGTCGACATCGAGCACATCGACCACATTCTCGACATGCGCCGCTACCAGGTGATGGTGGAGTCGTCGTTCCCGTCGGAGGCGGGGGTGATGGTCAAGAACCTGGAGAACAAGGGCAACCCCTGGGGCATGTCCGAGATGAAGCGGGCCGACTGGATCTCCGAGCTCGACTTCGAGGTCGAGCTGGTCGAGGACAAGATGCCCGAGGACGCCGAATACCTGTTCTGGGTCGGCTGCGCGGGCGCGCTGGAAGACCGGGCCAAGAAGACCACCAAGGCCGTCGCGGAGCTGCTGCACATCGCGGGCGTGAAGTTCGCCGTGCTCGGCCCGATGGAGGCGTGCACCGGCGACCCGGCCCGCCGCCTGGGCATGGAATACCTGTTCAACATGCTCGCCCAGCAGAACATCGAGACGCTCAACGAGGCGGGCGTCAAGAAGATCGTCGCCACCTGCCCCCACTGCTTCAACACCTTGGCCAACGAATATCCGCAGCTCGGCGGCACCTACGAGGTCGTACACCACACGCAACTGCTGGCCAAGCTGGTCGACGAGGGGCTGCTCACCCCGATCACGCCGATCGAGGAGAAGATCACCTACCACGACCCGTGCTTCCTCGGTCGTCACAACAAGGTCTACTCCCAGCCCCGCGACATCATGTCGAAGGTGCCCGGTGTTCAGACCCAGGAGATGCACCGGCACAAGGACCGCGGTTTCTGCTGCGGCGCCGGCGGTGCCCGGATGTGGATGGAAGAGCGCATCGGCAAGCGCATCAACACCGAGCGGGTCGACGAGGCGCTGACCACGAATCCTGACACCGTCTCCACCGCCTGCCCGTTCTGCATGGTGATGCTCGGCGACGCCATCAACGAGAAGAAGAACACCGGCGAGGCGAAGGAGTCCCTCGAGGTCGTGGATGTGGCCCAGCTCCTGATCAAATCGGTTAAAAGCGGCTCCTGACGGGGGAATGTCGGACTCCTCTACAGCGCTTGTAGAGGAGTTCCGCACGTCAGGGGGCCCAAGTGGCGGAAAACTGCCATCCACATAACGGGAAAATCACGGTAACCTCAACGTCGCATGGCTTCATTCGACGGGGAGGGGGCTCGTGATGCGCGTCGTCGTCACAGACGCGGAAGTCACGCTCGCCGACGTGCTCTCCCTGCGACTCGCGATCGAGGAGCCGCTGAGGGAAGGCACAGAGCTCGTGCTCAGGCACCGTGCGACGGGGGTCGAACGGGACGTGTTGCTCGGTACACCGGGGGCCAGGACGCGGGAGGCCAGCCTGGCGGTGTCGCTGGCGCCGCTGATGCTCAGTCCCGGCCGCTGGGACGCCTACCTGCGCCGCGACGGCAAACGTTCGCGGCTGCGCAGCATCGACCCGGGCTTCTCGCTCGACCACCTCGACGCCTATGCCCTGTGCAAGCGGACTCTCGCCTATCGCTCCTATCGCACCCGTAACGGGTTCCTGGCGCTGAAGATCGCCGACGCCGAGCCCGCGGCGGAGGTGCGCTCGATCTGGTTCAGGGAGGGCCGGTTCGAGGTGATGGGCCTGCTCGCCTACACCGGCCTGGAAGACGACGACTCGCGCCACGAGGCCAGGCTGGCACTCCAGCGCGAGCAGCCCACCGGTACGACCATCCGCACGGTGGCCACCGTGCAGGGGGTGCGCTTCCACGCCGCCTTCTCCCTGGTTGACGTCGTCGAGGCCGATCCGGAGTCCTCGGGCGTCTGGGAGCCGTCGCTGGAGGTCGAAGGGGTGTCGACGCCCATGGCTCTGGGCGCGCGGCTCGACGACATCGACGGCAAGCGTCGCCGGCTGCACTACCCGTCCGCCAGAGTGGACGGGGTGGCCGTCCGACCCGCCTACACCGCCGAGGACGAGCTGCGGATCGAGGTGGGCCGGTGAAGGTCAGCATCGTCGTCTCGTCCGCGTACTCCATGCGCGGCGAGGTGCGCTCCACCCTCAACCTCGCCACCGCCCTTGCCGACCGCCAGCACGACGTCGAGGTGATCAGCCTCAGGCGGCACAAGGACAAGCCGTTCTTCCCCGTCAGCCCGAAGGTGGCTCTGCGCCCCGTGGTCGACGTCCGGCCCGGCGTCAGGCACCTGCTGCCGAGGGGGCAGGTACGCACCGAGGTGGCGCTCTGGCGGGTGCTGCGCGGCCTCAAGACCGATGTCCTCATCACCACCAGGCCGGGGTTGAGCGTCCAGGCGGCCAGGCACGCGCCACGGGAGACGCTGAAGCTCGCCAGGGAGTGGACGAACCCGGCGATACCCGGGCCCGTCAAACGCTTCTATCCGCGTCTCGACGCCGTCGTCACGGCCACGGAGAGCGCGCAGGAGGAGTGGGGCAGCCTGCTGGGCGAGGGGACGCCCGTACACGCCGTGCCGGACGCCCTGCCCGACGGCCCGTGGCCGCGCTCGCGGATGGACAACCGCATCGTCGCGGCGGGCGGCAGCTGGGAGCCCGTCAAGGCGTACGACAGGCTGATCCGGGCGTTCGCCACCATCGCCGACAAGCGGCCGGACTGGCAGCTGCGACTGTACGGCGGTGGCCCCGAGGAGCGGCGGCTGCGCGCTCTCGTCCGCGAGCTCGACCTGCACAACCACGTCTACTTCATGGGCGTCACTCCGGACCTGGCGGGCGAGTTCGCCAAGGCGTCGATCGTGGCCAACACCTCGAGCACCGCCGATCTCGGCATGACCGTGCTGGAGGCCATGGGCTGCGGGGTGCCGGTGGTGGCCTTCGACGGCGCCAGGGGGCCGAACGAGTTCGTGGCCACCGGCTACAACGGGGTGCTGGTGCCGTCGGCCGACGGCGGTCTGGAGATGTTCGCGGCCGCGCTGCTCGCGCTGATCGACGACGAGCGCCGGCGCCGCTCGCTCGCGGCGGGCGCGCTGGAGACGGCCATCCGGCACGAGGCGACTGGAGTGGGCGAACAGTGGGAGAAACTGATCAGCGACCTCCGCTGAGCGATTCCGCTTCCGGGTACCTTAGGAGCATGCATGGGTACAGCGGAGACAAGCAGGCATATCTGACGCGGCTCAGGCGCATCGAGGGGCAGATCAGGGGCCTGCAGCGCATGGTCGACGATGATGCCTACTGCATCGATGTGCTGACCCAGGTGTCCGCGGCCACGCGGGCGTTGCAGGCGGTGGCTCTCGGGCTGCTTGAGGAGCACATCTCGCACTGCGTGGCCGACGCCATCAACACCGGCGGGCCCGAGGCGGAGGCGAAAGTCAAAGAGGCGTCAGCGGCGATCGCGCGTCTCGTCCGTTCGTAGGAGACGGCGGGCTCAACTGACTAGTCATGTTGTGCCGTGGTGAACCATCCCCAAAAACGACCGTCCCGGACCCCACGGGATCCGGGACTAGGTCATTAGTGATGGTCTTCAGCGGCTCGCCGAAGTCCGCAATCCGAGCGCGTCGTCGAGCTCGTCCAAGGTCAGCCGCCGCTCGCTGATAGCGACGGCGGTGAGCACCTCGGCGTAGAGCGCAATCTCGTCCAACGCGACACGGTCGTGGACCCGAGAGTCCAGGTCGTCGTGCCCCACCGCGTCGTCCTTCCTTCCGCAGCCCACACCCTCTACGAGGTTACGGCGGGGGCCCTTCCGGCGACATGGCCCATCGGAGTCATTCCTTTCAACGCCACCTGGGCCCCACGGGGATCATTTCCCCAATCCGAGATCACAATTCAGCTAATGGAGCGTTGCCTCAAGTCTTAGAACGATATAGGCGGGGTTAGGGTGAAATATCGGTATTAGTGGTTTAGAAGGGCAAGTCATCGCGTTCGGGGATCAAGCGATGGACGAGCGCCGCCGCTCCCGCGAACCCGCGCTCCGGCACCCGCGCCCCCGTGACCCGGCCCCACGCCAGCCCGACGGCGTACGCGGCCCCCAGCACGGCCGCCGCGGCCGCCCGATCGGGCGGCTCGACACCGGACCCTGACGCCCGCGGCCCCTCCCGCACGGGCCGCTCCGCCTCAGACGCCCGCGGCACACCGAAGCCATGCGCCCCCTGCGCGCCGTGTGTGCCCGTTCCAGGGAGCGCATGGGCCCCTGTCTCGGGCATGGCGTGCGCGCCCGTTCCTGGCAGGGCGTGGGCTCCCGTCTCGGGCATGGCATGGGCGCCCGTACTTGGCAGGGCGTGCGCCCCTGTCTCAGGTACGGCGTGCGCGCCCGTCATCGGTACAGCCGCGTAGGCGCCCGTCTCCGGCGGCCCGGCGCGCCACGGATAGGGCAACGGCGCCCGCGTGGGGAAGCCCTCGGGCTGGGTGGTCTCCGCCGCCGAGGTGCTCGTCAGCCCCGCCCGGGCGAGCTCCTCGTACGCCCGCCGCAACCGATGGTCCAGGAACCCGGGAAGCAGCCCCCGCGAGTCGGAGAGGTCCGCCAGGAAGGCCGCCGCCGCCCGGGACGGCTCGGTGGTGAAGTCCAGCGCCTCCAGCAGGTCGTAGACGGTGTGGCGGAAGTGCGTCTCGGGGTCGGTCTCCACCAGCGCCGCCCGGCCCAGCCGCTCCGGCAGCCGGTCGAGCCACGCCTGCCGTACCGCGTGGTCGTCGCGCAGGGCCGCGCGGTCGTCGAGGTGCGGCTGCCGGAGCGTGGGCTCCACCATGGTGAGCAGCGCCAGCGCGCGCGGCCTGAAGCGAGGGTCGGACAGCAGGATCTGGGCCGTGTCGGCCATCGTGGCGGCCAGCCGGAGCGCGGCGCGGGAGTGGCCGGCGCGCAGCCGCTCGGAGACGAGCGTGACGAGGTCGAGCAGCGGCGGCGCGGGCAGCCAGCGCACCCATTCGTCACCGGGCAGCGGCCGCCGTAGGTATTCGCCGAAGGCCGTGATGAGCCGCTCGTTGCCGTCGAAGGCGGGCGCGTACGCGCACCACATGATCGTGCCCCAGATCGCGGCGACCGTGCTCGGCACGTCTCTGGCGAAGATCGCGTCGAAGGCGCTCAACGGATAGTCGCGCTCCGACCGGCGTTCCTCGGCTCGCAGCAGCCGCCGGATCTGATCGGTGAGCCCGGCGGGCACGTCGGGACCGACGAACGCCTGCGTGGAGCCCGGCTCGGCGGCGAAGTCCGGCCCTCGGGGGATCACCCGGACGGGCAGCACCGCGGCGGGGTGCCGGGCGTCGCGCGTACGAGCGTCTCTGGGCGGCGGCGACAGGTGCCAGCGGCCGTCGGCGGGGTCGTGCAGGTACCAGCGCGCGTGCGCCCCGAACAGCCACCGGTCCCCTTCGGGCGTCACCAGGGCCCTGGCCGCTATCACCTGGGCGCGATCGGGCACGGGGAGCCCCGGCCAGCGCGGGTCGGCGACCATCGCGCGGACCGTCGCCTCGACGGCGGTGAACGCATTCCAGGACCGCACGGCGGCCATCGTACTGGTCCGATCTGAATCAACAACGGGCTTTACCCGGCAGAATGTCCGCTATGAGGGCAACGCTAGTAGGGGTTCTGTCGGTCGTGGGTGTGCTCGCCGGGTGCGGTACGGCCACCTCGGTGCAGCCGTCCCCCACCGGCCCCGGCGTCCTGACCCTGAAGGAGGCCTTACCCCCCAAGCCCGGCGGAGAGGTGGGCTCGGCGTCGGACGAGTTCGACACCGCCAAGAATCTGTCGGTGTGGAGCAAGCTGAGCGACACCGAAAAGGACCTCGATCGGATCGCCAAACTCGATGTCAGTACGACCACCAAGGGCTCGCTGTACTTGGAGCCCAAGGTTTCCGCCTGGTTCGACGGCTTCCGGGGCCCGTTCGTCTACCAGGAGCTCGCCGGGGACATCGTCATGCACGCGCGGCTCAAGGTCGAGGGCAAAAAGGGCGCCACGCCCACGCAGAAGTTCTCGCTCGGCGGCCTGATGGCCAGGGTGCCCAATTCGTCCGGGAGCGCGAACTGGCTGTCGTTGACCACCGGCACGGCCGACACGAGCGGCCAACTGGAGATGACGTACACCAGGAACGGCAGTTCCGCGCCGAAGGAGGTCAAGGTCAAGACCGGCTGGGTGGAGCTCGTCCTGGCCAGGGTCGGGACCGCCGCGGTGGCCCTGTACAAGGAGGACGGCGGCGCCTGGAAGGTCGGCCAGCGGTGGCCGGCGGAGCTGCCCGAGGTGCTGCAGTGGGGCATGACCGCCTACACCGACTGGAACAGCTACAACACCCTCAAGAAGGACCCCGCCAAGGGCAACGCCCAGCAGGTCAAGGGCACGCCCGACGTCAAGATGACCGTCGACTTCGTCCGGTTCCTCCGGCCTGAGCTGCCCGACTACGCGGACGCGCTCAACACCGCCTCGGTGCCGGACGACGTCCTGATCAAAGTGCTGACGCCGTCCGGTGCCTGAGCGCCTTGGCCTGGTAGTTGTCCGGCGTGCGGGCGAAGCTCGCCCGGTCGTCGTCGGTGAGCTCGCGCACGATCTTCCCCGGCACCCCGGCGACCAGCACCCCGGCCGGGATCTTCTTGCCCGGACCGATCAGGGCGCCGGCCGCGACCAGGGTGCCCGCGCCGACGCGGGCGCCGCCGAGCACGATGGCGCCGATGCCGATCAGCGCACCGGCTTCGACATGGGCGCCGTGCACCATGGCCTTATGGCCGAGACTGACCCGGTGCTCCAGGACCGCCGGCTCGCCTGGGTCAGAATGGAGGCAACACAGATCCTGTACGTTGCACTCCTCGCCGATCTCTATCCGCTCGTCGTCACCCCGGAGAACGGAGCCGTACCAGATGCTGGACGCCCGGCCCACCCGAACCCTGCCCACCACGACGGCGCCTGGCGCGATGTACGCCTCGGGATGAATGTCCGGGACTGCTCCGTTGTCCAATGCTGCGATGTACACCCGTCACATCGTAATTCCCGCCCCAGGTCTGGTGTTCCGGTTGCGGACGTGGGCAGATGGCAGGAAAGTCGATTCCTGACGTCTCGACGCCAGACCCTTACAAGTTGCCGGTTTCCCCCGCCTCACGCAAACCCTTAGGTAACCCCCATGACAAACCAGCACGAGAGCATTCCCGATCTGATGCAAGAGGACACCTTCGAAGTCGTGATGCGCGGCTACAACCGCCGTCAGGTGCACGACTACATGATCCGTACCCGTAACCAAGTCCGAGATCTGGAAGAGCGGCTGGCGCGGGCGATCGACCAGGCCGAACAGGGCCGTGTCGAGCTGGCGGAGGCCAGGCGGCGCATGGTGGAGGCGCCGCAGAGCTACGAGGACCTCAGCCCCAGGCTGGCGCAGATCCTCCGGCTGGGAGAGGAGGAGGCCGCCGCCAAGAAGGAGGACGCGGAGGCCGAGGCCGTCAGCGTGCGTGACGCCGCCAAGTCGGAGGCCGACCGGCTGGTCTCTTCGGCACGTGAGACGTCGGACAACATGCTCACCTCCGCCCAGTCGGAGGCGGAGCGGCGCGTGGGCGAGGCGACGGCGGCCGCCGAGCGCATGCTGGCCCAGGCGGGTGCCGACGCCGAGGAGAAGCTGACCAGCGCCCGCACAGAAGCCGAGGACACCCTGCGCGAGGCGCGGGCCGAGGCCGACAGCGTGCTCACCTCCGCCAAGCAGGAGGCCGAGCAGCTCGTCGGGTCCGCGAGCGCGGAGGCCGAGCGGACGCTCGCTAACGCTCACGCCGAGGCCGAGTCGACGCTGGCGGCGGCCCAGCAGCGGGCCGAGTCGCTCGACGAGCACGCGGGGCGTCGCGTCGAATACCTGAGCAACACGCACACGGAGGTCGTACGGAGGCTGACCGAGATCAGCTCCGTGCTCGGCGACCTCATGCAGACCGAGGACAAGGCGGGTCCGCTCGTCCTCGAGCCGCCCACCGCGCCCGAGCCCGCCGCTCTGGAGGCCGCTCCGCAGGAGGACCAGGAGACCCAGCAGGTCGACCAGGTTGCCCAGGTCCAGGAGTTCCAGGAGGTCCACGAGCCGGAGCACGTTCCGACGCCGCAGGATGAGGTGCGGGTCATCGTCGAGGACAACCCGGCCGAGCGGACGGCGGAGGTCGAGCGGCCCGTCTCGGACGACACGGACGTCGACATCATCGGCCGCCTCTCGGACGTCCGCCGCTGACCGAGGGGATCCCCCTTCGGGGAGCGGAGTACCCGACCACACCGAAACCCCGGCATCGACCAGCCTCAACAACTCATCGCACTCACGCGATGCCCCCTCCGACAACGACATGGTCGTCGCAACTCCTCAGATCGAGGTGTTGCGACGACCACATGAACCCGAGATGTGGTGGGGCCCTTTTCACGTCCCACGGGCGGAAGCCCCCGCCCCCGATCGGGTCGGAGGCTTCCGCGATCGTGGCCCCTATGGGGGCCCGGTGCCGGGGCCGCCGAGTCGCTGGACCCGGCACCGGGCTGCTCGCGAGCGTCCGCGGCGCACCGCTGGAGCGGTCCGTCGCGACGCGGTCATGGAGGCGCGGGACCGGCTCGCGGCACGTGCTCGTCGGCCCTGCTCTCCTGGTCCCGGAGTTGCTCGCGCAGGCTCTCCGGGTCGTCGGCGTCGATGGTCATCGCACACCCGGCCTCGCGCTGCGCGGCGCTGAGCGGGTGATGTCGCGTGGCCCACCAACGGCCGGCGTCGCTCCGCCAGATGGTCCACAGCGCGAACTCCCGGGCGATGTCGGCTAGATGCCGATCAAAGGACATCTGATCATCCCTCCGGGACCCGCGCAGGTTCCATCTCCTTGAAGACTGCGTCACATCTCTAGAGAAGACAATGATCGCAAGGGACAGGTCAACCTATCGCTTGACATTTCTGCTTGACCTAGGCGTCGAAGTCGTACTGAAGTACGTACGCCGCCGAGTCCAGCACCATCTCGTTGAGCTCGACGGGCTGGCCGTTCGCGCTGTAGGCGGTCCGGGTGATCACGATCACCGGAGTGCCGCCGGGCAGGTCGAGCAGCCCGGTCTCGCGCGGTCCCGGCATCCTGGCGCGCACTTCCTCGGTGAAGTGGGCGGGTGGCAGGCCGAGATCGCGCAGCCGCGCGTACACGCCGCCCGGTCCCGTGTCGGGGGCGGTGATGGCGCTGCCCTCGACCAGACCGGCGGGGAAGTACGAGGTGGCCAGCTGCACGGGCCGGGCGTCGACCGAGTAGCGGCGCCGCCGTACCCACACCTCGCCGCTTTCTAGGACGCCCGCGACCTCCTCGCGCGCCCGCTCGCGCGCCACCTCCACCTCGTCCACGGTGAAGGGCCGGCCGCGGGTGTCGGCGTCCCAGATGGTGCGGCCCTGACCCCATTGCTCACGGGAGAGCCGGCGTGACCCATGCCGGCGTATCGGTTTGAACAGTCGCACGTAGACCCCCGAGCCTCGCTTCGGTACCGCCAGCCCCTCGTTGATCAGTACGGCGAGCGCCTGCCTGGCGGTGGCGCGGGCGATCCCGTATTCGGCCATGAGCGTGTTCTCGCCCGGTAGCCGATCCCCGTCGCGCAGTTCGCCGGACAGGATCCGGGAGCGGAGACCGTCGGCGATGCGTCGATAGATCGGGGGTTCGTGGGATACCGGGACTTCAGACACGTTCGACCACCCTCTGTCACCAACCCGTATGGCGTCTCCAGAGAACTTGCCCCGTCTTGTCCACGATCGCACAGATAAGGGGGATGGTCGCGAGCTTCTTTTGAGCGAATCATGCCCGTGTGGTGAAGTCGGTGGGGTTTCAGCGGACCGTTATCTTGGAACGGTCCCGGCCACTACCCGGCTCGCCCACCAGCGGCGAGTAATCAGCGCGGCGAGCACGGCTCCCGCAGTGTTGACGATCACGTCGTCGATGGAGGAGAGGCGGCCCAGCCGCAGGCCGTACTGGAGGGCCTCCACGGTGATCGACGCGACGGCCGCGATGGCGGCGACGCGGGCCGTCGACGCCATTCGCGCGGTGCGTACGGGCAGCAGCGCGCCGAGCGCCGCGAAAACCAGCAGGTTGCCTCCCACCTGCACCAACACGGTCGCCCAAGGGGCACTGAGCACGTCGGCGAGGTCCATGAACGGCACGAGACTGACTCCGCTCTGACCGCTTGCCGGGGTGAGGATCATCCACACCCAGGGGGCCGTTCCGACGGCGATTCCGATGTCAGCCAGGGCGGTGCGCATGGGCGCCGGGTGGCCCGCTCGGGCGCGGTGACGGGCGAGGAGCAAGATTGCCAGTACGGCCAATGGCAGCGCAAAGGTACCAGCAATAATGACGGTTCCCCACAAATCCCACGTCCGAGCCATCGGACCATGATGGCGGCCGTCCGGTGGTACAGGAAGCTGTCCTTCCGGATAGGTGCCGACGGCCGCGCGGGGAGGCCCTTACGGGCGCGCCGGGAGGCTCTTACGGGCGCGCGGGTAGGTGGTCGGCGAGGAAGGCGAGCGCGACCTGCCAGGCCCGTGCGGCGGGCTCCGGCTGGTGGAACATCGGCGATTCGCTGTTGTGGAAGGCGTGCCCCGCCTCCTCCTCGACGTGCATGAGCACATTGGCCCGGCCCGCCGCGGCCTGCTCGACCGTGGCCACCTGGTCGCGCGGGATGTACGGATCGCTGCCGCCGAACACCAGCAGCAGAGGCGAGCCGATGCGCTCCATCAACCCGGCCGCCTCGGGCACGGCCGAGCCGTAGAAGGACAGTACGGCGTCGAGCTCGGTCTGGGTGGCCAGCATGAACGCGAGCGAGCCGCCCAGGCAGAACCCGAGCGCCCCGCAGCCGCCGCTCACCTCGGGCAGCTCGCGCAGCCGGGTGAGGGTGAGCGCGCAGTCGGCCACGGCCTGCGGGACGTCGAAGCGCCCGGCCAGCTCGATCGAGGCGGCCGTGCCCTCGGGGGTGTGCTCGCCGATCCAGTTGGGCTGGAGCCGCCAGAACAGGTCGGGCGCGGCCACCACGTAGCCGAGGCCGGCCAGCTCCTCCGCCACCTTCGCGATGTACGGCCCGACGCCGTAGATCTCCTGGATGAGCAGGATGCCGGGCCCGCTGCCGCTGTCGGGCAGCCAGACGTGGACGTCGAAGGAGCCGTCGTGGGCCGTGATGCGTTCTGTGCGCTTCTGCATGGAGTCAAGGATGGCGATCCTCGGGTGGTTGTGCAGCAAGACGGGCCGGTGCGGCACAGATCGGCTATGTACGGCATGGCGCCTGGAGCCGCCGGAGGAGACGATGCTAAAGACATTCCACGGCCTATCCAAGGAGCAGCCTGATGCAGGACGAATGGTCAGCGGCGGTAGACGCCCGTGCCCACGCGGCCGACCGGTTGGCCGAGGCCGTGCGCTCGGGCAAGCCGTGCGCTTCCGTCAGGGACATGGTCAGCACCGCGGCCGAGGGCTACGCCGTACAGGAGATCAACACGCGGCGGGCGCTGGAGGCGGGGCGGCGGGTGGTCGGCAGGAAGGTGGGTGTCACCAACCCGCTGATGCAGAAGCAGTTCGGCATCGACGAGCCAGACTTCGGCATGCTCTTCGCGGACATGGCCTACCTCGATGGGCTTCCCATCCCGGTGGAGCGGTTCCTGCAGCCGCGGGCCGAGGCGGAGGTCGCGCTGGTGTTCGGCCGTGACCTGGTCGGCGGGCCTTTCACAGCGGCTGAGGTGATCAGGGCGGTGGAGTTCGCGCTGGTGGCCATCGAGATCGCGGACTCCCGCATCGCCGACTGGGACATCACGCTGGCCGACACGATCGCCGACAACGCCTCCGCGGGCGCGTACGTGCTGGGCAACACGCCGGTCTCCCTGATGGGCCTGGATCTGCGCGGGGCCGCGATGACGATGACGCGCGGCGGCCAGGAGGTCTCGACCGGCTCGGGCGCCGCCTGCCTGGGCCATCCGCTCAACGCAGCCGTATGGCTGGCCGGTCGGCTCGGCCGTACCGACCACGCGCTGCGGGCCGGAGACGTGGTGCTGACCGGCTCGCTCGGGCCCATCGTGCCGGTCGGGCCGGGCGACGACTTCGAGGCGCACGTCGACGGCCTGGGGTCGGTCCGCGCGGTGTTCTCCTCATGAAGCCGCGCGGCGTCTTGAAGCCGGGGGCGCTGCCGAGTCCTTCCCGGCCCGGGGCCTGAGGGGAGCGCCGGTGCGCGGGCCACTCCTCGGACTGGTGGTGCTGATGGCGGCGGGCTGCGGTGTCTCGCCCACGCTGGAGTCGGAGCCGGATCCCACGCTCAAGGTCGGCGCGATCATCTCGCAGACCGGGGTCTACGCCGTGCTCGGCGACGACATGGAGGCGGCCATGCGCCTCTACCTGGAGCAGCACGGTGGCAAGCTGGGCGGCAGACCGGCCGCGCTGGTCGTCGCCGACGACGCGGGCAACCCGGAGCAGGGGCAGCAGCAGGCCAGGTCGCTCATCGCGCGCGATCGGGTGAGCGTGATCACCGGTCTGCTCGCCTCGCCGGTCGCGGTGTCGGTGGTCAAGGAGGCGGCCGGCACGCCGGTGGTGATCGCGAACGCCGGCGCCGACGAGCTGGGCGGGCCCGGCGTCTTCCGGGTGTCGTTCACCAACCACGCGCACGGCTACGCGGCGGGCAGGTACGCCGCCGAGCGGTACGGCAAGGCGGGGGTCGTGCTGATGGCCTCCGACTACTCGGGGGGCACCGAGACGCTCGACGGTTTCACCGAGGGCTACGGGGTCAAGCCGCTCAAGCGCATCCTCACCCAGTACGGCAAGAGTGAGGACCTGACGCCCTACTTCAAGCGCATCCCGCCGGACGCCAAGCTCCTGTACGCCTTCTACGCGGGCGGCGAGGCGGTCACGTTCGCCAAGGCTTTCAAGCAGCTCGGCTACGACACCAAGATCGACCTGTTGGCCTGCCAGAACCTCGCCGACGAGGACGTGCTCGAAGCCATCGGGGCCGACGCCGAGGGGATGACCAGCGTCGGACTCTACTCACCGGCGCTCACCACCCCCGAGAACGCCGCGTTCGTGGCCACCTGGAAAGCCAAGACGGGCCGGAACCCATCGGCCGTGGCGCTGCAGAGCTGGGACGCCATGCAGCTCATCGACCGGGCGGCCGCGCTGGGCGGCGACCTGTCCACGGCGCTCGGCCGGGTGGGCGACCTGGCGAGCCCGCGTGGCACGTTCCGGCTCGACCCCACGACGCACAATCCGGTGCAGAACTGGTACGTGCGTAAGTATGAAAATGGCATCAACCGGGTAATCGCCACGATTCCCCCAGAAAGGAAGTAATCGCGTGCTGGATCGCGACCGCTGCCTCGCCCTGGACGCCGAGGATCCGCTGCGGGACTTCAGGGACGAGTTCGTGCTGCCCGAGGGCGTCGTCTACCTGGTGGGCAACTCGCTCGGCGCGCTGCCCCGCCGTACCTCCGAACGGGTCCGGCAGGCCGTCGAGGACGAGTGGGGCGGGCACCTCGTCGGCGGATGGAACCACGCGGGATGGTACGCCCAGCCGCTCACCACGGGCGACCGGCTGGCCCCGCTCATCGGCGCGGGCCCCGGCCAGGTCGTGGTGGGCAACACCACCTCGATCGCCATCTACCAGGCGGTCGCGGCCGCGACGCGGCTCCGGCCCGACCGGCGGGTGATCGTCTCCGACGTACGGAACTTCCCCACCGACCACTACATGGTCCAAGGGCTGGCCAGGACGCTGGGCGGCTACGAGGTCCGCGACTTCGCCGAGGGACGGTTCGACGACGCGGCCGTGGTGCTGCTGTCCGAGGTCGACTACCGCACCGGCGCCCGCCACGACGTGGCCGCGGTGACCGAGCGGGTGCACGCGGCGGGGGCGCTGATGGTGTGGGACGTGTGCCACAGCGTCGGCGCCATGGAGGTGGACGTCTCGATGGCCGACTTCGCGGTGGGCTGCACGTACAAGTACCTCAACGCCGGTCCGGGCGCGCCCGCCTTCCTCTACGTGAACCCGCGCCACCAGGCCGCCGCCGAGAACGTCCTGTCCGGCTGGCACGGCCACGCGGAGCCGTTCGCGTTCGAGCGGGACTTCCGGCCGGCCGAGGGGATCAGGAGGTTCGCGGTCGGCACCCCGCACGTGCTGTCGTTCGCGGCGCTGGAGGCGGCGCTCGACGTGTGGGAGCGGGTGCCGATGCGCCAGGTCCGGGCCAAGAGCGTCGCGCTGACCTCGCTCTTCATCGACCTGGTGGGCGACGCCCTGGAGCTGGCCTCGCCGCGCGCGGCCGCCGAGCGGGGCAGCCAGGTCAGCCTCTACCACCCCGACGGCTACCCGGTGATGCGCGCGCTCATCGACCGGGGCGTGCACGGCGACTTCCGCGCGCCGGACATCCTCCGCTTCGGCTTCGCGCCGCTGTACACCCGGTTCGTGGACGTGTACGACGCCGCCGCCGTCCTGGCCGAGGTGCTGGGCAAGGAGCTCTGGCGGGAGGAGAAGTACGCCCAGCGGCTGGCGGTCACCTGAGCGAGTCACCTGAGCGGCCGAGTGCCTCCCTCTCGGGAGTGAGGCAGAAGATCGCCTGCGTCGGCGATCCGGCCGGAGGGCGTGATCGACAGGATTGAGGCAGTCGAAATACCGCCTCTCACCTGGAGATATCCCATGAAACGCACCCACGCCGCCGCTCTCGTCCTCTCGGCCGCCCTCACAGCCGGGGCCTTCATGGGTACACAGGCCGCGGCTGAGGTGGGGGTGCCGCCCATCAACGCGGCGGCGCTGCAAAAGAGCATCGAGGGCCTGCCCGCCGCCGACGCCACTGCGGCGGACGTGCGGGTGAGCGGCTCGGCGGGCTCGTGGCGGGGCGTGTCCGGCGTGACGGACCTGCGGACGAAGCAGCCCGCCAAGGCCGGGGCCCGGTTCCGGGCGGGCAGCGTCACCAAGACCTTCACCGTGTCGGTAGTGCTCCAGCTCGTCGCCGAGGGCAAGCTGTCGCTCGACGGCACGGTCCAGGAGTACCTGCCCGGTCTGCTGCCCGCCGACTACCCGGCGGTCAAGGTCGGCCAGCTGCTCAACCACACCAGCGGGCTGCCCGCGCCCAAGGTGAGCGATGACTTCGCCGACATCTACGCCACCCGGTTCGAGAAGTGGACGCCCGAGGAGTACGTCGCCAAGGCGGTGGAGAACCCGATCGAGTTCACGCCCGGCAGTCAGCAGCACTACCTGAACACCAACACCTTCGTCGCCGGCCTGCTCATCGAGAAGATCACCGGGCGCTCCTACGAGCACGAGGTGACGACCAGGATCCTGCGCCCCGTCGGCATGACCGACAGCTACCTGCCGGGCACCTCGGTCCGCATCCGAGGCAGGCACAACCAGGGCTACCAGACCGTTCCCCAGGGCTTCCCCGACGCGATCAAGTACGGCGCGGGCTACGTGGTGAACATGACCACCACCAGCGTCACCTCGACCTGGGCCTCGGGCGATCTCATCTCCACCACCGCGGACCTGGAGAAGTTCGTCAAGGCGCTGTTCGGCGGCAAGGTCGTGCCCGCCGCGCAGCTGGAGCCGATGTTCACGGTGCCGCCGGTGAAGGCGTACGGCGGCAAGGGCGACGCGGTCTACACCTCGGGCCTGGCCAGGATGGAGCTGCCCGGCGGCCTCGTGGCGTACGGCAAGACCGGCGCCAGGTGGGGCAGCGCGGCCGGCATCGGCGCCACCCGCGACCTGAGCCGCACGCTCGTCTACTCGGTCAACTCCACCGACGCCAAGAGCTCCGGCCAGAACCAGCGCGCCCTCGCCATCGCCCTGGCCGCCTTCGCCAAGTGAGCCAGGCGCGGGTGATCAGGTTGCCAGTCGTCCATGCCTACGGACGCTACCCAGCGCGCCGGAACTCGGCCAGCTTGGCGTCGATCCGGTCCCTGATCAGCTCGCGGGCCTCCATGCGCGGCACGCCCGACATGAGCAACTGGTCGTAGTCGGTGTCGAGGTGGCGGATCGAGGCCACCAGGGCGAGCGTGATCGCGTTCTCGTCGAGCACCTTGGCCGCCGCCGTGCGCCCGACCCGGCCGCTGCCGCGCTGACCGGCGTGGGCGGCCACCTCCTGGGCCCGCGCGGGCGGGCAGCCGGGGAAGAGCCGGGCGATCTCGGCCGCCATCCGCGCCTGGTATTCGACGTCCTGGTCCGCCCGGCGTTCCCGGTCGCGCTCGCGGCGGCGCAGCCGCACCTCCTCGTCGGCCAGGCACCGCTCCTCCGCCGCCGCCCTCGCCTGCTCCTCGACCAGCAGCCCCTGGCGCTGGTAGACCTTGCGCCGCCGGTTGTACTGGACGACCACCGCCGTCAGGCCGCTCTCCTGCTTCGCGCGGCGGCTGAGGGCCGCGTTGCCCGACGGCAGGAAGACCAGATGGTCCATGTCCGCGCAGGTCAGGCAGTGGGGCTCGTCCTCTTCCATGATCAGATAAGGGCCCGTGTCGCCGCAGGTCCCGCACGTCCAGGCGTTGAGCGGGGCCACCACCACCAGGTCGGGCGCCTTGCTCTGCCGCTCGGTGAGCTGCCGCACCCGAGCCTCGCTGAGGTCGGGGGAGAGCCAGTGGACGCGGAACGCCTCCTGCCCGTGGTCGGCGATGAAGCGCAGCTCGCGGCGGTCGCGGCTGCCGGAGACATAGGGAGTCTCCACCGGCCGCAGCCCCTTGGCGGTCGCCCAGTCCTTCAGCAGCGCGGCGGCCGTGAGCAGCCGGTCGTCGTCAACGGGCGCCAGCTCGGCCAGCGTGGCCGCGCGGCCCTGCCGCCAGGTGTCGACGTGCCGCGAGTGCACCCAGCGCAGGCCCGTCACGACGTCGATGAACGTCACGTATTTGCGGCTGGCCAGCGCGATCTCGGCGGCGTCCGCGACCCTGCGGGCCAGATTCGGCTTGCTCATCGCTCCAGTCTCCCGCGCCTTTGCCGGGAGATGGCCCGGTCGGACGCATTCCTCGTGCCGGTCCAGGTAAGTAGTCAGGCGGATCAGGATATGGGGGGAATCGGTGCGCTTGCTCTGGCTCGGCGTGCTCGTGTTCGTGCTCCTCGCCGCCTGCGGGCCGATCGGGCAGGGCCCGCTGCCGGTCGTGACGGGGGCCTTCGGCGTCAGGCCGGTCATCACGATCCCGGACGGCGTGCCGGACCCCCTGCCGCGGGTGACGGTGCTTTCGGCGGGCAGCGGGCGGCCGACCATGCCGGGCGACGTGGTGCTGGCGGACGTCGAGGTCCGCCGGTGGTCGGGCAACCTGCCGTACGCGAACACGTACGACGACCATCAGCCCGCCAGGGTCGTCTTCGACGGGCGGCACGTGCCGGACTCCTGGCGCGAGGCGCTCATCGGCCGGCCGGCGGGCAGCCGGGTCATGCTCGTCGGCCCCGCGGCCCTCTCCTACGGCCCCGGGCCGCCGCTCGGCGGGACGCGCCCGGCCGAGACGCTGGTGCTGGTCTTCGACATCCTGGGCGGTTACCCACCGGACGCCCGCCTCGTCGGGCGGGCCGTGCCGGACGTGCCGGACGACCGCGCGCCCCGCGTCCTCATCGGGGGCTCCGGCCCTCCGGTGCGGGCGGGCGCGATGGTCATCGTCCAGTACGTCGCGGTGGAGTGGCCGGGCCGCCGAGTCGTGGACTCGTCGTACCTGCGCGGCGGCCCCAGCGCCTTCACGCTCGGGCCGGAGGCGGCGCCGCCCGGCTGGGTGGCGGGTCTGGCCGGTCAGCGCGTGGGCGCCCGTGTTGCCTTCCCCGCCGAGGCGGGCCGTTCCTTGCTGTACGTCGTCGACATCCTTGACGTGCTCGAAACCAAATAAAACGGCCCTGACACCGGAGGGGATGTCAGGGCCGTCGCACTTCAGCCGAGGGGGATCAGCCGCAGTGCTCGGAAGGGCTTTCGTAGGTCGCCGTGCCGACCGAGCCGCCCCACTTCACGCACTTGTCCTCCGCGGCCGCCCTGACGGGACCCGCGTAGTAGGTGAAGCTGCCCGAGTCGCTGACCTTCGCCTTGCCGGTCACCTGAAGGAACGCGCTGGTCGCGCTGGCCTTGCCGAGCGAGGTCTTCTTCAGCGTGGCGACGCAGTTGTTGGCGTTGGTGCTGTTGTAGAGCAGGTAGACCGTGCCCGAGGTGCCGAGGGCCTGCGAGTCGATCACCTTGTAGCCGGTGCCGCAGACCTTCTCCGCCGTGTACGGGTTGGTGCCGCCGCCGGAGCCGCCGCCGACGTAGCTCATGTACTTGTTCCAGTCCCAGTGCGAACCGGGGTCGGTGTGGTCCGAGCCGGGCACCTCGACGTGGCCGATGATGTGGCTGCGGTCCTTCGGAATGCCGTACCGGTCGGCGATGTTCCTGGTCAGCGCGGCCGACGAGCGATACATCTGGTCGGTGAACCACGAGGCGTCGTTGATGAAGCCCTCGTGCTCGATGCCGACCGAGCGGTGGTTGTAGGAGCTGACACCGGCGTGGAAGGCGCGGTTCTTCTCACGCACCATCTGCGTGATCTGCCCGTCGGAGGAGCGCACCACGTAGTGGGCCGACACCTTGGCGGCGGAGTTCTGGAACCACGAGATCGTGCCCGCGTACGAGCCCTGGGTCACGTGGATGATGATCCGGTCGATCTTCTCGTCGGTCGGCCGGTTGGACACGGCGTAGTTCGACGAACTGGCGGCGGCCCAGAGAGCCCCTGGATAGTCGGTGGTGGCCGCGAGCGTGCGCGGGTCCGCGTTGTCGTACTTGCCGCGGTCCGGCTCCACGACCTTCGCGGTGGCCTTCACGCCGGCGGTGTTGACGCCGTTGGCCAGCACCTCGTAGACGGCGTCGGCGTAGATCCGGGCGGTGCTCGCGTTGGCCGCGCCGCCGTACGCGGCGACCGCCTCGTACCACTTGGCGGGGTCCTTGCGCTCGGCCGCGGTCAGGCCGAGCTTGTCGGCCTTGGCGCGCAGTACGGCGGCGCCACCGAGCACGTTGGCCGCGTCGTCGGTCTTGAGCTTCGCCGCGGTCTGGGACGTGATCTTGGCCGCGTCCTCCAGCGCCTTCGTGGTGGGGTTGCTGACCAGGTGCATCACGCCGTAGCCGCCGCTGGCGCTGGGCTCGCCGTCGTGGCCGTCGAGGTGCGTCTCGGCGTAGCCGAGCGCGACCAGCAGGTCACGCGGCACCTCGTAGGTGGCGGCGGCCTTGTCGAAGGCGGCCGAGAGGGTGACGGCGGTCGCCTGCGCGGAGGTCGCCTGGGCGGTGCCTACCAGGGCCGCCTGCTGGGCGCCCACGATGAGCACACCGGCCAACAGGAGCTTCTTCATCATGATCAGGACCCGCAATGCTCGGAGGGACTGTTCTATGCGCTGACGCCGGCTTTGCCGCCCCACTTGACGCACTCGCCGGCCGCCGCGGCGGTCACCGGGCCCGCGTAGGAGGCGAAGTTGCCGGAGTTGTGATCCTTTCGAATGGGATCTGTGGGACTAGGGTCGGCATTCGCCGCACAAGAATCGTCCAGAACCGATACAAAAGGTGGTCAGGCCTCTAAAGAGGAGCTGATGCACCATGTCGGTCACCTTTCATGTTCTTGGGCCGTTGGAAGTCCGATCGTCGGGACGGTCCGTACGGATCTCCGGCAAGAAGCCGAGGATCCTGCTAGCCACGTTGTTGCTGGACAGCGGCCGTATCGTCGGCGCCGACCAGCTGGTCGAGGTGCTCTGGCCCGATCGCCCGCCACGCTCCGCACAGGCGAACTTACGCACGTATGTCAGCTCCTTACGGACGGACCTCGGTGCCGAGTACCTGCGCGGCGACGGCTCCGGCTACGCCATCGACGTACCGGACGGCGCCCTTGACCTGCTGGCGTTCGAGGAGCTGGTCGCGCAGGCGCGGTTCGCCGACGCGCTCGCGCTCTGGCGCGGGGCGCCGCTGGCCGACCTGCCGGGCAGCCCGCTCTGGGACCGCCGCCTCGAACCGCTCAACGAGGTACGGCTGCGCGCCGCCGAAGAGCTGATCGGCCAGCGGATCGAGAGGGGCGACCACGCCGGGGCGATCACCCAGCTGCGCGGACTGCTGGTGGAGCACCCCTACCGGGAAGACCTGTGGAGCCGTCTCGTCCTGGCACTGAACCGGGCCGGCCGCAAGGCCGAGGCGCTGCGGGCCTACGCCACGATCCGCGCCCAGCTGGTGGACGAGCTCGGCGTGGAGCCGGGCGCGGACCTGCGGCGCGCCCACGAGTCGATCCTGGCCGACGAGGCCCCGCCGGTCGCGCCCCGGCAGCTGCCGCCGGATCTGCCCGACTTCACCGGCCGGGCCGACGAGCTGGCCCTCCTGGCCAGGCCCTTCTCCATCGCGGTCGTCTCCGGTTCGCCGGGGGCCGGGAAGTCGGCGCTGGCCGTACACGCCGCCCACGGCCTGCGCGACGCCTACCCCGGCGGGCAGCTCTACCTCGAACTCGACGGCAGGGAGCCGGCCGACCTGCTGGCTGAGGCGCTTCGAGCGCTCGGCGTGGAGACGCCGCCGACGATCCACGAGCGTTCGGCGCTGTTCCGGTCGCTGCTGTCCAAGCGGCCGATGCTCGTACTGCTCGACGACGCGCTCGACGCCGCCCAGGTACGGCCGCTGCTGCCCGGGAACGACTGCGCCGTCATCGTGACCAGTCGGCGCCGGATCACGGAGTTACCCGGCTCGATCCAGGTCGACCTCGGAGAGCTGTCCGCGCACGACGCGCTGACGCTACTCGGCAGGATCATCGGCATGGATAGGGTGTCCCGCGAGCATGAGGCGGCCCTGGCGATCGTGGAGGCGTGCGGGCGCCTGCCGGTGGCCGTGCGCAGCGCCGGATCGCGCCTGGCGGGCCGACCGGGCTGGTCACTCTCGGTGCTCAGGCAGCGGCTGGACGACGACCGGCTGAGCGAGCTGAAAGAGGTGCGGGTCTGCCTCGACCGCAGTTTCCGCCACCTACCTGACGATGCCGCCCGTACGCTGGGCACGCTCGGCCTCCTGGGCGCCGTGGCCCAGCCCGGCTGGGTGATCGACGCCGCACTCGACAGGCACCGCGCCGACGACGTCACCGACCTGCTGGTGGACGTCAACCTGCTGGAACTGGTCGGCACCGACCCGGTGGGCCAGCCGCGCTACCGGGTGCCCGATCTGATCCGCCGCCACGCGCTCGAACGCGGCTCCGACCGTACCGGCCTGACCAGGGTGCTCGCCGCCTGGACCGCGACCACCGAGCACGCCATGGCCCGGCTGCCCACCACCGTCTTCAGCCTCACCGCCGCCAGGGCGCCGCGCTGGCGGCTGCCCGAGCAGACGCTCGACCGCCTGACCTCCGACCCGCTGGGGTGGTTCGAGGCCGAGCACGAGACGCTGGTCGGGGCCGTGAGCGTCGCCGCGGAGGCCGGGCTGGCCGAGTCGGCCTGGGGGCTGGCCGCCGCGATGGTCCCCTACTTGGACCTGCACTGCCATCTCGACACGTGGGAGCGTACCCACACCGTCGCCCTCGGTGCCGCCCGCGCGTCCGGCGACACCTACGGAGAGGCCGCCATGCTGCGCGGCCTGGCCCAGGTCTCCCTGTACCAGGACCGGTACGAGGAGGCCGTCGAGGACTTCACCCGATCCCGGCGGCTCTTCCACGACATCGGCGACCTGCGGGCGGAGGCGACCTCGATCTGCGGGCTCGGCGCGGTGAGCCAGTTCAGGGGCCGGCACGCCCAGTCGCTCGGGCATTTCAAGCGCGCCCTGGCCATGTTCCTGGCGGCGGACGACCCGCACGGCGAGGCGTTCGCCAGGCAGGCTATCGGCCGGGTCTGCCTCAAGTCGGGCGACCTGGCCCTGGCGTCGGAGTCCCTGGGCCAGGCCATGCGGCTGGCTCAGGAGCTCGGCGACGCCCACCGCGAGGGCTGCGTCTGCCTGCAGATGGGCAACCTGCACAAGGCCATGTCCTTCCACCGGCACGCGCTCGACATCTTCGAGTCGCTCGGAGACCGGCACTGCGGCGCGTACGCCCTCCAGAGCCTCGCCGGGCTGCAGGCGGCCCGTGGGGAGTGGGCACCGGCCTCCGCGGGGCTTGAGCGGTCACTGGAGATCTTCCAGGCACTCGGAGACCGGAGCGGGGAGGCGTCGAGCACGCAGATGCTGGGCGAGGTGCACCACTCGGCCGGGCGCACCGGGCTGGCACTCGACTATCTCAACCACGCCACCGTGCTGCGCCGCAGCCTGCCCGCCTAGCCCCGCGGGTCGAGGTCCGCGCGGATCACGCTGTACAGCACACCGTCGTGCCACTCGCCTGCGCGGAAGGCGCATCCGCGCAGGATGCCCTCCCTGGTGAATCCGACCTTCTCCAGGGCGCGCTGCTCGGCCAGGTTGCTCACCTCGGTCGACGCCTGGACCCGGTTGACCGTCGAATGGTCGAACAGGTAGCGCACCAGGAGTCGCTGCGCCCGGGTGCCGTGACCCATGCCGCGAAACTCGGGCGCCACGATGAGCCCCATATCCCAGCAGTAGGAGATGCTGGAGGTCATCTGCTTGCTCCAGGACACCAAGCCCACGCGGTCGTCGCCCTCGGCGATCAGCAGCGTGCCGCCGTCGCCACTGAGCATCCCATTGTCCTCCCAACGCCTGCGGAGGCGGTGGGGATCCTGCCAGCCGTACCACTGATGGAGGCCCGTGCTCTCCGGATCGTTGTACAGCCGGTTGAGAAAGGGCAGATCGTCCTCGGTCACAGGATGAAGCTCACTCGTCATGATCCAGACACTATGCGACGGACAAATCGTTTGAGACGGGATCGCTGGGGCATTCCAGCCAGCGCCTCAAGAGACTCGGCCGCGCTCGGGCGCTTGGCGGGAGAGTGGTCCAGCATCCGGCGCACCACGTCGGGAACGTCGGGACCCTGGGTGTCGGCGCTGGTCGGCAGCTCGCCGGTGAGCAGCTGGTAGGCGATCACTCCGGCCGCGTAGACGTCGGAGGCGGCCGTCATCATCTCGGGCCGCTCGTGGCACTCCGGGGCCACGTAGTGGGCGTCGAGCACGTTGCCCAGCTCATGGGCGACCGTGTAGTTGCGCGCCCCCGGCTTGGCGTAGTCGAACCCTGTCAGCACCGCGTGCCCGTCGGTCACCAGCACGCAGGCCGGGGTCAGCGCCCGGTGGATGACGCCGTGGGCGTGCGCGTGGGCCAGGCCGCGCAGCATGTCCTGGATCACGCCGAGTCGTACGCCGGTGCCCAGGCGCAGGTGCAGCGCCTCGCCGTGCACGTCGTCGAGCACCAGCACGAACCGGCTCTCGTCGTCGATGGCGAAGAAATCCCGCGAGCGCACCACGCACGGGTGCGGCGGGATGCGGGCCAGCGTCTGATAGGCGTTGGCGATCCGTTGCCGCTCGGCCGCCCGCGACGCCTGGTCGGCCAGCGGGTCGGCCTGGTAGACCCGGAGCAGCACGGTCTCGCTGCCCGGGAGTGTCGCGTTGAAGGCCCGGTATTCGGTCACCTTCGCGTCGCCGCCGAGCTGCTCCTCGACCTCCCAGTTGCCGAACCTGGGCGGCGCGGTGCTGCGGCGTACGGTCTGGTTGAGCGAGTCGAGAATCCCGGTCAGGTACGGCTTGATGCGGTGACTGCACCCGCGCCTGACCCGCGAGACGTCGCTCAGCGTGGCCAGCAGCCCGTCGAGGGTGGTGACGTTGACCGCGTCGCGCCCGGCCGGGTCGACGAGCTCGGCGTCGGGCGAGGTGAGGACCACGAGGCTGTCGACGTAGACGCGCTCCAGCCGCGTGTCCTTGGAGACCAGCAGCCCCTTCAGCGCCTTCGCGATGCCCCGCAGCTTCGTCACGGGAGAGCCGAACGCCTCCCGGCGCGGCGGGAACCAGCGCGTGCCCGACACCTCGATCCGGCCACGGGTGCCCTTGACATCGACGACGACCAGCGAGTGGCCGGTCAGCACGAGCAGGTCCACCTCGAAGACGTCGTCGCCGCGCGGGAGCTCGACGTTGTGCAGCAACAGCCAGTCGGCGGGTGCGTGGTCGCGCAGGAATGAGATCACCCGACGCTCGGCGTCGTTGACCGGACGTCCCCCTCCGACGATCTCTGCCATGGGCTAATCCTCCCACGTTCGTCCTGCCCGGCGCCGACCTGTAGGACCTGGGCGGCGACCTCGAGCCGTTCGCCCGCAAGGCTCGCGAGTTCCTCCCTGGAGCGACTGAGCGAACCGCCGTTCTGGGATGGTTCAGCGGGCCGTCGCAAGGATGACGCCGGAGCCGTGCGCCAGCTCGACCGCGACCAGCCGATCGTGGTTCAGCAGAGTCTGCCGCACACCCTCCTGCCTGCGGACGAACTCCTCCTCCCAGGTCACCCCGGGGTAGGGCACCATGTCGTCCACCAGCAGCACGCCACGGGGGTTGAGCGCGGCGATCGTCCGTTCGAGCCCCACCTGCTTGCCCGCACCCGCGTCGGCGAAGATCAGGTCGAAGGCGCCCAGCCCGGCCAGCACCCGCTCATGGGCCGCCCGCACGAGTTCCGGCAGATCATCATTCATGGCCATTTCCTATCGCACCTGCCACCGCGGCTTTGGCACGGACGTATGCACCCGCTACCGCAGCTTTGGCGCGGACTTATCGGACCTGTCCTGCCGCTGTGGGCGCGGCCTTATCGCATTCGTCCCCGCGGCTTGAGCACAGACAGCGTGGTAACGGTTAGCAGCATGACCAGCTGGCCGCCCAGTACCGCGACCTGCCCCCACTGACGGCCCTCGACAGGCCGCGTCGCGCCCTCGGTCGCGGCGGCCATCCCCTCGGGGTCGAACAGGAACATCCCCAGGCAGATGACCGACACCAGAAGCACCAGCTTGGCCAGCACCCAGTAGTGGCGGACCAGTCCCCAGTGACTGGTCAGGCCAAGTGTGATGCCGGTGGTCAGCGCGGTGAGGCTGAGCGGGATGCCGCCCGCGAACACCAGGCTCGGCATCAGCCGGTAGGCCGCGTGGGCGAGCCCGAGATCGTCCGTCACCGTGGCCACGGTGTTCAGCACGACGAGCCCCCACACCTCGCCGAGCAGCGCGACCGAGGCGATGACGTGAACGACGAGCACGCCCTTGCGTACGCGCGGCCGTATGGCCCGATTTGCTATCCCGACCACGGTTCGACCTCCGGATTCGCGGACTCCGGCCCATCCTGATCGGTGGATTCGTCCCGGACGTCCCCCAACGGGCGGCGCTCGCGCTACATCGTTCGGTGTAGTGGTGCCAAGCCCGGGGTGATCCTTGCTAAACCGGCCCGCGCGATAAGCCAATCATTCTCGATGCGCGGATAAATGAAACTCGTTTAGCCGTGTACGACGCAAGCGCATATGCAGTTAGCCGGCCGGTGGGCTCGGAAAGTCGAATGCCAAGAAAACGAGGCGCCTCCTTGACCGCGAGCAGGCGTTTTTGGGTTGCGACATCGATCGGCTGCCGCGATTGTTATTGGCGGCACCTTCACAGCCCTGCACAAAACGACTAAGGCGCCGGGAATTTCCGCGCCCATCAAACGGAGGAAACAAACATGATCCGTCGCATTCTCGCTGGTGCAGCCATCGCGGGCGCCGCTCTCGGCTTCTGCGTCTCTGCGGCTTCGGCCGACGTCGGCCCGAACCCCTACATCGGCGCCCCGTCCTTGCTGAGCCAGCTCAGCACCCTGGACAACCTCACCGGGGTGAGCGACGCGGCCAAGTACACCAACATTCCGACGACCGCGAACCTGCAGGACGTCAACCTTCACCTGCTGAACAACAACCGCTGACACCATCGCCGCATAGGCGGGAAGGTCCGCTCCCGGCTCCACGGGCACATGCCGCCCGGCTCAATGGGCACATGCCGCCCGGCATGCCGTAGGGCTCCACGGGCACATGCCGTAGGGCTGCCGGCCGCACCTTCCACCGGATCGACGCTTGCGCGATCCGCCTGAGCCATCTCCGTGGATACTCGCGAGGCCACGGAATCCGCTCGGATGCGCACCGAGACGGAACGCCGAGCGGCCCGGGTCACGATCGCGATCACGACCCGGGCCGCGAGGTACTCCCCTTCCGCCGGTTGCTGGAATGCCCGCCCCTAGCGGAGTGCCTGCGCCCGGCGGAGTGCCCGCGCCTGCCGCCGGAATGCCCGCGCCTAGCGGAACGTGCGCCCTTGTAAGGCCCGCTGGTGGAGCGCGCGCTGCTGGGAAGTGCGCTGTCGGGACGGGCGGTCTCGGGACGGACGGTTCCGGGACGGATCACCCCCATGAAATGCGGCTTGTTCAGCGGGTCGAGGCGGACGACCTCCCCGGTGAACGGAGCGTCGACGATCCGCGTGCCGTCCACGGCCAGCCCCACGTGCTCTGGTCCCTGGCGTCGCGGTTTGCTGTCGTAGAAGACGAGGTCCCCTGGCGCGACCTGCTCCTTGGGCACCCTGGCCCCTGACCGCCACTGCTCGTGCGTCGTCGTGCCGATCGACACGCCCGCACTCGCCCAGGCGTACTCCGTGAGGCCCGAGCAGTCGAAGCCCTTGGTCTTCTTGCCGTGTCCGATGCCGTAGCCGGGGCCCTGGGGCCCGCCGCCGCCCCACGAATAGGGGACGCCGAGCATCCCCAGCGCGGCCCGCACGGCGACGCCCCCAGCTGCCGCACCGACGGCTGCCACGCCGCCAGTTGCCGCGCGTCCGGTCGCTGCGCCGCCAGTTGCCGCGCGGTCGGTCCCTGCCGCCTGCGGGCAACGCCCGGCGCCCTTTTCGCACGTCTGCCGGACGCCGGCCGTCGCGGTGCCGGAGTCCGGCGTCGCGAGTGAGCCGCATGCCAGGAGCGTCAGCAGAAGGGCCCGTTTCACGTTCACTCCAGGAGCGTTCCTCATCCCCTTTAGGAATAAAACGCCCTTTAGCCAGGAGGGGCCTACATATGGCTATAAGCTGAAGTTTGTCCACGCGGTGATATGTCGATAAATCGTGACTGGTCGGACATTTGGTGCGAATGGTGATCAAGTGCTAAAGAATTTGAATAGGGGGCTCGCTTCAGGGCTAGTCGCAGGTGGGTGGAAATTAGTCGGCGGGTTATTTGTTCAGCGCGTTGATAAATGCCATTCTCTCGGCAATTCTTCGGCTGCCCGAACAGGCTGATCAATTTACCCGGTGGGCGGTCCAACGCCGTGGTGATTGTGTCGCCGGGCGCTTCTAGATCGGCCGCGACCGACTGCGCGACCTTCCACCCGAGGATCCAGCGGGTCGCGCGGTCGCTGGTGCGAGTCTCGGGCGGCGGAAGATCCGGCTGCCGGATAGTTCATGACTTCGCTGTAATACGACCATATTTTCGTGCATATCAGGTGGTGAAACATACTTCGTGTAATGTGAGACCGGGTTCGTGTCGACGACAACCCCCATGCGTGAGGTCTGATTGGGGGGGGTGCGATGACCGTGAACGGCGAGGCGGCCGAAACGTCGGAGCGCCTGCTGTACGAGGACGACCAGCTACGCATCTCCCAGCGGGCCAGGTGCGAGGTTCCGGCGCTGGCGCTGCGTGGCGAGATCGACATCACCAACAGCTGCGCCCTCGCCCGGACCCTCGCCGCCGCTCGCGAGGGCGAGACGCACATCATCGTCGACATCGGCGAGCTCACATTCATCGATCTGTCGGGTCTGCGTGTGCTGGCCATGCCGATGCTCGACCCCGCCGAGCGCTGGATACGCCTGCGTAATCTCACGCCGTTCCAGCGACATCTCCTGAACCTGCTGGGATGGTACTGACACCCGCACGGCACACACGAAACACGCCGCCCACACGGCCCAAGCCCGCGTCAGACGATCATCGCCGCCGAGGTGCCCAGACCCGTCGGCCCGCCCAGCCGCCACTCGGGCGGCCGGTGGTGGCGCCGTAGCGACGCCTCGTCATAGCGATGGCAGTCGCGATGCCACCTGAGGATGCCCGCCATCCAGTCGCGCAGCTCCGCCACGTAGCCGTCGACGGTCGCGCGGGCCTCCCCGTCCAGCCGGAGGTCGTCGTACATGACCGGGAACTCGTACGCGAAGACATGCTCGAACTCCTTCATCCGGGACGTCATCAGATCGGAGACGATGCCGAGCGCCACCGGGTAGTCACAGTCGAAGAAGTTCTGGACGACCAGCACGCCGTTGTGCAGCTCACCCTCGAACTCGATCTCCTTCTGGTACGAGAAGACATCGTTGAGCAGGGTTGCGTAGTCGGAGGCCGCGTTCATCAGCGAGATCATCGGCCCGGCCCGATGGACCTGCTCCGGGATCTCCTTCTCGCGGGCCAGGCGGCACAAGGTCATGGTCAGGTCGGAGCCGAAGGTCAGCCGCCGCATCTCGATGTAATCGACGGGGTCGGGCACCCGGTTCAGCAGCTGGTTGTCCAGCTCCCAGAGCCAGGACGCGCACATGTCCTCGATGGCCGCGCGGAACCTGCGCCGCGCGTTCGTGCTCATCGGCCCCGCCGTACGGATCCAGAGATCGGACAGGCCCCGCTCCAGAGCGGTAATCGGAGCCGGGGGAGCCGAGCCGTCGAGCGGCATGAAGGCGCCGAACCGGTCGACGGTGGCGCGGGCGGCGGCCAGGTTGCGGGATCGGCCGAAGACGACGGGGAAGTAGTCGTCACCGTACGTCCCCCACGCGAGCCAGGCCGAGGCCAGGTCCAGCTCCTCCAGGGTCCCGTCGGGATGGAGCCCGGAGGCGCACAGCGCCAGGTCGTAGTCGACGAGCTTCTGCTCGTCCCAGACGGCCGAGCCGGTGACGCCCGGCTGCGCTTCGAGTATCCCCATCGCGCGTGCCCAGGCGACCAGGTTCAGGCGGGCGGCCTCCAGGTGGGGCGAGCCGTTGACCTCGAACGGCATGTAGAGGTCGGGGATCCGCGACGGGCCGACGGGCGTGTGCGGGACGTGGGTGAAGCTGCGGATCCGCTTCGCGCCGAGCAGGTCGACGATCGAGGTCGTGCCCAGCGGTCTGCGGGTCGCGCGCTCGTTCATGTAGCGGCTGGAGGCCATGTGCCATTCGTGGCCGCCCGACTGCCAGTCCTGCAGCCCCTTGACGTAGGCCAGCACGCCCGCGCAGGAGAGCGGGTCCAGGCCCTGCTCGACGAAGAGCGGGCCCAGCTCGGTGAACACGGTGTGCTCGAACTGCTGCAGCCGCGAGGTGAGCAGGTCGTTGACCGCGTCGGCGGCCTCCTGCGTGGTGCAGCCGAGGAACTTCTCCAGCACGAGGACGCCGTTGCTCAGCTCGCCCTCGTCCTGGGTCTCCCGCTGGTAGGAGAACAGGTCGTTACGCAGGTGCACCGCGTCGGCGAAGGCGTCGCGCAGCACCCGCATCGGCCGGGAGCCGGCGACGCGCGCCGGGGCCTCGGCACCCACGGCGTGTTCGACCAGCCCGGCCGACCATGGCGCTCCGCCGACCTTGCGCCGCATCTCGATGTACTCGATCGGATTGGGCACCCGGCCCGCGTTGATGTTGGACAGCTCCCAGAGCGACTCGTTCAGGAGGTTGCGGGTGCTCTCGGCGAAGCGCTCCCGCCAGGCGAGCGATCTGGCGGGGACCGTACGGGCCCACAGGTCGGCCAGCCCCGCCTCGACCGGGTTGGTCGGCTCCGGCGTCGCGCACGACAGGTCCATCGGCATGAAGGCGGGCAGCCGGTCCAGGTAGCGCTTGCCGCCCTCACGGTCGTGGCCGCGCTTGAAGGCCTCCAGGAAGTGGTCGTCGAAGAAGAAGACCCAGACGTACCAGTCGGTGATCAGCGAGAGCTCGGCGCCGTCGCAGTCGGGATGGGTGTAGCCGCACAGCAGGGCGTAGTCGTGGGCGTCGAGGTCGGCCTGGTCCCAGATGCCCGAGCCCTCCAGCATGCCCATGCCGCGCGCCCACTGCCTGGACTGCGCCCGCGCCTCCTCGACGTGCGGGTTGAGGCGGGCCGGATACGGAAGATAGAAGTCCGGCAGCTCGAATGGCTGGGCCGCCTCCCCATCCACGGAACGCGTCATCAGCCCATCACCTCGACGTTCTCGAGCATGCCCAGCGCGTCGGGCAGCAGGACCGCGGCCGAGTAATAGGCACTGACCAGGTACGACATGATCCCCTTCCCGTCGATGCCGGCCAGGCGGACGCTGAGCCCCGGCTGGTACTCATCCGGAATGCCGGTCTGGTGCAGGCCGACGACGCCCGAGTCCTCCTCGCCGGTCCTGAACGCGAAGATCGAGGTGGTGCCCTCCGGGCTGATCGGGATCTTGTCGCAGGGCAGGATCGGCACCCCGCGCCAGGCCGTCAGCCTGCTGCCGTCGAGCTGGACGGTGTCGGGGTAGACCCCGCGCGTGTTGCACTGCCGGCCGAAGGCGGCGATGGCGCGGGGATGGGCCAGGTAATAACGGGTCTTCTTCCTGCGGCTGAGCAGTTCGTCGAGATCGTCGGGCGTAGGCGGGCCGCCATACGTGGAGATCCGCTGCCGGGCATCGACGTTGTGCAGCAGCCCGAAGTCCCGGTTGGTGACCAGCTCGTACTCCTGGCGTTCGCGTAGTGCCTCGATGCTCAGCCGGAGTTGCTGGTCGAGCTGGTTCATCGGCTGGTTGTACAGGTCGGAGACCCTGCTGTGCACCCGTAGGACGGTCTGGGCGAGGCTCAGTTCGTACTCGCGGGGGCTGAGTTCGTAGTCGACGAACGTGCCGGGCAGTACGGGCTCGCCGGTGTGTCCGGCGGCCAGCTCGATCGCCGCCTCGCCGTGCTTGTTCTGCGGCCGGGCCCGCCGGTCCCGATGCGCCTCGATCTGCGCCCGCAACGTCGGCGAGACCGCCGTCAGCGCGCGGAACACCGCCCAGGGCAGGACCAGCACCGTGCAGGTGGTGGCGGCCCTGAGTGTGTACGCCCACCGATCCTCCCGCTCGGGGAGGTCGTGGCCCGTGTGATCGCCGTCCGCGAGCGTCTCCCGCAGGACGCTGGTGCCGTACGGGCCGGTCTGCAGCTTGTCGGCTTTGCCGTGCGCGAGGAGCAGGAGGGCGTCGGCCGGGCGGCCCTCCTGCACGATCGTCTCGCCCCGCGCGTATTCCCGCTGCTCGAACTCCCCGGCCAGGGTGTCGAGCAGCGGGTCGCCGTCGAACCCGTGCAGCAGCGGCAGCTCGGTCAGGCTGGGCGGGATCACCCGCGTCACAGCGCCCGCGCGGGCGAAGCTGACCCGGCCGCCGCCGACCTGATAGGTGAGCCGGCGGTTCACCCGGTAGGTGCCGGCTGCGGTTTGTACCCACGGAAGCGCCCGCAGCAGCCAGCGTGAAGAGATCTCCCGCATCTGCGGGGCAGTCTTGGTCGTGGTGGCGAGCCGGCGTGCCGCCTCCGTGCCCAGGCTCTGCCTTGAGTCCCGCTGATCCAATTCCGTCAACCGAAACACCGCCAATCATTGGGCCGGGTGAACCGATCCGCGCTCAGCTGCCGAGTGCGACGTCTTCGAGAATGCCGAGTGCGTCGGGAACGAGTACGGCAGCGGAGAAGTAGGCAGTGACCAGGTAGGAGATGACGGCTTTCTCATTGATGTTCATGAAACGCACCGACAAGCTGGGCTGGTATTCGTCGGGGATGCCGGTCTGGTGCAGGCCGACAACGCCCTGGTTCTCGTGCCCGGTGCGCATGAGCAGGATGGAGGTCGTCCGGGCGCCGGTGATCGGGATCTTGTTGCACGGGAAGATCGGCACCCCGCGCCAGGCCGGGATGCGGTGCCCATTGACCTCACTGGCCTGCGGGTAAATGCCGCGCTTGCTGCACTCCCTGCCGATGGCCGCGATGGCCTGCGGGTGCGCGAGGAAGAAGGCGGGCTCCTTCCAGACCGTGGACAGCAGGTCGTCGAGATCGTCGGGCGTGGGAGCGCCGCCGCGGGTGCGGATGCGCTGGCTGAAATCGGCGTTGTGCAGCAGCCCGAACTCGCGGCTGTTGATCAGCTCGTGTTCCTGGCGTTCGCGTAGTGCCTCGACGGTCAGCCGGAGCTGCTGGTCGAGCTGGTTCATCGGCTGGTTGTACAGGTCGGAGACCCTGCTGTGCACCCGTAGGACGGTCTGGGCGACGCTCAGTTCGTACTCCCGCGGGCTGAGTTCGTAGTCGACGAACGTGCCAGGCAGCACAGGCTCGCCGTTGTGGCCGGCGGCCAGCTCGATCGCCGCCTCGCCGTAGGCGTTCTGGGACCGTCCTTCGGCGTCCCGAGTGCTACGCAGGTGGGCGCGGAGCGCGGGGGACCGGTCGAGGACCGCCTGCAGGTTCTGCCGCGAGAGCGTGAGCACGGTACAGGCGGTCTTGGCCGTCGCCGAGAACGCCCACTGGCCCGGGTCGCCCAGCAACTCCTCGCCGAAATGGTCGCCGTCGGCCAGTACCCCGAGGTTCTGCTCGTCGTCGTACGCGCCACGGCCGGTCTTGGCCACCCGGCCATGGGCGATCAGGACCAGCTGGTCGAGGGGAGTGCCCTCACGGACGATCTCCTCGCCCGACTCGTACTCGCGCTGGCTGAACCCGTCGGCGAGCGACTGCAGGACCTCGCCATCGCTGAAGCCGCGCAGCTGATGCAGCTCGGTGAGCTCCGCCGGGATGACGCGCACGTCCGCGCCACTGGTGGTGAACGTGATGCGACCGTCGCCCAGGGTGTAGGTCAGCCGGCGGTTGACCCGGAAGACGCCACCGGAGGTCTGCACCCACGGCAACAGCTTGAGCAGCCAGCGGGAGGTGATCTCCTGCATCTGCGGGGCGGTCTTCGTGGTCGTCGCCAGGTTCTTGGCGGCATCGGTGCTGAGGCTGAGCTGCTGGCCGTTGGCCTCGGTCGACTCGGTCGTTTCGGTCATCGTGCACCACCAATCTTTAGAGGGTTTGCTAGCCGGGGTTTTGAGTGGCTCGGAGTTCGGGTGGAAGGGAGAACTTGAGGGTCTCCTCGGTCAGCGTCACCGGCTCCACGTCGGCGTAGCCGCGGGCGGCGAGCCAGGCCAGCAATTGGCTGACCAGCTCTTCTGGGACCGAGGCGCCCGAGGTCACGCCGACGGTCCGTACGCCGTCGAGCCAGCGCTCGTCGGCGTCGCCGGCCCGGTCGACCAGGTGGGCCGCCCGCGCGCCGGCGTTCACGGCCACCTCGACGAGGCGCCGCGAGTTGGAGGAGTTGGCGGAGCCGACGACGATGACCAGGTCGCACTGGGCGGCGATCCTGGTGATCGCCTCCTGGCGGTTCTGGCTGGCGTAGCAGATGTCGTCGCTCGGCGGGTCGATGAGCTGGGGGAAGCGCTCGCGCAGCCGGGCGACGGCGTCCATGGTCTCCTCGACCGCCAGCGTGGTCTGCGACAGCCAGCTCATCCTGGCCGAGCCGGCGCCCGTCAGCTCGTCGGGCCGGGCCGGATCGACCACGTGGATGCGGTCGGGCGCCTCGCCGACGGTGCCCTCCACCTCCTCGTGCTCCGCGTGGCCGATGAGCACGATCTCGTAGCCCGACTCGGCCAGGCGTACGGCCTCTCTGTGCACCTTGGTGACAAGCGGGCAGGTCGCGTCGATCGTGCGCAGACCTCGACCGGCCGCCTCGTGCTTGATCGCGGGCGAGACGCCGTGGGCCGAGAAGACGACCAGGGCGCCCTCAGGGACCTCGTCGAGGTCGTCGACGAAGATCGCGCCCCGGCCGCTGAGGTCGTCGACCACGTAGGTGTTGTGCACGATCTGTTTGCGCACGTAGACGGGCGGTCCGTAGCGTCTGAGGGTCTCCTCGACGGTGTCGATGGCACGTTCCACACCCGCGCAATAGCCGCGCGGAGCCGCCAGAAGTACTCGTCCCATGATGTTCGCTCCTACCGGTCCCGGTGCGCGAGCTGGCCGGCCAGCACGGTCAGCGCGTCGCGTGCCTCGGAAGTGATGGGCGCCGCCTCCAGCGCCTTGGCGGCCTCGCGCACCCGCTGGTCGATCATGCCCTCGACCTCGGCCAGCGCGCCGGTGTCGAGCAGGATCCCGCGCAGCTCCGCCGCCCGCTCCTCCGTCAGCTCCTGGTTGCCGTGCCAACTGCGCAGGTGGGACAGCTGCGCGGGCGTCGCCCGTCTTAGGGCGTGCGCGATCAGGACGGTGTTCTTGCCCTCGCGCATGTCGTCGAGTGCCGACTTGCCGGTGTCGGCCGAGGAGCCGAACGTGCCGAGCACGTCGTCGCGCAGCTGGAACGCCTCGCCGATCGGCACGCCGAAGCGCGAGTAGGAGTCGAGCAGGGCGGGATCCGCGCCGGCCAGGGCGCCGCCGATCTGCAGGGGGCGCTCGACGGTGTACTTGGCGGTCTTGTAGCGGATCACCGTCAGCGCCGCAGACACCGTGGCCCCCGCTCGCAGCTGGCCGAGGACGTCGAGATATTGGCCGCTGATGACCTCGGTACGCATGGCGTCGAACACGTGGTGGGCGCCGTGCAGCCGGGCCGGCTCCACACCGCACGACGACAACAGCGCGTCCGACCAGGCCAGGCTGAGCGCGCCGAGCAGGATCCCGCCCGCCTGGCCGAACGCCTCGGCGCCCGGCCCCTCGTGCAGGTCGGCCAGGCTGCGGTGGATCGTCGAGCGGCCCCGCCGCATGTCGCTGCCGTCCATGATGTCGTCGTGGATGAGCAGCCCGGCGTGGCAGAGCTCAAGCGCCGCCGCCGCACTGATGATCTCGTCGCAGTCGTCGCCGCCGGCTCCCCGCCACCCCCAGTAGCACAGCTGCGGGCGGATCCGCTTGCCGCCGCTGAGGATGAAGCTCGTCAGCAGCTCGTACGCCGCCGCCACGTCCGGATCGGACACAGGCGCGCGCCAGTCGTCCAGGAATACATTGAGGCGCTTGTCGATGCGAGGTCCCACGGGGTCTTGCCATCCGCCGACCGCCATGCTGCAGGGCTCCTTCTGTAAAGCGTCCGCCACCAATAGTTACTCATCCAATACGGAGAGTGTAAAGTGCCTTTTTGCTGGCTCTCGGAACGACGGGAGGTGCCCGATCCGCCCACTCATCGGGTGGATTTGCCGACCCCGGAAACCAAGATCGCCGCTGATGCTCGCCACGGGGTAACCGGGGTTGTTTCCTGGACGAATGCCTGTTGACGGTGTAACGCGCGCAGTGGCGGGCAGGGCGAAGGGTTGTCATTCGACGTGGTCATACGCCCGGCGGAGATGAGGAGCCTGTCATGCGCACCCTGCTGGCCCAGTCCTTCACCCTCGATGAAGTGACCGGGCTACGCCAGTCCGTGGCGGAGCGGGCGGCGGGCTGTGGGCTGAGCGGCGCGCGGCTGGAGGACTACATCCTCGCCGTGCACGAGAGCATCATCAACGCCGTGGAGCACGGCGGCGGGCGCGGGCACTTCACGCTGTGGACGGGCGACCGGATGCTCCGCTCGGAGACCATCGACGAGGGCTCGGGCATCCCCGACGAGTACGTCGACGAGCACCGGCGGCCGCCCGACATCGCGCCCACCGGCCGGGGCATCTACCTCATCCGCACCCTGTGCGACGGCGCCAGCTTCCACACCGGCCCCAAGGGCACCACGGTCCGGCTCACGATGTGGCTGCCGCGCCTGGCCCACGTCGCGCTGCAGCGCGCGCCGATCAGGCGGATCAGGGTGGCGGCCGGGAACGGGAAGAAGCAGCACCACGGTTTTCGGGCGTAACTGTTTATCCGATATCAACCAAAATTCAACCATGTCACTGCATGGTCATCCTCTGTGACTACGCAACAGCTCTCTCAGGAGCAAACTGATATCCCTCCTCTCCCGCCGGAGGAGGAGGCGTCCGGCAGTGTCGTGGGGATGCTGGAGCTCATCGGCTCCGTGGTGGTCCCGGTGGGCGTCGGGTTGTACGCGATGCTGTACCTGGGCATTCAGCAGATGTACTGGGTCTTCGACATCAATCCCGAACAGGCGGGGATCGACCAGTCCGTCCTGCTCGGGCGGCTCATGGGCACGCTGATCATGCTCCTGCTCATCCTGCTGCCCGTTATCGGGGCCTTGGTGGCGGTGGGGTGGCTGCTCGACAAGGTGACGCGCGGCGCGGTCAACCGGCTCGTCCAGGCCGTCAGGCGGCGGCCATGGATCGCGGCGGTCATCGCCGCCGCCTGGTGCGGGGTGACCTATCTCAGCACCTCCTATCTGTTCACCCTGGAGATCTCGCCGTTGCACGTGCTGGGCGCCCTGGTGCTCGGGATCCTGGCGTTCGTGGTGCCGTTCCGGCTGCTACGCCGCAAGCCGGTCGGGCGGGCCGGGATGAAGGTGCTCGTGGGCGCTCTCACCGGCATCGGGCTGGGCATGGTCCTGCTCGTCGGGCTGGTCATGGGCGCGGGGGACGTGCGTAACACCGGGCAGGCCAATGACCTGCTGAACATGGTGGGGTTCCAGGACCAGTGGGTGGTGGTGAAGGACGGTGACGACAAGCCGCTGTACGACGGGCGCGACCTCATGCTGCTCGGCGAGAGCGACGGCACGTACGTCTTCTACGACTGCGACTACATGACCACCTTCCGGCGGCCGGCCGAGTCGACGAACCTGGGGGACATCCGCCTCGATCCCGAGCGGGAGCCGGGCTACACCTGCGGGAACCTGGTCAAGGACGAGGAGGCGGCCAAGCCCAAGAAGAGCTGACCCATCCGGCCGCCGGGGCAGGCTTCAGGCCGCCCCGGAGCCGCCGTTGCCCGTGAGGGCCGCGGTGAGAGCGTCCTGGAGCGTGCTGTGGACCGGCAGGTGCTCGCCTATCCGGGTCACCTCGACGATCCGGGCCGGCATGGGTTGCAGCGCCGCCAGACGGACGCTGCCACCGTGCTGCCGGGAGAAGGTATAGGTGCTGAGCAGCAGCCGGAGCCCCGCGCTGTCCATGAAGTGCACCTCCGCGAGGTCGAACACGAGGTGGTCGCCGGGCCGCTGGCGGCACTCCCGGATGAAGGCGTCGAGCCTGCCCTCGTTCGTGGCGTCCAGCTCGCCGCCGACGGCGATCACCGTCGCGCCGGGCAGGTGCTGGCAGGCGTAGGTCAGCCAGGACATGGGGCGGTCCACTGGCCATGCATGGCAGCGACCAGACCCGGCTGCATAGGGGGATAGCTCGCCATGCCTGCACGATAGTCGTTTCGTGGCGGGATATCGCCTTACTGACGACTGAATGCCGCCCTTTCTCCGAACAGTAATTCGCCCGCTGTTTAGCTATTTATCCGTCCAAAGCAGTACCCAAGGTGGACCCAAACCTCGCGTAGAAGGTGTGGTTTTGCGAGTTTTGGGGGTATTCGTTCACTTTGAGCCCGGTCGGTGCGCCCGCCGGGCAGACGGACGAGACTCGGGGGGATCGCCGTGGCCATGCAAACAGAGATCCGCAGCCTGCTCGGCAGCCGCGTCATCGGTGCGGACGGCGAGGAGATCGGAAAGGTGGGGCAGGTCTATCTCAACGACAGCACGGGCGAGCCCGAGTGGGTGACCGTGCGCACGGGGCTTTTCGGGATGAGGCAGACATTCGTCCCGTTGATGAACGCCCGCCGGTCGGGAGAGGAGATCCGCGTTCCCTTCGACAAGGACACCATCAAGGACGCGCCCAACATCGACGTCGACGGCCGCCTCTCGCTGGAGGAAGAGGCCAGGCTCTACCGGCACTACGGCATCCGGCCCACGGGCGTGCCGTCGCAGCGCACGGCCGAGCCCGGCACGGGGTTCGGTGGTCACGAGACGCGCGACGAGGGCGAGGAGACGCCCCACGTACACATCTACAAGTACGTGGAGGTCGAGGTCGCCGAGGAGAACGTGCCGCTCGAAGGGGACCAGACGGCGACGAGCCCCGTCGACTACCTGCGCAGCCTCCGCGGGAAGAAGCGGCCGGAGGCGGTCGGCCAGAACCGCGGTGAGCGGTTCGAGGCGGAGCGGCGTGAGCCGGATCGCATGCCGCTCGACAGCGGCGACTACACGAACGAGCAGGACGAGGACGTTCCGCCCCCCTGACGGTGACGCGGGCGAAAGCGCACCAAGGCGACAGCCGCACAGTGAGCGGGCGGTTGAGCGGGAGGTTGAGCGAAGGCCCAGGCCGAAGAATCGGCCTGGGCCTTCGTCATGGCCGCCGGGCGACGGACGGGCAGGCGTTCGTCAGGGGACCGGCGGACGAGCGGCCGTCAAGAGACGGACAGGTTGGCGTTCGGGCAGGTGCTCGTCAGGAGACGGACAGGTTGGCGTTCGGGCAGGTGCTCGTCAGGAGACGGGCGGGTAGGCGTTCTGGAGCAGTTGGCGGAACTGGGCGGAGAACCACTGGCCGGACAGTGGCGCGTTGGGCAGCGCGCCCGTCAGGTTGTGGCCGTTGAGGTCGTTACCGGTGTAGGTGGGGTCGCACATCCGGTCGAACTTCTTGCCCTCGTCGTTCGGGATATCCGTGCTGGCGCCGTCCGACTCGCCGGGCGGCTTGACCCACACGTAGGCGTCCAGCCCGGACTCGGGGTTGGCGGTCGGCCGCGCGCCAAGGCCTGCGCCGCTCTGGTTGCACCAGTTGCCGGCGTGGATGCGCCGGTCGATGCGTGACTGGTCGACGAAGGTGTTGAGGTCCGTCGAGGTGCTCGGGCCGCTCGGCCGGGCGCTGCCGCCCCAGCCGTTGCGCGAGGTGTCGATCAGCATGCCGAGCCCCGACTTGAAGCCCTTGCCGATCAGCGCGGTACGCAGGGCCTGGGCGAAGGACGTCTCGTCCACGTACCAATTCCAGTCGACCCACTTGGACTGCCGGACCGAGGTGCCGTTCACCGTGGAGTTGATGGTGAAGTACAGCTCCTTGGTCGCGGAGGTGTTCGCGGTGTTGACGATGAATCCGTCCACGCTGTCCACTCCGGCGGCGGCACCGGCGGCGGTGGAGTAGAAGAGGTTGACCGACGGGTTGAAGTTCGAGTCCCAGCCGAGCCACGCGTGGTGGGCGGCGTCGATGTAGGTGTAGACGTTCGACATCACGTGCAGCTTGTTCAGCGCGTACTGGACGCCCTGGACGTAGGCGCCGGTGGAGTTGGCCTCGGCGCACTTGGGGAAGTTCAGGTTGGTGATCAGGTTGGGCAGCGAGTCGGGCTCGATGATCGTGACGATGCGCAGGTTCGCGTACTTCGAGTCGCTCATGATGGCGGCGATCGGGTCGATGTACTCGGTCTTGTAGCGGTTGAGCCCGTTCTCCGCGATGAGCAGTTCGCCGTTGGAGGCCAACGCCGAGCAGTCGCGGTTGGGCAGGTCGTAGATGACGAACTGGACGGTCAGCGGCGCGGAGCCGTTGGCGGCGTCCTGCGTGACGGCCGCGTCCAGGTGCGCCCGCAGGCCCATGACCGACGAGGTGCCGGCGATGGCGGCGATGCGGTCCAGCCACACGGCGGTGGAGGTGTTGGCCACCGCGGCACCGCCCGGCTCGGCCGCGGCCTTGGCCTTCCAGTTGGGGTTGACGTAGCCGGTGGCGCCCGCGTACGGGTTGTCGACGTGCCCGGCGGGCGGTGTGCCGTCGTCATCGGCCTCGGTGGCGGTGACCGTCCGGCTGGTCAGACCGCTGGAGGCGACGGTGAAGGTACGCGTGCCGTTGGTGGTGTCGGAGTCCTGGGCCGCGCCCACGGTCACGGTCTGGGCGGTGTTCCAGTTGGCGGAGGTGAAGGTGAGCGAGCCGCCCGATGTCACGGTGAGGTCGGCGTCGCCGCTGCCGGCCGTGGAGGTGACGGTCAGGTTCGCCGACGGCTGGATGGCCGGCTTGACCGTGTAGGTGGCACTGCCGCCTTCGGGCACGGTCACCGCGGTCGGGGTCACGACCAGCGACTGCGTCTGCGTGGTGTCGTCGTCGACCTCGGTGGCGTTGACGGTGGCGGCGGTGACGCCGGTTCCGCCGACGCTGAAGGCCGCCGCGCCGTTGGTGGTGTCGGAGTCCTGGGCCGCCGCGAGGGTCACGGTCTGGGCGGTGTTCCAGTTGCTCGGGGTGAAGGTGAGCGAGCCGCCGGAGCTCACGGTCAGGTCCGTGTCGCCGCTGGTCCGGGTGGTGGCGACGGTCACGTTGGCGGTGGGCGCGGCCGACAGCTTGGCGGTGAAGGTCGCCGTGCCGCCCTCGTTGACGGACACCGAGCTCGCGGAGGTGACGACCGAGGGCGTCGTCGGATTGCCGCCGCCACAGGTCACGTTGTTGACGGAGAAGGAGGCGGGGTTCGGGTTGCTGCCGCTCCACGTGCCGTTGAAGCCGATGTTGGTCGAGGCGCCGGTGGCCAGGTTGCCGTTGTACGACAGGTTCTGCCCGGTGACGCGAGTCGCGGTCTGGCTCCAGTTGGCGCCCCAGCCGCTAGGGACGTACTTCTGTCCGGCTGTGGGGAAGTCGAAGGCCAGCGTCCATGCGGTGAGGGGGTCACCGAGGTTCTTGAGTGTGATGTTCGCGGTGAAGCCGCCCTGCCCTGGACTCGTCGTCCACGTGTTGGGGGTGTAGGAGACGTCACAGGCGACCGCGGCCTGTGCGGCCGTGGTCTGGCCGGCGACGAGCCCTAAGGTCGCCAGGCAGGCGGCGGTCGCGGTCACGGCCCATCTGCGCAGGCCGCGGTGGAGTTTCACGAGCAATCATCTCCAGGAGCTAGAGCTGACGTGTGGGAGCGCTCCCATACTGAGCCGTGCTCACGGGTGTGTACAGGGTGCGGTGAAGAGCGGCTGCGCCGCCGACCCGGCATGCTCGCCGAATGTCGCGGAACGTCCATGAAACTTTCATGCCACGCAGCCAGGTGAGAGGAAATATGCGGGTTACCGGGACGGCATTCCGTTGACATCTCCATATGGCCACCCACAATCCATTTTGGGAGCGCTCCCACCCACTACTCCCATGGAGACCTCGTGTCGTACACAATGCTCGCGCGCCTGAGAAGGCGGCTCGCCCCGGCTTTTGCGCTTGTCCTCATAGCCGGGGCGACCACCGCGCTGACGGCCACGCCCGCCAGCGCGGCCGTCGCCTGCGAGGTGACGTACACCACCAATGACTGGAGCGGTGGCTTCACCGCCAGCGTCACCATCAAGAACACCGGCGACCCGATCAACGGCTGGACGCTCGGCTTCAGCTTCCCCACGACCACGCAGAAGCTCAGCCAGGGCTGGAGCGCCACCTGGGCGCAGAACAACCAGGCCGTCACCGCCAAGAGTCTCGACTGGAACGGCAACCTGGCCACCGGCGCCTCCACCAACATCGGCTTCAACGGCACCTTCACCGGCAGCAATCCGAAGCCCACCGCCTTCACCGTCAACGGCGTCACCTGCGGGGGCGCCGGCGTCAACAAGCCGCCGACCGTGGCGCTGACCTCGCCGAGCGCCGGGCAGACGTTCGCGGCGCCCGCCACGGTGCCGATCGCCGCGACCGCGGCGGACTCCGACGGCACGATCGCCAAGGTCGACTTCTACCAGGGCACCACGCTGCTGAACAGCGACACCGTCGCCCCGTACGCCTACAGCTGGCCGAACGTGCCCGCGGGCAGCTACTCGATCACCGCCAGGGCCACCGACAACCTCGGCGCCACCACCACCTCCTCGCCCGTCGGGATCACCGTGACGGCCGACAACACGCCGGCGCTCGTGGTGAGCCCGACGAGCCTGGCCGTGCCGGAGAAGGGCACCGCGGCGTTCGGCGTCCGGCTGTCGCGGGCACCCACCGGCAATGTGACCGTCGCCACCGCGCGGACCAGCGGTGACACCGACCTCACGGTCAGCTCGGGCGGCAGCCTGACCTTCACCACCGCCAACTGGAACACCGCGCAGAACGTCACCCTGGCCGCCGCCGACGACACCGACACGACCGCCGGCTCGGCGACCTTCACGGTGAGCGCCAGCGGCTACAGCCCGATCGCGGTCACCGCCACCGAGGCCGACGACGACCTGCCGGGTGGCGACAACGAGTACGTCAGGCGGTTCACCGAGCTCTACAACGAGCTGCACGACCCCGCCAACGGCTACTTCTCGCCCGAGGGCGTGCCCTACCACTCGCTGGAGACCTTCATGGTCGAGGCGCCCGACCAGGGGCACGAGACCACGTCGGAGGCGTTCAGCTACTACCTGTGGCTGGAGGCGGTCTACGGGCAGATCACCGGTGACTGGGCCAAGTTCAACACCGCCTGGGCGACGATGGAGAAGTACATCATCCCGGCCACGGCCGACCAGCCGACCAACTCCTTCTACACCCCGTCGAAGCCGGCCACGTACATCCCCGAGTCCACCTCGATCAACAACTACCCGTCACCGCTGGACACCAGCGTGAGCGTGGGCAGCGACCCGATCGCCAACGAGCTGAAGAGCGCGTACGGCACCAGCGACATCTACGGCATGCACTGGCTGCTGGACGTCGACAACACCTACGGCTTCGGTCGCTGCGGCGACGGCACCACCAAGCCCGCCTACATCAACACCTACCAGCGCGGCCCCGAGGAGTCGGTCTTCGAGACGATCCCGCAGCCGTCCTGCGACCAGTTCAAGCACGGCGGGCCCAATGGCTATCTCGACCTGTTCGTCAAGGACAGTTCGTACGCCAAGCAGTGGAAGTACACCAACGCCCCCGACGCCGACGCGCGAGCCGTGCAGGCGGCGTACTGGGCGCAGACCTGGGCCAAGGCACAGGGCAAGGAGTCGCAGATCTCGGGGTCGGTCGCCAAGGCCGCGAAGATGGGCGACTACCTGCGGTACGCGATGTACGACAAGTACTTCAAGAAGCCCGGCTGCACCAGCCCGTCCTGCGCGGCGGGCACCGGCAAGGACGCCTCCAACTACCTGCTGTCCTGGTATTACGCCTGGGGCGGCGCGACCGACGCCAACGCCGGCTGGGCCTGGCGGATCGGCTCCAGCCACAACCACTCCGGCTACCAGAACCCGCTGGCCGCCTGGGCCCTGGCGAACGTCGCCGAGCTCAAGCCCAAGAGCTCGACCGGCGCCACCGACTGGAGCACCAGCCTGACCCGGCAACTGCAGTTCTACACCTGGCTGCAGTCGGCCGAAGGCGCGATCGCCGGTGGCGCGACCAACAGCTGGGAAGGCCACTACGGGACGCCGCCGGCCGGTCTGCCCAAGTTCTTCGGCATGACCTATGACTGGCAGCCCGTCTACCACGACCCGCCGTCCAACCAGTGGTTCGGCTTCCAGGCGTGGACGATGGAGCGGGTGGCCGAGTACTACTACGCCACCGGCAACGCCAGCGCCAAGACGCTGCTCGACAAGTGGGTCACCTGGGCGCTGGCCAACACCACGGTCAACGCGGACGGCAGCTACCAGATCCCGTCCACGCTGCACTGGACCGGCCAGCCCGCGAGCGACTTCAGCTCCACGAGCGGCATGCCCGCCGCCAACCCCGGCCTGCACGTGTCGATCGTGGACTACACACAGGACGTCGGCGTCACCGGCGCCTACGCCAAGGCCCTGATGTACTACGCCGCCAAGGCCAACCACACGGCGGCCAGGACCACGGTCAAGGCGCTGCTCGACGGCGTCTGGAAGTACCGCGACGCCAAGGGCGTGTCGGTGCCGGAGACCAAGACGGACTACAAGCGCGTCGGCGACCCGGTGTACGTCCCGCCGGGCTGGAGCGGCACCATGCCGAACGGCGACCCGATCAACTCCAGCTCGACGTTCCTGTCGATCAGGTCCTTCTACAAGAACGACCCCGACTACGCGAGGGTCGACGCCTTCCTCAAGGGCACGGGCCCGGCGCCGGTCTTCAACTATCACCGGTTCTGGGCGCAGGTGGACGTAGCCGTCGCCCTGGCCGAGTACGGACGGCTCTTCCCCTGATCCGTCCCGCATGATCGCCCCGCCCCGCCGCGTCCTGCCACGTCGGCGGGGCGGGTCTCCATCGAAAGGCCGCCCATGAGAACCCGACTCGCGGCGCTCGCCGCGCTGTTGCTCCCGCTGCTCTTCCTCTCAGCTTTTTCCCGAACGTCGCCCGCGCACGCCGCCACCGGCATCCATGTCAGCGGTACGAAGATCCTCGAAGCGAACGGCCAGGAGTTCGTCATGCGCGGCACCAGCCACGCGCACACCTGGTATCCCACCCAGACCAAGGCGTTCGCCGACATCAAGTCGCTGGGCGCGAACACCGTCCGGGTGGTGCTCAGCGGTGGGCGCTGGACCGCCAACAGCGTCTCCGACGTGGCCGACGTCGTCTCCCGCTGCAAGGCCAACCGGCTGATCTGCGTCCTGGAGAATCACGACACCACCGGGTACGGCGAGCAGAGCGGCGCCTACACCCTCGACCAGGCGGCCGACTACTGGATCAGCGTCAAGAGCGCCCTGGTCGGCCAGGAGAACTACGTCATCGTCAACATCGGCAACGAGCCGGTCGGCAACAACGCCGTCACCCCTGACTGGACCACCGCCACCGCGAACGCGGTCAAGAAGCTGCGCGCCAACGGCTTCGAGCACGCGCTCATGGTGGACGCGCCCAACTGGGGCCAGGACTGGCAGAACGTCATGCGCAACACCGCGCGGACCGTCTTCGACGCCGACCCCGCCAAGAACACAATCTTCTCGGTGCACATGTACGGCGTGTACGACACGGCCGCGGAGATCACCACCTACCTGGACGCGTTCAGGACCGCCGGGCTGCCGCTGGTGATCGGCGAGTTCGGCTTCAACCACTCCGACGGCGACCCGGACGAGGACACGATCATGGCCCAGTCCGTGAGCCGGGGCCTCGGCTACCTGGGCTGGTCGTGGAGCGGCAACGGCGGCGGCGTCGAGTACCTCGACCAGGTCACCAACTTCGACGTCAACCAGCTCACCTCATGGGGTCAGCGGCTCTTCAACGGCGCCAACGGCATCGCCGCCACCTCGCGTGAGGCGTCGGTATACGGCGGCGGCACCCCCGACCCAACCCCGCCCAGCGTGCCCGGCACCCCGGTCGCCTCCGGCGTCACCTCGACGGGGGCCACGCTGAGCTGGACCGCCTCCACCGACAACGTGCGCGTGACCGGGTATGACGTCTACCGGGCGCCGAGCACGCTGCTCGGCCAGGCGGCGACCAACTCGATCACGCTGAGCGGGCTGACCCCCGCGACCGCCTACCAGGTCTACGTGAAGGCCAGGGACGCGGCGGGCAACGTCTCGGGGCAGTCGGGCCAGGTCACCTTCACCACCCTCAGCGGTGGTGGCGGCGGGGGCTGCACGGCCGTCGCGACCGTACAGACCCAGTGGAGCAGCGGGTACGTCGTGCAGCCCGTGACCGTGACCAACACCAGTGGCACGGCCAAGTCCAGCTGGACGGTGACGTTCACGCTGCCCGCCGGGCACGTGCTCACCGGCTCCTGGAACGCCGCGGTGACGGTGAGCGGGCAGACCGTGACGGCCAAGAATCTGAGCTACAACGGCGCGCTCGGGCCGAACGCGAGCACCGCCTTCGGCTTCCAGGCCAGCCGGCCGAACGGCCAGACCACCGTGCCGTCCGGCTACACCTGCGCGAACTGAACCCCGGACCGGCCGGTGTGGCGAGCCGCGCCCACACCGGCCGGTCAACGCCGCGAACCCGGCCGGATCGGTCGATCCGGCCGGTCGATGAGCTTGACCGGTCTAGTCGGCCGGTCGATGAGGAGGTGGTGCCGACAACCGTCACTGGTGCAACCGTTCCATGACACCATCCCGCCCGGATGGCGTGGACGCGGCCGGCCGCGAGACCTCCTGCCGGCCGCGTCCGCATGCCAGGCGGCGCCCCTCGGGTTGAGCGCCGCTCGCTTCGAGCGCCACTCGGCCGAGCGCCACTCATCGGGCGCCACCAGGTCATCGGGCCGTCACCAGGGCGAACCTCTGGCGGGCCGCCTCGATCGCGTCCTCGTCGGCGAACTCGCCGAACGCCTCCTCCTGATAGCGCTGGGGTATCAGCTGCCGGACCCGCTCGGGGTAACCGGCGCCCGGCGTGGGCACCCGTACCAGAGGTGGATCGCCGAGCCGGACGGCGATCGGGCCCGAGGCGCGCACCGAGACGGCCCATCCGGCGCCCGGACCGGTGATGGCGCACATGTGGCGGGCATAGACCCACTTCACCTGGGCCATCGTGGTCGCGGTCGGCGGGTCGAAGCCGAACGGGTCCACCGCGCACACGACCCGGCCGGCCTGCTCGCCGAACTCGTGCCCGTGGTCGTGGTGCTCGGCCGGCGTGGATCTCTCAAGGATGTCCGTGACCTGGGCGGCGAGCTGATCGCGCAGGTCCGATCGCCCCGCCTGGTGCAGGCCCGCGAACAGCGCCGCACCGGCGACGGGGATCAGGGCCACGACGGCGATCGCCGCGGCCCTTCTGGTCCTCACCTCTTCCGGAATGCGCATGACCTACGGGCTGGTGCAGGTCAGCGTGGGTGCGGGGCTGGGGGCGGTGCCCGTGGCGTTGAATCCGAACGAGGTGGTCGCGTTCGGCGCGAGCTGCCCGTTGTAGGTGGCGTTCTTGACCGAGACGTTGGGCGGCTGTGCGCTCAGCACGCCGTTCCATGGCGATCCGTCGAGGCCCTGCCCGCCGCTGAAGGTCCACTTGACCGTCCAGCCGTTGAGCGCGGTGGTGCCGTTGTTCTTGACCGTCACGTCGGCCTGGAAGTGTCCGGGCCAGCCGGGGTTGTCGGTCGCGTGCCAGGTGGCGGAGCAGGCGCCGGGTGCTGGGGGAGTCGGTGTGACAGTGGGGTCGGGCGTGCTGCCGCCGTTGGGTCCGACGCCGGTGACTTCGCCGTGGCCGCCGTCGAAGACGACGTCGGAGCAGCTGAAGAAGTTCTCGGCGCTGTCGGAGCGGATCCAGTCGACGTAGATCATGTGCCGCCCGCTCTTGCCGGACGGGAGCTGGACGTTCCAGTAGTAGTAGTTGAGCGCGCCGGGCCCACCGGTGGCCGGCGGGTTGGTGACGCTGCCGAATGACTCCAGGTCGGACCACTTGAGCGGGGCGTTCGGGTTCCAGCCGTTCTTGGTGACGTAGTAGACGAACGTGCCGGGGTGCTGGGCCCAGTTGCTGTGCCACATCTGGATGCTCGCGCCCGAGGTCAGGTGGGTCTGCGGCCAGTCGGAGCGGACGGCGTTGTAGGCGGTGAAGTCGTACGGGCCGCCGGTTCCGCCGCTGCAGAGCTGCCCGTCGGGGATGTAGCCGCTGGTACGGCCGCCGGCGTCGGAGCGCAGCACGGCGAACCAGTTGTACAGCGGCGTGGCGCCGCTCTGCGCGACGGCCGCAGCGCAGGCCGGGTTGTAGGGGATGATCTGCCCGTTGTCCCGCAGACCGTCCTTCCAGCACAGGTAGGTACGGGCACCGGGGAACATCGTGACGCCATGCGCCTGCGCCTGGGGAGCCACCAGGGCGGAGGCGAGCAATGTCGCCACCAGCGCGGCGGCGAAGGCCACCGACCGGATGAATCTCATGGGGATTCCCTTGTTCGTGCGACAGAGATCCCGCCCACGACCTGCCCGCCCGGCAGCTAGACGGATTGAACCACGCGCTGACCCGGCCGACAACGCGGCGTGAAACTTTCACCCCGTCCCGGTCAGGGTTTGCCTGGTCGCTCGCCTCACTGCGGGTGGTGGCACGGACGCACGCTTGCCGGGGACCACGTCGGCCGTGATGCTGCGTTGTGGGAGCGCTCCCAAACCTCCTTGTCAGAGAAGCGGGAGCAACATGCCATGAGGCGCGTGCACATCAACCTGATCATCGCGGCGATCGGCTCGATCCTCGCCGCGGGACTGTTCGCCGTTCCGGCCCAGGCCGCCCCGGTGATCTGCGGGAAGATAGATTCCACCAGCATCCAGGGCAACAAGTACATCGTCCAGAACAACATCTGGGGAGCCGACACGGCGCAGTGCATCGACGTCGACCAGGCCGCCGCCGGCTTCACGATCACCCAGGCGGCGCACAACAAGCCGACCAACGGCGCACCCGCCTCCTACCCGTCGGTCTTCGCGGGCTGCCACTACGCCCTCTGTACGACCGGCAGCGGCCTGCCCATGCGGGCCGACGCGAGCGGCTTCGGCAACCTGCGCACCAGCGTCAGGATGAGCTACCCGAGCGCGGGCGTCTGGGACGCGGCCTATGACATCTGGTTCGATCCGACCCCGCGCACCGACGGGCAGAACACCGGCGCCGAGATCATGGTCTGGCTCAACAAGCAGGGCTCCATCCAGCCGGTCGGCTCGCCCGTCGGCACGGTGAGCCTGGCGGGCGGCACCTGGCAGGTCTGGTTCGGCAACACCGGCTGGAACGTGATCTCCTACGTCCGCACCTCGGCCACGTCCTCGCTGGACTTCGCCATCGACACCTTCCTCGCCGACGCGATCAGCCGCGGGTACGCCCAGCGGTCGTGGTACCTCACCAGCGTGCAGGCCGGGTTCGAGCCCTGGGTCGGCGGGACGGGGCTGGCCGTCAACGCGTTCTCGTACACCACCTCGGGAGGCGGCACCGACACGACGCCGCCGACCACGCCGTCCGGCCTGACGGCCTCGGGCACCACGTCGAGCGGCACGAACCTGTCGTGGACCGCCTCCACCGACTCAGGTGGCAGCGGGCTGGCCGGGTACGACATCCTGCGCGCGACAGGCGCCGGCGCCTTCGCCCAGGTCGGCACGAGCACCACCACCTCGTACGCCGACAGCGGCCTGAGCGCCGCCACCACCTACCGCTACCAGGTACGGGCCCGGGACGGCGCGAACAACCAGTCACCGGTGTCGAACACGGTCAGCGTGACCACCTCGACCGGCGGCGGGGGCGGCGGCTGCTCGGCCGTCGGAACCGTACAGAACGCCTGGAGCAACGGCTACGTCGTGCAGCCCGTGACCGTGACCAACACCGGCACCGCCGCCAAGAACGGCTGGACGGTCACCTTCACGCTGCCCGCCGGCCACACCGTCACGGGTTCCTGGAACGCGACCCTCACGGTCAGCGGGCAGACCGTGACGGCCAGGAACCTGTCGCACAACGGCACCCTGGCGCCCGGCGGCAGCACCACGTTCGGCTTCCAGGCGAGCCGGCCCAACGGGAACACCCAGACGCCGTCGGGGTACGGCTGCGGCTGACCGCGCATCGCGGCTGACCGCGCATGAGGCGCGCGCCCGCGCGTGAGGGGCGTGGCCTCGTGTGAGGGGCGGCGGCCGCGCGTGAGGGGTGCGGTCCGGCCGTACCCCTCACTGAGGGCCCAGCGCGGTGGCGATCCGCTCACACCGTCGCGGAGCGGCCAGGTGCGAATTGCCGGATATTGGCCTCGGTGACACCGTCAGCGAGGAGATCGCCCAGAGCCTCGCCGACCGCCGGCGCGTACTTGAATCCGCCGCCGGAGAATCCGACGGCGACCGCGACGTGCGCGGCGCCCGGGAGCAGCCCGACGACGGGCCGGCCGTCCCCCGTGTACGACTCCACGTGCACCGAGGTCTGCACAGGACGCGGGTTGAGCCGGGGCAGCCAGCGCTCGACGACCTCGCGGACCTCCGCCATGTGCTCGGCGGTGAGGTGGGGATCCGGTCGCGCCGGGTCGGCCACCTCCGGGTGCGGGCGGGTCTTCACGCCGATCTTGACCGTGGCGCCGTCCAGGCTGGGAAAGCCGTAGACGGAGGCGCCGTCCGGCAGGCCGGCCCGTTCGAAGACCGGAAAGCGTTCCGCGCTGTACAGCGACGGGTCGTCCGGTACGAACCAGGTCTGCGCCAGCCGGCGGGCGGTCAGCCCGGCCACCCCGATTGCCTCCCGCAGCCCATCCGGCAGCAGCGTGGCCGCCCAGGCGCCGGGGGCCAGGACCACCACGTCGAACGTCTCGCTGCGAGCGCTTCCTCCCGTACCACGGTAGGTCAGCTCGACCGTGTCGGGCCGTACGTCGATGTCGAGGATCTCGGTGTCATGGTGCACCGTCGCCCCTAGCGTCGTGGCCTGTTCGATCGCGGCGAGGATGGCCGGCTCAGGACGGAGAAAGCCGGTCGCGGAGTCATGAACGGCGATGTCCTCGTCGTCGACGGCGTGCTGGGGGAAGCGCTGCCGCAGATCCTCTGCGTCGAAAACGCGGTGCGCCAGCCCCCACTTCTCGCAGCTGGCCACGGCCTGCCGGACGGAGGTACGGTCCGCGGGACCGAGGATCAGTCCTCCGGTCTGCTCAAGCAGATGTCGTCCGGTCGCTTCCTCCAGCCGACGCCACAGCCGCTCGGCCCGGAGAACCAGCGGCGGCAGGTCCGGATCTCCCATGCTGATGACCGCGAACCGGCGGCTCTGCCCGCCGGAGGCCCCGCGGTGGTGCGGGACGCCCCAGCGATCGAAGGCATGCACGTCCAGGCCGCGCTCGGCCAGTTGCCAGGCGGCCATGCTCCCCACCGCTCCGGCTCCGATGACCGCGGCCTTCCTTCGAGCGGTTCCGACCGTCCTCATGAGGCCAGCGCCGGGGCGGCGAGGTACTTGAGGTTCTGGTACTCGGTGAGCCCTTCGGCGCCGCCCTCCCGGCCGAGCCCGGACTCCTTGATCCCGCCGAACGGCGCGGCCACGTGGGACAGCAGCCCCCGGTTGATGCCGACCATGCCGCTGTCCAACCGGCCCGCGACTCGCGCGATCCGGTCGCTGTCGCGGGCCACCAGGTATGCCGCGAGCCCGAACGGGGTGTCGTTGGCCAGCGCCACCCCCTCGTCCTCCGTCCGGAACCGGCGGATGCCCGCGACCGGGGCGAAGACCTCCTCCTGCTGCAGGAGAGCGCCGGCGCTGAGATGGTCGAGCACCACCGGGGCGAACCAGCTGCCGGGTCCGTCGGGTACGCCGGAACGCCCCAGAACAGTCGCCCCCTTCGAGACGGCGTCGTCGACCAGCCGGTCGGCCTTGGCCACCGCACGGTCATCGATGAGCGGACCGAGGTCGACGTCCGAGGTGCCCAGCCCGACCCTGATCGCGGTGAGGGCCTCGGTAAGACGGGCCGCGAACTCGTCGGCCACCGGTTCCTGGACGAGGAACCGGTTGGCCGCCACGCACGACTGACCCCCCAGGCGCATCTTGGCGATGACCGCCTCACGGACCGCGAGGTCGAGGTCGGCGTCGTCGAAGACCAGGAACGGGGCGTTGCCGCCGAGTTCCATCGACGTACGCAGCACGTGCGCGCCGGCCTGCCGCAGCAGCAGCTTCCCGACGGGGGTGGACCCGGTGAAGGACACCTTCCGCAGTCGTGGGTCGGCGATGAGGGCGCCGCAGACCGCCCCTGGATCCGTGGTGGTGACCACGGTGAGGACCCCTGCCGGAACCCCCGCGTCCTGGGCGAGTCGCGCGAAGGCCAGCGAGGTCAGCGGGGTGAGCTCCGCCGGTTTCAGCACGACCGTGCAGCCGGCGGCCAGGGCGGGCGCGACCTTGCGGGTGGCCATCGCCAGCGGCACGTTCCACGGAGTGATGAGCAGGCAGGGGCCGACCGGGCGCGGGACGGTGACGATGTGCCAGCCGCCGTCGGGGGTCGGGGTGCTCCGGCCGGAGCTGCGGACCGCCTCCTCGGCGTACCAGCGGATGTACTCGGCGGCGTAGCGGACCTCGCCGCGGGACTCGGCGAGGGTCTTGCCGACCTCCAGGGTGATGAGGGCCGCCAGGCGGTCCTCGTCGGCGAGCATCGCCTGGTAGAGCCGGTGCAGAATGTCGGCCCGCCGCCGGGTTGGGGTGGCCGCCCAGGCGGGGAACGCCTCGCTCGCCGCGGTGAGCGCGAGCAGGCCGTCAGCCGGTTCGCAGTCGGCGACGGAGGCGACCGGCCGGCCGAGCGCGGGATCGGCGACGGCGAAGGTCCGCCCGGAGCGCGGCGCCGTCCACTCGGTGCTCAGGAAGCCACTGGGCAGCGACGCGGCCGCGGTCTCCGTGAGTTCGCGGTGCCGGGCGAGGTCCGCCGACGCCGGCGTGGGCTCAGGCGGATTCGAGGGCACGGGCACGGTCGAGAGCGGACTTGAGGACGTCAGCGGCACGGGAGATCTCCTCGGCGGTGATGACGAACGGGGGACTGACGTGCAGGGAGTTGTCGGCCAGCAGCCGGGTCAGTACGCCCTGCTCCCGCGCGGCGCGCAGCACGGGGCGGGCGTCGACGTCGGGGGCGAGCTGGACGGCCGCGAGCAGGCCGACCCCGGCCCGGACGTCGACGACGGCTCCGTGGTCGACCAGCGGGGCGAGGGCCTGGGCCAGGACGGGTTCGAGGTCCAGGACGCGCTCCAGCAGACCTTCCTCCTCAAGGATGCTCAGGTTCGCCTCGGCGGCGACGCAGGCCGCGGCGTGGCCCGAGTACGTCAGGCCGTGGCGGAAGGTCGGGGCGTCGGAGGTTTCGGCGAAGAAGGGCTCCCAGACGCGCCGGGCCACCAGCACGCCGCCCAGCGGCAGGTAGCCGGAGGTGATGCCCTTGGCCATGGTGAGGAGGTCCGGCTCGATGCCGAAGCGCTGACAGGCGAACCACTGCCCGACCCGTCCGAAGCCGGTGATGACCTCGTCGGCGATGAGCAGGATGTCCAGGCGGCGGCACAGCTCGGCCAGCCCGGTGAGGTAGCCGGGCGCGGGCAGCAGCACTCCTCCGGTGCCGATGATCGGTTCGGCGATGACGGCGGCGATGTTGTCGGGTCCGAGCCGGAGGAGCTCCGCCTCGGTGGCGGCCAGGTCGTTCCATGGCACGCGGGCGGTCTCGGGGATCAGCGAGTCGCTGCCGTACCCGTCGCGGTTGCTCTGGATGCCCGTGATGCTGGTACCGAACCCGTGCAGGCCGTGGTAGGCGTGTTCGCGAGAGACGATGATGCGCTTGCCGGGCCGCCCGGCCACCTGCCAGTGCCGGCGCGCGAGCTTGCAGGCGGTGTCGACGGAGTCGGAGCCGCCGCTGGTGAGGAAGACCTTCGCGTCGGGGATGGGACTCAGCGCGGCGAGGCGCTCGGCGAGCCGGATGGCGGGGCGGTTGGCCATGCCCTGGAACAGGTGGTAGGTCTCCAGGTCGGTCAGCTGCTGACGCACGGCGTCGGCGATGCGGGCTCGGCCGTGTCCGATGTTGGCGTGCCACAGGCCGGCCGGCAGGTCGAGCAGGTCCTGGCCGTCCTCGGTACGTACCCAGGCTCCCTGCCCCGACGCGATGACGGTGCGGGTTTCCTCGATGGTGGACATCGCGGTCTGCGGATGCCACAGGCTGGTGCTGGTCAAGAAAGGCTCCTCATCACGTCGGGGGGAGTGCTGCCGGTGGTGGCGGGAACGGCGTGGGTCAGGCGGCGGCCACGACGTCCTCGACGACCTCGGCGTGGATGTGCAGCATCCGGGCCACCAGGCCGTTGCCGCGGGTGAACTTCAGGTCCTCCGGCGCCACGGCGTCGTCCGCGCCGGTGAAGAACGCGGCACCCTGGTCCATCGACTTGTCGGACTTGTCATCGGGGTAGAGCGGGTTGATCGTGTTCTCGATCTTCGGCCACAGGGCTCGGGCGGCCTCGGTGCTCTCGAACTCCAGCGTCATCACCAGCGTGTTCGAGATGAGCTCCCCCGCGCACTCGCGCAGAACCGAACCCCCGAGGTATCCGGGATGGCCCTCCAGGCCGCGCAGCCAGTCGATGAGGCTGGTGCGGGCCTGGTCGACCTTGGTGGGCTCGGCAACGAAGATGAAGACGTCACGACGCTTGGACATGGTGTTCTCCTGTCTCGCCAGTGTGGTGGGGATGGCATGGGGACTGCGCGGCAGTCACTGCGAGGAGCGCGGCAGGTCGTAGAAGACCGCGCCGGTGGCTCCGTTCGAGTCGTCGTGGATGAGCAGGGCGCCGAAGGACTCCCAGAAGGCGACGGCGCCCGGGGAGTGCTGGTAGGTGTGCAGAGCGATGGCCTCGTAGTGTCCCTCCCGGTCCGCGCGGTCGAGAACCGCGTGGACCAGGGCTCTGGCGATGCCGCGGCGGCGGGCTTCCTTGCGGACGTAGACGCGTACGAGCTGGCCGTGCCGGCCGTCCTCGTACCGGTCGACGACGTGTTGCGGGGTGAGGCCGGGCTTCAGCCGTCCGCTGCGGATCCCGCCCGTGGCCAGGACCTCATCCGTGCTGTCGTCGGTCACCACCAGGAGGAAGGGGCCGGCTCCGGGGGCGTAGTGGGTCAGCGGGTCGTCGACGTCGGCGTGGATCAGCGGGTCGTAGGCGTCGCCGAAGTCCTCGGCGATGCTGCGTCGCATCACCGACTGCGCGCCGGGCAGGGTGCGCTCACTCAGCGGGTGGATCGACCATCCCGTCGAGCCGTTCACGGGTGTCACCGCGCGCCCTGCGCGGCGAGCTTGGCCCGGTACGCCTCCCGGGCCTCCTTCGAGGCGTGGTGGTCGGACAGCTCGTGGAGGTCGTCGGGCACCACGCCGTCGAAGGCGGGGTGGACGTGGACGGTGACCCGGTCGAGGTTGCCGACCGCGTGCATCAGGGAGTGCTGCACGTCCTCGGCCACGCGGTGGGCCTCGATGATGCTCAGCCGGGCGTCGACGCCGATCTCGGCGTCTCCCTCCATGCGGTGACCGGACCAGCGGGCGCGCACGCCGCCGACGGTCTCAACGCCGACGACGCCGGCGATGGTCGTGCGCATCCGGTCGATCGTCGCCGGCTCCACACCGTCCATGAGACGGCGGACGATGATGACCAGGGAGTTGATCAGGATGCCGGTGATCGCCAGGGCGATGAGCAGGCCGACGATGGCGTCGGCGCGGTCGAACCCGAGCCACACGCCGATCACGCCGGCGACGACGGCGATCGAGGTGTAGCCATCGGCGCGGGCGTGCTGGCCCTCGGCGATCAGCGCCGCGGATCCGATGCGACGGCCGGCCCGGATGCGGTACACGGCCACCACCTCGTTTCCGAGGAAGCCGACGACCCCGGCGGCGAAGACCCACCACAGGTTGGTCGGCGGGTGCGGGTTGAGCAGCGCGTCGATCGACTCCCAGATGATCAGCCCGATCGAGGCGACGATGACCAGGGAGATGAACAACCCGACCAGGTCCTCGGCGCGCCGGTAACCGTAGGAGTACTTCTTCGTCGCCGCGCGCCGGCCCAGCCGGAAGGCGATGATCAGCGGGATCGTGGTCGCCGCGTGTCCCAGGTTGTGGATGGTGTCGGCCAGCAGGGCGATCGACCCGGACATCGCGACGATGACCATCTGCCCGATCGCGGTGGCCATCATCCCGGCCAGCCCGATCCAGGCCGTGCGGATCCCGTGGTTGGCCGACTCCTCGGCGGTCTGGATCGCTTCGTTGGCGTCGTGGGCGTGGGGGACCACCGTGTGCTTGATCCGCGCCCACAGGCCGTTCCCGTGGTCGTGGCCCTCGTCGTGGCCGTGCCCATGGCCGTGCCCGTGACCGTGCCCGTGCCCGTGACCGGTGGTGGCCGACGCCTCGGCCGCGTGGTGACCGGCCGCGTGGTGACCGGTCGCGTGGTGACCGGGCGCGTGGTCATCGTGGGCGTGATCGGAGTGGTCGTGCCCGTGGTCGTTCACGGTGGCGGGCGCGTCGTCGTGGGGGTGGCCGTGACCGTGGCCATGGCCGTGTCCGTGATCGTCTGGGGTCGTGGAAGCTCGCATCGGGAGTCCGTTCGTGCCGGCGGAGGGGGGAGTCGCGGGGCCGGGAGAGAGTCGGCCGGCTGCCGAGTGGCGCCTGCCGCGTCACCACATCTTGTGCACAACCGCCAGCGGCGGTCAACTGTTGTCAACAATCTTCCGGTGACCTGAAGGGAAACTCCGGCAGCGAAAGTCAGCGCCACGACCTGGAAATAGTCGTTCAACCGGCTTATGAAGATCAAAGAAAGTCCGGGAAACGTACTCGTTACAAGTGGGCAACTCGAAATTGTTGACAACAGAGAATCGGGTCCTTAGCGTTCCAGACACCACGCTGGCTGCCCGCCTCGGACGGCTCGCACCGGGCGTGATATCTCGCCGCTTCGCCGCCTGCCCAGTCGCACCGACGGGCTCCGGCCCTCACCGGACCGACCACCGACGCTCCTGCCCCCACCGGACATACCACCACCGGAGGAACTGCTCGTGGACCTGACCAGTGTGCGCCCCAAATACATCACTTTCGATTGCTACGGGACGCTGACCAGCTTCGACCTCAACCTCACCGTCAAGCCGCTGGTCGCCGACCGGATCTCCGAGGAGGACATGCCGGTCTTCCTCAAGGACTACCGCGCGTACCGGATGGACGAGGTGCTCGGCGAGTTCAAGCTCTACCCCGACGTGCTCAAGGACTCCTTCAAGCGCACCTGCGAACGCTGGGGCATCGGCTACCGCCCCTCCGACGGCGAGGCCATCGTGGCCTGCGTACCGACCTGGGGTCCCCACGCGGACGTTCCCGCGAGCCTGGCCAAGCTCGCCGACGCCTACCCTCTGGTGATCTTCTCCAACGCTGTCGACGAGCTGTTGCGGCACAACGTCGAGCAGCTCGGCGCCCCCTTTCACAAGGTGTTCACCGCCGAGCAGGCCAGGGCGTACAAACCGCGCTACCAGGCCTTCGAGTACATGCTCGACCAGCTGGGCTGCGAACGCGACGAGATCGTCCACGTCTCCTCGCACATCTGGTACGACCTGATCCCCGCCCACGAGCTGCGGATCCCGCACAAGATCTACGTCAATCGCGGCTACGACCCCTCCACGCCCTTCTACCAGTACGCCGAAACCGCCGACCTGTCCGGCGTCCCCGCCGTGCTGGGTCTGTGAAGGCCGCGAGGAGGATGCCGATGAAGAGGAGGAAGTCGTGAAGCTGACCAGCTACTGGCTCGACACCGCCGAACCGGCCGGCGACTTCCGCCGCACCGAGCTCCCGGAGAACGTCGATGTCGCGGTCATCGGTGCCGGGTTGACCGGGCTGTCCGCCGCGCTGCATCTCGCTCGCAGCGGTGCCAGTGTCGCCGTGCTGGAGTCCCACACCGTGGGCTGGGGGGCCTCCGGTCGCAACGGCGGCATGGCCACGACCGGCCTGGCCATCTCCCTCCCCGCCGCGGTCAAGCGCTACGGCCCCGAGCGTGCGGCCATGATGTTCACCGCCTACGACAACGCGATCGACACCGTCGAGAAGATCGTCACCGAGGAGCAGATCGACTGCCACTTCGAGCGCTCCGGCAAGCTCACCCTGGCCGCCAAACCGGCGCACTACGCCGCTCTGGAGCGTTCGGCGCGGGTGATCGAGAAACTCGTCGGCCGCACGGTTCAGTTGGTCCCCCGCGGCCGCATGCGGGACGAGCTGGGTAGCGACCGCTACTACGGTGCGCAGGTCGACCCGAACGGGGCGGGCGCCCACGTCGGGAAGCTGGTCATGGGGCTGGCCCGTGCCGCGGTCGGTCACGGGGCCCTGATAGCGGAGAACGCCGCGGTAACCGGCGTCCGCCGCGGCGGACGGGGGCACCAGGTGCAGACCACGCGTGGCGCCCTGACCGCCTCCGACGTGCTCATCGCCACCAGCGGCTACACGGGGAAACTGACCCCGTGGCTGCGCCGCCGCATCGTGCCGGTGGGCAGTTTCATCGTCGTCACCGAACCCTTGCCGGACGACCTCGTCGCCCAGCTCATGCCGCACCGGCGGATGGCGTCGGACACCAAGAACCTGCTGTACTACTTCCGTCCCACGCCGGACAACCGGCTGCTGTTCGGCGGGCGCGCCCGGTTCGCCCTGTCGGACGCGCAGTCGGACCTCAAAAGCGGGGAGATCCTGCGCAAGGCCATCACCGAGGTGTTCCCGCAACTGCGGGACGTCCGGCTGGACTACTGCTGGGGCGGGCTGGTCGACATGACGATGGATCATATGGTGCACGCCGGCGTACGCGACGGGATGCACTACTCCGTCGGCTACAGCGGCCACGGGGTCCAGATGGCCACCCACATGGGCAAGGTCATGGCTGAGGTCATCGGCGGCGACTCCACGGCCAACCCGTGGCAGGGTCTGGCGTTCCCGCCGGTTCCCGGTCACTTCGGGCCGCCGTGGTTCCTGCCGGCCGCCGGGGCGTTCTACCGCGCACTCGACGCCGTGCGCTGATCGATCCGAGAACGTGTGACGACCCGGAGGTATCCCGAGTGTTGTACATGCTGAGGCGGTTCGCCGTCCTCGTGACGACCCTGCTGGTCGCCTCTTTCCTGGTGTTCCTCATCCCCTACGTCACCTCCGGGGATCCGGCCGCGCGGATCCTGCGCGCCCGGGTGGGCGACCTGGTCCAGGACCCTGCGACGCTGGCCCGCCTCCGGCTCGAGTACGGGCTGGACCGGCCGCTGCTCCAGCAGTACCTGTCCTGGCTGGGTTCGGCACTGCAGGGTGATCTCGGCCGGTCGTTCACCAACGGCACGGAGGTTCTTCCTCAGCTGATGCGGGCGTTGTCGGTCACCGCCTCGATCGCCGTTCTCGCGCTCCTGCTCGCCCTGTTGGTCGCGGTTCCGCTGGGAGCCCTCTGCGCGATACGGCGTGGGACCAAGCTCGACGGGGCGATCACCGGCATCACGCAGGCATTCGTGGCCGTCCCGGAGTACTGGCTTGCCCCGGTCCTGGTGCTGGTGTTCGCCCTTCAACTCGGCGTGCTGCCCTCCTCCGGCTGGCAGGGGCCGTCGTCGCTGGTGCTTCCCTGCCTGACCCTGGCGCTGCGGCCGATGAGCTACTTCACCCAGGTCGCCCGCTCGTCGATGGTCGAGGTAATCGAGGCGCCCTACATCACCGCCGCCCGCGGTCGCGGGCTGAGCTTCGCCCAGACCATGCTGCGTCACGGGCTGCGCAATTCCGTCCTGCCGGTCCTGACCCTGTTCGCGGTCTGGCTGGCCGGCCTGCTCGGCGGGTCCGTCGTCGTCGAGGTGATCTTCGCTGTGCCCGGGGTGGGGCGGCAGATGTACGACGCGGTCATCAACAACGACGTCCCGCTCATCCAGGGTGGGGTCGTGGCGGTCGTCGGCCTGGCCGTGATCATCACCACCCTCACCGATGTGCTTTACACCGTCATCAACCCGACTGCGAGGGCGAGCCGTGTCCGTGCTTAACGTCTTCGGCGACAACACCCGTCGCGACAATTCCGGCGCTGAGCATCCGCCGTCACTGGCCGGAACCACCACCGCCCCGGCCCGCCGGGGGCGCGGAAGCTGGCCACCGGCGTTGCTGGCCGGGTCCATCATGTTCGGTGTGATCGCCCTGCTTCTGCTGCTGGCACCGTGGTTGTCGCCCTATCCGCCGGCTCAGCAGAACCTCGCCGCCCGTCTGGAAGGCATCTCCGCCGCCCACCTGCTGGGCACCGACCACCTGGGCCGTGACGTGCTCAGCAGGCTGCTGGACGGAGGCCGGTTCTCTCTTGCCGTCGCCTCGGTCACGCTGGTGATCTGCGCCGTCACCGGCACTCTCGTGGGGTTCCTCGCCGCACGGCGGGGTGGCCTGCTCGACACCCTCGTCATGCGCGTCACCGACATCCTGCTGGCCTTTCCCGAGATGGTGGTCGCGCTCTTCCTCGTCGCGGTCCTTGGCACCGGCAACCTGACGCTGCTGCTCGCCCTGACCATCGGCGGGTGGACCCCGTTCTGCCGGCTGGCCCGTGGTGTCGCCCTGGAACTCAACGGCCGCGACTTCATCGAAGCGGCTCAGGCCCTGGGGTGCTCGGGGTGGTTCATCATCCGCCGCCACCTGCTTCCCAACGCCATGCCCCCGTTGCTGGCCCACACGGCACTGCGCTTCGGCCACAAGCTCATCACCGTCGGCGCCCTGTCCTTCCTGGGACTCGGCGTCCAGCCGCCGTCCTCCGACTGGGGTTCGATGCTGTCCGAGGCCACCCCGTACCTCGACCGCCTGCCGCTGCTGGTCCTGGCACCCGGTGCCGCGATCTTCCTGGCCGCCCTCAGCGTCACACTCGCCGGCCGCGGCCTGGAGACGCGCCGGGCCAGGACAGGCGGGTCCTCATGACGTGCGGAGCTCCGCTGCACCCGCGCGGCGATCAGACTGGAAACGCTCACGCCCTCCTGCGCCTGCGGACTGTGAGTGGCGGAAACGGCACACAAACCCGGAGAAGCACACCCATGAGCGCTCAGACCCCGGCCCCGGCGGCCAAGACCTCGAAGCGCACGCTGACGGAGGTGGTCACCGGGCTGCTGCGTAACCGCATTCTCAGCGGGGAGTTCCCGCCCGGAACCCAGATGAACGAAGTCGAACTCGCGGCCTCCTTCGAGGTCTCCCGCGGCCCGTTGCGCGAGGCGATGCAGCGTCTGGTGCAGGAAGGTCTGCTGGTCAGCTACCCCCGTCACGGGGTCTTCGTCCCCACCTTGACCAGGGAGGACCTGGAGGACATCTTCGTCGCCCGCCAAGCGATCGAGCGGGAGGCGCTGCGCCGGGTCACCGCCCGAGGGGTCTCCGCGGGCCTGGTCGCCGACCTCGAAGTGATCGTCGCGCGGATGAAGGACGCCGCCGGCGGCGCGGACAGGAGCGCACTGGCCGCCCTGGACCTCGCCTTTCACCGCCGGCTGGTCAGCGGTGCCGGCAGCACCCGGCTGGATCGGCTGTACGGACTCATCTCCAACGAGATGCAGCTGTGCTTCCGGTTGATCGTCGACAGCTACAGCGATCGTTCCGAGTTGCCGGCCGAGCACGAGCAACTGCTGCACGTCATCGCCAGCGGTGACAAGTCCGCCGCCCTGGCACTTCTGGACCGGCACTTCGCCGAGGTCGGCGAACTCCAGGCGGCGACATCGGGCAAGCCGCACAAGCACCACCTTCGACCGCAACCGCATCACCACCAGGATCCGTTGGCGCATGAACAGATCTTTCACGAACACGCCGACGGCTACCGCCACGGAGACGACCACAAAGCCCCACCGCAACCCCGGGAGCAGCCATGAGCGCACGCCTGGAGGTCCGTGACCTGACCGTTCACGCTGGTCGGCCTGGACAAGCCCCGCCCATCCTCGACCGTGTCAGCCTGACCCTGGACCCCGGCGAGGTGCTGGCCCTGGTCGGTGAATCAGGGTCGGGCAAGAGCATGGCCGCCCACTCGATGCTGCGCATGCTGCCGACCGGGTTGCACATGCACGCCGAGGCGCTGCGGCTGGGCGATCTGGACCTGCTCGCCGCCTCATCACGGGCGTTGGACGGCATCCGCGGCCAGCGCATCTCCATGCTCTACCAGCAGCCCAAGCGCATGCTCGACCCGACCGCGACGATCGGCAGCCAGGTCGCCGAGCCACTGCGCAGGCATCTCGGCATGAGCCGGCAGGCCGCCCGCCGCCGGGTCGTGGAGTTGCTCGCCGACGTCGGGATCCCCGATCCCGAACGCCGCGCCGGTGACCATCCGCACCAGATGTCCGGCGGCATGGCCCAGCGCGTCATGATCGCCATGGCGCTGGCCACCCAGCCGGATGTCCTCATCGCCGACGAACCCACCACCGCCCTGGACGTCACCGTCCAAGCGCAGATTCTTCGTCTTATCGCCACCCTGCAGGCCGAGACCGGAATGTCGGTCCTGTTCATCTCCCACGACGTCACCACCGTCGCCTCCATCGCCGACCGCATCGCCGTCATGTACGCGGGCCGCATCGTCGAGGACGGACCGGCCGACGAGGTCATCACCGCCGCCGAGCACCCTTATACCCAGGCCTTGTTGCGCTGCTCCACTCTGCAGACCGACGACACCGGACATCTGCACGTCATCCCCGGCAACGCCACCTCGGCCCGCGCCGCCAGTAACGGCTGCCGATTCCGCCCACGCTGCGCCGTCGCGGACGGCGACGCGAAACTGGGCTCCCACTGTGACAGCGAGGAACCCGACCTCACCTGCTGCGGCACCCATCGCAACTCACGCTGCTGGGTCACCATCGACACCCGACGACAGGTTCCGGCATGAACGACCTCGCCCAGAACTCCGACATCGCCGTCATCGACCATGTCAGCAAGCACTATCCGTTGTCGCGGACCGGTTTCGGCCGTCGGCCGCACGTGCACTCCGTCGACGACGTGTCCCTGCGCATCCGGGAGGGGGAGGTGCTGGGGCTGGTCGGTGAGTCCGGCTCGGGCAAGAGCACTCTGGCTCGGCTCCTGCTCGGCCTCGTACCAGCCGACTGCGGACGGATCGACGTCGATCGGCTGAGGGTCGGCAAGCTGCGCGGCGCCCAACTGCGGCAGCTGCGCCGGTCGGCGCAGCTGGTCTTCCAGGACCCGCACTCCGCGCTGGACCCGCGCATGACGCTGCGGGAATCGCTGCTCGCTCCCTTGCAACAACACCGCATCGGTACGCCGCCGGAGCGCCTGCGGCGAGTCGCCACAGCGCTGGCGGAGGTGGGCCTCGACGACGGTTTCCTGGAGCGCCGGCCGGGCGACTGCTCCGGTGGGCAGCTGCAGCGGGTGGTCATCGCCAGAGCTCTCCTGCTGGAACCCAAGCTGCTCGTCTGCGACGAGCCCGTGTCGGCCCTGGACGCCTCGGTGCAGGCGACCATCCTGAACCTGCTGGTCGATCTGCGTCGCTCGCGAGGGCTGAGCATGCTGTTCATCTCCCACGACCTGAAGGTGGTCAAGTTCCTCGCCGACCGGGTGGCGGTTCTGTATCTCGGGCAGGTCGTGGAGACAGCCACGCACGAAGGCATCTTCACCGGCGCCCTGCACCCCTACACCCTGGCACTGCTGCATTCCGGTCGTGGACACCGCGTCGACGCCGGTGCGGCGGACCAGCTGAAGGGCGAACCACCCAGCCCCGTCTCCCCGCCTTCCGGCTGCCGCTTCAACACCCGCTGTCCGCTGGCCACCGACCATTGCCGCACCGAGCCACCCGACCTCGTCGACATCGGAGACGGCCACCAGGTCCGCTGTCACCGCTCGGCGGAGACCCGGAGCCGGCTGACAGTTGAGGAGCTCCCCGTATGAGCCTCATGACCGGACGCGCCGCCACGGCGGCCACTTGCTGGAGCCCGCCCGGCAAGGCGTACGCCGGCGGACGCTGGCAGGAAACGGAACGGCACACCGCCATCACCGACCCCGAAACCGGCGAGTTCCTCGGCGAGGTCGCCGACAGCACCGCCGCGGAGGTACGCGAGGCCGTCGACGCGCTGGTGGACACCTTTCGGGCCGGCACCGCCGACCGTAACGGCTGGCCGCTGTGGCAACGCCGGGAGGCCCTGCACCGCGCAGCCGAACTACTGAGGCAGCACGCCGGGCGGTTCACCGCCATCGTGAGCTCCGAGGGATGCAAGACCATCAGAGATGCCCGCCGGGAGGTGGCCAGGGCAGCGGAGACCTTGCAGCTTTCCGCCGGTGCGGGACACGCCCTGCAGGGCACCAGCGTGCCGTTCGAGGACACCTCCCGTGGCGCGGACCGGCTCGGGTGGAGCAGCAGGGAACCGCTCGGGGTCGTCGCCGCCATCACCCCGTTCAACGACCCGCTGAACCTCGTGGCGCACAAGGTCGGCCCGGCGCTGCTGGCCGGCAACGTCATCGCGGTCAAGCCGCACGAGGCGACGCCGCTGTCCGCGCTCGCCCTCGCCGAGTTGCTCCTTGAGGCCGGCGTTCCCGGCGACCGGATCGCCGTGCTGCCGGGCGGCCCGGCCGCCGGGCGGGAGCTGGTGTCGCACCCCGGCATCGACGTCGTCTCCTTCACCGGCGGGGTCCGCACCGCCGACGAGGTGGCCCGGCTGGCCGGCGCCCGGACCCTGCTGATGGAGCTGGGCGGATCCAACCCGGTCATCGTCGACCATGGCGTGGACCTGGCGGCAGCCGCGCAAGCCATAGCCGAAGGGGCGTTCGGGTGCGCGGGGCAGAACTGCCTGTCGGTGCAGCGGGTCTACGTGGTCGCCGAGCACTACGACGAACTGCTCAGCCACCTGACCCAGATGACCGCTCACCTGAGCGTCGGCAGCAAGCACGACGAGAGCACCGACGTCGGGCCGCTGATCGACACGGCGGCCGCGCGGCGTGTGGAGCGCCGGGTCGAGGAGGCCGTCGCCCGCGGCGCGGTCGTACGCGCGGGAGCGGTCCGCCAGGAAGCCACCTACCAGCCGACCATCCTCACCGACCTCGCCCCCGACGATCCCATCATCACCGACGAAATCTTCGGCCCCGTGGTCAGCGTGCTGCCCGTGGCCGATCTCGACGACGCCGTGAACCAGGCCAACCGCGCGGCCACCGGTCTGCAGGCCGGGGTCTTCACCCGCGACACCACCGCGGCCCTGCGCACGGCCCGCCTGCTACGAGCCGGCGCGGTAATGATCAACGACACGTCCGACTTCCGCATCGACGCCATGCCGTTCGGCGGTTTCCACCGCAGCGGCATCGGCCGGGAAGGCGTCACCAGCGCCGTCGTGGCGATGACCGCACCCAAGGTCATCGCGGCCCGGTTGACCTCCATCAGCTGAGTCCACTCACCGACGAACACCCATCGGCTCTGCCAGCCCGACCGGGACGAACAGCCCTCACCGGGTCATGTCGTGGTGCCTATTTCCCCTTGCTCTCCCCCCAACGACGTTCCGGAGGAACACCAGCATGGCCCGCACCTTCAATGCCCTCGCCGGATTGTCGACAGGCCTCGTCCTGCTCGCCGGCTGTTCGTTCGACTCGGGAAGCCCCGACGCCACCACGAGCGGCACCTCCAAACTGGTGATCGCCGACCTGTGGGCGCCCGACTCCGGGTACGCCCTGGAGACCGACGACGCCTTCACCCTCACCCGCGCCGGCTGCCTGGAGACCCTGGTGGCCGTGGACAAGGACAACCAGGCCCAGCCCGCTCTGGCGACGGAATGGAAGCAGGCGGCGCCCACGTCCTGGACGTTCACCATCCGTGAGACCAAGTTCCAGAACGGCACCGCGCTCACCGCCAAGGTCGTCGCCGACGATCTCAACCGGCTGCTGAAGGCCACGGCACCGCCGCGCAGCTTCTCTCCCAGCGTCATCTCCGCGGTCACCGCCGTCGACGACCGGACCGTACGGATCGAAACACCGGAAGAGGACCACTTCCTGCCGCTACGGGTCAGCGTGCCCAACACCGGGATCCTCGCCCCCGAGGCGTTCTCCGGCACCACCACCAACCCGGTCGGCACCTGCACCGGGCCGTTCAAGATCACCAGCACCGGAACGGGACAGTCGCTGGCACTGACCGCCAACGCCGACTACTGGGGCGGGGACGTCGCCCTCGGCAGCGCCGAAATCCGCTACGCCGAGAGCGGCTCCACCCGCGCCACACAGCTGCGTACCGGTGAGGTCTCGGTGGCCGCCAACCTCCCCGTCACCACCCTCACGACCCTGAAGGGCGACAACAAGATCACCCTTCAGCAGACTTCACTGCCCCGCACCACCGGCCTCTACCTCAACACCCGCAAAGCCCCCTTCGACAATGTCGAGGCCCGCCGCGCGATCCAGAAGGCCATCGGACTCGACGCCATCGTCAAGGGGGTCTACGAGGGCACCGCCACCCCGGCGGCCGGACCGTTCACCCCCGACGAGCCCTGGACACCGGCCGAACTGAAGCCGGTGCAGGGAGACGCCGCGGCGGCCAAGGCCGCCATGGCCGCCGCCGGAATCGACCCCGCCTCCCTCGGCTTCGAGCTCATCGCCTACTCCGACCGGCCCGAGTTCGCCGACCTCGCCCAGGTGATCCAGGCGCAGCTGGCCGAGGCCGGCATCACCGTGAAGATCCGCACCGGGGACTACGCCTCGGTCGAGGACGACCTCATGAGCGGCAAGTTCCAGGCGACCCTGCTGTCCCGCAACCACCTCATCGACATGCCCGAGCCCATCAGCATGCTGCGCTCGGACGAGACCTGCAAAGGCAGTTTCAACCTCGCCGGATACTGCAGCCCGAAGGTCGACGGGCTGGTCAAGGAGGCTGGGAGCACCGGGGACACGACCAAGCGCCACGCCCTCTACGGTCAGATCGCCACCCAGTTGGCCGGCGACGTGGCGTTCATCCCGCTCGTCCACGAGAGCCTGACCATGGGTGTGGCGGCCGCCGTCAAGGGCCTGCCGACCGACCCGATGGAGCGCACCCTGCTGACGAAGGACACGAAGCTGTCGTGACCACGACCACCCCCGAACACACCGGCCCCGGGACGACACGGCGCTACGTCGTCGACGTCATCCCGGGGGACGGCATAGGCACCGAGGTCGTCCCCGCCGCCGTCCGCTGCGTCGACCACCTGGCCGGAACCTTCGGGTTCACCATCGAGTGGCGCGACCGCGCGTGGGGCTGCGACCACCACCGGGCGCACGGGCGCATGATGCCCGTCGACGGCCTCGAACAATTGGCCTCCGCCGACGCCATCCTGCTGGGCGCTGTCGGAGCGCCGGACATCCCCGATGACATCACCCTGTGGGGTCTGCTCATCCCCATCCGCCGGGAGTTCGTGCAGTACGTCAACCTCCGGCCGGTCCGATCCCTGCCCGGAATCCGCTCACCGCTGCGGTCGAATGTCCCGATCGACCTGGTGGTCGTACGCGAGAACGTCGAAGGCGAGTACAGCGAGGTCGGCGGCCGGGTCAACCGCGGCCGGCCCGGCGAGTTCGCCGTCCAGGAGGCGGTGTTCACCCGGACCGGCATCGAGCGGGTCGCACGCTTCGCCGCCGACCTGGCCCGGCGACGCTCGGGCCGGCTGATCTCGGCGACGAAGTCGAACGGCATCATTCACACGATGCCGTTCTGGGACGAGGTGGTGGCCGAGGTGGCCGACGACAGCGGGGTGGAGCTGGAGAAAGTCCTCATCGACGCCCTGGCCGCCCGCCTCGTGCTGCGGCCGGAGAGCATTGACGTCATCGTCGCCTCCAATCTGTTCGGCGACATCCTCTCCGACCTCGCCGGTGCCCTGGCCGGGTCGATCGGGGTCGCGCCCAGCGCCAACCTCGACCCCACCAAGACGTACCCGTCGATGTTCGAGCCGGTGCACGGATCGGCACCCGACATCGCCGGCATGGGTATCGCCAATCCGGTCGGCACTCTCTGGGCGGCGGCCATGATGCTGGACCATCTCGGCGAACCCGCGGCCGCGGCCAGGCTCGTGTCCGCCTTCGAGCACGTCCTCCGTACGGGGACCGCCACACCCGATCTCGGCGGCACGGCGAGCACCGAGCAGTTCACGACCGCCGTCGTCCACGCCCTCGCCGGGGGAACGCCGTGAGCACGCGCTCGCGCATGGAGGCTCGGCCATGAGCACGCGCCCGAGATTGGAGGCTGGGCCGTGAGCACGCGCCCGAGATTGGAGGCTGGGCCGTGAGCACGCGCCCGCGAGCCGAGGCCTGGCCGGATCCACTGGACGCGACCGCCGTCCGGCGTCATCTGCACCGGCGGCCCGAGATCGGCTTCCTTGAGATCGAGACCGCGGACCTGGCCTGGGACCTCCTCTCCGATCTGGGCTGGCGGCTACGCGGCGGCAGCGACCTCGTCGACGTACACGATCACCCTGGTCTGCCGAGCCGCGACGAGCTCGGCGCCGCCGTCCGGCGGGCCACCACGCAGGGTGTGCCGGAGTCATCGGTGCAGCGCTTCCGTGATGGGAACACCGCCTTCGTCGCGGAGTTGCGGGGCGCCCGCCCGGGTCCGCTGATCGCCCTGCGGGTGGACATGGACGCCCTGCCGATCCAGGAGAGCCGCCACCGCGGCCACCCCCCGGCGGCCCAGGGTTTCGACTCGACCATCGACGGCGCGATGCACGCCTGCGGACACGACGGGCACGTGGCCATCGCGTTGCGGGCGGCGGCCCTGCTGTCCGACAGGCGGTTCGCCGGCACCGTACGGCTGCTGTTCCAGCCCGCCGAGGAGGGTGTCCGCGGCGCCGCTCCCATGGTGGCCGCCGGGCTGGTCGACGACGCCGACGTCCTGCTGGCCGTCCACCTCGGTTTCGGCACCCCGGACGGGTGCGTCGCGGCCGCGACCGAGCTGTACGGGACCTCGAAGCTGCGCGCGGAGTTCACCGGGGTCGCCGCCCACGCCAGCGGAGCGCCCGAACAGGGCCGCAGTGCCCTGCTGGCGGCGGCGTCCGCCGTTCTGGGCCTGCACGCTCTGCCCCGCTACGCGACGGCGACGACCCGCGTCAACGTCGGGGCGCTGCACGCACCCGGTGCGGCGAACATCGTCAACGCCCATGCAGTTCTCGACGCCGAGGTCCGGGCAGACGCCGCCGTCGAACACGACGACCTGGAGCAGCGTGCCCGCGCTGTCCTCCACGGCGCGGCCGCCATGCACGGTGTCACCGTGGACATCACCAGAACCGGCTGGGCGACCAGCGCGACCACCGACGGCGCGATTCTCGGCAGGGTCGAAACCCTCGCCCCGAGCTGTGGTCTGCGTCTTCTGCCGCCGCGTCCCTTGCGCGCGAGCGATGACGCGACACTGTTCATGCGGCACGTCCAGGAACGCGGCGGACTCGCCGGATACCTGCTCATGGGTGCCGGAACATACGGACCGCATCACTCGCCGACCTTCGACCTGGACGAGGCCGTGCTGACCCCAGCCGCCGACCTCCTGGCCACGCTCATCCGATCCCTGGAGGATCCTTAAGGGAAAGATCCCTAAGGGATGTCAGGCGCGGGGAAGGGGCCCGCGTCGGTCAGGGTTCGCTGTTCGGCGGATCAGGCAGGTCCTGGAGGAAGTCGGCGCTCGGGACGAAGAAGAGCGTGCCGGTCACGGCCGTCGAGAAGTCGAGGATCCGGTCGTGGCCGGCCGGCGGGGCGCCGAGGAACATCCTTTCGAGCATCCGCTCGGTGACCGTGGGGGTGCGGGCGTAGCCGATGAAGTACGTGCCGAACTCGCCACGCCCCACGGCGCCGAAGGGCATGTTGTCGCGCAGGATCTGCCGCTCGGTACCGTCGGCGTCGACGATCGTGGTCAGGGCGACATGCGAGTCGGCCGGTTTGCTGTCGTCGTCCAGTTCGATGTCGGTCAGCTTCCTGCGGCCTATCACTTTCTCCTGCGCCTCGACCGTCAGCGCGTTCCACGCTCGCAGGTCGTGCAGGTACTTCTGCACGATGACGTAGCTCCCGCCGGCGAACGCGGGATCCTCGTCGCCGATCAGGACCGCTTTGTGCGCATCGGCACCGATGGGGTTCTCCGTTCCGTCGACGAAGCCGAGCAGGTCACGTACGTCGAAGTACTTGAACCCGTGCACCTCGTCGCGGACGGTCACCGCGCCGTAGAGCCGGTCCATGATCTCCGATGCCAGCGCGAAGCACAGGTCGAGGCGCTGCGCCCGGATGTGGAACAGCAGGTCACCGGGTGTGGACACGGCACGATGCCGGCTTCCGGCAAGTTCGCGGAAGGGGTGGAGCTCGGCGGGGCGAGGCCCGGCGAACAGCCGGTCCCAGGCGTACGAGCCGATGGCGGCGACGCAGCTGAGCGTGCTGTCCGGCGCCCGGAAGCCGATGGCCCGCTGCAGCGCGTCCAGGTCGGAGAGGAGGTCTCGGACCGCCGGTCCGCCACCCGGATCGATCGTCGCCACGATGAAGATCGCCGCTCTGGTCAGCGGGCTCAGCACCTGCTGGGGGAGCGCGTCCGTGGGTTCCGCCATGCCGCGCCTCCTCAAGCGTTCGTGCTCATCGTAGCCCTGCTCAACACCGACGACTGTGACCTGGGCAGGGCTTTCCGGCGTCGTGGCGGCGGCCGTGCACACGATCTGCTCGAGTGCGTCCGGTAGTACCCCTATTGGGGGCCCAGCGCGGTGGCGATCTCGTCGAGACGGGCCTGGAGCTGCGTTCGGCAGGACGGTGTGAGGCGGCCTTCGCGTTCGCGGTCGGTCAGCTTGCGCCTCAGCGCCGCCATGCCGGGCTCGATGGGGCCGGGGGTGTCGAGCACGCCCTGCAGGACCTGCTGGAGGTCCAGCGTGACGTCGTGATCGATGGCCCCGCACGCCGCGGCGCCCGACAGCGTTCCGTGGAAGCCGGCCACCGCCTGCCGGGCCGTACGCTCCTGGCCGGCCGACCGCTGGACGGTGCGGGTGGATGGCCCCGCGGTGATGGCCGGTCCCGTGGTGGCCGACGGTAACGCGGTGAGGGCGGGGCTCGCGGACGGCCAGGCAGTGACGACGCCCTCGCCGGGCGCTCGCGTGGCGGGGGTTATGTCCGATGCGCGCGGCGGGGTGGTAGCGGACGCTCGGGGCGTGGTCGTGGTGCCGGCGGGGGGCGAGGGCGAGATGGGGAGGTGGTCGACCGGCCGGTTGAGCCACAGCACCGAGGACAGCACCATCACACCCGTCCCGGCGACGGCCAGGCCATGCCGGACCCGCCGGCCGAGCGCGGCGCCCCTGAGCGTGGCGGCCAGCGAGTCCGCGATCTCCGCCGCCGTGGGCCGTCGCGCGGGGTCGTGCGCGAGGCAGTTCCGGCACAGTGAGGCGATGCCGTGCGGGGCGCCGGTCACCCGGGGCGGCGGCGAGGTGCGGTGGGCGGCCTCGATCTGCTCCCAGGTGGTCTCCGGATAGGGCGTACGCCCGGTGAGCATGGCGAACAGCAGCACCCCGAGCGCGTACACGTCGACCGCCGGATGGGTGGGGGCACCGGCCAGCCGTTCGGGTGCGACGTAGGGCGGGGTGCCCCGGTCGTCATCGGGGTCGCCGGAGGCGGCCGCGATCCCGAAGTCGAGCAGCTTCGGGCCGGACGCGGTGAGCAGCACGTTGTCGGCGGTGACGTCCCGATGGACCAGGCCGCGGGCGTGTCCGTCGCGCAGCGCCCGCGCCAGCCGCAGGGCGATGGCCGCGGCCTCGGTCCAGGGCAGCGGCCCCTCGGTGATGCGCTCGCCAAGGGTGGAGCCGTCGAGCAGCGGCATCACCACGTAGGCCGCCACCTCGCCGTCCTCCGTCACGGTTTCGCCGTAGTCGTAGATGTCGATCACGTCCGGGTGGAGGAACCGGGCGGCGGCGCGGGCCTCACTGCGTACGCGGACGCGCTCGCCGAGCCCGGCCTGGAGCGAGGAGGTCAGCACCTTGACCGCGACCAGCCGGTGCAGCGACTGGTCGAAGGCCCGCCAGATCATCGACATGCCGCCGCGGGCGAGGGGATCCAGCAGCAGGTATCTGCGGGCCAGGACGTCACCCGGGTCAAGCCGACTCACGGATGACCAGTTCCGTGGGGAGGACTGGGTCGATGCCGGTCGTACCGGCCAGCAGTAATCGGGTGGCGACCATCGCGAGCTCCTCGACCGGCTGCCGGACCGTGGTCAGGGCCGGGACGGTACGCCGGGCGACGGGGGCGTCGTCGAAGCCGATCACCGCGACGTCCGCGGGGACCCGGCGACCGGCGCGGCGCAGGGCCTGGACCGCCCCGGCGGCCATCAGGTCGGAGGCGGCGAAGACCGCGTCGAGCCCGGGGGCGTGGCGCAGCAGCCACTGCATGGCATGCGTGCCGGAGGCGGCCGTGAAGTCGCCGTAGGCCACGGGCACCTCCGTCGCTCCGGCGGTGCGCAGCGTACGCACCAGCCCGTCGAGCCGGTCTCGCGCCCCTGGCAGGGACGGCGGGCCGCCGATGGCGGCGATCGTCCGGCGGCCCGACAGCAGCAGGTGCTCGGCGGCCTGCCGGCCGCCGTCGTGGTTGTCCACGTCCACGTACGGCAGTTTGAGGTCGTGCGGGGGGCGGCCGACGTTCCGCACCGGTACGCCCGATGTGCAGAGCTTGATGGCCAGGGGATGGCGTTCGCGGGCACCGATGAGGAGCACCGCGCCGCCTAACTCGGGAAGCACCGACGCGGTAGGGGTCACCGTCGTCACCATGAGCTGCGTGCCGTGCTCGGCCAGTACGGCACCGGCGGCCGACAGCAGCCTGGCGTAGTAGGGCTCGGAGAATAATCGGGGCAGATGGTCACAGACCACCGCCGTCACCCCGGCGGCCGGTCCTCTGGCCCCCGTTCCCCTGGGCGCGCGATGACGTACGTATCCCATGCGGGACACCGCGTCGTAGACCTGCCGGCGGGTCGAGGTGCTGACCCGTACGGAGCCGGTGAGGACCCTGGATGCGGTCGCGGGCGATACCCCCGCTTCGGCCGCTACCTGTGCCAGTGTGGGCTGCTCAGACATGGGAGCACCTCGCGGAAAAGATCCTGGGAGCGCTCCCACGTTACCAATGTTTCGCCGCTGTTAACAGGGCGATTTGACAGTGTTGTCAGCACGAGACCCGCGAGCACGGCGTGCTCGCGGGTCTCGGAACGCTGGACCGGCTGGTCGGTCTCGGAACGCGGAACGCTGGACCGGCTAGTGGGGGAGCGTGTTGTCGATGAGGGGCTCGTCGTCGTTGGGGCCCGTGTCGTTCTTCTCGTCGTCGGTCGGCGTCCGTACGGGAGCGCAGCCCTGGCCGCAGCCGCCGAAGCGGGCGGAGTTGATCGGCGTGAACGAGGTGGGCTCGGTGTCCTTCAGCGCCGCCAGCATGGTGTCCTTCCAGATCGGCCCCGGCACGCTCGCGCCGAACACCGAGCTGAAATAGCGGCCGCCGATGGTGATGTTGTTGAGCTTGTATTTCTGGGAGCCCCGGATGTCGCCGATGCTCACCGCGCCGGCCAGATCGGGTGTGAACCCGGCGAACCAGGCGGTGGCCTGGTTGTCGGTGGTGCCGGTCTTACCCGCGGCGTCCCGGCCGATGCCGCCGACGCTCCGCATCGTGCCCTTGGTGAACACCCCGCTCAGGACGTTCGCCGCAGCGTCCGCGACCTCCGGGTCGAGGCCGGCCGCCTGGTTGCAGTTGGGGTTGTACTTGGTGACCTTGCCGTCGCGGTCGGTGATCTGGGTGATGGCCATTGGTGTGCAGTACTTGCCGCGCGCCGCGATGGCGGCGTAGGCGTTGGCGACCGTGATCGGGTCCATCTCATTGATGCCGAGCGTGAAGGTCTCGTATTCCTGCAGCCTGCCGCCGTCGGCCCGCTTGATGCCGAGCGACTGGGCGGTCTTGATGGTGTCGCAGAGGCCGACGCGCTGCTCCAGCGTCAGGAAGAAGGTGTTGACCGAGCCCCAGGTGCCGGTCTGCAGCGTCTTGAAGCCGCCGCCGCCCTCGTCGTTGGTGACGGTGTGCGTCGGGTCACCGATGTTCTCGCCCTTGCAGTTCTTGAAGGAGGAGTAGTAGGGGGCCCGGTAGCCGCTGCCCACGGTGAAGCCGTCGTTGATCTTCATGCCCTCCTTGAGGGCGGTGATCAGCGTGAACGTCTTGAAGGTCGAGCCGGGCTGGAAGCCGGTGCCGCCGCCGTGGGCCGCGTCTGCCGCCACGTTGAGCGACAGTTGGTGCTTCCGCTTGGACGTGCCGTATGGCCTGCTGACCGCCATCGCCTTGATCGCCCCGGTGCCCGGTTGGATCAGGGCCTCGCTGGCGATCGGGTTGTCGGTGGCGAAGACGTGCTTCTTGATGGCCTTGTCGGCCGCCGCCTGCATCTTGGGGTCGAGCGTGGTCTTGACCTTCAGGCCGCCCCGGCTGAGCAGCGCGGCGCGGATCTTCGGCGTCTTGCCGAAGAGCTTGCTCTTGGTGATCTCGTTGCGTACGTACACGCAGAAGTATGGGTATTTGCTGGACTCGCAGCCGCCGGGCAACGGGGTGCCCTTGTAGCCGAGCTTCTTGGCCTTGGCCGCCTTGGCCTCTTCCGGGGTGATCTTGCCGAGTTCGGCCATCCGGTTGAGTACGGTGTCGCGGCGGACCACCAGGCGATCCCGGAACTTCTTGCCGAGGTTGGGGTCGGTCGAGTTGGGGTCCTGCACGGCGCCCGCCAGAGTGGCCGCCTGCGCCAGGCTGAGCTCGGAGGCGTGTACGCCGAAGAACCGCAGGGCGGCGGCCTCCACCCCGTAGGCACTCGCGCCGAAGTAGGCGATGTTCAGGTACTTCTCAAGGATCTGGTCCTTGGTGTACTTCTCCTCGACGGCCATCGCATAACGCAGCTCGTTGAGCTTGCGCGCGTAGGTGGCCTCCAGCGCCTTGTTCTTGTCCTCTTCGGTGGTGGCGTTGTTGAGCAGTACCTGCTTGACGTACTGCTGGGTGATGCTGGAGCCGCCCTGCGCCACCCGGCCCGTGCCCAGGTTCTTCGCCAGCGCGCGGATCGTGCCCTCGATGTCGATCGGGCCGTGCTCGTAGAACCGGTAGTCCTCGATCGAGATGATCGCTTTCTTCATGAGGTCGCCCATGTCGGCCAACGGGATGACCTTGCGGTACTGCTCGTAGAACTGCGCGATCTGGTTGCCCTTGGCGTCGAGGATCGCGGTCATCTCGGCCGGCGGCTCCTCGGGGAGATCTGTCGCCTTGAGATTCAGCTCGGCGGAAGCGGTCTTGAACAGCGCCCCCGCGCCGCCCACGGCAGGCAGGGCGATAGCGGCCACCAGCACACCCGCAGCCGCTCCCGCTCCGGCAAGACGCGCGATACTCCTGGTGATCACGTCAGCTTCCCCCCTATTGGTTATAGGATTAATCCTATAGCCGTTAGGGTTGCGGGGCGGACGATGCGTAAGAGACTAACGCGGCAGACGACGATAGATGGGGCGATCGCCTATGCCGATGAGCACGGCATCGACGCCCTGTCCATCAGCGCCCTGGCCCGCCATCTGGGTGTGGCCGCGCCCAGCCTGTACGTCCACCTGCCCGGCGGGCTGCGTGACCTTCGGATCGCCCTGTCCGTCAAGGGACATCGCGACCTCGCCGAACACTGCCGCCGCGCCGCCACCGGCCGGTCGGGAGCCGACGCCTTAAGAGCGCTGGCCCACGCCCAGCGAGCATACGCGCGCGAGCATCCTGCCCTGTACGCGGCCACGCACTTCGCGGTGGACGGCTTCGACGACGAGGAAGTACGCAGTGCCGCGGACGAGGCGGCGGCCGTCACCGTCGACGTCCTGGCCGTCGGCTCGCTGACCGGAGCCGCCCTGGTGCACGCCGCCCGCGGTATCCGCAGCGCGGTCCAGGGGTTCTGCGCGCTGGAGTCGGCCGGGGTGTTCGCGCTGCGCGTCTCGCTGGACGACAGCTTCGCCTGGCTGGTGGACGCGCTGGTGACCAAGGCCATGGGGGCCACCGCGCTGTCCACAGGAGCCGCCGCGCTGTCCACGGGGGCCACCGCCGTTTGGGAGAGTGGGCCTCGGCCAACCTGATGGGAGCGGCGGTGACGCCCCTCGTCGCGCGCCCCCTGCCAGGAGAGTTTGGTGTGATCAGGGGGCCTTTGTCGAGCATTTCGAAGATTCTGAAAGCGCCCGCCACCCCGTGAGCCGGACCCAGGTCGGCGTGTGACAGCCGAGGCTCGATACTGGGGAGATGGTGATGGACGCGGCGCTCGTGGCCCGGCTGTTCGACGGGTCCATCGATCGCTGGGCGAATCTCCTGGAGAGTGCATCAACGTGAGCGACATCCTCTTCCCCGTCCGGCGCATCGGCCGCCGCGAGTTCGACTTCGCGCGCCAGGTGGCCATCATGGCGATCGTCAACAGGACACCCAACTCCTTCCACGACAAGGGCCGGACGTTCGAGCTCGACAGGGCCGTCGAGGCGGCGCGGGCCGCCGTCGCGGCCGGCGCCGACTGGGTGGACGTCGGCGGGTTCGCGTTCAGCGCCGATCAGGACGGCATCAGCGTCGGCGAGGAGGTCGACCGGGTGGTCCCCGTCATCGCCGAGATCCGGAACGTGACGGACGCCGTCATCTCGGTCGACACTCACCGCGCCGACGTGGCGAAGGCGGCCCTGGCGGCCGGCGCCGACGTCATCAACGACACCAACGGCCTGCGCGAGCCCGGCATGGCCGCGATCGCGGCGGAGAGCGGCGCGACCGTGATCGTGACCCACAGCCTCGCCGGCCCCGGGAAGGCGGTCGTCAGGCCGGTGTACGGCGACGTCGTGACGGAGGTCGCCGACTTCCTGCGCGAGCGGGTCCGGTTCGTGCTCGACTTCGGCATCCCCGCCGAGCGGATCATCATCGACCCCGGCCACGACCTGAACAAGAACACCTTCCACTCACTGGAGCTCATGCGCAGGCTCGACGAGATCACCTCGATCGGCTACCCGACCCTGGTCGCCCTGTCGAACAAGGACTTCATCGGCGAGACCCTCGATCGCCCGCAGCGCGAGCGGACGGAAGGCACGATCGCCGCGAACGTGACCGCCGTCCTGAAAGGCGCCCGGATCCTCCGCGTGCACGACGTGCCCGCGACGGTCGCGGCCGTACGGATGACCGAAGCCATGCTCGGCTGGAGAGCGCCCATCGCGCCTCGGCATAATCTTGGGTGAGGAGAGGGGTCGCGGATGACAGAGCGCAAACCGGGTGGGATGAGCTTCGAGTCATGGATCGACCGGCAGATCCGTGAGGCGACGGAGCGCGGCGAGTTCGACAATCTGCCAGGTGCCGGCAAGCCGCTTCCAGACCTCGACAAGCCGTACGACGAGATGTGGTGGATCAAGCAGAAGGTGCGCAGCGAGGGCCTGTCGATGCCGCTGCCGCCGACGCTCGCCCTGCGCAAGGACGCCCAGGAGGCGCGCGCCGAGGCCGTGGGCGCCAGGTCGGAGGCCGAGGCGCGGCGGATCATCGAGGAGATCAACGCGCGCATCCGCGAGGCGATCAGGACCGGGCTGCAGGGCCCGCCGCTCAACCTGATGCCGTACGACGTCGAGCGCGTCATCTCCGAATGGCGCGACCACCAGGGCCGCTAGCGGGTCCAATAGCTGTCGATGATGGGCTCGCGGCTCAGCAGCTCCGCGAACAGGTCCTCCCACAGCGGCATCACCGAGTCGGCGTGGTAGTTGGCGGCCGTCCGTTTGGCCGCCGCCCCCATCCGCACCCGCAGCGCCTTGTCCGACATCAGCCGGTCGAGCGCGTCGGCCAGCCCGGCGACGTCCCCGGGCGGCACCAGCAGCCCGTCCTTGCCCGAGGTGAGCACGTCGGCGGGCCCGGTCGGGCAGTCGAACGCGGCGATCGGCAACCCCTGCCCCATCGCCTCGATCATCACCATCGGCAGCCCCTCGAAGCGGGACGAGAGCGCATAGATCGACGCCCCGACCAGCTTCTCCTCCAGGCGGTCCGTACGGCCCATCAACTGCACCCGGTCCTCCAGGCCGAGCTCGGCGATGAGCGCGTTGAGCTCGGCCTTCCGGGGGCCGCCGCCGTACACGCGCAGCCGCCAGTCCGGATGCCGCCGCGCCGCCTGCTGGAACGCCGGGATCAGCAGGTCGAAGCCCTTCTGCTTGACCAGCCGCCCGGCCGCCACCACGACCGGGTTCACCTGCTTGGAGACCGGCCCCGATCCGTGCAGCGCGTTGGGGATGCGCACGATGGGCGTGTCAGGCAGGAGGATGCGGTATTCGATCTGGTTCTTCGTGGTCAGCACGACGACCGCGTCGAAGCGGCCGTAGTAGCGGGCGATGTCCCGGGTGATCGTCTCGGGGTAGGCGCTCACGTTCATGTGGTCCTGGGCGACGCAGATGACGCTCTTGGGAGTACGGCGGGCGGCGATCAGGTTGAGCGCGGGCCGGGTCGTGACCAGGATGCCGCCTTCGAGGCGCGAGACATAGTCGATGACCGCCCTCTCCACCCGTTCGGTGAAGTAGTCGGCGGCGAACTCCCCGAAGGGCACGATCTTGCCGCGCATCCTCCGCCACAGCTTGCGGCCCAGGGAGTCGACCGGCACACCGGCGCGCTGGTCGGCCAGCGGAACCAGCGTCACGCGGGGATCGATGGGGAACTGGGGCTTGTCGCGCCGTCGTACGGCACTGGCGATCTCCACCTCGTGACCGAGTGCGACCATCGCGTTGGCCTGGTTGATGACGGTACGGATCGTCCCGCCCTGCCCATAGGCATGCAGCAGCAGATATCGGATTTTCATGAGTATCCCCAGCTCCGGCACATGGCCAGGAGCGTCTCGGGCACCTCCTCAGGTGTGGGAAGTTCGCGGCCCGGCTGCACGCTGCCGGAGCGGATCTTGTCTCGCCAGTCGCCGAGCCCCTTGGTGAGCACGTCAGGCCGGCCGTACGCGAGCATCTCCCGCTCCCAGGGGACGCCCAGGAACTCGCAGACGGCTCTCGTCTCGCGCTCGGGGTCCGCGGTCAGGTCCTCGTAGCGCACGGTCAGGCCGGTGTGCGCCTTCCTGGCCCGCTGGACCGCCTTCATGTAGCGCAGCGCGTCGGCCGCCGCCGCTTCGCGGTCGCGCTTGTCCGGGGCGGCCTCGTGCCAGGAGGCGGCGATGGAGGCCGGGTGGCGCAGCAGGAAGACGAAGCGCGCGTCGGGCCAGCAGGTGGCGATGCGCTCGTGGGCGAAGGCGTTGGCCGGGGTCTTGTCCACGATGTGCCGCTTGCCGCTGCGGACCAGTTCGCGGTGGAGCACCCGGTCCCAGAGCAGGTGTTCCAGATCGGCTCGGTTGTGGCCGAGCGCCGCCATCGACCGCTCCGCCAGCGACGTCCCGAACTCGACCCCGAGCCTGCGTACGTGCAGCTCGTGCGGGGCGTGGACCAGGGAGTGGGCGTCGAGCATCGCGCGCAGCAGGGTGGAGCCCGATCTGACGGGCGACAGGATGAACACCGGCTCGCTCAACAGCCTGTCGGCGGGGTCGGCAGGTGGCCTTGCCGGGCTCTCCGGAGCCGCCTTGCTGACCCGCGAGAACTGGACGCCGGCATATTTGCCGAGCGCCTTGTTGATCTTGTGCTGCCAGGTCATGCGCTTGGAGGTTACCCAGCGTTCCTGGCAATTGGCTGGCAGCGGACAATCGGCGCGGGTCAGGTGAAGAGGGAGTTAACGCTGGTGCAGCAGCGGATGATCGCCTGCGGGCGGGCAGGTGAGCGGACCCGGCGACCGTACGTACGCGCCATAAGGTCGCATCCGCAGGCGGACGAGGAGGAACCCGATGGCGCACGGCTACCCCACATCGGTGCCCTACCGGGCGGGCACCGACGGTTACCACACCTTCCGCATCCCGGCGGCGGTGGTGACCAAGGCCGGCACGATCCTGGCCTTCGCCGAGGGGCGGCACGGCTCAGCCGGTGACTCGGGCCACATCGACATCGTGCTCAAGAGGTCGACCGACGGCGGTGCCACGTGGGACGGACCGCGCGTGGTCGCCGCCGAACCGCACAAGGGCACCGCGGGCAACCCGGCCCCCATCGTGACTCACGACGGCCGGATCGTCCTGGTGTACGTGCGCAACGGCCCCGCCGCCACCGAGGACAAGATCAGGCGCGGCCAGGTCGCCGCCGCCGACGGCCGCCGCGTGTACGTGCAGGCGAGCGACGACGACGGCGTCACCTGGTCGGCGCCCCGCGAGATCACCGCGAGCGCGAAGCGGCCCGAGTGGCGCTGGTACGCCACCGGTCCCGGCCACGCGGTCGAGCTGCGGCAAGGGCCGCACGCGGGCCGCCTCGTCGTACCCGCCAACCACTCGGTGCCCCCGACCGGTCGCGACAACGGCACGGAGGGCAAGTACAACGGCGGCCACTGCCTGCTGAGCGACGACGGCGGCAGCTCGTGGCGCATCGGGTACGTCGACGGCAACCCCGACGGCTACCTCAACATCAACGAGTCCACGGCCACCGAGCTGCCGGACGGCCGCCTCTACGTCAACTCCCGCACCGACTCCACCGCTCCCGGCAACCGGGCCGACGCCTACTCGGCCGACGGCGGGCAGACGCTCGAGGCGCCGTTCCGCCCGCAGGCCGATCTGGTCTGCCCGGTCGTGGAGGGCAGCGTGCTGCAGTGCGACACGCCGGACGTCCTGCTGTTCTCCGCCCCGGGGGCGCCCGACGCCAGGGCGGTGATGACGGTACGGGCCAGCGCGGACGGCGGCGTCACGTGGCGGCCCGTGCACACGGTGTCGGGCCTGCCCGCGGCCTACTCGGACCTGGTCAGGGTGGACGCGGACACGGTCGGGCTGTTGTACGAGACAGGTGACACCAGCGCCTACTCCACCATCGTCTTCCGCCGCGTCCCCATCGCCGAGCTCACCTGATCCGGCTCTCGAGCCAGGGCCGCAGGATCGGCAGGACATTGGCGACCTGCATCGCCCGGATGTGGTCGAGGCCGTCGAGCACGCGCACGTCCCAGCCGAGCGATTCGAGCTCCGCGCGCCGGTTGACCATCGGCCCGGCGATGTCCACGTCCACGCCGCCCCACCGCTCGCCGTACTCGATCTTGTCGGCCGAGCCCGCGAAGCACAGGCGCGGGCAGCTCAGGCTCGCCTGCGCCGCCCGGTCGTCGAAGTCCTGCAGACCCTCGTAGAGCGTGACGAACTGCCTGGTCTGGGCCTCCGTCATGGTGACCTCGGCGGAGTCCCAGTCGTACTCATCGGCCTTGGTGCCCTCAGTCTTGGGCTGAGGGGCGGGGTCCTGGCCGGACATCTCGTAGGTGGCCATGGTCACGCTGAGCATCTCCGCGTACGGCCCGTCGAGCGGCGGGTAGCCGCCCATGACGAGCGCCGACAGCCGGTCGGTCCTGATCGCCAGCTGCAACCCGCTGAGCGCGAGCCACGAGTAGCCGTAATAGGCGAACCGGTCGGCGTCCACGGCGTCGGCGACGGCGAGCAGGTCGGCGGCGATGTTGGCCGGGGTCAGCGTGTCCGGCTTGGGGGTGGCCAGGACGTGGCCCTCGTAGTCGAAGGCGACGACCCTGAACGCGTCTGACAGCCCGTCGATGAGGTTGCGGCCGAGCGCCGGGTCGACGCCCCATTTGCGCATGTCGTCGGCCTTGGTGCCTTCGATCGGCACCGGGTTGACCGGTAGCAGCACTGTCGGGCCCTGGCCGTGCACCTCCAGGTGGATCGTGCTTCCGTCGTGCAGTTTGGCCTCGGTCATCAAGGATCTCCTTCTAACTCCATACGCTGTAAACCAATCATCCACACAATAGCTTATGCCGTAAAGAGTTGAGGGTGGCGACTAGCCAAGTTTCCGCAGTACGCGATAGCATTCCATTATTCGGAATACGCTAGGAGAATCCATGGCCGAGGCCCAGTCGCCGGTGGGCAGCGTCGACCGCGCCCTGCTGATCCTGCAGGAGATCGGCAAGCACAGCCGGGGGGTGACGCTCGACGAGCTGGCCACCCGGCTCGGCCTGCCCAAGAGCTCGCTCCACCGGTTGCTCGGCGCGCTCAAGCATCGCGGCTTCGCCGCGCAGCCGGAACCCAGCGGGCCGTACTTCCTGGGCACCGAGATGCTCGCCACGGCCTTCAGATTCTACGAAACCATGGACCTGCGCACGCTGGTGCGCCCGCTGCTGCTGCGGCTGAGCGAGGAGTTCGCCGAGACCGTGCACATGGCCATGCTGGACGGCGGCGAGGTCGTCTACCTGGACAAGGTCGAGGCGGTGCGGTCCATCACGATGACCTCCGTGGTCGGCGGGCGCAATGCGGCCCACTGCACGGGCGTGGGCAAGGCGCTGCTGGCGTGGACCTACCCGACCGACGAGGCGATCAAGGCATGGGCCGACCGCTACGGCCCGCTCGCGACCAGGACCCGCAACACGATCACGAACCCGGCCAAGCTGGCCACCCATCTGGACCAGGTCCGGCAGCGCGGCTACGCGCTCGACATGGAGGAGAACGAACCCGGCGTGCGCTGCGTGTCCGCCCCGGTCTTCCTGGGGCGGACGGCTCCCGTCGCCGCGGTGAGCGTGACCGCGATCAAGGACAGGATGTCACCGGCCCGGATGGAAGAGGTGGGCCACAACCTGCGGCGGGCGGTCGCGGAGCAGGGCTGACCAGCGGCCACGATCTGCGGTGGGCGGTCGCGGGGGCAGGGCTGATCGGTTGACAGTGCGATCTTCCGGGTGATCTCCTGGCACTCTAACTGGAATGACGTTCTGACATACGGAACAAGGGGAGTGGCGATGGAGGTCGTACCCGTACCGCACGCGCGGCTGGGTGAGGGGCCGTGCTGGGACGAGCGGACGGGGACGCTGCTCTGGGTGGACATCCCCGCGGGCCTGGTGCACCGGCTCGACCCCGCCGACGGCTCGCACGAGTCGATCGACGTGGGGCAGCCGGTGGGCGTGGCGGTTCCGCGTGCTTCCGGCGGGCTGGCGCTCGCCGTCAGGGACGGTTTCGCCGTACACGATGGAGAGCTGATCGACGGGGAGCTGACCGTCGTCGCGCCCGTGACGGCGGCCGAACCACCCGGAAACCGGATGAACGACGGCGCGTGCGATCGCGCGGGCCGGTTCTTCGCCGGGTCCATGGCGCAGGACGACACTCCTGGCGCGGGCTCGCTCTACCGCCTCGACCCCGACCGCCGTGTCGAGCGGATCCTCGACGGCGTCACGATCTCCAACGGCATCGGGTGGAGCCCCGACGAGCGGCTGCTCTACTACGTGGACACGCTCATGGACCGGGTCGACGTCTTCGACTACGACCCGGCGACCGGTCAGGTCGCGGATCGCCGGTTGTTCGCCGTGCTCCCGAGCCCCGACGGCCTCACGGTAGACGCGTCGGGGCATGTGTGGGTGGCGCTGTGGGGCGGCGGGAAGGTGGTCCGGCTGCGGCCGGACGGGCAGCCCGACCTGACGGTGGAGGTGCCCGCCACCAACGTGACGAGCTGCGCCTTCGGCGGCCCCGACCTCGACATCCTGTACGTCACCACCGCCTGGGACGGCCGGACCGGCGGCGAGCTGTGGCGGCGGCGCACCTCGTTCACCGGCCTGCCCACCAACCCCTACCGCGACTTGAACCCGTGACCGCGACCTCAGCCCCCGCCCCGATCAGCCCTTGACCGCGCCGGTCAGCGCCTGGACGAACCGGCGCTGGCCGAACAGGAACACGCCCAGCACCGGCAGCGTCGTCAGCACCGTGCCCGCCATGATCGCCGGCCAGTCGGCCCGGTGCTGGCCCTGGAACGACGTCAACCCCACCTGCACGGTGTAGTTGGCGTCCGAGTTGATCGCCACCACCGGCCAGAACAGATCGTTCCAGGCGGTGATGAACGTGATGACCGCCAGCGCGGCCAGCGCGGGCCGCGCCACCGGCAGCACCACCTTGAAGAACACTCCGTACCGCGAGCAGCCGTCGATTCGCGCGGCCTCCTCCAGCTCCCTCGGGAAGGACTGGAAGAAGGAGGTCATCAGGAAGATGCCGACCGCCGAGCTGAGCTGCGGCACGATGAGTGCGCCGAGCGTGTCGGTCAGCCCGACCTTGTTGAAGATCAGGAAGGTCGGGATCACCGTGAGCTGGAAGGGGATCAGTGCGGTGGCGATGACCAGGACCAGCGTGATCCTGGAGCCGGTGAACCTGATCCTGGCGAACGCGTAGCCCGCCAGGCTGCAGAGCGCCAGCTGGGCCAGCACGATGGCGCCCGACACGATCACGCTGTTGAGGAACCAGCGCGGGAAGTTCGAGCCGTTGAGCACCGTACGGTAGCCGCCCAGGTCGATGCCCTCCGGCCAGAACGGCGGCGGGAACCGGTTGAGCTCGCCCTGGGTCATCACCGAGCTGAGGATCATCCAGACGAACGGCAGCACGGTCACCAACGACATCGGCAGGAGCACCAGATGCCACTTGCTGGGCAGGCGGAGCTTCACGCCATGGCCCCCTTCCTGCGCGCGACCAGGAAGCCGCCGACGATCAGCACCAGGGTGCCGACGAACAGGACGTACGCCACGGCCGCGCCGTAGCCGGCGGTGAAGTAGTTGAAGGCGAGCTGCCAGATGTAGTAGACGATCGTCACGGTCGCGTTGGCCGGGCCGCCCTTGGTCGTGGTCATGACCAGGTCGAAGAACTGCAGCGCGTCGATCACGCCCCAGACCGTGAGGAAGAGCGTCATCGGCCGTACGGACGGCACGATGATGTGCCGGAACGTGGTCCACCTGCCCGCCCCGTCGATCGAGGCGGCCTCCAGGATCTCCTTGTTGATCTCCTGGATCGCGGCCAGATAGATCACCACCGCGAACCCGAACCGGGTCCAGAAGAAGATCAGGGTGAGCACGAACATGGCCTGCGAAGGGCTGCTCAGCAACCCCTGCACCGGCAGCCCGAGCTTGACGAACAGCCCGTTCATCAGCCCGAAGTCCCGGTCGAAGATGTAGCCCATCAGCAGCCCGGCCGAGGTCGCCGAGGCGATGTAGGGCACCAGGAAGCAGGTCCGGTAAAAGCCGATCCCGCGTACCTTCCTGTTCAGCAGCACCGCCACGAGCAGGCCCGCGATCAGCGACGCCGGGATGTAGAGCACGACGAGCAGCCCGGTGTTGCGCAGCGCCTGGAAGAAGACGGGGTCCTCCAGCAACGCCCGGTAGTTCGCCAGCCCCACGTTCCGCCCCGGCGTCTGCAGGTCGGAGTCGGTGAAGGACAGCGCGAGCGCCCACACCATCGGGACCAACGAGAAGCCGAGGATGATCAGTGAGGCGGGGCCGGCGAAGGTCCAGCCGGCGACGTTCTCGGCGAGTCTGCGGCGGTCGCGCGGCTGCCGGTGGCCGACGGCGGCCCGGTCCAGGGCCGGCGCGGTGCTGTTCACGATCCCGGTACGGCGAGCGCCGCGTCGGCCTTGGCGGCGGCCTCGTCCAGGGCCTCCTTGGGATCGGCCTTGCCGAGCAGGGTCTGCGCGATGGCCTCGGCCACGAACGCCGACACCCGCGGATATCTGGTCGTCGGCGGCCTGACCCGCTTGGCGTTGGCCAGGTTGGTGGAGATCACCTCGATGCCCGGATATTTCGTGAGGTAGTCCTGGTAGCCGGGCAGCTTGGTGATCGACTCGCGGATGGGCAGCGAGCCGGTGTCCTTCATCCACTCCAGCTGCTGTTCGGCCGCGGTCAGCCAGGTCAGGAACGTGGCGGCGGCCTTGACCCGCCGGTCGTCGTGCTTGAACACCACCCAGTTGTCGGGGCCGGAGACCGTCTCGTGGTTGCCGTTCGTACCGGGGAGTTGGGCGACGCCGTAGTCGACCTTGGCGGTCTGCAGGTCGGGCAGCACCCACGGACCGGCCAGGAACATGCCGAGCCGGCCCGATTCGAAGAGCTTCTGCCCCTTCTCGGCCGGGCTGGAGTCGAGGTAGAGCGACTTGTCGTCGATGGCCATGCCGCGCAGCAGGCCGAGCGCCTGCTGTCCGGCGGCGGAGTTGAAGACGGCCTTCTTGCGATCGGGAGAGAGCACGTCGCCGCCCGCCTGCCAGACCAGCGGCCACAGGCCCCAAACGGCCTCCTCGCCACCGCTGATCGCCCAGGTGGTGCCGAAGGTGCCGGACCCGGCGTCGGTGGTCTTCTTGGCGATCGCCCGGAAGTCGTCCCAGGTCCAGTCGGGCTTCGGCGCCTCGATTCCGGCCTTGGCCAGCAGCTTCTTGTTGTAGAGGACCACCATGTTGTCGACCACCGCCGGGAAGCCGATGACCTTGCCCTCGACGGTGGCCGCTTCCCGCTCGCTGGCCCAGAAGTCCGCCCAGCCGACGGCCGGATCCTTGGCGTACTGCGTGAGGTCGGCCGTCTTCGGGTTCCTGGCCAGGTTGGGCGCCCAGGAGCCGTAGAGGTAGGCGATGTCGGGATAGGCGTCGGAGGTGAGCGCGGCGGTGAGCTTGGGCAGCATGCCGTCGGCGGTCGCGGCCCCGGACTCGAGGCTCACCTTGATGTCCGGATGGGCCTGGTTGAACTGGGCCACCAGCTTCGCGATCGACTTGGCGGCGGCGTCCGACTGGCCGTCCCAGACGGTGATCCGCACCGGGCCGCCCGCCTGCTCGCTCCCGGCCGGCGAGCCGCAGCCGGTCGCGAGCAGGGCGAGGCCCGTGACGGCGATCAGGGCGCGCCTCATCGGACGCCCTCGGGAAGGAGGTCGCCGTGGGCGGCGATCATCTCGTCCACGAGGTCGTGGATCTGCTGGAGGGTGAGCGTGGCGGCGGCGTTCGGGTCGAGCATGGCCGCGTGGTAGACGTGGTCGCGGCGGCCTTCGAGCGCCGCCCGCACCGTCAGGTCGCCGACGTTCAGGAACGTCTGGTTCAGCGCGGCGAGCTGGGGCGGCAGGTCGCCGATCCGGGTCGGGCGCATCCCCGACCGGTCGACCAGGCAGGGCACCTCGACGCAGGCGTCGGGCGGCAGGTTACTGATCAGCCCGTCGTTGCGTACGTTGCCGTGGACCACCCTGCGGGTGCCGGTCTCGATCGAGTGGATGACCTCGGAGGCCAGCTCCATCGCGGGCTCGATCTCCACGCCCTCGCCGGCCGCCAGGCGCCGCTTGGTCTCCTCGTAGGTGTCGAGGTTCTCCTCCGACCAGCGCAGATAGATGTCCACCGGGATGCGGAAGTGCGCCACCTGGTCGTCGTGGTGCAGGAACCAGGGCAGGTATTCCGAGCCGTGCTCGCTCGACTCGGTGGGGAAGTAGCCGAAGCGGCGGTACATCTCCACCCGCACGGTCCTGCGCAGGCCGGGGTCCCGGGCGATCACGTCGTCGAGCGCCGGGTAAAGGTCCTGGCCCCGGTGCTCGAACCGCAGCACGAACGCCTGGTGGTTGGCCCCGGCCGTGACGAAGGAGACCTCGTCCTCGGGTACGCCCACGAGCGAGGCGAGGCGGGCCTGCGTGTCGCGCACCGAGTGGCAGAGCCCGACGACCCGCTTGAAGGGGGTGCCCTGGTAGACGGCCCGGGGGATCATCGCCATCGGGTTGGTGTAGTTGAGCAGCAGTGCGTCCGGTGCCAGCTCGGCCAGGTCGTTCCCCAGCCCGACCATCACCGGGATCGTACGGAGCGCGCGGAAGATGCCGCCGATGCCGAGGGTGTCGGCGATCGTCTGGCGCAGGCCGTAGCGGCGCGGGATCTCGAAGTCGACGCGGGTCGCGGCGTGCCCGCCGACTGCGATCTCGTTGATGACGTAGTCGGCGCCGTCCACGGCGGCGCGGCGGTCGAGGTGGGCCTCCACCTTGGCGCCGAGGCCGAGCGCGGCGACCATCCACTCGGCCATGGCCGCCGCGGTGGCGAGCCGCTCGGGGTCGATGTCATGGAGGACCAAGGTCGAGTCCCCCAGCTCGGGGAAGGTCAGGATGTCGGAGAGGACGTTTTTGGTGAATTCGACGCTGCCGGCGCCGATGAAGATGATGCGTGCCATCGGGCTCTTTCCCTCCACGGACCACGGCGGGCGTGAGGGCCCGCTGCGTGCGGCGAGTATAGCCATCCATCCACGATACAGACTAGCGTTCCGCTACACGGAAAGCGCTTGATGAGCCGCCTGGTCGGCGTTACACGCCTTTTGTGAGGAATTCTCGACATCGAGACAAGATTGACAACGTGCGATCTTGCCCGATTTCCTTGAGGTCGGAATAACATTCCACCCCTCGGAATAGAAGGTGAGAGTATGGTCAACCCCCGATCGTTCTTCACCCGGTCCGCCGTGGCCGCGGCGCTGGTCATCGCGCCGGTGGCGGTCCTTGGCGCCGCCGAATCGGCCGCCGCCGCCACGACCGCTCCCAAGGCCGCCGCTCCCAAGGCCGCCGCTCCCAACGCCGACGCTCGTGCGGCGATCTGGAAGCCTCCGCTGCGGAGTCGCTGGCAGTACCAGCTCCAGGGCAACTCCGCCTACCCCGCCACCGGCGGCGTCAACGTCGACATCTGCCAGGTCCCGCAGACCGGGGGCGCCTGCGTGAAGCCGACGGTGTTCGACATCGATCTCTACGCGGACGCCGATGTGGTGGGCAACAACACCACGCTCAACACCGCCGCCGTCTCCGCCATCCACGCGAAGGGCGCCAAGGCGATCTGCTACGTCGACGCCGGCTCGATCGAGGAGTACCGGCCCGACTACCAGACGTTCGTCGACTGGGACAACAGCCACGGCAATTCCCTGCTGGGCAAGCCGTTCAGCGAGGAGTTCCCGAACGAGCGCTGGGCCAACATCAACAACGACAAGGGCCAGCGGGACTTCCTGCTGACGATGATGGCGGCCCGGGTCGACAAGTGCGCCCAGGCCGGGTTCGACGGCGTCGAGTTCGACGTGGTGAACGCGCACGAGGAGGGCAAGTCGGTCACCGGCTGGACGGTCACCCCGGCCACCCAGCTCATCTTCAACCGGGCCCTGGCCGCCCTGGGCCACGCCAAGGGCCTGTCGGTGGCGCTGAAGAACGACCTCTCCCAGGTGTCCGACCTGGTGGGTGACTTCGACTACGCGGTCAACGAGCAGTGCTTCGAGTTCGACGAGTGCGGGGAGCTGACGCCGTTCATCCAGGCGGGCAAGCCGGTGTTCCAGGTGGAGTACTTGACCTCGCCGGCCGGCTTCTGCGGCAAGGCGGCCACGCTCAACGTCAACGCCATCAAGAAGGCGACCGACTACTCCCTCAAGGATCTGCCCTACAAGCCCTGTAGGTAGGCGGGCGAGGTGGCCCTACCGGGGTGGGCCACCTTTCCGTAAAACAGAACGCTGTTCCGGGCCGCCTACGGTTATGAGCAGGCGTCAGGGACTCGTGGAACTCGCTGGCCTTTCCGAATAGCAGAACGATCGTGCGTATGGCGGAACCAATGCTACGTTCGGAGCCGAGTCGCGACAGTGGAGGGCATCATGCGTGGACTGGCCGGAAAGCGGGTGCTGATCAGTGGTGGCAGCAGCGGCATCGGCGCCGCCACCGCGCGCCGGTTCCTGGAAGAGGGCGCCCGGGTCGTCCTCGGCGGCCTCCACGAAGCCGAGGTGGACCAGGCGGTGACCGAGCTGGCCCCGCTGGGCGAGGCGCACGGGCTGGCGGGCGACATCAGCTCGGAGGGCGACGTCGCCCGGCTGGTGGACGGCGCCATCTCGACGCTGGGCGGGATCGACGTCCTGATCAACAACGCGGGCATCGCCTGGCGCGAGCCGTTCCTGGAGATCACGCCCGATCACTGGGACCGGATCGTGTCGGTGAATCTGCGGGGGATGTTCCTGGTGGCCCAGGCCGTGGCCAGGCATCTGGTGGCGCGCGGCGCCGGCGGAGTGATCCTCAACATGTCGTCCACGAACGGGCTCGGCGGCGAGGCCGACTACGCGCATTACAACGCCTCCAAGGGCGGCGTGCTGTTGCTCTCCAAGACCATGGCCGTGGAGCTCGGAAAACACGGCATCCGCGTCAATTCCCTTTGTCCCGGATATATCAAGACTCCACTGAATTCCACCATCTCGGCCGGGCTGGCGGACGATTTCGTGTCGGCGTACGAGCGCGACCACATCCCGCTCGGCCGGGCCGGGCTGGCCGAGGAGGTCGCGGCCGGATACGCCTTCCTGGCCTCGGACGACGCGGCCTTCATCCACGGCACCGAGCTGGTCATCGACGGTGGGCAACTCGCCATCATGTGAGCACTTTTCTCGCTGATCGCGGCTGAATCGCCGTTATTAATTCGCGTGGACTTTTCGATGAATCCGCGGTCTCATATCCCCGCCGGTGTCGCCGAGTGGGGAGAGATGAATGCGGAGAATAGTGGGCATCACCGCGGCCGTCGCGGTCACGATCGGCCTCGCCGCCGTGCCCGCAGCCACGGCGGCGAGTGCCTCGCCGCAGCCCATCGAGATCACCCGTTTCCTCGGCGAGCAGCGACTGCCGTACAAGATGCCTTACGCCGGCACCACGGTCGGTGGCCTGTCCGGACTCGATCGCGACCCGCTCACCGGCACCTGGTACCTCATCTCCGACGACCGCGGCCGCTACGGACCGGCCCGCTTCTACACCGGGCGACTCGCCTTCGACTGGAGGACTGGCGCGTTCACCGGCGTTCACCTCACCGGGGTCAACACCTTCCTGCGCCCCGACGGGAGCACCTACCCCCCGTACGGCGAGCCCGAGTCCGCCGACCCTGAGACCATCCGCTACGACCAGTGGACCGGCCGGCTGCTGTGGGGTGACGAAGGCGACCGCCCGGACGAGGGGCACCCGGACATTCCGCCGTCCGGCCTGTACGTCCACCGGGCCGACGCCCAGGGACAGCAGGTCAGCGAGCTGCCGATGCCCGCCAACCTGCGCATGACCGCCACGGACGCCGGGCCCAGACGCAACTTCGGCATCGAGGGCTTGGCCCTCACCTCGCGCACGATCACGACCGCCACCGAGGGCCCGCGTTTCGAGGACGGGGAGCCGCCGACCGTCGAGCACGGCGCGGCGGCCCGCCTCACCGTATGGAGCCGCTTCAGGAGCAAGCCGAGCGCCCAGTACGTCTACCCCGTCGACCCCCTGCCCACCGCCCCCGTCCCGCCGACCGGGCACTCCGACAGCGGGGTCTCGGAGATCCTGGCGATCGACGAGCACCGGTTCCTGGCTCTGGAGCGCTCCTGGCTCGAAGGCGTCGGTTATCGGGTGAAGCTGTACGAGATCGACCTGCGTGGGGCCACGAACGTGCTGGCCAGGAACAGCCTGACGACCGGCGAGCCCTACCGTGCGGTCTCCAAGCGCCTGGTCACCGACCTCGACGACATCCGGACGCCGGTACAGAACCTGGAGAGCCTCGCCTGGGGGCCGCGGCTGCGCACGGGCGAGTGCACGCTCGTGATCGGGTCCGACGACAACTTCTCCACTGAGGAGACGACGCAGTTCCTGGCCTTCGCCACCCGGAGCTGCTGAACCTGCTCGAACTCGCTTCGCAAAACGGTGAAGCATCGCGGGGGGCCTGGTCGCCCGAACTAGCCTGACTTTTCATGACGTACCGGCCGCCGCAACAGCCACCGTATCCACCCCATCACCAGCAGCAGTTCAACGCCCCGTATCCCCCGCAGCAGCAGCCCCCCGCCTTCGCCCCGCCTCCCGTGGTGATCGACGTCGGCGGGGACGCCAAGACGAAGGCGTTGATCGGCGGCTCCGTGGCGGGGGCCATCGGGCTCATCACGATCGTGTCGTCGCTCACCGGCCAGGTCAGGGGCGGCGCCGGGACCACTGTGGTCGCCGGGCTGTTCGGGCTGCTGTTCCTGGCCATCGGGGCCCTGCCGATCATCGCGTGGCGCAAGCTCAGCCGCCCCCGCAGGCTGGTCTTCGACGGTTATGGCGTGCGCTGGGACGATCCCCAGGGCAGGCCGTGGTCGGCGCCGTGGGCCGAGCTGTCGGGAGTGGGCATCTCGCGCACCCAGCAGCGCCGGGTCAAGCTCGCCGACTACATCATGCGCAAGGTGATGGTGCGCCTCGATCTCTTCCCCGCCGATCCCGGGTTCCGCGCCCGCCACCCGGAACTGGAGCACCTGTGGGAGTTCCACACGGTCAAGAACGGCTATCGGCTGCCTCTCGGCTCCAACCCCAAGTACATTCCGGTCATCGAGCGGGCGATGCGGCAATATCGTCCCGCGGCCTACCTGGGGATCCGCGATGAGGGGTTCATGGTCGGCCTGGTGTAGGGACCGCAATGTCTCTCTGGAGGGACCCCCTTCGGGGAGGGGAGGAAGACGGTCCGTCGGGCTGGGGTCTCTGGACGGCCTCAGTGCGGGCGGGAGAGGCGGCGGGCGGCCAGTAGGAGGGAGAGCAGCCCTACCCCGGCGGTGACGGCGAGCTCCATGAGGACGGGCGAGTGGACGGCGGCGGGCTCCGGCCGTGCGAGGTACGGGGCGATGGTCCGCCGGAGCAGGTCGATCACGTAGGTGAGCGGGTTGGCCATCATGAGAGCAGTCAACCAGCCAGGCAGGCCCGCGATCGGGAACAGCGCGCCCGACAGGAACACCAGCGGCGTCAGCGCGCACCCCAGTGCCGCGTGGAAGCTCGGCGTCGGGGAGATGACCACGGCCAGCAGGGCGACGAACGCGGTCATGGCGAACGCGATCAGCGCCATCTCGGCGACCAGGGCGAGCATCAGCTCAGGCGCGTACGGGATGTGCGCCACCCCCGCCAGACCCAGGACGAACACGCCCTGACAGGTGGCCACCGTGGCGGCGCCCGCGCACCGGCCCGCCAGCAGGCTCACCCGATGGACGGGCGCGACCAGCATCTCCCTGAGGAAGCCCGCCTCGCGGTCGACCGCGACGGAGGCGCCGATGGCGATCGCGGGCGCCTGGACGGTCATCAGCAGTACGCCGGGAAACAGGTAGGTGAGATAGCCGCCACCGCCCGGGAGCATGGCGGCGAGCCCGGTGCCGAGGACCAGCAGGTACACGACCGGCTGGACCAGGGTCATGATCAGACGTGCCGGGTTGCGGACATAGTGGAGCAGTTCGCGCTGCCACACCACATGGGCGGCCCGGGTCTCCCACCAGAGCCGGCGCAGAAGACGTGACCAGAGGGAGGGACGGGCGTCCACGGTCACGGCCACACCCCCGGACGTGACGCGCCGTCCAAGGTCCGGCCGGTGTAGCGCAGGAACACCTCGTCGAGGCTGGGACGGCGTACCTCGATCGAGTGAACGGGCACCCGCAGCACGGTGCACACCCAGGGGATGGCGGTGGCCGCGTCGGTCACCTGGACGTACAGGCCGTCAGGCCCCCACGCGCTCGACAGGCCCAGGTAGTCGGACAGCGTGGCGGCCGCGGCCTGGTCGTCGCCGGTGCGCAGATGGATGCGGTCGGTGCCGATCAGTCGCTTCAGCGCGGCCGGGGAGTCGTCGGCGACCACCCGGCCCCGGTCGACCATGGCGATGTGGTCGCAGTATTCGGCCTCCTCCAGGTGGTGGGTGGTCAGGAACACGGTGATGGCCCGGCGATGGCGCAACTCGCGCAGGTGCTCCCAGATCTCCGCGCGGGCCTGCGGGTCCAGGCCCACCGTGGGCTCGTCGAGGAACAGCACCCCCGGCTCGTGCAGCAGCCCGCGGGCGATCTCCAGCAGGCGTCTCATGCTGTCGGACAGGGTGCGTACCAGAGTGTCGCCGCGGCCGGTCAGGCCCACGAGGTCCGCGGCCTCGGCCACGCGGCGGCGCGCGTCGTGTTTGCCCAGGCCGTAGAGCGTGGCGTGGAAGGCGAGGTTCTCGCGTACGGTCAGGTCGGCGTCAACGGTCGGCTCCTGGAAGACCAGCCCGATGCGCCGGCGTACCTCCTTTGGGTCGTCGCGCACGTCGATGCCCGCGACGAGGGCCCGGCCGCCGCTGGGCCGCAGCAGCGTGGACAGCATCGAGATCGTGGTGGACTTGCCGGCCCCGTTGGGCCCGAGGAAGCCGAACATCTCCCCGGCCTCGACGTTCAGGCTGATCCCGCACACAGCGCGCATGCCCTGGTAGGACTTGCGCAGCGAGCGGGTGTGGATCGCCCCCGGCCTCATGGGGCGGCCGGGGGGGCCGCGACGGTCATGATCGGCCGGTAGTAGCCGGCCGGATAGGGCTCGCCGACGGGCTGCCCGTTCACCTGCACCCAGGCGTGCGCGCGGAACGGCTCCACGCGCACCCCCGCGCACCAGGTGGGCCAGGTGCCCCGGAGCCGGCACAAGATGGCCAGCGAAGCCCGGGCGCGTGACTCGGAGGTCATCGGGTGGCTCACGGCATCACCAGTCCGGCTCGGCGCAGGGCCGCCAGCAGGTCGGCGTGCTCGTCGAGCAGCACCATGCCGTCGATGGAGTGCGCGGCGGACACGCCGCCGCGCAGGCTGAAGGGCATCAGGAGTCTCCCGTGGTCATGGCCGGCATCCGGTGTGGGGTCAGTGAGCGCAGCCATATCTCGCAGGCGAGCGTCTGCGACAGGGGTTCCATGACGTGCGGCCGCGGGTGCACGCCGAGCAGGGCGGCACGCAGGGCGCCGGTGTCGATCAGCCCGAGCCGGCCGAGCTCCGACGCCTCGAACAGCTCCAGCACGCTGTCACGATGGCGCCGCCAGCCGGCGTAGAAGTCGGCGCCGTATTCGCCCTTGGTCGAGCGCTCGAGCATCTCGGCCGGCACGACGCCGTCCATCGAGGCCGCCAGCAGCGGCTTGTAACGGCCGAGGCCGGCGCGCTCGTCCGGCCGTACCGACAGCGCGGCCTCGATCACGGCGTCGTCCAGGTAGGGCGCGGCGTACGGGAGACCCAGGCGGGAGGTGGCCTGGTCGATCTGGCGCAGCCCGGCCCCGCCGGTGCGCGCGTAGAGCAGGGTCTGGTGCTGGGCACGTAGCGGCGACAGCGGCGCCGGCCGCGCGGCGGCGATCCCGGCCAGTACGTCGCGGGCCGCGTGCACGGCGCAGGCGGTGGCCCAGGGCGGCATACGCAGCGGCGGCCCCCAGGCCATCGAATAGGCGTCCGCGGCCGCGGGTGTGGTGCTCAGATCGGCGACGCAGCGCTCCAGCCAGGCCGGGTGGTCGGCGCGGTCGGCCAGCGCCCGCAGCATCCGCCACCAGGAGCTGCGCCAGCGGGCCCGGCGGGCGCGCAGGTGCGCGGGCGCCGTGAACGGGCGGTCTCTGACCAGGTCGTGGAGGTAGGGCGGAAGGGCGGAGAACAGCTCGTCGCCGCCGACCCCCATCAGGTGCAGCCGGGAACCGGCGGTGCTCAGCCGCCAGGCCAGGTCGGCCAGCCGCGCCGCGTCGCGTACCCAGCCGGAGGGTTCCTCCATCGACGGCTGGGGCTCGGTCAGCCCGGCGAACCACAGCGGGAGCTCGTCGCTGCCGATGACGTGGTGCGTCGCATCCGGCAGGCCGGTGGCCGCGCGGAAGGCCCAGGCCGGGTCGTCGTTGCCGGGGTCCATGCCCTCGCAGTGCACGGTGATCAGGCTTGCCCGGCCGCGGGCGGCCAGGAAGCAGAGGCTGGTGGAGTCGATGCCGCCGGACAGGTCGGCGCTGATCGTGCCGCCGTCGGCGGTGCACGCGTCCACGGCGCCGGTCAGCGCCTCGCGGAGCGCCGTCGCTCCCTCAGCCAGGGGCAGGGCCGGTTCGGGTGGGTGCCACCAGGTGCGGATGCCGGTCATGCCGGTGGGCTCGATCAGCAGCGTACGGTCGGGCGGCAGGCAGCTGACGTCGCGCCACACACCGAGGTCCTGCAACGGGCCGACCACCCCGCTCGGCAGCAGCCGCGTGGCCAGCACCCGCTCGTCGATCCGCCCGCCGGTCGCCCACGCGAGCACGTCGGAACGGCTGGCGGCCACGGTCACACCGCGTACGCGGGCATGGAAGACGCGGCGGACGGCCGAGGCGGTGCCCCGCACCGCCACCCGGCCGTCGATCGAGGCGACCAGGTGGAAGCTGCCCGTCAGCCCCGCGACGACCTGCTCGATCCGCTCGACGTCGGATATCCGGGCCAGCCGCAGGGCCAGGTCAGTGGCGGTGACCGGGCAGCGCCCGATCACCGCCACCCGTGCCGCTCCCGCCGCCGCCAGACGGATCTGGTGGCCGGGCCAGTCCCCGATCAACCACGGCCGCCCGGAGGCGTGGTCGATCACCTGACTGGCTCCAGGAAGCAGCACGCCTGCCGCGGCAAGACCGGCTTCACCGTCGGGGAGGACGGCGAACCACATCTCACCTAGCACCGATGCTCCCGCCCGTCAGCCGGAGAACCACTGGAACGGCTGGGGGGCCCAATCAAGGACGAAGCCTGACGGGAAACCGCGCGTCAGGTCGGCGAAGTCGCCGACTTCGGCCAGGGCCGGCGGCTCGTACGCGGCTGGTGCGTGCATGACCTTCTCCTTTCAGAGATGATGTCGGTCACGCCCATGTCTATCTACCCGGCACTGTCACTGACAGTAGCTATTCGGTTACTAATAGCGATGACCATGGTCACGGTTTCTGTGCCGGCCGGCTACTGGTCGCAGGGGACTGGGGACGGACACGCAGGGGGGTTGGTAGGGACGGGCACGCAGGGGGGCTAGGGGCGGGGTCGCAGCGGATTGGGGACGGGCACGCAGCGCATCGCGCCGCCGTCGGCGCCGAGCCAGCGCAGCAGCAGGTTGGCCTTGGCGGGCACGTGGTCGGCGGCCAGCAGGGCGCGGACCTCTATGTGGTCCGCCGCGTACCCGGCGAGCAGATCTCTGGCCCATGCCCACAGCTCACCGCCGAGGCCCGGGTGGCGCTCCTCGATCGCGCCGGCGATCTCCCAGAGATTGTTGGTCACCAGGCAGTAGACCAGCCGCTCCCAGCCGTAGGCCGCGCTGACGCCTGGTGTCGTGTCCGGGTGCCGGTCGGCGACCAGCTTGACGCCCTCGTGGTCACGGAAGATCACCTGCGCCGGGCCGCCGGTGGCGTCCACGCCGATCAGTACGTTCTGCAGGTGGCACTCCAGGACCACGCCGTGACGCAAATACGCGTGCAGGGCCGGCGGTACGACGTGCTCCAGGTAGCCCTGCCACCAGGCGAGCGCCCGGTCCTCGTCGAGGCCGTCGAGCGGGTTGCCGGGAAAGCCCTCGCTGATCCCCGCCGCCAGCAGTGCCGTCAGGCCGGGACGCAGGTGCGCCCCCAGGCCGTCGCGCACGACCACCGCCAGCGCCTCACCACCGTCGCCATCGCCGAGGTCCACGGTGCGGTAGCCCCGGTCGGAGAGTACGGACGGTCTCGGCAGATGCGCGGGCAGGTCGTCGAAGACCTCCCGCAGCCGGCGGTCGACCGCGGTGAGTTGGCGCAGGTCGCGGGCCCAGAGGCGGCGGACGTCGTTGGTGATCCGGACGTCGAGACTGAACTTGCAGAACAGATCCACGTCGGGCAGGTAGACGGTGCGCAGCGAAGAGGTGGGTACGGCCATGGCGGTGGTTTCGCCGAGATAGAGCAGTCGGCCGTCCCGTACGGCGGCGGTCTCGCCCAGATTCCGCAGCCGCCCGTCCCGTAGGGCGGCATGGCCGCCCAGCAGCTCAAGTTGCCAGGGGTGGGCGGGCAACAGGAGGCCGCCATCGGGCGGCGGCGGTCCGAGGGCGTCCAGCGCGGTGGTGTCGCCCTCCTCCAGCACGATCTCGGGCGCTAGCCCGAGCAGGATCAGCGGGAAGCGGGCGCGGGCCTCGGGCGCGTAGGGGAGCCAGGCGTCCGGACCGAGCCCGCCACGGGCCTTGGGCGCCGGGTGGTAGCGGTGCCCGGCGACCAGGGCCTGCTCGGACCGCAGGAACAGTTCGGTGGGTTCGATGAACGGCTGGGTGCTGGATGTGGGGGTGCGCCGGGTGGACAGCAGAGTGGCGACGACGTCTCTGCTGTGGCGGATCTCGCTCGCGAGGGTGTCGTTGGACACGCCGGTGTACGCGGTCAGCTCCTCGGTGGTCAGTGCCACCAGGAGGTCCAGGGACAGAGGGAGCCAGCCACCGGGCGTGTACAGGGCGGGGTGACCGGGGTAGCGTCCGGCCCGAACGCGCAGCAGGTGGCCGGTCGCGGGCAGACGGTAGGTCTGATGGCCGTCGTTCTGGCCGCTCTCGGGGCTGACCACTTCGCGGACCAGGCAGTTGAGGAGAGCCGTCATCGTGAGAGCGTCGGCGACGGTCACCTGTGCCGCGTCCGGCCCCTCGGGATGATGCGCCATCGCGGATCCCTCACCACTCGTATCGGTGGTCATACACTGGGTAACTACCCGTTATGAGTATTGAATTGGAGGATCCCCCTCAAGGTCGGGCAGAAGCGGAATTTGCCGCAACGCTGGCACAGGTCCGTCCCGGTCTGGCCGCCGCCTACGCCGAGGCGCTGCCGGGGGCGCGGGCCACCATCCTGGGCCTGCTCTGGCGGGGGCTGCTGTACGAGCCGGTGCCCGGGATGGCCGGGCGGGAGAGCCCAGACGGGCAGGACGGCGCGGCCCGGCGGGACAGCGTGGTCGGGCGGGTCCGGTTGGCCGATGGGCGTCTGCTCACCGGGCCCAGCCGCCTGGCGTACGACCTGGGGGCGGGGGAGGACCCGGCGGTGCTGCTGGATGGGCGGGCCTACACGCGGCCGGGCGAGCTGCTGGCGGCGCTCGGGCTGCCGGGATCGGAGCGCTTCGGCGCCGATCTGGACCGCAGCGTCGCCTCCCTGGCGCTCGCGCGTGCCGGAGCCAGGCTGGGGCTGGGGACGGGGGCGGAGGAGGGGTCGCTGGAGTGGTTCGAGCAGAGTGTGGTGGACGGGCATCCCTATCATCCGTCCTGTCGTAACCGGCCAGGGGTGTCGCCGGCGGAGCAGATCGCGTACATGCCCGAACACCGGCCCGTCGTCGATCTGGATCTGGTGGCGGTGCCGGCGTCGCGGTGCGTGGTCATCGGGGCCTGGCCCGACTGGCTGCGCGACGGTGACCGGCTGCTGCTGCCCGCCCATCCGTGGCAGAGCAGGCATGTGCTGCCGGAGGTGGGGTTCCGGCCGTTCGTGGCCGGCGGGATAGCGGCCCGGCCGCTGATCTGTGTACGTACGCTCGCGCCCGTCGGCGGCGGGCCGCATTTCAAGACGGCGCTCTCCACGCGGCTGACGTCCAACGTGCGGGACATCTCGCCGGGCTCGATCCGTGACAGCGCGCCGCTCTCGGCCATGCTGGTGCACCTGGCCCGGCGGCTGGGCGGGCCGCTGCGGATCACCCGCAACCTGGCCGCCGCCTGCGCGGTGGTGGACGGCGAGCCCAGTGCCGACCTGGCGGTCCTGGTGCGCGAGTCGCCGACGGAGTACGCGGGCGCGGGCGAGACCGTGCTTCCCGTGGCGGCCCTCATCGTCCGGCCCCCGACCGGCGGCCCGCCCTTGATCCACGGCGTCGTCCAGGCCCTGAGTGGTGGCTCGCCTTTCCACGGCGTCGTCCGGTCTCCGTCCGGCGGTCCGCCCTTCGTCCCCAGCCTGGATGCGGCCGTGGAGTGGCTGGGGGAGTTCGCGCGGCAGGCGTTGGAGGCGGCGCTGGGGCTGCTGGCGTACGGCGTGACGCTGGAGGCGCATGGGCAGAACCTCCTGGTTGTCCTGGACCGTCACGGTCACCCGATCCGCCTGGTCTACCGGGACCTGGCCGACATTCGCGTCAGCCCCGCGCGCCTGCGCCGCAACGGCCTTACGCCGCCGCCGCTCAGCGCCCGCCTCATCACCGACGATCCGGACGAGTTGCACGCCAAGCTGTTCGGCTCGCTCGTCGGTACCACGTTCAGCAGCCTCGTCTCGGCTCTCGGGCAGGGCGACCGGGAGGTGGAGGAGCGGCTGTGGGCGGTGGTGGTGGCGGTGGCCGGCCAGGTCTTCGACGACCTGCCCGCCACCGCCGACACCCGCGCCGACCGGGCGGCGCTGTTCGGCGCGGAGCTCCCCGTCAAAGCGCACACGGTGATGCAGTTCGAAGGCGGCCCCACCGGCGACCGCTGGGCCCGGCTGCCCAACCCGTTGTCGCGGACCTGACCCACGCACCTCTCACAGACACGCGGATCTGGCCCACATGCCGGTCTCAATGTGCGGATCTCACCGACGCAACCCCTCAGACGTCGAAGCCCACCGGCACCCGGGCCCCCGTGCGGGCCGACTCCAGGGCGGCCGTCACCATGGCCAGGCTGCGGATGTTGTCATGACACTCACCCTGCGGCGGCCGCCCAGTACGCAGCCCGGCCAGGAACTCCTCCAGCCCCTCTGCCAGCCCGCTGAACCGGGCCCGCCCCGGATACCGGTCAGGTTCGGGTGGATGTCTGCGTACCTTGTGGCCGTTTGCCCCTTCCACCGTCGGCCGCTGTTCGCCGTCCCAGCGCGCCGTGCCGTGCGTGCCGGCGGCCCGCCAGCTGCCGGTCCAGGACGTCGCCTGGCCGGGCGCGGACCAGCTCCCCGTGAAGGTGTAGCGGAGCCCGCCGGTCATCTCGAAGATCGCCGTGGCCGAGCAGGTGCCGGGATACCAGGTCCACGGCGGCCGGAACGACTCGCAGTAGACGCTGACCGGATCGGCCCCCGACACCGCGCGGGCCGCGTCGAACAGGTGAATGGCCATGTCCTGTAACAGCGGGTGCTCCAGCGTGTCCAGGAACGGCGGCCCCTTGTACGGCATGAAGAACTCCGAGGTCAGCAGCCCGAGCGGCCCGAGCTCGGCCACGGTCCTGCGGAAGGCCACCAGGTTCGGCAGGAAGCGGCGGTTCTGGTTGACCGCGAACAGCCGCCGCGCCCGGTCCGCCGCGCTCACCATGCTCCGCGCCTCGTCGAGCGTGATCGACATCGGCTTCTCGCTGAGCACCGACACCCCGCGCTCCAGGGCGGTGACGGTGACCTCGCGATGAGCCCCGGGCACGGTGCAGTTGACGATGAAGTCGGGCTCCTCGCCGTCGAGCACGGCGGTGAGCGAGGCGCTGACGGGCAGCCCGTCCAGGCCCAGGGCGGCGGCGGAGGCGCGGGCGCGCTCCTCGGCCACGTCCACCCAGCCGACCAGTTCGGTGCCGGGATGGGCGAGCAGTTCGGGTGCCCACTGGCCGCCGATGTACCCGGCGCCGACGACCACGGCCCGCAGCGGACGGTCCTCCTCGAGGGTGATGAAGGTCATGCGGCTCCTACCAGGTGATGGGGGTGTGGGCGTTCCGCAGGGGGTCGCCGACGCCGGACGCGGGGGCGGCCCACAGCACCGCGTTGGCCAGCACGCGCCGTACGTCCGGGTGGTGGTAGACCGGGTGCCCCTGATCGCCGGGGCTGAAGTAGAAGACCCGGCCCAGGCCCCGGCGGTAGCAGCAGCCGCTGCGGAAGACCTCGCCGCCGCTGAAATTGCTGACGAAGACCAGCTCGTCGGGTTCCGGGATGCCGAACGGTTCGCCGTACGTCTCCTGCTCGCCGATGACCAGCGGCCGCGGTACGCCCTCGGCGATGGGGTGGCCGGGGGCGACCGTCCACACCAGCTCGCGCTCGGCCGCGTCGCGCCAGGTGAGCGAGCAGGTGGTGCCCATCAGTTTGCGGAAGATCTTCGAGTAGTGGCCCGAGTGCAGCACCAGCAGGCCCATTCCGCCGAGCACGCGCTGATGCACCCGCTCCACGACCTCGTCGGACACCTCCTCGTGGGCCATGTGCCCCCACCAGGTGAGCACGTCGGTCTCGGCGAGGACCTTCTCCGACAGCCCGTGCTCCGGTTCCTCCAGGATCGCGGTGCGCACCTGTACGCGGTCGCCGAGCCGCTCGGTCAGGCCGGCGGCGATCGCGCCGTGAATGCCCTCCGGGTAGCGCAGGCGTACGTCCTCCTCGCGTGGCTCGTGGTAGTTCTCGCTCCAGACGGTGACCTTGATCGGCATCCGTGTGCCTCCCCGAGGGGCCCTGCGGCCCTCTGAACGTCGTGGACCCTTTGTTGGATGGTTCTCGCCGCTATCGGGGGCGTTGAAGCCGGTTTCGGGGGAGAGGATGGCCCCGATGTGCCTTTCGTGGCGATTCAACGGCCAGGTGACTCCGCTGGCCGTAAAGCACGGCCACATCCGGCCGGTGGCGGCGTCATCTGCGCTGATCCTTCTTCGCGGATGATGAGCTGAAGGTCGCAAAGCCGCATGTTGCCCAGGAGCGCCCATGTCCACGATTGAGACGCCGGAATCCCAGCAACGCCCCGCCGAGCCGCCGGTCATCGAAGAGCCGGGCCGCCGCAGGTGGGTGACCGCGGGGATCGGCTCGGCCGTCGCGCTGGTCGCCCTGGCCGCGGCCGGGTACGGCATCTTCCAGACCGTCTCGGCCAAGCCCGCCCAGCCGTACGGCGGGACGCCGCCCTGGTCCATCCCGGACGACCCGGCCCCCGGGATGAAGGCCGCCGGTCTCACCGCCGGGCCGATGGGCACCGCCGAGCACTACCACGCCCATCTGAGCCTCTTCGTGGACGGCAAGGAGGTGGCGGTCCCGGCCAACATCGGGATCGAGGGGGAGGAGATGACCCCCGTACACACCCATGACGCCCGCGGCGTGATCCACGTCGAATCCCGCGCCAAGGGCGAGGTCTACACCCTCGGCCAGATCTTCAAGCAGTGGGGCGTCACCCTCTCGGCGAACCAGATCGGTGCGCTGCGGACCGGCAACGGCAAGGTGCTCACCACCCAGGTCGACGGCAAGCCGTTCACCGGCGATCCGGCGACCATCGCGATCAAGGCGCACGAGCAGATCTCGCTCGTGTACGGCGTGCCGGACCCGTCCTTCACCCCGCCGACCAGCTTCGCGTTCAAGGCAGATGAGTAGTAGTACTCACGCCGATCGCTGCGTCAGCCGGTAGCGCGACGGCGGGATCCCGTAGCGGTCGACGAACGCCTGCCGCAGCGTCTCGGCTGTGCCGAAGCCGCAGCGGGCCGCCACACCGGCCATGGGCAGGGTGGTCGAGGCCAGCAGGTGGGCGGCCGCCTCCGTACGGGCCTGCCGGACGAACCGGCCGGGCGTCTGGCCCAGGTCCTTGATGAACAGCCGGGTCAGGTGCCGCTCGCTCACCCCGGCGTCGGCCGCCAGTGTGGCGGTGGTCAGGTCGGCGGCCAGGTGGCTGGTGATGTACTCGGTCACCTGCCTGACCAGCTTGTCCTCGCCCGCCGGCGCGCCGGTGAAGATGCTCATCTGCGCCTGGTTGCCGGGCCGTTGCAGGTAGGTCACCAGGGTGCGGGCGACCTTCCTGGCCAGGTCCGCGCCGTGGTCATCCTCGATGAAGGCCAGCGTGAGGTCGAGAGCGCTGGTGACGCCGGCCGCCGTGATGACGTTGCCGTCGCGGATGAAGATGGGGTCGGGGTCGAAGGTCACCGAGGGGTGCCGGACGGCGAGGTCGCGCGCCCACTCCCAGTGCGTGGTCACCCGCCGGCCGTCCAGCAGGCCCGTCGCGGCCAGGATGCCGGCTCCCGTGCAGACCGACGCGACGCGGCGGCTCTCGCGGGCGAGGCGGCGCAGGTGCGCCAGGATCGGCCGGTTCTCTGCCGCCTCCTGGTGGCCGATTCCGCCGACGACGACGACCGTGTCGAGGGGGCCGGTGACGCGTTCGAGGACTTCCTGGGCTTGCAGCGTCAGTCCGGTGCCGCAGGTGATGGGGTTGCCGCCGAGGGTGGCCAGCCGCACTTCGTAGAGGGGGCGGCGGGCATGGTGGTTGGCCGTCACCAGGGAGGTGGTGATGCAGGCGATGTCGAGCAGCTCCGCCGCCGCGTATCCGATGACGATGATCCGCCGTACGGTCATGGCCAGACCCTACGCCGGAAGGACCTGGACCCCAAGTTTCCGGACCTGTCGATTTGCCCGCCTTTTGGCGGGGAGACGCGGGGTGGGACGGTCGGCGCATGACACAGAGATCATGGGGCCGATTCGCCTGGCACTACGTGGAGATGGTCATCGCGATGTTCGTCGGGATGCTCGTGCTGGGCTTCCTGTTCGACGCCGTCGGGCTCGGGCTGACGTACGAGCGGGATCCCGAGCCGGCCTACCTGCTCATGGCGTTCGACATGTCCGTCGGCATGGCCGCCTGGATGCGCTTCCGGGGTCACGGGTGGGCCGGCACGCTGGAGATGTGCGCCGCCATGTTCGTGCCGGTCGTGCCGTTGTTCCCGCTGCTGTGGCTGGGGGTCATCGACGGGATGGGGCTGATGATGGCCGCGCACGTGGCGATGTTCCCGCTCATGCTGCTGGTGATGCTGCGCCGGCGCGACGAGTACGCCCACGCGCACTGAGCCGGCTGGCGTTTGTAGCAAGCGTTTGGTTGGATCGCTGTATGGACGACCGCGAGATCGCCGACCGCCTCCAGATCGCCGAGGTGCTGGCCCGCTACGCCTACGCCATCGACTCGGGGGACTGGGACCTGCTCGACGAGGTGTTCACCCCTGACGCGCTGATCGACTACCAGACGGCGGGCGGCATCCGCGGCACGCGGGCCGAGGCCAAGGTCTGGCTCGCCGACGTCCTGGCCAACTGGCCCGGACGGCTGCACCTGATCGGCGCCACGAGGATCGCCTTCGAGGCCGGCGAGGCCCGCGTGATCGCGTCGTTCGCCGACACTCTCGCTCCCTCGCGCGAACTGGTCTCCGCCGACAGCAAGGGGCTGATCCAGGGCGGGGGCTGGTATCACCACCGGATGCTGCCCACCGCCGACGGCTGGCGGAGCCGCGAACTCGTCGAGGAGCAGTCCTGGCGCACCATCAGCTGAGATGGGTCCGGCGCTCAAAGCGGTCGAGCTCAGTGTGTGTCGATCAGCACGGCGCCGGTGCTGCCGCGCGGAGTCAGCCTGGCCGCCTGGTCCTCGAACGGGGGGACGGTCTCGCCCGCGATCAGGGCCAGCAGCCGCTGGGCGGCGTGCGCTCCGTACGCCGGGATGTCCCGGGTCAGCGCGGTGAGCGGCGGCCGGACCACCTGGGAGAGCGGTGAGTCGTCCCAGGCGACGATCGACAGGTCGCGCGGCACGTCGAGCCGCATCTCCTGGGCGACCGACAGGCCCGCCACCGCCATGATGTCGTTGTCGTAGATGATCGCGGTGGGCCGCGCCGCCGAGCTGAGCAGCCGCCTGGTCGCCCTGGCGCCCTCCTCGCCCGTGTAGTCGGTGTGCACCGTAACGTGTTCGGCCGCGCCCGCGCACGACTCCGCGAACGCCCGATCGCGCACGGCCGTGTGGACCAGCTCGGACAGCCCGGCGACGCGGGCGATGCGGCGGTGCCCGAGCGCGACGAGATAGGCGATGGTCTCGCGGATCGCCTCGCCGTCGTCGGACCAGACCGCGGGCAGCGGGCCCGACTCGGCGGGATGGCCGATCACCACGACCGGCATGCCCAACTGCTCCATGGCGGGCACCCTGGCGTCGGAGTAACGCAGGTCGACGAGAAAGGCGCCGTCCGTACGGCTCTCGCCCCACCAGCGCCGGTAGACCTCTATCTCCTGCTCATGGTCGGCGACCACCTGGAGCATCAGGGCGTACGAGTGGTCCGCGAGCTCGCCCTCGATGCCGCTGATGAGCTCCATGAAGAACGGCTCGACGCCCAGGAAGCGCGCGGGACGGCACAGCGCGAGTCCCACGGTGTGCGCCCTGGCGCCGTTCAGCGCGCGGGCGGCGCTGTTGGGCCGCCAGCCGATCGCCTCGGCGATGGCGACGATCCTCGCCCGGGTGGCCTCCGACACCCCCGGCTGACCGTTGAGCGCGTAGGAGACCGCCACCTTGGAGACTCCCGCCCGGCTGGCGATGTCGGCGATCGTCGGTCGCTTCACGAAACCCTCCTGTGAACCGGTTATCTTCCCAAACTCTAGGTCACCTACTCCAATGGTCAGTGGCCCCGGCAAAAGCGCTTATCCGGTTCAGCCAGAAATAGTTACCCGGCAGAGGCATAGCGCGGCAGGCTCCCCGGCGTCTGAGGGCTGATATCAACCCTTTGGAGGTGGTCGTGGACGCTGCGGACGAGCAAGGCTTCCGCGAGTTCGTCTCTGCGCGCTCTCCCGCCCTGATGCGGCTCGGCTTCCTGCTCACCGGTGGTGACCAGCACGGCGCCGAGGACTTGGTCCAGACCGCACTGACGAAGCTGGCGGCCAAATGGCAGCGGGTCGAGGCGCCCGAGGCGTACGCCAGGCAGATCATGTACCGCCAGCAGGTGAGCTGGTGGCGCGCGGCCAACCGGCGCGGCGAGGTCGTCCAGGCGGCCCCGCCCGACCTGCCGGGTGCGGACCGCACGCACCAGAGCGAGCTGCGCATGGTGCTGCGCGGCGCTCTGGCCAAGCTCACCCCGAAGCAGCGCACGGTACTCGTGCTCCGCTACTTCGAGGACATGGCCGACCACCAGGTCGCCCGCGAGCTGGGGTGCTCGGTCGGCACGGTCAGAAGCACCACGCACCGATCACTTGCCCGGCTCCGGCTGATCGCCCCCGAGCTGGCCATGGAACTGGAGGCTGCGACATGAGCCGACTGCTTCGCGACACCCTGGAGGAATGGGCCTCGGAGGCGCGGGTCCCGCACGACCTGGCGGACCGGGCGCTACGGAGGCGCGCCTGGCTGCCCATTGGCGCGACGGTGCTGGCGGTCGGGCTGGCGGTGGCCGTCGCCGTGTTCGCCTTCGGCCTGCGGGGCGACAACACGACCGTGCGCCCGGCGACCGACGGCGTGAGTGTCCCGGTCAGGCCGACGGTGACCTCGACCGACGTACGCGGCGACGAGGAGAACGCGCCGCCGCGGAAGCTGGTCGCGGCCGGGAACGTGGCCTTGTCCGCGTACTCCGTCACCAAGGTCGAGAAGCTGGAGGGCGACTGGGTGCGCGCCCGGCGTACCTGGTCGCTCTACGACCCGCGCGATGACACCTACGAGCAGACCCCCTGGGCCTGGGTGGACGTGGCGCCGGGACTCCAGCTCGCCGCGGTGGTCGGGGGCGACCTGATCGGCAAGCAAGTGGGCATCCTCGACATGAACACCCGGCAGATCAAGGCCTGGATCGGGCTGGAGCACGCCGTCGGGTCGGTGGTCTGGTCGCCCGACGGCACCAAGGTCCTGGCCACGGCCTACTCCGAGTACCCGGACCGGTGGCAGGTCCTGGGGAAGGATTCCAGGTCGATGCCCGAGTCCACGCGGATCGGCTATTACGTCATCGACGTCGCCACGGGTGAGGCCGACTACCACGAGCTCGGGCCGATGAGCAGGGACGGGTCTCCAAGCAACTCGAACGCGCGCCAGGATCTCGGCTGGAGCCTGGACGGATCGCTGCTCTGGCAGCCCAGCGTCACCGGGACGGACAAGGTCTTCCTCGACCTCGACGGCAGGCAGCAGGAGGCGCCGGCCGGTGACCAGTACGTCTACGCCACTGGCAGGTCGAAGGTCTCGCCCGACGGCAAGCTGGTCCTCGGCCGCGACGGCCTGCCGACCCGCATCACCGACCGGTCCGGAGCGGTCGTCGGCAGACAGGAGGTGCTCCGGCTGCTCGCCTGGGCCGACAACGACAACGTGGTCGCGCTCGGTTGCGCGGGCAAATGTGGGAACGAGTTCGACAACGGTCTGGTGCTGGTCAGCGTCGACGGCTCCCGGGTGACCCGGCTCACCGGTAGCCATGACAGGAACAACGACCGCTGGGACTGGGTCCTCACGCCGAGAAACTAGGAATCTGGACGCCGGTCAGTCGATCTTGAATTCGTCGACATTCTCCGTGGTCGCGACCTTCACCGGCACGGCCACGGTCTTTTCGATCTTCTCGCCCTTGGCGGCCTTGACCGCGGCCGCCACCGCCTGCTGGCCGAGCAGTGCGGGCTGCTGGGCGACGCTGGCGTTCATCGTGCCCGCCTTGACCGCCTTCAGGCCGTCGGGGGTGCCGTCGAAGCCGACGACCTTGACCTCCTTGCCCGCCTTGGCGCCCAGGGCCTTGATCGCGCCCAGCGCCATCTCGTCGTTCTCGGCGAAGACGCCGTTGATGCCGGGGTGCGACTGGAGCAGGTTCGTCATGACGTCGAGGCCCTTGGTCCGGTCGAAGTCGGCCGGCTGCTGGGCCACGACCTGGATGTTCGGGAACGCCTTGATCCCCTCGGTGAAGCCCTGCCCGCGGTCGCGCGCGGCCGAGGTGCCGGCCACGCCCTGCAGCACGACGACCTGGCCCTTGTGGCCGAGCAGCTCGGCCAACTCCTGGGCGGCCAGCTTGCCGCCCGTCACGTTGTCGGAGGCCACGGTCTGCGTCACCTCGGCGCCGTTGACACCGCGGTCGGCCGCGATGACCGGGATGTTGGCGCGTTCCGCCGCCTTGGCCGCGGGCGCCGCCGCGTCGGAGTCGACCGGGTTCAGGATGATCGCCTTCATGGCCTGACTGGCGAAGTTCTGGACCTGGTTGACCTGCTGGGAGGCGTCGTTCTGGGCGTCGGTGACGGTGAGCTTGGCGCCGACCCTCTGGGCCTCGGCCTGCGCGCCGTCGCGGAGCTGGACGAAGTACGGGTTGTTCAGCGTCGACACGGTCATGCCGATCTTGACGTTGGCTCCGCCCGGTGAGGCGGAGGTGTTCGAGCCTGACGGGCCGGCGGAGCCACAGGCGGTGAGGCCGAGCGCGAGAGCGGCGCCGGCTATGACGAGCGCGGGAATCCGCATGATCTATCCCTTTCCTATGACATCCCCCTGCGCCGCAGCGTGTCGACGAGGACCGCGAGCGCGATGACCACGCCGATCACGACCTGCTGCCAGAAGGCCGAGACGGAGAGCAGGTTCAGGCCGTTGCGCAGGACGGCCAGGATGAGCGCGCCGACGAACGTGCCGAGCGCCCGGCCCTTGCCGCCGGACAGGCTGGCGCCGCCGATGACCACGGCCGCGATGGCGTCGAGCTCGTAGCCGGCGGCGGCCTGCGGCTGGGCCGAGGCCAGGCGGCTGGCCAGGACGATCCCGGCGACCGCGGCGAACCCGCCGGACAGCGCGTACGTGATGAGCTTCTGCCGGGACACCTTGATGCCCGACAGCCGGGCGGCCTCCTCGTTGCCGCCGATGGCGTACATCGCGCGGCCCACATAGGTCCGGTTGAGGATCACGGCCGCGAGGGCGCCCATGACCAGCATCACGAGGACGGGGACCGGCAGGTAGCCGCCGATGGTGTCGCCCAGGTGGGAGACCGCGTCCGGCATCGGGATAGGGCTGCCCTGGGAGATGACGAGGGCCAGGCCGCGGGCGATGCCGAGCATGGCCAGCGTGGCGATGAACGGCGGCAGCTTGCCGTACGCGATGAGAGCGGCGTTGACCAGGCCGCACGCGACGCCGACCACCAGGGAGACCACGGTGGCCAGCGGCCAGGGAAGGCCGGGGACGGCGGCCGTCCACGCCAGGACGATCGCGGAGAGCGCGGCGACGGAGCCCACCGACAGGTCGATGCCGCCGGTGACGATGACGAACGTCCCGCCGAAGGCGAGGATCGCGGTGACGGCCGCCTGGACGCCCACGTTGAGCAGGTTCGTCACGCTGAGGAAGTCGGCCGACAGCAGTGACAGCGCCACGATCAGCACCACCAGCGCCGCGAGCGCGCCGTTCTCGGCCAGCCAGGATCGCCGGAGGAAGACGTTACTGGCCACGGGGACCCGCCACCTCGGCGACCGCCAGCGCCATCACGCCGTCCTGCGTGGCCTCGGCCGCGGACAGCTCGCCGACCAGCCGCCCGCGCGCCATCACCAGGATCCGGTCGCTCATCCCGAGCACCTCGGGCAGGTCGCTGGAGATCATGAGCACCGCGTGCCCCGACGCGGTGAGCTGGTTGATCAGCTGGTAGATCTCCACCTTCGCGCCCACGTCGATGCCGCGGGTCGGCTCGTCGAGGATCAGCACCCCCGCGTCGGCCTCCAGCCACTTGCCGATGACGACCTTCTGCTGGTTGCCGCCGGAGAGCGTGCGTACCTCCTGGGCCAGTCCGGTCATCCGGATGCCGAGCTGTTCCGCGACCTCCGCGGCGGCCCGGCGCTGGCCGCCGCGGTCGACGAATCCGGCGCGGGTGGCCTCGCGCATAGTGACCAGCCCCAGGTTCTCGCCGATGTCCGCGCCCAGGACCAGCCCTTGGCCCTTGCGGTCCTCGGGGACCAGCCCCAGGCCGGCCTCCATGGCCGCGACCACGTCCCCCGGCGCGGGCCGCCGGCCGCGCACGGTGACCTCGCCGGTGTCGTAGCGGTCGGCGCCGAACACCGCCCTGGCGACCTCGGTACGACCGGCGCCCACCAGCCCGGCCAGGCCGACCACCTCGCCCGCGCGCACCTCGAAGGAGACGTCCTCGAAGACGCCCTTGCGGCCGAGCCCGGTGACTTTGAGCAGCGGCTCGCCCGCCTGGCCGCGCTCGCGCGGGAACTGCTGGTCGATCGGACGGCCCACCATGAGGCGGACCAGGTCGTCCTGGGGCGTGTCGGCGGGCACCTCGCCGACCGATCGGCCGTCGCGCAGCACGGTCACGCGGTCGCCGATCTCGGCGATCTCCTCCAGGTGGTGGGTGATGAACACGATCGCCACCCCTTCCTCCCGGAGCCGGCGGACGATCGAGAACAGCTTCTCGACCTCGCCGGTGGTGAGCACCGCCGTCGGCTCGTCCATGATCAGGACGCGGGCGTCGAGGGCGAGCGCCTTGGCGATCTCCACCATCTGCATGCGCGCGATGCCCAACCGGGCGACCGGCGTACGCGGATCGACGTCCACGCCCACCCGCGCCAGCAGCTCCACGGCCCGCTCGTGCATCTTCTTGGTGTCGACGAAGCCGAACCTGCGCGGCGGCCGGCCCAGCGACAGGTTCTCGGCCACGCTGAGCTCAGGGACCAGGTTGAACTCCTGGTAGATGGTGGCGATGCCGAGCCGTTGCGCGTCGCCGGCCGTACGAATGTGCACGACTCGCCCGTCGAGCAGCACGCGGCCCTCGTCCGGGTGGTAGGCGCCGGAGAGCATCTTGATGAGCGTGCTCTTGCCCGCGCCGTTCTCGCCCAGCAGGACGTGCACTTCACCGGCGCGTACGGTCAGGTCGACGCCGTCGAGCGCCAGCACGCCCGGGAAGCGTTTACGCAGGCCCTCGGCCCTGAGAAGCTCCACTCCACGATGGTGTCCGCCACCGCGCCGACCATTCCGCGAACGCGCAGGTAAAAGGCAGGTTTTTACGAGGAAAGTACCCGTCTGGCACGGTGGCCGCTCATGTCAGCCTTGGTACGAGCCGGCGCGCGTTCGCCGAGTAGACCTGTTCGAGTACGTCCGGTGGGAGGTCGAGGCCGGAGATGGTCCAGCGGCCCATCAGCGGCGGGTCGTCCAGCGAGTGGGCGAACGCCTCGTCGTCCGTCTCCATGAACCGGAAGTGGATCCGGTAGCTCTCCCGGTCCGGCGGGATCTCGTCGGTGCCGAACAGCACCCGGTCCGGGTGGCGCAGCATCAGCGCCCGCGTCGTCCTGGGCTGGCGGCCCAGCTCGGCGACGCGGGCGGCGATGTCGATGTGGAAGTTCGGGTATGTGTCGAGCATTCGGCTCGCGAAGCCCAGGTTCTCCGGCCAGCAGCCCGCGTGGACGCCGATCACCGTCGTGGCGGGATGCTTGGCGATCATCGCCTCCATCGCCTCCATCAGCCGTTCGAACGGCGGGAACTCCGGCCCGGAGAAGTTCCAGTCCGGGCGGGCGGTCAGCAGTTCGAGCCGCTCGTTGCGCTCGTCGGCGGGCTCGAAGAAGGCCACCGGGTCGGCGGTGTGCAGCGCGATGGGGATGCCCGCCTCGCCGACGGCCGCCCACAGCGGGTCCAGCCTCGGGTCGTCGAGCATCACCAGCTCGCCGCGGTGGTCGCGGACCCGCAGGCCGACGTCCTTCCAGACCTTCAGCCCCGCCGCGCCCTCGGCCGCCGAGCGGCGGAGCTGCGCGGCCAGCCGCTCGCCGAAGCCCGGCTCGGCGGTCTGTCCCCAGTCGACGTGGCAGAAGGTGGCGAACCTGCCGGGGTGGGCCGCGTCGTAGCGCTCGATGTTCGCGGCCAGCTCGGTGCCCCAGCGGCCGTCGAGGTTGACCATGCCGCGCAGGTTGACCTCGTCCATCAGGCCGATCAGGGCCGGTACGTCCTTGACCGTCCAGTCCCCGTCCTCGCTCAGCCACCGGCCCAGGTGGACGTGGGCGTCCACCGCGGGCACACCGGCCCGGTCGACCTCGTGGACCGCGACCCGGAGGTGGGACACCGGCCGGTAGCGGGACAACGGCGGATCGGCTGGGCACATGGTTGCCACCTCTCAGGGGATCAGGAGGGCCTTGACCGGGGTGGTGTGGCCGTTCATCAGGGTCGTGAAGATGTCGGCGCCCTGGTCGAGGGGGTAGGTGTCGGTCCAGCTGAGGTCCCATCCGCCGACCAGGTCGATGGCGGCGGTGAAGTCGGCGTCGCCGTAGGCGAAGGAGCCGAGGACGCGTTTCTCGGTGCGTACGAGGTCGGTGGCGTCGAAGCCGGGGTCGGCGGCGGCCAGACCGAGCCATACCGTCACGCCGCCGGGGCGCAGGTGGGTGAGGGACTGCTCATGCGTGGCGGCGGCGCCGACGGCGTCGAAGATGACGTCGTACTCGCCGGTCAGCTCGGGGCCGGTGGTGGCGCCGAGCCGGGCGGCGATGGCCAGGCGTTCGGGCGAGCGGTCGGCGACGTGGACGGACGCGGCCTTGCCGGCGAGGGCGGTGTGCAGGCAGGTGAGCCCGATGGCGCCGGCGCCGATGACGCCGACGCGCGCTCCGGCGGGGTGGCCGGCCAGGCGCCAGGCGTGCACCGCGTTGGCGGCGGGCTCGACGAGGGCGGCGGCGGTGCGGCCGACGCCGTCAGGCAGGGGGATGACGGCGGGGGCGGGGACGGCGACGCGTTCGGCGAAGCCGCCGGGCCGGTGGATGCCGAGGATCTTCCGGTTCCGGCAGATGTTGGGCTGCCCCTGGGCGCACAGGTCGCACGTGCCGCAGGCCAGGATGGGGTTGACGATGACGGCCTGTCCGTCGTCGGTGTGACCGGTGAACTCGTGTCCCATGATGAGGGGCGGCACCCGGAAGCCCGGTGTCCTGACGCCGTGCAACTCGCTGCCGCAGATGCCGGACGCGGCCACGTGGACGAGCACCTCGTCGGCGCCGACCACGGGCTCGGGCACCTCGCGCAGCTCCACGACGCTCGGACCGGTGAACACCAGGGCCTTCACGCGCGCCCCTTTCTTTTCCGTATTTCGTCTATTCCGTATTACGGAATGCCATTCCGAATCAGCGCTAGCAGACCATTGCCGGGAAGGAAGTGTCAAGTGCCCGTTCGCGTGTCCACACTGCGGTCAGCGATCCACACCTGCGCGACCTGCCTGTTAGCGTTATCGCGGAGGTGGTGATCCGCATGGCTGGGGGATCGGACGGCAAACCGCGCACGAGGCCCGCCGTGCTCGGCGATGTGGCCGCGCTGGCCGGCGTCTCGGCGATGACGGTCTCGCGGGTGCTCAACGCGCCCGACCGGGTCCGCGCCGAGACCAGGGAGCGCGTGCTGGCCGCCGTGCGCGAGCTGGACTACTGGCCCAACTCGGCTGCTCGCCAGCTGGTCACGGGCCGCTCGGGCGTGCTCGGCGTGGTCAGCATCGACACCACCCTGTACGGCCCGGCCTCCACTCTCTACTGCATCGAGCAGGCGGCCCGGCTGAGCGGCTACACCGTGAGCATCGCCAGCCTGAGCCTGCTCAACCGCAAGTCGATCGAGGAGGGCGTGCACCGCCTCCGGTCCCAGTCCGTCGACGGCGTGGTCATCGTCGCGCCCCACGAGTCGGCGGTCGACGGCCTGCGCTACCTGCCGCCCGATCTGCCGGTGGTCGCCGTCGACGCGGGCAAGGAGGTCCCGGTGCCGGTGGTCATGGTCGACCAGCGGGCGGGCGCCGCGCGGGCGACGCGCCACCTGCTGAGCCTCGGACACGAGACGGTCTGGCACCTGAGCGGGCCGGTCGACTGGATCGACGCCAGCGGCCGGATCGAAGGCTGGCGAGGAGCGCTGGAAGCCGAGGGCCGGCCGGTGCCCGAGCTGTTACGCGGCGACTGGAGCTCCCGCTCGGGCTACCAGCACGGCAGGCGGCTGGCCGCCGACCCGTCGGTCACGGCCGTCTTCGCGGGCAACGACCAGATGGCGCTGGGCGTCCTCAGGGCGATGCGCGAGGCCGGGCGCCGGGTGCCGGAGGAGGTGAGTGTGGTCGGCTTCGACGACATCCCCGAAGCGGCCTACTTCTGGCCCCCGCTGACCACGGTCCGGCAGGACTTCGGCGAGGTCGGTCGCAACGCCTTCCACCTGCTGCTCGACCAGATGGCCGGCACGAAGCGGGAGACCCAGCGGCTGGTGGAGCCCGAGCTCGTGGTCAGGGAGAGCACGGGCGCCAGCCGTACGAGGTGATCAGCCGAGCCGTACGAGGTGATCAGCCGAGCCGTACGAGGTGATCAGCCGAGGCGGATCACGTTCCAGGAGACAGGAGGCAGCAGCACGCGCAGGGGATCGTGCTGGACGTCCGGGTTGGTCCGAGGGGCGACCGTGTCCGGCGCCTCGGCCGTGTTGCGGGCGTAGACGTCGGGGCCCGACAGCGTGGTGGCCTCGACGACGCGGACGTCGCCCAGTGATCGCGCGTCGATCTCCAGGGAGAGCGGCTGGTCGGTCGAGCGGTTGACGGCGAAGATCACGGTCTCGTCGCCGGAGTGCGTGGCGACGGCGTGCAGCAGCGGCACCTCCCCGTACTCCTTGGTGTCGTGACTCGGCGAGGTCGCCTCGACGCGGAGCACGTCGCCGGCGGCCAGGCGGGACGCCTGCGCGAAGGGGTGGAAAGTGGTCTGCTTCCACGCCGATCCGCCGGGCGAGGTCATGATCGGCGCGATCACGTTGACCAGCTGGGCCAGCGAGGCGGAGGTCACCCGGTCGCTGTTGCGCAGCAGGGTGATCAGCAGGCCGCCGAAGGCCACCGCGTCCGCCAGATGGTAGTGGTCCTCCAGCAGCGGCGGCGCGACCGGCCAGTCCCGCGGCGGCTCGGCGGCCTGGAAGCGGGACAGGTACCAGACGTTCCACTCGTCGAACGAGAGGTTGATCTTCTTGCGCGACTTCAGCCGGGCTCCGACGTGGTCGGCGGTGGACACGACCGACTGGATGAAGTACTCCATGTCGGTCGAGCAGGCCAGGAAGCTCGCCAGATCGCCGTCCTTCTCCTCGTAGTAGGCGTGGCAGGAGACATAGTCGACCACGTCATAGGTCTCCTCCAGCACCGTGGCCTCCCACGCGCCGAAGGTCGGCATCGACGAGGCCGAGCTGCCGCAGGCGACCAGCTCCAGCTCGCCGTCCATCGTGCGCATGGCGCGGGCGGTCTCGGCGGCCAGCCGGCCGTACTCGCGGGCGGTCTTGTGGCCGGTCTGCCACGTGCCGTCCATCTCGTTGCCCAGGCACCACATCCGGATGCCGTGCGGCTCCTTGGCGCCGTTGGCGATCCGCAGGTCCGACAGTGTGGTGCCGGACGGGTGGTTGCAGTATTCGAGCAGGTCAAGGGCCTCGGCGATGCCGCGCGTGCCGAGGTTGAGCGCCATCATCGGCTCCACCCCGGCCTTGCGGCACCAGCGGACGAACTCATCCACCCCGACCTCGTTGGTCTCGGTGCTGTGCCAGGCCAGGTCCAGCCGCCGGGGCCGCTCGGCGACCGGCCCGATGCCGTCCTCCCAGCGGTAGCCGGAGACGAAGTTGCCGCCCGGATAGCGGACCGTGGACACGCCCAGCTCGCGGGTCAGGTCGAGCACGTCCCGGCGGAAGCCGTCCTCGTCGGCCGTCGGGTGGCCCGGCTCGTAGATGCCGGTGTAGACGCACCGGCCCAGGTGCTCGACGAACGTGCCGAAGGTGCGGCGGCGTACGGGGGCCACGCGGAAGGCGGGGTCGATCGTGAGATGTGCTTCGTGCACTGTGCAGACTCCTCGAAAGTGATGTCTAGATTGTTAGCGCTCTCATAGACCTGGTCAAGGCTCTTGACAGCTCACGTGTTACCGCAAACACTCGGGTAACCCGAAAAGAGGCCGCTCATGGAAGGTCCCTCGTCCGTCTCCCGCCGCCACCTCCTCGGTGGCGGCCTCGCTCTTCTCGGTGCCGGCGCGGCCGGCTGTGCGATCCCCGTCGGCCTGGGCTCGGCCCAGCGGCGGGTCCGCTACTGGCACTTCCTCGGCGCGAGCGACGGCATCATCATGAACCGGATGGTCGGCGCGTTCGCCAAGGCCAATCCCGACGTCTTCGTCGAGGAGAACGTGCTCGCCTGGGGCGAGCCGTACTACACGAAGGTCGCGATGGCCGGAGCGGGCGGGCGCTCGCCCGACCTGGCCACGTTCCACCTGGCCCGCCTGTCCGGGATCGGCGCCGGCCGGATACTCGACCCGATCAACGTCGACCTGCTCGCCAAGAACGGCCTGCGGGCCGCCGACTTCAGCCCGCCCATCTGGGAACGCGCCCACGTCAACGGCGAGCTGTACGCCGTGCCGTTCGACGCCCACCCCATGGTCCAGTACTACAACACCGACCTCTCCCGCCGCGCCGGCCTGCTCGGCGACGACGGCAAGCTGAAGCCGACCACCGGGACCGACGAGCTGCTGGCCATGCTGCGCAAGGCCAAGGACGCGCTCGGCGGCAAGCCGCCGCTGGTATTCGACGCCCTCGGCCTCGGCACGGTGGGCCCGTGGCGGGTGTGGGAGTCCCTGTACGCGCAGAGCGGCGGCACCCTGGTGTCCGACGACGGCACCCGGATCACCCTCGACGACACCAAGGCGCTGACCGCGCTACGGTTCATGCGCCAGCTCGGTCAGGAGGGGCTCTGCAACCCCAAGACCGACTACGGCGCGTCCGTGGCCGCCTTCACCAACGGCCTGGCGGCCTTCCTGTGGAACGGCGACTGGGAGACGACCGGGCTGAAGGAACGCAAGACGCCGTTCAGCATGGCCCGCTTCCCCAGTGTCTTCGGCAGCGGCGCGGCCCAGGCCGACTGCCACTCGTTCGTGCTGCCGCACCAGCGCAACCGGGACCCGGAGACCGAGGCGGCGACCTACCGGTTCATCGCCTACCTGGTCAAGCACAGTGCCGACTGGGCGGTGGCCGGGCATGTGCCCGCCTACCTGCCCGCGCTTGAGGAGCCCGCCTACCTGGCGCTGCAGCCACAGTCGGAGTACCGCTCAGTGATCACCGAGGTCGCCCTGGACCCGAAGGTGTGGTTCGCCGGGTCGGCGTCGCGGTTGTGGATCGAGTTCGGCGGCGCGTTCTCGCCGGTCATCAGCGGGGCGCGGACGCCCGAGCAGGGCCTGGAGACGGCCAAGCAGGCGCTGCGCCGGCTCATGTCAGCCCCGAACCCCTTCCCCGCCAAGGAGGGATGATGGCCACCACTGCCGCCGCCCCCGTCACCACCACTCCCGTCGCCCACGCCCCGGTACGGCGCCGCTGGACCCAGCACGGACTGCTGTTCGTCGCGCCCTTCCTGGTGATCTATGCCGCCTTCCTGGTGTGGCCGACCGTGCTCGGCCTCCGGATGAGCCTGTCGAGTGTCAACATCGCGGGCGGCAACAACGAATTCGTCGGGTTCGCCAACTACGCCGAAGCGTTCGGCGACCCCAGAATGTGGCACTCGCTGTGGAACACCGTGGTGTTCACCGTGCTGAGCACGATCCCGCTGGTGCTGCTCGGCCTGGGATTCGCCCTGCTGGTGCACAACCTGCGCTTCCTGCAGTGGCTGTGGCGGCTGTCGTTCTTCGGGCCGTTCCTGCTGCCGTCGGCCGTGGTCGCGGTGCTCTGGCTGCAGATGATCTATCCGCCCGAGTACGGCCTGCTCAACGGCACTCTGGGCACCGATGTCCTCTGGCTGGGCGACCCGAGCGTGGCGATGTGGTCGATGGTGCTGACCACCGTCTGGTGGACGGTCGGCTTCAACTTCCTGCTCTACCTCGCCGCCCTGCAGTCGATCCCCCAGCACCTGTACGACGCCGCCGCGATCGACGGCGCGACGGCCTGGACCAAGCTGCGCTCGATCACACTGCCGCTGCTCGGCCGGACGACCGGGCTCATCGTGATCCTGCAGCTCCTCGCGTCGCTGAAGGTCTTCGACCAGATCTACCTGATGACGAACGGCGGCCCCGAGGAGGCCACCCGGCCGATCATCGAGTACGCCTACGAGGTCGGCTTCTCCGGCTACCGCATCGGCTACGCGTCGGCCATCACCTACATCCTCTTCGTCCTGATCGTCATCGTGTCGCTGGGCCAGCTCCGGCTGCTCCGCAAGCGCGAGGAGGCCCTGTCATGACCAAGCGGTTCAGCCCCTCCCAGATCATCCTGCTGGTGATCGCGGCGGCGCTCGCCATCGTCTGGCTCGCGCCCCTCGCCTGGGCCGTCGCCACCTCGCTGAAGCCCGAGAGCGAGACCACCAAGCTGCCGCTCCAGTGGTTCGGCAGCGAGCTCACCCTGGACGCCTACCGGCTGGTGCTGGCGACCGGCGGCATCGTCAAGTGGGCGATCAATTCGACGGTCACCGCGGTCGTCGTCACCTTCATGACCGTGCTGTTCTCGGCGATGGCCGCGTACGGGTTCGCGCGCACGCAGTTCCGCGGCCAGCGGGTGCTCCTGGCGGTCATCCTGGCCGGGATCATGGTGCCGCCGCAGGTGCTCATGGCGCCGCTGTTCGCCGAGATGGTCTCGCTCGGGCTGGTCGACACCTGGTGGTCGATCATCCTGCCGCAGGTCGCGGCGCCGCTGATCGTGTACATCCTCTACAAGTTCTTCCAGGATGTGCCGCTTGAGCTGGAGCAGGCGGCCTTCGTGGACGGGGCCGGGCGCTGGCGGGTGTTCTTCACCATCGTCCTGCCGCTGTCGCGCCCGGTGCTCGCGGCCGTGTCGATCTTCACGTTCATCACGACGTGGAACAACTTCCTCTGGCCGTTCCTGGTCTCGACGGACCCCAACACAATGACCCTCCCGGTCGGGCTGGCCAACGTGGTGCAGGGCACGTTCGGGCTTCGGTACGCGCAGATCATGGCCAGTGTGGTGCTCGCCGGGCTGCCGCTGCTGGTGGTCTTCGTCCTCTTCCAGCGCCAGATCATCCGAGGAGTCGCCCACACCGGCCTGGCCGGTCAGTGACTTGCTTTCCCTCCGGGGCAGCTTCTTCCGCTGCCCCGGAGGGGGTATTGGTCAGAGCAGCTTGTCGAGCGTGATGGGCAGGTCGCGGACGCGCTTGCCGGTGGCGTGGTGCACGGCGCTGGCGATGGCCCCGGCGACGCCCGTGATGCTCACCTCGCCGATCCCGATCAGGCCCAGGGGCATGGTCGGGTCCGGCTCGTCCAGGTAGAGGATGTCGATCGGTGGGACGTCGGCGTGCACCGGGATGTGGTAGTCGCCCAGCCCCGGGTTCATGACGCGCCCGTTGCGCGGGTCGACGAGCGTCTCCTCCGACAGCGCCATGCCGATCCCCATCACGATGCCGCCCCGGAGCTGGCTGGCCGCCGTCTTGGAGTTGATCACCCGGCCCACGTCGAACACGCCGAGCCAGCGTGACAGCCGTACCTCGCCGGTGTCCGGATCGACGCGTACCTCGCAGAACTGGGCGCCGGACGCGGCCTTGACCCAGCGCCGCTGGTCGTTGACGAACTTGGCCATGAACCTGATCTGCCCGGCCAGAGCGCCGAGGCCCGATTCGGAGCCGATCGCCGCCTCGACGGACGGCCGGCCCGCCCTGGACAGGATGGCCTCGTAGCTCTCGCCGGCGTCCGGCCGGTCGCGCCGGTAGAGCCCGCCGTCCCTGGCCTCGACCGCGGCGAGCCGCTGCCCGCGCAACGGCGAGTCGCCGGAGCGCCGGGCCAGAGCCAGCACCGACCCCCTCAGCTTCTCGCAGGCCGACAGCAGGCTGGCCGCGATGCTCGCGGTCTGCGCGGAACCGCCCGCCATCGGCCCGGTCGGCAGGTCGGAGTCGCCGTACTCCACCCGGACCGCCTCGAACGGCACGCCCAGCTCATCGGCGGCGATCTGCGCCTGCGCGGTCGCGCCGCCCATGCCCATCTCCTGGAAGCCGCAGCGCACCACGACCGTGCCGTCGGCCGAGAGCCGCACGGTGACGTTGGCCGTGAACTGCACCGACGAGTGGTAGGCCGTGGCCACCCCCATACCGACGAGCCACCTGCCGTCGCGCATCGAGCCGGGCTCCGGCGTGCGCTCGGCCCAGCCGAACCGCTCGGCGCCCAGCGCGTACGCCTCGCGCAGCTTCCGGTGCGCGAAGCGCTTGCCGTCGAGCGGGTTGCGCTCCGGCTCGTTGCGCATCCGCAGCTCGATCGGGTCGACGCCGAGCTCGCCGGCCAGCTCGTCGATCGCCGCCTCCAGCGCGAACGTGCCGATGGACACGCCGGGCGCGCGCATGAACGTGTTGGGGAGCAGGTCCATCTCGACGAGCTTCTGCTGAACGAGGATGTTCTCGGCGTCGTAGAGATGATGGGCCGCCTCGGTCACCGGCTCGGAGTTGCCGCCCACCTTTCCGGTCCTGGTGACGCTGGTCTGGATCAGCGCGGTCAGTCTGCCGTCCTGGCCGGCGCCGAGCGCGACGCGCTGGGTCGAGGGCGTGCGCCCGCCGACCGTGCGGTAGACGCCCTCCCTGGTCAGCATCATCCGTACCGCTCTGCCGGTCGCCCGGGCGGCCAGCGCGGTCAGGATCGTGCCCGGCCAGATCGAGCCCTTGCCGCCGAAGCCGCCGCCGACGTACGGGGAGGTCATGCGTACGTTCCGCTCGGGGATGCCGAATCTGACCGCGAGGTGTTTGCGCATCCAGGAGATGGCCTGACTGCCCTCGTGCACGGTCAGCCGGTCGCCGTCCCAGACGGCGGTGGTCGCGTGCGGCTCGATCGCGTTGTGGTTGTGGGGCGGGGTGGTGAAGCGCAGGTCCACCGACACCGGCGCCACCGCCAGAGCCGCCTCCGCGTCACCCTTCTTGGCGCTGCCCGGCCCCAGAATGCTGCTCGGCTGCGGCTTGGCGTTCGCCTCCTCCGCGGCGAAGTCCACCACGGCCGGGAACTCCTGGTAGGTCACCTCGACCAGGCTCGCGCCGTGCCGCGCCGCCTCCAGGCTCTCCGCGACGACGACCGCCACCGGCTGGCCGTCCCAGTGCACCTCGTCGGTGTTGAGGTAGTTGACCGAGGTCGCGGAGACCATCGTGCTCAGGTCGAGCATGCTCCGCGCGGGCGCCGGCTTCAGCACGGGCGCGTTCAGATGGGTGAGCACCGACAGGACGCCCGCCACCGCCTCGGCCGCCTTGACGTCGATGCCGGTGATCCGGCCGCGGGCGACCGTCGCGTGCACCAGGGCGGCGTAGGCGAGGTCCGGGTACGGGAACTCGGCCGCGAACCGGGCCTTGCCCGTCGTCTTCTCCGGGCCGTCGACCCGGTCGATGCCCCTGCCGACCGCCCGCTCGCGCGGCGGGCTCTGCTTCTCGGTGGTGGTGGTCATGCCAGGCTCCCGTCGCTGAGCCGCCGCAGCGTCGCCACGATCGTCCGTTGGGCCAGCTCGATCTTGAAGGTGTTGTCCGGCCGGCCGACCGCCGGCTCCAGCTCCGCCTGGGCCGCCCGGCGGAACGACTCCTCCGTGGCCGGGGCGCCGAGCAGGGCCGCCTCGGCCTGGTGGGCCCGCCACGGCTTGGCCGCCACGCCGCCGAGCGCCAGCCGTACCTCCGACACGACCCCGTCCGTGACCTCCAGCGCCGCGGCGACCGACACCAGGGCGAACGCGTACGAGGCCCGATCGCGCACCTTGCGATAGCAGGAGGGCGCCGTCAGCGCCGGCACCTCGACCGCGGTGATCAGCTCGTCGGGCTCCAGCGCCGTCTCCAGGTGCGGTGTGCCGCCGGGCAGCCGGTGGAAGTCGGCCATCGGCACGCGACGCAGGCCGCGTACGCTCTCCACCTCCACGGTGGCGTCGAGCGCGGCGAGCGCGACGCACATGTCGGAGGGGTGCGTGGCGATGCAGTCGTCGCTCGTGCCGAGGATCGCGTGGTTGCGGTTGAAGCCGCCGATCGCGTCGCAGCCGCTGCCGGGCACGCGCTTGTTGCAGGCCGACGCGCCGTCGTAGAAGTAGGGGCAGCGGGTGCGCTGCAGCAGGTTGCCGCCCACCGTGGCCATGTTGCGCAGCTGCGCCGACGCGCCCGCGAGCAGCGCCTGCGACAGCAGCGGAAAGCGGGTCCTGATCAGCCGGTGGGCGGCCAGGTGGCTGTTGCGCACCAGCGCCCCGACGCGCACGCCGCCGCCGGGCAGCTCCTCGATCTCGGTCAGCGGCAGCCGGGTGATGTCGACCACCGTGTCGGGCCGCTCGATGTCCTCGCGCATCAGGTCGACGAGGTTCGTCCCGCCGCCGAGGAACTTCGCGTTGGGCTCCGTCGCGATCGCGCGGACGGCCGTCGCCACGTCGGGCGCGCTGACGTACGCGAACGGCTTCATCGCGCGACCTCCTTGATGGCGTCGACGATCCCGTTGTACGCGCCGCAGCGGCACAAATTGCCGCTCATGCGCTCCCTGATCTCGGCCTCCGACAGCCCGGTGGCGCCGGGCTCGGTGACCGCGCTGGGCATCCCCGCCCCGTGCTCGGCCAGCATGCCGATCGCCGAGCAGATCTGGCCGGAGGTGCAGTAACCGCACTGGAAGCCGTCGTGCTCGATGAACGCCCGCTGGATCGGGTGCGTGATCCCCTCGATGGTGGTGATGTCGCGGTCCTCGTACTGCACCGCGAGGGCCAGGCAGGAGTTGATCCGCTCGCCGTCGACCAGCACCGTGCAGGCGCCGCAGGCGCCCTGGTCGCAGCCCTTCTTCGTGCCGGTCAGGCCGAGGTGCTCGCGTAGCGCGTCGAGCAGGCTGACCCATGGTTCGAGTTCGAGCGAACGGGTTACGCCGTTCACCCGCATCCGCAGCGTGACCACATTGCCCTCCGAATGATGCGCGTCAGTTGAGGGCGACGTTAACAGGACGGTGTAATCTTAACAAGAGGACGACGTTTCCTTATCTTGCTCGTATGCTTGGCTCAACCATGACGCGATCGGCGTTTCTCCGGGCCAGGCGCCCGGAGCACAAGCAGCAGCGGCGCGAGGAGATCCTCGCCGCCGCTCGTCGGCTTGCCACCGAATCAGGGGTTCGCAACGTCAGCTTGGGCGGGGTCGCGGCGGCGGTCGGACTGGCGAAGTCCAACGTGGTGCGATATTTCGGGACCCGGGAGGAGATCTACCTCGAACTCACCGTCGAGGAGTGGATCGGCTGGGCGGACGAGGTCGCCGCCCGGCTCGCCACGGCCGCCGGTCCGGACGACGTGGTCGCCGCGCTGACCGACACGCTGGCCGAGCGAACGCTCTTCTGCGACCTGCTGGGCCACGTCTCGATCACGTTGGAGCACAACATCTCGGTCCCGGCGGCTCGTGCCTTCAAGCGGGCCGTGCACAGCGCGATCGACGACCTGGGAGCGCGCGTCGCTCTGGCCTACCCCGGCCTGACCGCCAGTGAGGGGATCGAGCTGGCCGGGGCGGCCGCCGCGCTGGCGGGCACGCTCTTCCCGATGTCGAACCCGCCGCCCGCCCTGCGTGAGCTCTACGCCCAGGACCCCGACATCGCCGCCCGCTGCCTGCCGTTCCGGCCGACGATGAAGCGCATGCTCGCCGCCCTCGCCGCCGGACTGCCCGCACAGCGCTGACCCGCGCCGGGGTTGACCGCGCCGGGCGGGCCGCCGTTGGTTGGCGGTGCTGGGCGGGTCAGGGTGGCGCGGGTCAGAGTGGGCGGGTCAGGGTGTGGCGAGCGCCTCGGTCGGGGAGAGGCGGGAGGCGCGGATCGCCGGGTACAGTCCGGCGACGGCGCCGATGGCCAGGGTGGCCGCGAGCCCGCCGGCCGTCGCCCACGCGGGGATCACCGCGGGCCACCCTTGGTACAGCGCGTACCCCATGGTGACGCCGGTGCCGAGGAGCACCCCGCCCGCCCCGCCGAGCGCCGAAAGCAGCAGCGACTCGGCGAGGAACTGCGTACGGATCTGCCCGCGCGTCGCGCCGAGCGAGCGGCGCAGGCCGATCTCGGAGCGCCGTTCGAGCACCGAGATGACCATGGTGTTGGCCACCCCGACCCCGCCGACCAGCAGCGCGACCGCGCCGACGCCCAGCAGCAGCCCGGTGAACGCCTGGCTGGTCGCCTGCTTGGCGGCCAGCGCGTCGGACGGCCGCGAGACGTCGACCTCGTTGGGCGCCTCCGGGTTGGCCGTGCCCGCCAGCACCGAGCGTACGTTCTCCAGCTTTGACTCCTCCGCGCGGGTGAAGAGGGTCGTCGGGTAGCCGTCGAAGTCCAGCTCCGCCTCCGCGACGGGCCAGCCGACCAGCACCGCGGTGTCCAGTTCGTCGGCGAGTGGCACGGGGTCGAGTACGCCGACCACCGTGAACCGCTTGCCGCCCACGACCACCTGGGTGTCCGGCCCCGCCGCGCCCACCCCGAGCCGCTGGGCCGCGCTCGACCCGAGCACCGCGGCCGGGTAGCGCTGGGTGGCCGCGTTGAGCCAGGTGCCGCTGCGCAGCGTCGCGCCCACCGTGGCCGGCAGGTCGAGCCGGGCGGCGTAGGTGTTGATGCCGTTGGTCTGCGCCTTGGGCACCTCCTCCGACCGGTAGACCTTGGCCGCGCTGACCTTCCCGGCCGCCGAGACGGCCTGGACCGGCCCGATCCGCTCGATCATCGCCTCCGCCTCGACCGGCATCTTGGCCGGCTCGCCCATAAGCGTCTGCCCGGAGGAGACGGTGAGCAGGTTGGTGCCGAGAGCCGAGAGCGTGCGGTCGAGTTCGGCTCCCGACGAGGATGAGATGCCGACCACGCCGATCATGGCCGCGATGCCGATGGCGATGCCGAGCGCGGACAGGAAGGCCCGCAGCGGGCGGGTCCGCAGGCCGACGGCGCCGACCCGCAGCACATCGCCCGACCGCATCCTGGCCGGGGTGAGCTTCGGCAGTCCCGCGTGCTCGACGACGGCCGCCATCAGGCCACTCTCTCTTCGGCCGCGGAGTCGGCGACGATCTGGCCGTCGCGCATCCGTACCTGCCGGGGCAGGCTCGCGGCGATCTCCCGGTCGTGCGTGATGATCACGATGGTGGTGCCGGCCGCGTTCAGGTCGTGCAGCAGGTCCATCACCCCGGTGCCCGAGACGGAGTCCAGGGCGCCGGTCGGCTCGTCGGCCAGCAGGAGCGGGGGATCACCCGCCACGGCCCTGGCGATGGCCACGCGCTGCCGTTCGCCGCCGGACAGCTCGTGCGGCTCGTGGTCGAGGCGGTGACCGAGCCCGACCCGCTCCAGCGCGGTCGCGGCCCGCCGCCGCCGCTCGGCGCGCCCGATGCCGGTGTAGACGAGGCCGTCGGCCACGTTGTCGATCGCCGGGACCTTGGCGGCGAGGTGGAAGTGCTGGAAGACGAAGCCGATGCGGGTGGCCCGCAGCGCGGAGAGCCGGCCGTCCGACAGTTTCGCCACGTCGTAGCCGTCGATGCGGACAGTTCCCGAGGACGGGCGGTCGAGGGTGCCGACGACGTTGAGCATCGTCGACTTGCCCGAGCCCGACGGGCCGACGATCGCGACGAGCTCACCGCGCTCGATCTCCAGGGACACCTTGTCCAGCGCCGTGACCCCGCCGGGATAGGAGCGGGTGACGTCCGTGAGGGAGATCATCGAATAAGAGGTCAGCGAAGGAGGGATCATCGGGGCATCCCGACGCTCATGCCCTCGGTGAGGCCGTCGCCGGAGATCTCGACCCGGCCGCCGGAGAACAGACCCGTCTTCACACCGACATATCGGGACTTGCCGCCTTCGACGACCTCCACGCCGTACCCGCCTTCCTGGAGCGCCACGAGCGCGGCGATCGGCACGGTCAGCACGTTCTTGCGCTTCGACGCCGTGAAGGTCACGTCCACCGCGGCCTGGTCGAGCCCCTTGGCGGCCCGCTGCTTACCGAGGGAGACGAGCGCCTCCACCCGCGTCTCGGGCTCCGCGCCCTGCCCGTCGCCCGGTTCGATGACGGTGGCGACCTCGGTGACCTTGCCGGACACGGTCTTGCCGTCGGGCAGCGTGACCGACGCCTTGGCGCCCTTCTTCGCCACCCGCTGGTCCTCCGTCTCCAGCTTGACGGTGATCACCTTGTCGGTGCCGGTGTAGGAGAGCACCTTCTGGCCCGGCGCGGTGGGCTGGCCAGCCTGGGCCTCCAGGCTGTCCACGCGTACCTTGCCGGCGGCGAAGACGACCCGGCCGAGCTCGACGACGCCGGTCTCGTCGAGGTTGCGGTCCTCCTGCCACTCTCTGACCGCGTCGGCCGTGGAAGCGGTGTACTCGTCGTCCACGGTGAAGCCGTCGTAGCCGAGGGCCTTGAGGTTGCGTTCGAGCTGCTCGACGTCCTTGCCTTCGGTGCCGATCCGCAGGTCGCGGTAGGCGGGCGTGGTTCCGTACATCAGCACCACCGGCTTGGCGTCGAGCCGGTACAGGGACTTGCCCCTGCCGATCATGTCACCGCTGTCCGGCAGCCAGGTGACCGTGCCCGGCTTCCTGCTCACCGCCGTGGTGGTCGGTCCGTAACCGAGGTCGCCGTCGGCCTCCCGCGTGTCGAGCAGCGTCTGCCTGGTCACCGTGGTGGTGGCGGGCGGCAGGGCCCCGGCCGTCTTGCCCGCCGCCCGGTCGCCGCCCAGGAGGCCCATGCCGTTCACGGCCGCGCCGGCCGTACCGATGACGGCGACCGCGACGAGCAAACCCACGACCCGCCTGCCGCGACCGCGGCGGCGGCGCGGGCGATCCCCGCCCGCCGCCGCCTTGTCGTCGAGGGTGGCTGTGGACATCAGGAGCCGCCCTGGCCCATCTGGGGCAGGAACTCCTTCGAGCACTTCTCCTGCGCGGCCTTGAAGTCCGGGTCGTCGCCGGCCTCACCGGTCATGCGCAGCGCGCCACCGTCAGGGTCGGGGAAGGCCTCGACGCCGTTGTCCCGCATGCACTGGGAGAACTTGCGCATCTGCTCGGCCATCTTGGGGTCCACCTTCCCGCCCGGGCCACCGCCGTTCGGCGCGTACTCCTTGCAGGCCTCCTGCGCCTTCCGCGCCGTCTCCGGGGAGATGCTCTTGTCCATCTTGAGCATGACCCCCTTGCCGGGCTCGGGGTCGTCCATGGGGACGCCGTTCTCGCGCATGCACTGGGCGAACTTGAGCCCCATCCCCGCCCGGTCCACGCTGGCCGAGGCGCTGGGGGCGGCGGCAGGTTTGCCGCTGCTCACCGATGCCACGTCGGAGCCGCCCGCGTCGTTCGCGCCGCAGCCCGCCAGGGCCAGCGTCAGCGCGAGCGGGATCGCGGCCAGGATGCCTCGTCGTCTCATGGTCTCCTCTTTCTTGCAGCTCGGGTGTACGAGACGGAAGCCAACAGCGCACGCCGTTTCCCCGGCGTTTCCATGGGTGCTAACGCCGAACAAACAGCGCAACCGGCACGATCACCCCAGTACATGACCGAAGGGGACGAGGGCGCGATGCGGGTGCTGGTGGTCGAGGACGAGCGCATGCTCGCCGACGCGATAGCCGAGTGGCTGCGCGAGGAGACGCACGCGGTCGACACCGCGCACGACGGGGAGGCGGCGTTGGAACGCATCGCGGTCAACGACTACGACGTGGTCGTCCTGGACCGTGATCTGCCGCTCGTCCACGGTGACGACGTCTGCCGGGAGCTGGTCGAGTCCGCGTCGACCGCGCGGGTGCTGATGCTCACCGCCGCCGCCGAGATCGGCGACCGGGTGACCGGGCTCTCCCTCGGCGCCGACGACTACCTGGCCAAGCCGTTCGCGTTCCCCGAGCTCGCGGCCCGCGTCCTGGCGCTCGGGCGGCGCTCGCGGCCGGCCGCGCCGCCGGTGCTGCGGCGCGCGGGGATCACCCTCGATCCGGCGCGGCGGGAGGTGTTCAGGAACGGCAGGTATGTGCCGCTGTCGAAGAAGGAGTTCGCCGTGCTGGCCGAGCTGCTGCTCGCCGACGGGGCCGTGGTGCCCGCCGAACACCTGCTGGAGAAGGCGTGGGACGAGCACGCCGACCCGTTTACCAGCGCGGTCCGCCTGACCATCCTCAAGCTGCGCCGCAAGCTCGGCGAGCCGCCGGTCGTGGAGACCATGTCGGGAGTGGGGTACCAGATTCCATGACCACTCCCACCCTCCGCGCCCGGCTCACCCTGGTGTACGGCACGCTGTTCTTCGTCGCGGGACTGACGCTGCTCGGCGTCACGTACTTGCTGTTCAACCAGCAGCTCGAGCAAAAGACGGTATCCATCATCGTCAGAGGCGGAGGTCCCGGCTCGCTGGACACCAACACGGGCTCGCTGGACGGCGACAAGGCCATGAACTGGATGAAGCAGCAGCAGAGCCTGCTACGCGGCGCCGCGACCACCTCGCTGCTCACCCAGGGCGCGATCGCGCTGGTCGTGGTCGGCGGCGCGGCCTCGGGTGTGGGGTGGCTGGTCGCCGGACGGGTGCTCACGCCGCTGCGCCAGGTGACCGAGACCGCGCGGCGGATCGCGGCCGCGCCGGTCGCCGAGCGCGGCCTGCACGAGCGGATCGCGCTGAACGGTCCGGCCGACGAGGTGAAGGAGCTGGCCGACACCTTCGACACCATGGTCGAACGGCTCGATCACTCCTTCGACGGGCAGCGCAGGTTCGTCGCCAACGCCTCGCACGAGCTGCGCACCCCGCTGACGCTGAACCGCGCGCTGGTGGAGCTGGCCATGCACCGCCGTACGGCCTCGGCCGACGTCAAGCAGCTCGGTGAGAGCCTGCTGGAGATCAACGCCAGGCACGAGCGGCTCATCTCCGGACTGCTGCTCCTGGCCCGCGCCGAGCACGAGATCGGCGATCGGTCACCCGTGGATCTGGCCGACGTGGTGAGTCACGTGATCGCGCAGGCCACCGCCGAGGCCACGGAGTCGAAGATCACCCTGCACGAGGCGGCCGGGCCCGCGCCGACCAGCGGGGACGCGCTCCTACTCGAACGGCTGGTGCACAACCTGGTCGAGAACGGGATCCGGCACAACATCGACGACGGCACCGGCTGGGTGCGGGCCGCCAGCCGCATCGCGTATGACGGCCGCGTCGAGGTGGAGGTCAGCAACACCGGGCCCGTCGTGCCGCCGTACGAGATCCCGACGCTGTTCAAGCCCTTCCGGCGGCTCGGCCCCGAACGCGTGGTGACGGCCAAGAGCGCGGGGCTGGGGTTGTCCATCGTGCGCTCGATCGCGCTCGCGCACGGCGGCGAGGTCTCGGCCCGTCCCCGCGAAGGCGGCGGCCTGATCGTGACGGCCACCCTCCCGCCCCAGAGCCCGGCCCACCACTAGACCCGCGCCCGCTCACTGGGCACTGCCCGGAGCAGCACGCAGTGCTCCGCCTCAGGCAATAGATGCGCGACCTAACTCGGCTTCGACCGGTACTCAGCCCACAGGTCGACGGCCTCTTGGAGATCAAGAGCGGCAACGTCCTCGCGGGCCATCCCCACTGTGTGGATCAACCGGTCGGCGAGCCAATCTGGAACCGGGTCTCTAGGGGGCGCCTTCTCCATCCGAGTGTGATCGGCGAGCGTGCCAAGACGCTCGATCACCTGTCCGAGCTGGACAATCTCCGGACGCTCGGCATCCGCCTCGCGAACCCTCGCCGTGGCCTCGGCGTACACTTCCGCGTCGGCTCGCTCACCGACGGCCCACACCTCACAGATCTCCACCGACTTGTCCTCGGTGATGCGGTAGACGACACGCCAGGTGTTGCGATCGACCACAAGCTTCCGGAAACCGGTCAGTTCGCCGCCGAGGGGGTAGCCAGCCTCGGGATTGTCCAGCAGGAGAAGGATCTTCTTGAGCACCTTGGGTACCGCGTCTGGGCCGATGCGCCGAAGGTCATCGACCGCTGGTGCGGTGAAGACGACGTCGGACACCTGTCACATCACTCGTCGTCCGGGAGGGCGGCCAGCGACTCGCGAGTATGCCCGAAAGCGGCGATTACCTCATCGAGCGAGACTCGCTCTCCCGTATCCGCGACCGACCGGGCAAGTACAAGCGCCAGATCACGCAGATCGGCCGCCGCCTCCTCCAACTCGTTGAGCCGTCGGATGCTTACCACGGCCGCCACCGGCTGATGCCGACGGGTAACCACCAGATCGGTCCCCTGCTCCGCATCGGCCACCAGGCGGGCGACCCCTCGCTGGGCCGCTTCCGTGACGCTCAGCTCAGTAGCATCGTGCAGAACAGTCATACATCAACTGTATATTTTTCTGCACAGAACTGCGATCCCTTGACGAGCTGAGACTCGCGCCTCTCCGAGCGTCAGCATCACGAACGAGTTGTTCGTCCCAACAGCTCCGGACCTTAAGCAGCGGATCACTCGCCTTCGCATCGAGACCCGCGACGGAGGTAGCCGCCGCTCCTCTGGGGAGACCTCAACAATCCAGGTCAGACAGTCCCTGGGGGCGAGCTACGCCCACGTCAGATCGGCGCCTGAGCTCCAAGAGGAGCGTGGCTGGCACGCGCACGAAGCCGGCTGGGTAGACCGGTCAAATGTCGAGCTGATCGCTCCGTCGGACAGCGGAAGGCGGTCGGTTCGGTACGTGGACGGCCGCTTGACCGGCGTTCTGGCGTATGGACCAGTCGGATCGCAAGCATCAGAACGTGTTCTGACATACGCTTATGGCGTGAGCGCCAGCCATCACGACGCAGTGACATTTTCTGACTTGTCGAGAAATCCCCGAGCGGTCGCGGAGCGTGCGGCACGTCTGGGACGCGTGCGTATCACGCATCGGGATGCTCCAGACTTCTACTTGACTGCGGCGGACCGTGAGGAGGAGCGCGAACGGACACTGACTACCGCGTCGCGGCTGTTCCTCGCCTTGATCAAGCATGATCCCACCGCGCGTGCGCTGGTCATAGCCATGCCGGAGGTCTTCCCGTGGGTTCGTCACCTGTCCTCGGACGAACTGCGTGCCTTCACTCTGGAACTGGTCGAAGCGCTCTCCGACGCGGCCGAGCTGGATGTCGATGCCACCACCCAGGAGGTCATCGCGGGCTGGCGGGCCACTGCCAGAATCAAGGCCGATCCCGCGCACTACGCCGAGGCCCGCAAGCCCACGAGTGGCGACTTCGGGCCGGTGCAGGTTTCTGGGTGAGCCCGAAGCGTGGAGATCGGGTTACGGTGCCACCGCCGGATGGCGAGTGGGATGTTCGGTTTGGTACCGGTGCTGCGGTTGAGGGCTGGGAAGAGCTGTGCCGTCATGCCTTGGCCACTGCCTCATTGCTCGTGTTCGGTCGGCCGGCGTCAACTCCGTCTGTACCCGTTGGGTGAGGGCTGACGTGCACGTCAGGGGCGGACGGACACGCGAAGACGGAGTTGAAACCTTGGCCGGGCCACATAAACCGGAGGCTATCGGGGCGGGGGAGGAATGGGCCAGGAATCCGCGGGGTAACCCCCGTGACCCCTGACAGGCGTGGCGGCGCCGTCCCTCCAGATCCCACGCCGCCACGCCCGGTCTATCGGGCCTGCCCGGACAGCAACGCTGTCCAGATCGCCCCAGCCTCATGGATCGAGCACGGAGAGGTCTCGCGGACCTTGGGAGTGCCGTCGAGCTGGACGGTCCGCCGGATGAATGCCTGCCCGCCGCCCTCACACAGCTCGTACACCGTGGCCCGGCAAGCACAGGTCCAGGCCACATGACGTACCCGTTCGAAAGCCCGGTGCGGAGGTCGCCAGTCCAGTCGCGTGTGACCATGCTGGGCCATGGGCACGTGCGGGTTCAGGCACTCGTCAGACAGGAGCACAGCGCACCTCAGCCGGTGCGGCTGGCAGCGGGGCGCGAAGCTCGCGATACCGGAGGGCGATGTGATGAGCGGTGGCGATCGGGTTCTCCGCGTTGTGGACGGCGTACAGCCATCTGCCCGTCTTCTGTGACATCCGTCCCGTCCACCATCGGTACCAACGTCCGTTCGTCCAGACGACGAGATCCAGCCAGACCGACACGAGTGCGATCCCCTGTCCCTCGTGAACGTCGGCGGCGATCTGGAGGTCAGCGAGCGAGAGCTTCAGGCGCTCCGCAGAGGCGACCCAGGGCGGGCGAGTAGTGGGGCCGTTGTCAGAACCCCTGATGGTCTTCGTTCTGGGTGGTGATTCCATTGATCCACCTGAATGAGTCGGTCGCGCCAGGCCCTTGCGGGTTACGCTGGATCGGCTTGTTCGTGCTGGTGGCAACGCTACGAACAGCGCGAATGCCGCAGAACTGACCGGAAGTACGAGTACGGACGGCGGTGGCTCCTCTCATGACTCCCCATGGCACGGGAACCCTGACCATCGGTCGGGGTAACGCTGAGGGCCGGATCTCCGGGTATGTGCTCAAGGTCATCCGTGAGTCGACCGGGTTGACCCAGGAACGGTTCGCCGAACGCCTTGGCCTGGATGTCACGACGATTCAGGGGTGGGAATCCGGGCGCCGCCCACTGATGGCGATCTCCACAGGGACGTACCTGTCGTTGCGACACTGGCTTCTACGGTTCGGCGTCCAGCCGCGTCTGCTCTTCCAACTGGACATGGCCCTTGAGGCGGATCGGTTCGTCGGCTATGTGCTCGGCACGGAGCCGGAAAAGGCCGGGCTCGAGAATCATCCGTTGGCGTCATGGGTGATCACTCGCCCGTTTACTGATCTCGTGGCCTGGCTCTTCACCGGGACCGCACCGTCTGCCATGGCGGGAGCCGCTCGGGGGATCGGCCGCCGGGGGCCGGTGGCGACCGCGCCCTCTCTTCTTCCCGACGAACGCGCGCACTTCTTCGATCACCTGAAGGTAGCCGCCGAGCGCGCCGACACGGACCGGGTGGACGGCATGCTGCTGCGCCGCCAGGCCCACTACGTCGCCAGCTTCGACGACACCGCGGAAACCGCGGACTGGCTCACAGTCATGCAACGAGCTGAAGAGCATCGGATGAGCCGGGTGGGTGAGTGGACTCCCTCGTGGGCCGTCGTGCGGTCCGGTGCCCACTCACTGGCCAGGCTCGGCGACCGCGAGGGGTTGCAGCACTTCATCCGGGTTCACCTGGCCGACGAGGTCTGCGAGGTGGCGAACCTCAACTACTGGGCTTACTGGCTCGGCGAGGTCGGCGAGCCCCAGTTGGCGGACACGTTCATGATCGAGCTGAAGCCGGACGTCTGGCGGGGGACTGAGCTTCTCCGGCATCTGATCGGCAAGCTGGACTCCGCCAACCCCTACCTCGACGTGGTGGTCCACACGCTGTGGGCACTGGTCATGCTGCGCCCCTCGACGTTGGACGCGCAGCGTGCGGATACCCTCAGAGACGCGGCCATCCGTACGCTGGACGAGGCCATCGCGTCACCGCAGTCCCAACGCGAACTGGAGGCGGTCATCTACGCTCTGCGCATGATCCACCGAGGGTGAGAGGGGATTTCCATGGCGGAGGAACTGTCGAGGCTGACGGGCCTGCTGTACGAGATCGGGCTGCTTAAGCGTTACAAGCGCACGGGCTGGCTGGTCGCGGGAGTACGGGATCCCGAGAGCATCGCCGATCACTCCTTCCGGGCGGCGGTCATCGCGAGTGTGATCACGGCCCTGGAAGGTGGCAATCCCGAGCGTGCGGCGTTCCTGAGCCTGTTCCACGACACGCAGGAGACCCGTGTTACCGATATCCCCTACATCGGCAAGCGTTATCTGACAGCGGCGCCGAACGAGGAGGTCACCGCCGACCAGGTACGCGGCATTCCGGAGCCGGTCGCGGAGATGGTGGGTGGCGCGGTCGGCGAGTACGAGGAGAAGAGCAGCCTCGAGGCCGTCTGCGCGCGTGACGCCGACAAGCTCGAATGCTTGATCCAGGCCGTCGAGTACCGCGAGCAGGGCCACCAGAACGTCCAACCGTGGATCGACAGCTCGCTCGCCGCGCTGCGGACGGCGTCCGCGAAGCGCCTCGCGGACGAGGTGCTCAGCACGGGGTCGCTGGAGTGGATGACGCAGGTCCTCAACGGAGATTAAGTCCCCTGACGCTCATCGAAGCCGAGCACTTCGCCTTCCGCCACCTCGACGCGGGGACGATGGCCAACCACTACATGTCATCGTTCGACCGAGTCTGGGCCGGAGTCGTTCCGTGGTCCGGCAGGAGATCTGAGAGGCGCATCCCATGGGACGAGTTGAGTACTGGAACGACCCGAACGCCCCGAAGGCGAACAGCCTGGTGCCGGCCTGCGGGACGGTCACCGTGGACGGCGCGGGCCGCATCCTGATGCAGTGCCGACGGGACACCGGCCAATGGGCGTTGCCGATGGGCAAGATGGAGATCGGCGAGACGCCCTCACAGTGCGCCGTGCGGGAGACCGAGGAGGAGACCGGCGTTCGCGTCGAGCCGGTCGGCATCCTCGGGATCTACTCCGACCCCGGCCACATCGTGGCCTACACGGATGGGGAGGTCCGCCAGGAGTACGAGGTCATGCTGATCGCCCGTCCGGTCGGCGGTCGGCCCGAGGCCAATGATGAGGCGAGCGACGTGCGGTGGGTCGAGCCGGGCGAGTTGCGCATGCTGGACATTCATCCGACTCAGTGGCGGCAGCTCAACGACTACCTGGAGCAGAGGCATTCCCACGTCGATTGAGCTAAGCCAGCTCGGAACGGTCGTGTCCCGTACGACGTTAGGGGCGCGGTCCGAAGCCCTGGTCGGCGAGCCAGGTGGCGCAGAGGCTTGGCCAGGTGGACGCGGCCAGGTCGCCCTGGGCGAGCCCGAGCCTGTGCTTGCCCTCGGGAAAGACATGCAGCTCGTACGGCCTGCCCGCGCGACCGAGCGCGTCGGCGAAAGAAGCTAATAGCTATAACCGATATAGAGAGACTCTCAAGGAACCGACATGGCGCTGATGAGCCCTTGATGACGAGCAGGATCAAGGACGTCCACGAGCATCCAAAGCGAACAGATCAACTTCGGCTCCAGCGAGGTCAGCCGGCCCAGAGGAGGTCGATGATGCGCAAGGCCCGGGTCTCCTCATCGAGGATGAACGTCATCATGCCTTGGCCGTTATCTCCGAAGAAGGCGTGCCTCACCGCGGACTGACCGGGACGCTCCGCGACCGCGTCCCACGGATCGCGGAGGAGTTCAAGAAGACGCTCCAGCAGCGGGCCGTCACGGACCTCCTTAGGAAGAAGGAAGACCGTTCAGCTCGTAGAGGGCGCGTCCGTGGAAACCGTCGAACTTGTAGCTCACACCCGGCCTTCCCACTCCGGCGGGGTGTAGCGCGTGAACATCTCTGTACGGTTCTGGAGAGCGTCCTGGACGGCTTCCTCGTAGCCCGGACGGGCGTAGGCGATCGCACGCAGGCGCCACTGACGCAACAGCGTCTGCACCTGCTTGAAGCGGGCCAAGTCGTGCGCGGCCTCCAAAGCCTCGTCGTACTCCGCCCGGAACCGGGCACGGTGCGACGGCGGAAGCGCCTCGAAGATCGCGGCCGGATCCTCACCTGGATCACGACGCGCAACGGGCTCCACAGGCTGAGCGGTCATACCGACCAACCTATCTTCCCGAGCATGAAAGCGCGCCCATCATGCTCTCGCTCAGTCACCCCCAGTCGCGCCTGTCGCTGTAGCTTTTGTGAAGTACGGTTGAGTCAACTATAGTTCGGTCAACTATACTTCGACTCATGCGGAAGCCTCAGCATGTGTTCGGCCGTGAGCGAGAGTGGGCGGGCCTGGTCTCGTTCGCTTCGGAAGCGGGCCCGGGAGCTCGGCTCGGTGTGGTGAGCGGCCGCCGCCGCCAAGGGAAGAGTTATCTCCTGCAGGCCTTGGCGAGCAGCATGGGCGGCATCTACTTCCCCGCGCTCGAGGTGACGGAGGCGGTGGCGTTGCGCCTCTTCGCGGACGAGCTGATCAGATTCACCGGCGCGCCTGTTCCGGCCTTCCGCGATTGGATCGACGCCATCCCCTACCTCTTCGGGGTCGTGCGCGATCGGGCGGTGCCTGTCGTTTTTGATGAGTTTCCGTATCTTGTCAAGGCATCCCCAGAGCTTCCCTCGATCATCCAGCGGGAGTTGGGTCCTGGCGGCTCCGGAGCCGCCAGCACGGCCAGGGTGCTGCTCTGCGGTTCAGCGATGTCGGTGATGGGCGGTTTGTTGTCCGGTACGGCTCCGCTACGCGGACGCGCGGGACTGGAAATGGTCATCAGGCCCTTCGACTACCGCCAGGCCGCCCGCTTTTGGGGGATCAGCGACCCGCGTCTGGCGGCCCAGGTCCACGCGGTGGTGGGTGGGACACCGGCCTACCGGAAGGAGTTCGTCCGTGGTGATGTCCCGGCCGGGCGGGCGGATTTCGACGACTGGGTGATCAGATCCGTGTTGAACGCCGAGGTCCCGTTGTTCAGGGAGGCCCGCTACCTGTTGGCGGAAGAGACGGAGATCCGCGACCCGTCGCTCTACCACTCCGTCCTTGCCGCCGTCGCCGACGGCAACACGACGTCAGGGGGGATCGCCGGCTACGTGGGGCGGAAGTCCAACGAGATCGCGCACCCGCTCCGCGTCCTGGAAGACAGCCATCTCCTGATCAAAGAGCGCGATCTCTTCCGGCCGAACCGCAGCTACTACCGGGTGGCCGAACCGCTCATCACGTTCTATCAGGCGATCATGGTCAGGGAGTGGGCGCGGTTGGAGCGCGGGGACGCGGCGACGGTGTGGCGGGGCAGCAGGGCACGCTTCCTGTCGCAGGTCGTCGGCCCCCATGTCGAGATGCTCTGCCGCGAGTACGCCCTGCATGCCGATACCGCGGCCGGTGAGGTGGGGAGTGGAGTCGTACCCGATCCCGCCAATCGCACGCAGATCCAGGTCGATGTCGCGGTTCTGGCGCCCGCAGATCACGGACGCCCGCGACGGATTCTCTCACTGGGCGAGGTCAAGTGGGACATGGCCATGGGAGCCGAGCATGTGGCCCGGCTCCGGCGCGCGCGCGATCTGCTCACGGCCAAGGGGTACGACACCCGCGACACGGTGCTCACGTGTTATTCGGGCGCCGGGTTCGCCCGGGGGCTCGGCGCCGAACCAGGGAGCGACGTGCACTTGATCACACTTGACGACCTCTACGGGTGATCGCTTGTCCTCCGGGTCGCCATCCCGTTTGTCGAGCTGATCGCTCCGTCGGATAGTGGAAAGACAGTCTGCCCGGTCAGTGGACGGGCCGCTTGACCGGCGTTCCGGCGTATGGGCCAGTCGAATCGCTCACATCAGAACGTGTTCTGACATACACTCGTGGCGTGAGCACCAGCCATGCCGACGCAGTGACATTTTCTGACTTGTCGAGAAATCCGCGAGCGGTCGCCGAGCGCGCGGCACGCCTGGGGCGCGTGCGTGTCACACACCGGGATGCTCCGGACTTCTACCTGACCGCAGCGGATCGCGAAGAGGAACGCGAACAGACGCTGGCCACCGCGTCCCGCCTGTTCCTTGCCTTGATCAAGCATGATCCCACCGCGCGTGCGCTGGTCATAGCCATGCCGGAGGTCTTCCCGTGGGTTCGCCACCTGTCCTCGGACGAACTGCGTGCCTTCACTCTGGAACTGGTTGAAGCGCTCTCCGACGCGGCCGAGCTGGATGTCGACGCCACCACCCAGGAGGTCATCGCGGGCTGGCGGGCCACTGCCAGAATCAAGGCCGATCCCGCGCACTACGCCGAGGCTCGCAGGCCCACGAGCGGTGACTTCGGACCGGTACAGGTTTCTGGGTGAGCCCGAAGCGCGGAGATCGGGTTACGGTGCCACCGCCGGATGGCGAGTGGGATGTTCGGTTTGGTACCGGCGCTGCGGTTGAGGGCTGGGAAGAGCTGTGCCGTCATGCCTTGGCCAACACGCGCTGATGCTTCGAGGCGCTGCGGGCTGATCCCCGTTCAGGCTCCAGCCGCGACCGGCAGCATCGCCTGCGCGGCGACCTTTCGACTCATCGTCACAACGGCAAGAACTTGGAGCAGTGGGAATTCGAGGTCATCAGCGGCGGGCGTGTGCGCTATGCCATCGATGACGCCACCCGTACGGCCTGGGTGATCTACGCATCGCCTCGACATCCTAAGGACACTGAATAGTCGACTATCGCTGCGCAAAACCAAGCGCTACGGCAGTGCTCCAGGTGTTGCGACCGACCACAAGCTTCCGAAAGCCGATGTGACACGGGTACGGAGCCTCAAGATCACGTAGTTGTCTACTCTCCGTGATCGACAACGAGGGTCGCTCGTGCCTGTCCTGCCATCATGGTGTGCCGAACGCGGCGAGCTCGCTGGACCGTCCCCAGTCGATCGGCGCAAGCTCGGCATGAAGCGGTCGCTGCTGGTCGAGGACTACGGCATCCCGCTCGGCCGTGTGCTGCCCCAGCCAACCGCCACGACTCACCGCTCCTGGCGCCGCAGCGCCGGCACATCGAGCGGACGAAGGCATGGCACAACGCCTTCACCCGGCTGGCGCGCTGCCACGAACGGTGCGCACGCGTCGTCGAGGCGTTCTTCGACCTGGCCGACGCCATCATCACCGTCCGTAGCCTCATCCGCCGCGCCTGGATCACTCACCGCTGGGAGGCACGTCCCCCTCGAACCCGATGATCCTCACCAATCCACGCGATCTCACAGGGCCTTTGTGATCGGCGTTTCATTGGCGTGTAGCGCTTCCGACAGCCCCCGAGAAGGGGAGCTTGTCGGCGAAATCGGTCACGGCAGCGACGAATGTGTGAGGCTTGTCGTTGTGGATGACATGCTGGGCGTCGATCCGCCGGTAGACGGTCTGCGGGGCGAGTTGGCGTACTCGGCGGGCGTCTTCGTCGTCCATGGCTCCGACGAGCCCGTATCTCTCGTACCGGTTCCAATTGGCGTGCAGCAGCAGGACAGGGCAGGTCGTCGTCTGGAGCGCGGCCTCGTGTGAGAAGTCGCCGTAGAAGCGGCCGTCGAGGAACGCCCTGGCGAAGTCGGGGTCGAACATCGAGGCTGCCCGAACCACCTCGTCCAGGGACCGCGGCAGCCATCGGATGCCGAGACTGGCCGGGCGGTCGGGATGCCGTCGTCGGTAACGGGTCACCCGGCGGTCGAGGAAGTCGACGAACCGATCCGGCATGCGGATGGTCTTGGTCTCGGCGACAGGGATCTCCTGGCGATAGATATCGGTCACCCGCTGATGATCGAGGTCACCCAGCACCTGTACGGTGTGCGCCAAGCTGCCGTAGACCCAACGGTCCCGGTCGCGGAAGCGTGGCATCTCGACTGAGAAGATCGGCGGGTCCTCCAGCACGATCGCGGCGACGTGTTCCGGGACGCGGCTGGCACACCACAGGGCCAGGATGCCGCCGGAGGAGTTCCCGCTGACGATCGCGGGTCTGCCGGCGACTTGGCGCAGGAAGCGCGCCAGGTCGGTGCCCGCAGAGTCCCAGGAGTAGTCTCCGGGCGTCCAGGAGGAGTTCCCGTGCCCACGGACGTCGATGGCGTAGACCGTGAATCGCCGTGCGAGCCTGGCCATGACCCGGCGATAGCTGCTCCATAAGCTCATCTGACCGGGGACAAGCAGGAGCGGCACGCCTGCTTCGGGGCCGCGGACATAGCTGATGAGCACCCTGTCGAACTGGGCGAACTCCTGGCGGAAGCCGGCTTTGGCCAGTGCGGGCGGCAATGGCTCACGTTGTCCCTCGAAGGGGTTTGGGTAACCGGTCATCGGCCCGTCTCCTGGTCGTCCCCGGTGGCCGGCTCCTGCTGTGCAGCGAGGACACCTGTGGCGAAGTGCCGGAACCTCTCGTTGTCGACCAGCGCGATGCCCTGCTTGCGGTCCACGAGCACGAGCAGGGTGTCGCCCGGTTGGAGGTCGAGCAAGTCCCGCGCATCCTTCGGGATGACGATCTGGCCCTTCTCCCCGATCTTCACGGTCCCCACGATGTAACGGCCGTCCGGCCCTTCGATCAATCTCCCAGCCATGAACCCCTCCTCGGCAAACTTGTGGAATATTACCCACTTTTCCAACTATTTGCACGATGGGGATGCCCTGTGACCCCATCCCGTCGAACACGATCCGATCCGGGACTCGGGGCCGGCGGCAGCCCAGCGGATGTGCGGCGGTGGGACACCGGCCTACCGGAAGGAGTTCGTCCGTGGCGATGTCCCGGCCGGGCCGGCGGATTTCGACGACTGGGTGATCAGATCCGTGTTGAACGCCGAGGTCCCGTTGTTCAGGGAGGCCCGCTACCTGTTGGCGGAGGAGATGGAGATCCGCGACCCGTCGCTCTATCACTCCGTTCTTGCCGCCGTCGCTGACGGCAACACGACGTCAGGGGGGATCGCCGGCTACGTGGGGCGGAAGTCCAACGAGATCGCGCACCCGCTTCGCGTCCTGGAAGACAGCCATCTCCTGGTCAAAGAGCGCGATCTCTTCCGGCCGAACCGCAGCTACTACCGGGTGGCCGAACCGCTGATCACGTTCTATCAGGCGATCATGGTCAGGGAGTGGGCGCGGTTGGAGCGCGGGGACGCGGCGACGGTGTGGCGTGGCAGCAGGGCACGCTTCCTGTCGCAGGTCGTCGGCCCCCATGTCGAGGTGCTCTGCCGCGAGTACGCCCTGCATGCCGATACCGCGGCCGGTGAGGTGGGGAGTGGAGTCGTACCCGATCCCGCCAATCGCACGCAGATCCAGGGAGTGACGTGCACCTGATCACACTTGACGACCTCTACGGTTGATCGCCGCCTTGTAACGGTCGGGTCCTGTGCGGCGCGTTAGCCTCTAACGCGCAGGTCAGAGTACGGATTCGCCGATAGAAGCCAGGTGGTTACGTCCTGGTTATGCCGAATCGATCACAGTCGTCGGTCAGAAGCCCTTCGACGACGGGACGCTATGCGAAGATCACTCCTGCCGGCTCTCGCACTCACCTTGCTCGCGGTCCTCCTGATGCCCACCGCGCCGGCCGCCGCGCGGACATCGGGGATCGATTGGAAGCCATGCGATCAGGACGCCACCGCCGAGTGCGGCACCCTGACCGTGCCCATCGACTGGGCCACGCCCGGGAGCGGCACCATTGACCTGGCATTGGCCAGGCGCAAGGCCACCGACGCCACGAAGCGGATCGGCTCGCTGGTGGTCAACCCCGGTGGCCCGGGCGTCTCGGGCGTGGATTTCGCCCTCTTCTCGGATCGTTTCCTGAGCGCCGAGCTCACGAAAAGCTTTGACATCGTCGGCTTCGACCCGCGCGGGGTGGGCCGCAGCCATCCCGTCGTGTGCTCCAGCGCCCTGCTGCGCGCGATGCCGCCCACTCTCATGAGGAGCCAGGCCGACTTCGAGGCCCGCATCGCCTACAACAAGCGGCTCCGCGAGGACTGCGAGGCCAGGACCGGGCCGTTGTTCGACCATGTCAGCACGGTGAGCGTGGTGCGTGATCTGGAGGCCATCCGCGCCGCGCTGGATGAGGAGCGGGTGACTTTCTACGGGGTCTCGTACGGAACGCTGATCGGCCAGCAGTACGCCGAGCGATATCCCGGCAGAGTGCGGGCACTGGTCCTCGACAGCAACTTCGACCACAGCCTGGGCACCGGCGCCTACCTCGACACCGCCGCCATCAACGCGGAGAGCGCCTTCGACGAGTTCGCCGACTGGTGCGCCAAGAACGCGACATGCCCGCTGCACGGCAAGGACGTGCGCGCCTTCTGGGCGAAACTCCTGGCCCGCGCCGACCGCGGCGAACTGCACCAGCCAGGACAGCCAGATGTTCCTCTCACCAGCTGGGATCTGATCGACCAGGCCTTCGGCGCCTTCTACGGGCCGTACTGGACGGAACTGGCCGAGTCACTGCTGGCCACGGACACCGCAGCCGCGACGAAGACGCCGTCCGGCGAGGCGAGCCGGGCCGAGGAGCTGTCGCCGTTCCCGCGGGCGGTCTTCTGCCAGGACTTCTCCTTTCCCGTCCGTGACTACCGCGAGTACGCCGCGCGCCTGGATCGCCAGCGCGCCCTCGCGCCGGACATGCGCTACAACCCCGCCGCGCTGTACGCGATCGCCGCATGCCTGGACTGGCCCACGCCGATCCCCAACCCTCAACATCGCTTGAACGTTGACGGCACACCGCCCATCCTGGTGGCCAACTCGCTCTACGATCCCGCCACCAGCTACCTGTGGGCGGCCGGTGTGGCGGGCCAGATAGGGCGAGAGGCGGCGCTGCTCACCTACGAGGGCTGGGGGCACGGCGTCTATGGCCGCAGCGACTGCGTCACAGGCGCGATGGACCGCTACCTGATCTCGCTGACCGTGCCCACCGCCGCGGGAAGCCGCTGCCCCGCGATCCCCCCGCCCGCCGTCGGGCTGAACCGATCGCCATCAGGCGTACAGCAGTTCCTGGTCGAGTAGCACGGGCCTCGCCGTCGTGCCCGGCAACGCCGCCTTCGACCATCGCCGGCTGCTGAAGATCGGTAGGGTCCCCGGTGGTCGCTCGCCCCGCCGCGTCACGCTCACAGGAGCAGGCCGAACAGCCGGGTCATGCGCTCCCAGTGCTCGCTGGAGAGGTTCTTGAGATCGGGTTCGACGATCTTGAACGCCCGGGCGAGCGCCATGGACAGCCCGCCCGCCACGGCCGGCAGCCGGGCCTCGGCGTCCACACTGAGCGACAGGTCGAGCGGCGGAAGCGCGGTGAGCTGCTCCAGGATCGGCGTCAGGTCCAGCTCCTCGTCGAGGTCGCGGAAGTCGTGCATGTTCTCCTGCAGGCCCTTGGTGATGGGCAGGTCCCATGGCTGGATGATGTCGCGCCTGTTCTCCTTGGCCGCGGCTTCGGCGACGACGAGCATGTCGTACAGCTTGCGGTTGACGAAGTCGTTGAAGCGCTTGAGGTCGTTCTTGTCCACGTTGAGTCCCGCGGCGGCGCGGAAGAAGCGCTCGAACCTGGAGTGTGCCATGACCGGCATGTGGATCACCGTCTTCTCTGTCGATTTTCTGTGGTGGTGAACCGTTCGTACACCAGGCGTACGGCCATGGCGCCCTCCCCTACCGCGGAGGCGACCCGCTTGACCGATCCGCTGCGGACGTCGCCCACGGCGAAGACGCCCAGGTGGTCGGTCTCCAGGGGAAGCAGTGCGTTCCAGGTGCTGCGCCGTCCCGTGATGACGAAGCCGCGGTCGTCGAGCGGCACGGCGCCCTCCAGCCACTTGGTGTGTGGGTCGGCGCCGATGAAGACGAACATCGCCTTGGTGGCGATCTCCAGGGACTCCCCTGTGCGCCGGTTGTGGACGCGGACGCCGGTCAGCGTGCCGTCGCCGATGAGCTGGCGTACCTCGGTGTTGAGCATGATCTCGATGCCGGGCGTGCGGTCGAGCTCGTCGGCGAGGTAGTGGGACATGCTGGCGCGCACGTCGTCGCCGCGTACGAGCACGCGCACCGACGAGGCGTTCCTGGCCAGGTAGAGTGCCGCCTGACCGGCGGAGTTGCCGCCGCCGACGATGACCACCGGCGAGTCGCTGCACATGCGCAGCTCGAAGGGCGTCGCCGCGTAGTAGACGCCGGATCCCTCGTACTTCTCCAGCTCGGGGACGTCGAGCTTCCGGTAGCGGGCGCCGGTGGCGATGATCACGGCGTGGCCCTTGATGGTGTTGCCGTCCTCGACGAGGACGCCGTAGAAGCCGTCGTCCGGCTGCAGGCCGGTCGCCTCGGCCGGGACGGTCAGCGCCGCGCCGAACTTCCGCGCCTGGATGACGGCGCGCTCGGCGAGCTCGGCGCCCGAGATGCCGGAGGGGAAGCCGAGGTAGTTCTCGATGCGGGAGGAGGTGCCGGCCTGGCCGCCCGCGGCCACGGCGTCGAGTACGACGGTCGTCAGCCCTTCCGAGGCCCCGTATACAGCGGCGGCCAGGCCGGCCGGGCCGGCGCCCACGACGACCAGGTCGCAGACGCCGTCGCCGGGCACCGGGGCGGGCAGGCCGATCGCCTTCGCCAGCTCGGCGACGGTCGGGTTGCGCAGGACCTTGTCGCCGCGCCAGATCACCACTGGGGTGTCCGCGGGCGGGACGCGTAGCTCGCGCAGCAGCGCGTTCGCCTCCTCGTCTTGCTCCAGGTCGATCCACCGGTGCGGCACCCTGTTGCGGGCGGCGAACTCGCGCAGCCGCTTGCAGTCCGCCGAATAGCGGGAGCCGATGATGCGGAAGCCGGTGCCCAGCCCGATCAGCAGGGATCGCCGGGCCAGGTAGGCCCGCAGTATGAGGTCGCCGAGCGCCTGGTCGCGCGCCACGAGCGCGCGCACCTCGTCGGCCGGGACGGCCAGCACCTCGCCTGGCTCCTGGACGACGGCGGTCAGGAATGCCGCCTGGCCGGTGAGCAGGCTGAGCTCGCCGAGGAAGCGGCCCGGGCCTTGGACGGCGATCGTCTTCTCGTCCGGGCCGCAGCCGTGCCCCTCGACCATGGCCACCTTGCCGCTCAGCACGACGATGAACTCCGTGGTGGGCTCCCCCTCCCTGAACAGGACGTCGCCGAGCGAGACGGCCCGGCGCTCGCCGTGGGGCGAGAGCTCGGCGAGCTGCGCCTCGCTCAGCCGGGGGAAGGCGCCGTATAGATCCGGCGTCTCGGGAACCGGCGTCATGTGCGCGTCCTGACCGCGTCCTCGACCCATCGGCGCAGCTCGTGGGCGGGCGAGGCGCCCGCCCGCTGGGCGACGACCTCGCCGCGGACCATCATCATGAGCGTCGGAATGTGCTTGATCGTGAAGCGCTCGGACAGGCGGGGCGACCGGTCCACGTCGACTTTGACGAGTTTGACGCGGCCGGCCAGGTCCTGGGAGATCTGTTCGAGTGCGGGCGTGACCATCCGGCACGGCCCGCACCAGTCCGCCCAGAAGTCGACGATGACCGGCGGGCCGGCACGCTCGGCGACCTCGGCGAACGTGTCGTCGCCCGCCTCGGCGATCCATGGCAGCGGCCGGTGGCAGTTCCCGCACTGGGGCACGCCGTCGGCCGCGGCCGGGACCCTGTTCCGTTTGCCGCAGTTCGAGCAGGCGACGGTGGTCGAGATCATGTCAGCTCTCCGATCCGGCGAAGGTGACGCTCAGCTCGCCGTGGTCGACGTCCACCGTCACGGTCGAGCCGTCGGGGACGTCTCCGGCCAGCAGTGCCCGCCCGATACTGGTCTCGACCTCGCGGGCGATGAACCGGCGCAGCGGCCGGGCCCCGTACACGGGGTCGTAGCCCTGGTTGGCGATGAGCTTGAGCGCCTGGTCGGTGACCCGCAGCGTGAGCCGCCGGTCGGCCAGCCGCTGCCTGACGTCGTTGAACATCAGGTCCACGATCCGCTCGATCTGGGCCTCGGTCAGCGGCTTGAACAGCACGATGTCGTCGACCCTGTTGAGGAACTCGGGCCGGAAATGCGTGCGCAGCTCGTTCATGACCCGGTCGCGGGCCTCCGGCTTGATCTCGCCGTCGGAGGTGACCCCGTCGAGCAGGTACTGCGAGCCGATGTTGGAGGTCATGATGACCACGGTGTTGCGGAAGTCGACCGTACGGCCCTGCGCATCCGTCAGCCGCCCGTCGTCCAGGACCTGCAGGAACGTGTTGAACACGTCCGCGTGCGCCTTCTCCACCTCGTCAAAGAGGACCACCGAGTACGGCTTGCGCCGCACCGCCTCCGTGAGCTGGCCGCCCTCCTCGTACCCGATGTAACCGGGAGGGGCGCCGACCAGGCGACTGACCGTGTGCCGCTCCTGGTACTCGCTCATGTCGATGCGGACCATGTTGTCCTCGGTGTCGAACAGCGTGGCGGCGAGTGTCCTGGCCAGCTCGGTCTTGCCTACGCCGGTCGGTCCGAGGAACAGGAACGACCCGACGGGCCGCCGCGGATCCTTGATGCCGGAGCGGGCGCGGATGACCGCGTCGGCCACCAGCCGTACGGCCTCCTCCTGGCCGATGACCCGCTCGTGCAGGATCTCGTCCAGGCGCAGCAGCTTCTCGCGCTCGCCCTCCTTCAAGCGGGTGACCGGGATGCCGGTCCAGCGGGAGACGATGTCGGCGATCTCGTCCTCGGTCACGACCTCGCGCAGCAGTCTTCGGCCGCTCTGGCGCAGGGCCAGCTGCTCCTCCTCCGCCTGCAGGCGGCGTTCCAGCTCGGGGAGTTTGCCGTGGCGCAGCTCGGCGGCGCGGTTGAGGTCGTAGTCGCGTTCGGCCTGCTCGGCCTCCCGGCGCACGGCTTCCAGTTCCTGGCGCAGGGCCTGGACCTTGCGCAGGGCCGCGCGCTCGGCCTCCCACTGCGCCCGCATCGCGTCGGCTTCGGCGCGCAGGTCGGCCAGCTCCTTGCGCAGGTCGGCGAGGCGGGCCTGGCTGGCGGGGTCGTCCTCCATGGCGAGCGCGGCCTCCTCGATCTCCAGCCGCATCACCCGCCGGGTGAGCTCGTCGAGCTCGGCCGGCATGGAGTCGATCTCCGTACGGATCATCGCGCACGCCTCGTCGACCAGGTCGATCGCCTTGTCCGGCAGGAACCGGTCGGCGATGTAGCGGTGGCTCAACGTCACCGCGGCGACCATGGCGCTGTCCTGGATCTTCACGCCGTGGAAGATCTCCAGCCGCTCGCGCAGCCCCCGCAGGATCGATATCGCATCCTCTTCGGACGGCTCGTCCACCAGGACGGGCTGGAACCTGCGCTCCAGGGCCGCGTCCTTCTCGATGTGCTGCCGGTACTCCTGGACCGTGGTCGCGCCGATCATGTGCAGTTCGCCGCGGGCGAGCATCGGCTTGAGCATGTTGCCGGCGTCCATCGCGCCCTCGGTCGCCCCGGCTCCGACCACGGTGTGCAGTTCGTCCACGAACAGCAGGATCCGGCCCTCCGCCGCCTTGACCTCGTTCAGCACGGCCTTGAGGCGTTCCTCGAACTCGCCGCGGTACTTGGCGCCGGCCACGAGTGAGCCCATGTCCAGGCTGAAGACGGTTTTGTCGCGCAGCCCCTCGGGGACGTCGCCGCTGGTGATGCGCTGGGCGAGCCCTTCGACGATGGCGGTCTTGCCGACGCCGGGGTCGCCGATCAGGACGGGGTTGTTCTTGGTCTTGCGGGACAGGATCTGGATCACGCGGCGGATCTCCGTGTCGCGGCCGATCACCGGGTCCAGCTTGCCCGCGCGGGCCTCGGAGACCAGGTCGCGCCCGTACTTCTCCAGCGCCTCGTAGGTCACCTCGGGCATGGCGGAGGTGACCCGCTGGTTGCCGCGGATGGAGGTGAGCGACTGCAGGAACCCGTCCCTGGTCAGGCCCCGCTCGTGCAGCAGGCGTCCGGCGGCCGTCGAGGAGCCCTCCTCGATCATGGCCAGCAGCAGGTGCTCGACGGAGACGTACTCGTCCTTGAGGCGTTTGGCCTCGCGCTCCGCGCTGTCGAGCAGGCGCGACAGCCGCTGGGTGACGAAGACCTGGCCGGGCGCGGCACCCGGGCCGCTGACCTTGGGGCGGCGCGACAGCTCGTTCTCCAGGTCCGCGCGCAGGCCGTCAGGGTCGGCTCCCGCCTGGATCAGCAGCCGGGGCGCGAGCCCGTCCGGCTGGTCGAGCAGGGCCAGCAGGAGGTGCTCACCGTCGATTTCGGTGTGCCCATGGCGCAGCGCCTTGGTCTGGGCGTCGTGCAGGGCCTCCTGCGATTTCTGCGTCATCCGGTTCGGGTCCACTCCAGTCCCCTTAGTGTCGTCTTGGTGTCGTCGTGACAGGTCGCGGAGGGCTGTCTCCAGTCGGTGAGCAGGCCGAGCGCCAGTCCGGTGGCGCGCGCGTAGGCGTTCATGTCCAGCCACCTCTGCCGGACCAGCGCGTACGTCATGAGTCTCTCCTCGGATCGAAGGTCGAGACGGCGGCGAGCTGTTCGAACAGGCGGCGCTCCTCCTCGCTGAGCCGGGGCGGCACCAGGATCCGGACCTCGGCGAACAGGTCTCCGGCCGGACCGCGCTGGGCGGGCATGCCACGCCCGCGCAGCCGAAGGCGGCGGCCCGACGAGGTGCCCGGCGGCACCTTCAGCTTCGCCTCGCCGCCCGGCGTGTCGATGGCCACCGTGGCGCCCAGCGCGGCCTCCCAGGGAGCGAGCGGCAGCGTGGTGTGCAGATCGCGGCCCTCCACGCGGTAGCGGGGATGCTCGGCGATCCGCACGATCAGGTATATATCGCCCGGTGGCGCGTCTCCGCTCCCCTGGCCGCCCTGACCGGCGAGCCTGATGCGCTGGCCGTTGGTGACCCCCTTGGGGATCGTGACGTCGAGCCTCCTGCCGCCGGGCAGCGTGATCGTGCGCCGCCCGCCCTGGTATGCCTCCTCGACCGTCAGAGGCAGTTCCGCCTCCTGGTCGGCGCCGGGCACGGGTCCCCAGCCGCGCCTGCCGCGGCCGCCGAACATGCCTCCGAGCAGGGCCTCGAGATCGACGTCGGCGCCGAACCCGAAGTCCTCGGCACGCGCGGAGCGCCGCTGACCGCCGCCGGCCCGTGCCCCGGCTCCGGCGCGTGCCCTGCCGCGGGACCACTCCTCGGGGTCCACATCGGGCGGCACCTGGCGGAAATCATGCCCGAAGGCGTCATACCTGCGGCGCGTCTGGGGGTCGGAGAGCACGGAGTACGCCTCCGAGATCTCCTTGAACCGGTCCTCCGCCCCGGGGTTCTTGTTGACGTCGGGATGGTACTTGCGTACGAGCTTGCGGTAGGCCCGCTGGATCTCGTCGGCGTCGGCGTTCCTGTCCACGCCGAGCACCTCGTAGAAGTCCCGGCGGTCGGCCATCACTCCGCCTTCTTGGCCACGACCACCACGGCGGGCCGCAACTGCCAGGTCTCGTCGCGGCGGGCGTAGCCGAGGCGGGACAGCACGTCCTCCAGCTCCGCGATTTTCGCGGCCGCCTCCGGGGCCTCCTCTAGGTGCTGTTCGTAGGCGTTCATTTGACCTCGGTGAAGTCCGCGTCGATCACGTCGTCGTCGGCCTGCTGGAGCTCGCCGCTGAGCGCGCATCGCGGCTCCCCCTAGCGATTGATACTCGCGAGCAGTTCTTCCGCGACCGCTCCCCAGAGCCGGCCACAGAGAATCATGGCGATGGCGGTGAGCGCGAAGACTAAGAGGCCGACGAGCAGCCCGATTTCCAGGTGGCTCACACGCTTTTCCAGGCTTTCCCTGGCGCTCCGGGGTCACATCCCCCATGCGTGTAGTTCTGGGGCAAATCCCTCAGCCGTCGGTGTCGTCCCGCCCCCGGACGATCACGAGGCGGGTCAGCTCGACGCGGGACTTGATCTGCAGCTTGGAGTAGATGTGCCGCAGGTGGAAGGCGACCGTGTGCGCGCTGATGAACATCTGCTCCGCCACCTTCCGGTTGGACCACCCGTCGGCGACCAGGAGCGAGACGTGCCATTCCGTCTCGGTGAGGCTGTCCCAGCCGGAGGCCGGCCGGTCGGCGTAGCTCCAGTGCCGGTGGCGCACACCCATGGCGCGCAGCCGCTTGCGTACGCGGGCCGAATCCCTGACGGATCCGATCTCGTAGTAGATCGCGAGCGCGCGGTCGAGGCTTACCGCCGCGTCGTCGTGCCGCCCGCCGGCGGCCTGCAGCACGCCGAGGTCCTCCGTGGCGGAGGCGCGCCCCCACACGTCGTCGGCGCGCTCGGCGGCCCGGGACAGGGCCTCGCGATCGCCGTCGAGCAGGCCGCGCGCGTGCGCGGCGGACGCGGTCAGGGCCAGGAAACCCGGGTTGACGGCCGCCAGTTCCTCCGCGGTGGCGACGGCGGCCTCGGCCACCGCGCGGGCGTCCGCGGCGAGGGCGACGCGGACCAGCCAGGCGCTCGCGGTGGGGTTGCCGGCGAGCATCGAACGTTGCCCTTCGAGCAGGTCGGCCAGCAAGGTCATCGCCTTCAGCGGTCCGTCGCACGCCTCGGTGACCTGGGCCACGATGAGGGCGTGTTCGAGTGAGTCGCCGGGCAGGCCGGCGGCGTGCCGGACGGCCGCCCGTACGTCGCCGCGCCGCAGCGCGACGGTGGCCAGGACGTTGGTGGCCGCTGCGGCGGACAGGGGCGTGGCCCGGTCCGCGGCGAGGCTCAGCGCCCGCTGGGCTTCGCCGGCGGCGCTGTCCAGCCGCCCTTCGAGCAGCTCGGACCGGGCCGCGAGGGCGGACAGGTCGGCCTCCCATGCCTGGTGGCCGCAGTCGAACATGTCCTCGCGCGCGTCCTCGACGAGCAGCCGCGCCTCGTCCAGCCGGTGGATGTCGGTGAGTATCGCGGCGGAGATCAGCCGGGATTCGTACGGATGCACGGCCGACCCGTTCGCGCCGGACAGCCGCCTGGCGTCGGCGGCCAGCGCCAGCGCGTTGGACAGGCGGCCCTCATCCCGCTCCGCCTGCGCCAGCGCGATCAGGGCCGCCGCGGTGGCCGCCGCGCTGTGCCGGGCGCCCGCCTCGATGACCTCGTGCGCGTACGTGCGGACGGACGCCTCGTCGCTGCGCAGGCGCGTCATGGTGTAGAGGCGCACGAGCAGCGCCCGGTCGCGCACGTGGCCGGGAAGGTCGGGCAGGGCCAGCACCGTCTCGGCCTCCCGCATGGCCTCCTCGAGGCTGCCGGTCAGGTACATGACGTCCGCAAGCACGCAGTGCAGCTCGGCCACACTGTGCGTCGAAGCGTGTGCGGAGGAGTGCTCGGCGAGGCCGCCGCGGACCAGCTGCTCGGCCGCCCGCAGCCGCCCCTCCGCCATCGCGGTGTCGATGGTCGCGACGAGGTCGAGCTGGCCCAGCAGCGCCTGCCGTACGGGCGGCGGGACCCGCTCGGCGATGACAAGCCTGACCAGCTCGTGGCGGAAGGCGAGGTCATGCGCGGTGGCGGCCAGGATGCCCGCCGCCATGGACTCCTCCACCGCGGGCAGCAGCGCGGCCGTTGTCGTGCCGAGCAGCGACGCGGCCTGCTCGGGGGCGAACGACCGGCCGAGCACGGCGGCCGTCTCCACCAGGTTCCTGGCGACCGCGCTCAGGCCGCCGATCCAGTGCCGCACCACCCTGGTGAACCGGTCGGGGATGCGCAGGGCGACGTCGCCGTCGAGGACCTGGCCTTCGTCGAGAAGGCCGGCGAGCAGCTCGGTGATCAGCAGCGGGTTGCCGCCCACGATGTCCACCAGAGCCAGCGTCGCCGGTCCCGGCGCGGCCCCGAGCGTGTCGGTGGCCAGGGCGACGGCGGCGGCCGGGGACAGCGGCGAGAGCCGCACCCGGCCGGCCCCGTGGCGCTCCAGCAGGTCGAACAGGGAGGCGGACTGGTCCTGTCCCACACCGGTCGAGCGGCTCAGCAGCCAGCCGATCGGCCGGAATTCGAGCAGGCCGTGGAGAGTGCGCAGGGCGACCAGCGTCGCCGGATCGGCCCACTGCAGGTCGTCGAGCACGGCCAGGACCGGAGCCGTGGGCCATTCCTCGAAGCGCGTTCGCAACGCCTCCAGCGTCCGCGAGTCTGGGTCGAGCCGTAGGTCCAGGGCCTCGAACAGGCTGCCGCACGGCACCAGCTCGCCCAGCTCCTCCAGCGCGCCCCGGAGCACGGCGATGCCGCGCTCGCCGGCGGTGGCGGCCGCCTCGTCGAGCAGCCGGGTCTTGCCGACCCCCGGCTCCCCGTCCACCAGCAGGGTCGCGCCCTTGCCCGCCTGAACGGCGTCGAGCAGGCCGTCCACGTCATGCCATTCCTGTTCGCGTCCCCGCATGTCAGACCGCCTCCCAGAGGAGGAACGGTGAAGCCCATGCTTCTGGAGATCATTCACGCCACTGCACGTTTCGGGGATGTGGCCGGGGAGCAGCTGGGACGAGTCTCGAGGTGATGCCCGGGAAAGGAGTTGGGACCCCGGGAAAGGAGGTGGGGACATGGTTGAAACTGGCTACGCGCCGTTCAACCGGACAGTGGACAGGACCAACCGCATCCTGCACGAGATCGAGGAGGCCTGCGGCTGGCCCTCGGAGCGGCGTAACCACTCCTACGGCGCGCTGCGCGCCGTGCTGCACGCGCTGCGCGACCGGCTGACGGTGGAGGCGAGCGCCCACCTCGCCGCCCAACTTCCGCTGCTGTTGCGGGGCGTCTACTTCGACGGCTGGCGGCCGAGCAGCGTCCCGGTGAAGGTGAACCGCGAGGAGTTCCTCGACCGCGTACGCGCCGAAGTGGCCTTCGACCATGACGGGAGCACGGAGGAGATGGTCAGGAAGGTTCTTGAAGTGCTCAAGAGTCACATCACCGAAGGCGAGTGGGAGGACGTGAAGGCGGGGATGCCGAAGGACCTCGCCTCCTTGCTCCCATAGCGGCATTCAGCTCCTCCGACTCCTTTTACGGAGGGCGCGGACGAGCCGCAGTGGCAGGAGCCCCACCAGGGGAGCCCGCCTGCCAAGATCGTCGCGGTCCTCCTTGTCGAAGGCGCGGGCGTAGTGGCGGGCGTCCCGGACGCTCGCGTAGCACTTTGCGCCCTCTGCTCCGCAGCCGCGCTGACAATGCCAGCGCATCGTCTCCCCCTCATTCTCGAAGCGAAAACGATGCCCGAAAACCCGACAAAGCAGCATTAAAACGACTGTACTGCCGGCATCCCTCCGGAGCACCGCTGAAGGACGTTCCGTGAAGGAGCTTTGACCATGACCGCAGAAGACCTTGGCATGATCCGGACCAACATCCCGGCCCGGCTGGATCGGCTGCCCTGGTCCCGGTTCCACTGGAGGGTGGTGCTGGGTCTGGGAACGGTGTGGATCCTCGACGGGCTGGAGGTGACGATCGTCGGCGCGGTCGCCTCCCGCATGACGGAACGCGGCAGCGGCATCGCCGTCAACAGCGCCGACATCGGCACCGCGGCGGCCATCTACGTCGCCGGCGCGTGCGTAGGAGCGCTGCTGTTCGGGCAGCTCACGGACCGGCTCGGCCGCAAGAAGATGTTCATGTTCACGCTGGGCCTCTACATGGTCGCCACCGTGGCCACCACCTTCGCGTTCGAGCCCTGGTACCTGTTCCTCATGCGCTTCCTGACCGGGATGGGCATCGGAGGCGAGTACGCGGCGATCAACTCGGCCATCGACGAGCTCATCCCGGCGCGCAACCGGGGCCGGGCGGACCTGGCCATCAACGGCAGCTACTGGGCCGGGGCAGCCATCGGCAGCGTCGCCGCGCTGGCCTTCCTCAGCACCGCCCTCTTTCCGATGGACATCGGCTGGCGGCTGGCGTTCGTCATCGGCGGCGTGCTCGGGTTCGCCATCATGTTCACCCGCCGAAGCCTTCCGGAGAGTCCCCGCTGGCTGTTCATCCACGGTCGCGAGGAGGAGGCCGAACGCATCGTGGACCAGATCGAGGCCGAGATCGGCGGCGACCTGCCCCCGCCCAAGGGCGAGATCACGGTCAGGCAGCGCGCCGCCATCCCGTTCCGGGAGATCGCCAGGGTGGCCATGGAACGCTATCCGCGCCGGGTGCTCCTGGGCCTCGCTCTCTTCATCGGGCAGGCGTTCCTGTACAACGCGGTGACGTTCGACCTGGGGACGCTGCTGCACGGTTTCTTCGGGGTGGCGTCCGGGTCCATCCCGTACTTCATGGTCGTTTTCGCGCTCGGCAACTTCCTGGGGCCGCTCCTGCTGGGACGCTGGTTCGACACCGTTGGGCGGATTCCCATGATCGCCGGCACGTACCTGGTGTCGGCCGCCCTGACCGCGGTAATCGCCGTTCTGATGCTGAACCGGGCACTGACCACGACCTCGTTCATGGTGCTCATCGCGCTGACCTTCTTCGTCGCCTCCGCTGGGGCCGGCTCGGCCTACCTCACCGTCAGCGAGATCTTCCCGATGGAGACGCGGGCGCTGGCCATCGCCCTGTTCTTCGCGGTCGGGACGGCGATCGGCGGCATCACGGGGCCGGCGCTGTTCGGGCAGTTCATCCACAGCGGCAACCTGACGCTGGTGGCCGCCGGGTTCTTCATCGGCGCGGCGGCCATGGCGCTCGGCGGTGTCGCCGAGCTGATGTTCGGCGTCCGGGCGGAACAGCAGTCGCTGGAGGACATCGCCCGCCCGCTGACGGCCGAGGAGGCCGGAGCCTACGCGGACGAGCGCCGTGAGCGCATTCACCACCGCCACGCGCAGGACGCCACGGGAGCTCGGCGGTTCCTGCCGGGGCCGGGGAGCACATTCCCCTCTCCCGGGATGGTCGGCACCGGCGCGGCGAGCGGCCGCGTCACCGCCAGCGCCGACGAGCAGCTCGACCGGGAGGTCGACGCCGTGACCCATGCGCTGGACGAGCACGGTCCCGCCGACCGCGACACGCTCGCCCGGATGGTCCACGGCCGTGCCTGGGGGCCGGGGCGGTTCCGCGCCGCGCTGCGGCAGACGGTCCGGGAGGGACGCGGCCGTTCCCTTTCGCACGGCCGGTACGACTCGTCCCGGCACTGACCCCAGGAAGTTAGTCACCCAAACCGCTATGACCGGCTGCTGCGCGGCAAGGGACGACCTGGCCGCGCAGTCGGGACCGGCAGAGCCGCCACGGCCGGCCGCGCCGCTCGTCTCAGAAGTGCGGGCCGTTCTTAGGGGCGCGGGCCGAAGCCCTGGGCGGTGAGCCAGGTGGCGCAGAGGCCCGGCCAGGCGGACGCGGCCAGGTCGCCCTGGGCGAGCCCGAGCCCGTGCTTGCCTTCGGGAAAGACATGCAGCTCGTACGGCGTGCCGGCGCGGCCGAGCGCGTCGGCGAACAGCAGGGTGTTGGCAGCCGGGACCCCTTGGTCCGCCGCCGTGTGCCAGAGGAACGCCGGCGGCGTCTCGGCGGTCACGTTGAGGTGCGCGGACAGGGCCGTCGCCTGCTCCTCGGTGGCGTCAGGGCCGAGCAACTGTCGGCGCGACCCCGAGTGCGCGCTCCACCCGATGAGGTCGATGACCGGATAGCCGAGTATCAGGGCGTCCGGGCGGTCCTCGTCCTTGGCGGTGGCGAAGGTGGCGGCGAGGTGGCCGCCCGCCGAGAACCCCATGACGGCGACCCGCCCGGCCCCGCGCTCACGGACGACGCGCACCGCCTGGCGCAGGTCGTACAGCGGAGCCGGATGCAGTGGCTCGCGCCCCGGCTCGTCGCCGGCCACCCGGTACGCCAGCACGTAGGCGTCGATGCCGAGCGTGACCAGCCAGCGGGCCACGTCCGCGCCCTCGTGCCCGGCCAGCCGGGAGTAACCGCCACCGGGGCACACCACCACCGCGCCCGTGGCCGGGCCGTCCGCCGCGTACAGCGTCAAGCTCGGTGACTCGCCGGTGGCCGGGCCGGGGGGAGTATCCGGCCAGAGGGGAACGTCGATCATGCCGGGCACTCTACTCCCCGGAAAAGTTAGGAAACTTTCCTAAGCGTCTTGACCGGGCCCCGTAACGCTCGTTGGATGAGCTGTCATGACCCCCCGTATCATCGCCACCGCCGCCCTGGTCGCCTCTCTGGCCCTGCCGCTGCCCGCGGCCGCCGCCCCCGCGACCTTCACCCACCCCGGAGTGCTGCTCGGCCGGGACCAGCTGGACTTCATGCGTACCAAGGTCAACGCGGGCGCGCAGCCGTGGAAGTCGGCCTACGACCAGATGATGGGCCACTCGCTGGCCTCACTCACCCGCGCGGCCAAGCCCCGCGCCGTCGTCGAGTGCGGCCCCTACTCCAACCCCAACAACGGCTGCACCGACGAGCGCCAGGACGCGCTCGCCGCGTACACGATGTCTCTCGCCTGGTACGTCACCAGGGACGCCAAGTACGCCAAGAAGGCCATCGAGATCATGGACGCCTGGTCCGCGGTGATCAAGGACCACACGAACAGCAACGCGCCCCTGCAGACCGGCTGGGCCGGCTCGGTCTGGCCACGGGCGGCCGAGATCATCCGCTACACCTACACGAGCTGGCCGAACGTCGACCGCTTCGCCACCATGCTGCGCACCGTCTACCTGCCGAAGGTCATCAACGGCTCCAACAGCAACGGCAACTGGGAGCTGAGCATGATGGAGGCGGCCGTCGGCATCTCCGTCTTCCTGGAGGACCGGACGAGCTACGACAAGGCGATCACCAAGTACCGCGGCCGGGTGCCGGCCTACGTCTACCTCAGCACCGACGGGGAACTGCCCAAGGGCGCGCCCGGCAGCGGCAACGACACCCGCGACGAGCTCGTCAAGTACTGGCAGGGGCAGACGACCTTCGTCACCGGCCTCACTCAGGAGACCTGCCGCGACTTCACCCACACCGGCTACGGGATCTCGGCCATCTCCCATGTCGCCGAAACGACCAAGATCCAGGGCCAGGACCTCTACCCGGAGGTCGGCGAGCGGCTCAGGCAGGCGCTCGGCTTCCAGTCGAAGTACCAGCTCGGCGCGGCCGTGCCCTCATGGTTGTGCGGCGGCAGCCTGAACCTGGGCCTCGGCCCGATCACCGAGGTCGGCTTCAACCAGCTCCACAACCGCCAGGGCATCCCGATGACGAACACCCAGCAGCTCACCGAGCAGCAGCGTCCCGCCGGCACCAACCAGCTCTTCGTCGCCTGGGAGACCCTCACCCACGCGGGCAGTTAAGGCTTTCCTTAGGTGAGCGTTGACAACCTCGCTGCGCAGGAGTCGTCTGAGGGCCCACGACGAGCGAGGGGGTGTCCGGATGCAGGTTCCAGCGCCGTTGGAGTACGAGCGGGCCACCAGCGTCGATCACGCCATCGGGCTGCTGGAGCGGCTCGGTGGCTCGGCGCGGCTCATCGCGGGCGGGCACAGCCTGCTCCCGATGATGAAGTTACGGCTCGCCACTCCCGAATATCTGATCGACATCAACGACCTGCACGCCGAGCTCGGCTACATCAGGACCGAGCCCGGCCAGGTCCGCATCGGCGCCATGACCAGGCATCGCGAGCTGCTGGAGTCGGCCGAGCTGGCCGCCACGTTCCCGATCTTCGGTGACGCCGAGCGGGTCATCGCCGACCCGGTCGTCCGCAACCGGGGCACACTGGGCGGCTCGCTCTGCCAGGCCGACCCGTCGGAAGACCTGTCGGCGGTGTGCACCACGCTGGGTGCCAGCTGCGTGATCCGGGGCGGCTCGGGCGAACGGGTCGTGACCATGGAGGAGTTCTACCGGGGGCCCTATGAGACCGCGGTCGAGGACGCCGAGATGCTGGTGGAGATCCGGGTCCCGATCCGGTCCGGCGGGTCCAGCGCGTACGAGAAGGTCGAGCGGCGCGCGGGTGACTGGGCGATCGTGTCGGCGGGCGCGGCCGTGTGGCTGGACGGCGACGTGATCGCTGACGCCCGCGTCGGCCTCGCCGCGGTCGGCCCGAACACGACCGGCATGCCCGCCGTCTCCGCAGCCCTGCGCGGCAGAGAGCCGTCCGAGGAGCTGTACGAGCGGGCCGGGGAGCTGGCCGCACAGCACTGCGACCCGGCCACGGACATGCGCGGCAGCGCCCTCTACAAGCGCCACCTCGCCAAGGAGCTCACCAGGAGGGCCCTGCGCCGCTCCGTCGCCCGGCTCAGAGAAGGGGTGTGACGTGCGCGTATCGATGATCGTGAACGGCGAGGAGGTCACCAGGGAGATCGAGGGGCGCCTGCTCCTGGTCCACTTCCTGCGTGACCACCTCGGGCTGACCGGCACCCACTGGGGCTGTGACACCAGCAACTGCGGCACCTGCGTGGTCTGGCTCGACGGTGAGCCGGTCAAGTCGTGCACCGTACTGGCGGCGATGGCCGGCGGCCATGAGGTGCGCACGGTCGAGGACCTCGAACAGGACGGCACGCTCGACCCCGTCCAGCAGGGTTTCATGGAGTGCCACGGGCTGCAGTGCGGGTTCTGCACGCCGGGGATGATGATGACGGCCAGGGCGCTGCTCGACCGCAACCCCGACCCCTCCGAGGGCGAGATCCGCGAGGCGATCTCCGGGCAGATCTGCCGCTGCACCGGCTACGCCACCATCGTCCGCTCGGTGCGCTGGGCCGCCGCCAAGGAGGCGACATCGTGACCAGCACCGAACACCGGCCCGCCGGATTCACCGACAACGACCAGAAGCCGCTCGGCCACGGCCGGATGCTCCGCAAGGAGGACCCGCGCTTCATCCGCGGCCGGGGCCGCTACGTCGACGACGTGCAACTGCCCGCGATGCTGCACCTGGCGATCCTGCGCTCGCCCGTCGCGCACGCGCGGATCGTGAGCATCGACGTCAGCGCGGCGCAGGCGCACCCGAAGGTCAAGGCCGTCGTCACCGGCGCCGACCTGGCCGCCCAGGGCCTGGCCTGGATGCCCACGCTCTCCAACGACGTGCAGGCCGTCCTGGCCACGGACAAGGTCCGCTTCCAGGGCCAGGAGGTCGCGTTCGTGGTGGCCGAGGACCGCTACTCCGCCCGCGACGCACTGGAGCTCATCGACGTCGAGTACGACGTGCTCGACCCGGTGATGGACGCCCGCAAGGCCCTCGACCCCGCCGCGCCCGTGATCCGCGACGACCTCGACGGCAAGACGGACAACCACTGCTTCGACTGGGAGACGGGCGACGCGGCGGAGACGGCCGCGGTGTTCGACACGGCCGACGTCGTAGTAAGTCAGGACATCGTCTACCCGCGCGTACACCCCGCGCCGATGGAGACCTGCGGCTGCGTGGCCGACTTCGACCGGGTCGAGAGCAGGCTGACCCTGTGGTCGACGACCCAGGCGCCGCATGCCCACCGCACACTGTACGCGCTGGTCGCCGGGCTGCCCGAGCACAAGATCCGGGTCATCTCGCCCGATCTCGGCGGCGGTTTCGGGGGCAAGGTCCCGATCTATCCCGGGTACGTCTGCGCGATCGTGGCCTCGATCGTGACCGGCAAGCCGGTGAAATGGGTGGAGGACCGCGCCGAGAACCTCATCAGCACCGGTTTCGCCCGCGACTACATCATGCGCGGCGAGATCGCGGCCACCCGGGACGGCAGGATCCTGGCCATCCGTACGAACGTGCTGGCCGACCACGGCGCGTTCAACGGCGTCGCCGCGCCGACGAAGTATCCGGCGGGCTTCTTCGGCGTGTTCACCGGCAGCTATGACCTGCGGGCCGCCTACTGCAAGATGACCGCCGTCTTCACCAACAAGGCGCCCGGCGGGGTGGCGTACGCCTGCTCGTTCCGCATCACCGAGGCGGTCTACCTGGTCGAGCGGATCGTCGACTGCCTGGCGTACGAGCTGGGGATGGACCCGATCGAGCTGCGGATGAAGAACTTCATCCAGCCCGACCAGTTCCCGTACACGACGAAGACCGGCTGGGTGTACGACTCGGGCGACTACGAGCCCACCATGCGCAAGGCCATGGAGATCGCCGGATACGAGGAGCTGCGCAAGGAGCAGATCGAGCGGCGCGCCCGCGGCGAGCTGATGGGCATCGGCGTCTCCTTCTTCACCGAGGCCGTCGGCGCGGGCCCGCGCAAGGACATGGACATCCTCGGCCTCGGCATGGCCGACGGCTGCGAGCTGCGCGTCCACCCGACGGGCAAGGCGGTCGTCCGGCTGTCGGTACAGAGCCAGGGCCAGGGCCACGAGACCACGTTCGCGCAGATCGTGGCCGAGGAGATCGGCATCCCGCCCGCCGACATCGACGTGGTGCACGGTGACACGGACCAGACGCCGTTCGGCCTCGGCACGTACGGCAGCCGCTCGACCCCCGTGTCCGGCGCGGCGGCGGCCCTGGTCGCCCGCAAGGTACGCGACAAGGCCCGCATCATCGCCTCCGGCATGCTGGAGGTGTCGGTCGCGGACCTCGACTGGGACAAGGGCTCCTTCCGCGTCAAGGGCGACCCGGCCAAGTCCGTCACGATCCAGGAGATCGCGATGCGGGCGCACGGCGCCGGGGACCTGCCCGAAGGCATCGAAGGCGGCCTGGAGGCGCAGATCTGCTACAACCCCGAGAACCTCACCTACCCGCACGGCGCCTACATCTGCGTCGTCGACATCGACCCCGGCACCGCCCAGGTCAAGGTGCGGCGGTTCATCGCGGTGGACGACTGCGGCACCAGGATCAACCCGATGATCATCGAGGGCCAGGTCCACGGCGGTCTCACCGACGGGGTCGGCATGGCGCTGATGGAGATGATCGCGTTCGACGAGGACGGCAACTGCCTCGGCGCCTCGCTCATGGACTACCTCATCCCCACCTCGCTGGAGGTGCCCGACTGGGAGACCGGCTTCACGGTGACCCCCTCACCGCACCACCCGATCGGGGCCAAGGGCGTCGGCGAATCGGCCACCGTCGGCTCCCCGCCGGCGATCGTCAACGCGGTCGTCGACGCGCTCAAGCCGTTCGGCATCCGGCACGCCGACATGCCGCTCACCCCCTCGCGGGTGTGGGACGCCATGCGCGGCGTGCCCACGCCGCCCATCTGATTCTCGGAGCCGTACATGCCGTACACCAAACGCATGGAGGAGCTGGTCGCCGAGCGCGTCCCGTTCGTCCACGCGGTCGTCGTCCGGGCCCAACTGCCCACGGCGGTCAGTCCGGGCGACGACGCCATCATCCTGTCCGACGGGTCCATCGAGGGGTTCGTCGGCGGGCAGTGCGCCGAGAGCTCCGTGCGTACGGCGGCGCTCTCGGCGCTGTCGGACGGGCGGACGGTGCTGCTGCGGGTGCTGCCGGAGGGCGAGCCGGACTTTCCCGATTCGCCGGGCGCGCAGGTCGTGGTGAACCACTGCCTGTCCGGGGGCGCACTGGAGATCTTCCTGCAGCCGCTGCTGCCGCCTCCGGTGCTCTGGATCGTCGGTTCCTCGCCGATCGCCACAGCCCTCGCCGCCCTGGCCGGGCCTCTGGACTTCACCGTACGGCCTGCCGACGCCTCACCCGGTCCGGCGGGTGCCACGGCGGCCGTCGTGTGCAGTCACGGGCGCGGCGAGCCGGAGGCGATCCGGGCCGCGCTGGAGGCCGGTGTCGGCTATGTCGGCCTGGTGGCGAGTCGGCGGCGGGGTGCTTCGGTGCTGGGGGAGATGGGGCTGAGCGAGGAGGAGCGCCGCCGGGTCCACTCGCCTGCCGGACTCGGCATCGGCGCCCGCACGGCGCCGGAGATCGCGCTGTCGATCCTCGCCGAGATCGTGACCGCCATCCGTACGGGCGATCTCGCGCGGGCGGGAGGGCGGTAAGGACGTGGCGTCTATTGCGCCTACCGCGTTCGCCGGTGCGGACGACATTCGCCGCCGCCTTGACGAGCTCGACTACCTGGTGGACGACGGCACGGCGGCGGCGCTGTACTTCGCCCTGACCCTCGGCCGTCCGCTGCTGCTGGAGGGCGAGCCCGGAGTCGGCAAGACCACCGCCGCCAAGGCCCTGGCCCGCGCCCTGGCCACGCCGCTGATCAGGCTCCAGTGCTACGAGGGACTGACCGCCGGCGAGGCCCTCTATGAGTGGAACTATCAGCGGCAGATGCTGGCCATCCGCCTGGCCGAGTCCCGCCACGACAGGCTGAACGACGCCGACCTGTTCACCGAGGCGTTCCTCCAGGAGCGCCCGATCCTCCAGGCCATCAGGCACCGCGGGCCGCAGCCGCCCGTCCTCCTGATCGACGAGATCGACCGGGCGGACGACGAGTTCGAGGCGCTGCTGTTCGAGTTCCTCGGGGAGGCGGCGATCACCATCCCCGAGCTGGGCACCTTCACCGCCGAACGCCGCCCGGTCGTCGTCCTGACCTCCAACCGCAGCCGCGACCTGCACGACGCGCTGCGCCGGCGCTGCCTGTACCACTGGATCGACTTCCCCGCCCCGGAGCGGGTGGCGGAGATCCTCCGGCGTACGGTCCCCGCCGCGAACGACGCGCTGATCCACTCGGCCACGGACTTCGTCGGCCAGGTGCGCCGCCTCGACCTCGACAAGGCGCCGGGCATGGCCGAGACGATCGACTGGGTCTCGGCCCTGTCCTCCTTGGGCGCGTCGCGGCTGGTCAGGGAGGACGTCGTACGGACATTGAGCACCCTCGCGAAGACGCTGGACGACCGCGCCGTCATCACCGAGGCGATCGAGGCCGGGAGAGGCATATGAAGATCGACAACGAGTTCACGGTCAGCGTGCCCATCGAACGAGCCTGGGAGGTCCTCACCGACCTGGAGGGCATCGCCCCGTGCATGCCGGGCGCCCGCCTCACGGGGGTGGAGGGTGACGTCTATTCGGGCAAGATACGGGTGAAGGTGGGGCCGGTCGTCTCCGAGTACGCCGGGACGGTCAGGTTCCTGGAGAAGGACGACGCGGAGCACCGGGCCGTCATCGACGCCAAGGGACGGGACTCGCGTGGAGCGGGCAACGCCTCGGCGGCCATCACCGCGCAGCTGCGTGCTGACGGGCCGCGCACGGTCGTGTCGGTGGACACGGATCTGAAGATCTCCGGGAAGGTGGCGCAGCTCGGCAGCGGCATGATCAAGGAGGTCTCCAACAAGCTGCTCGGCCGGTTCGTCACCTGCCTCGAAGCCAAGCTCACGGAGCCGATCCCTGAGACGGCGGCCCCCGACACGACTGAGGCGCCTGCTGGTGAGCCGGAGTCGTTGGACGTGCTGGGCGTCGCCGGTGGGGCCGTCTACAAGCGCCTGGTGCCGCTCGTCGTCGGGGTGGTCGTGGTCATCGTGGCGGTGGTCGTCATCTGGACCGTTGTCTCATAGCGGGCGGCGGCCGGGAGCCCTGCTGGCGGGCGTCGACCGGGCGGCGTTCGCGGCGGCGCTGGCCGTACTCCTGAGGCGGCACGGTGTGCCCGTGGGCTTCACCGGCATCGAGGACTTCACCCGCGCCCTCGCGATCGCGCCCCCCGGCACGCTGCCGGAGCTGTACTGGACCGCGCGCATCAACCTGGTACGGCGGCAGTCGGAGATCGAGCCCTTCGACGAAGTGTTCGCGGCCGTGTTCCACGCGACGGGACCCGCCCTCGACCCGCACGCCCGCCGCAGGCCTCTCAACACGACCAACGGCGCCACCGATGAGGCGTTCGCCCCGCTGCCGACCGCTTCCCATGGTGGCGACGACCCTGGCGGGCTGCCCTGGATGACGCTGCCGGCAGTGGTCGCGACCGCAGAGGGCTCGGACGGCCCGGCCGTTCCGGAACGGCTGCCGAGTGACGCCGAAGGGCTGGCGGACGTGCCGTTCGAGCGACTCGGCGAGCGGGAGTGCGAGCTGCTCGGCGCGTGGCTGGCGACGACCGTGGCCGCCTGGCCGGTACGGCGCAGCCGCAGGCGGGCGGTGTCGTCGAGGGGCCGCGCGATAGCGGTCCGAGCCACGCTCGCCCGCGCCCGCCGTACCGGCTGGGAGCCACTCCGGCTGGCCAGGCAGCGGCCCGTCGACCGGCCCCGGCGCGTGGTCATGCTCTGTGACGTCAGCCAGTCGATGCAGGCCCAGGCGTCGGCGTACCTCCAGTTGATGCGGGTGCTCGCGGTGGCGGTGGACGCGGAGGTGTTCGCGTTCGCGACGACGCTGACCCGGCTGACGCCGGTGCTCGCGCATCGCTCGACGGCCGCCGCGATCGAGCTGGCCTCGGAGCGGGTGAGCGACAGGTTCGGGGGCACGCGGATCGCGACCAACGTACGGGCGCTGCTGGCCTCGCACCACGGCGCGAAGGTGCGGGGCGCCATCGTCCTCATCGGCTCGGACGGCTGGGACGCCGATCCACCGGAGGAACTGGGCGCCGCGATGGCCCGGCTGCGCCGCCGGGCGCACCAGGTGATCTGGATGAACCCACGGGCAGCGGCACCTGGCTTCGAACCACGCGTGGCCGGGATGGCGGCGGCCTTGCCGTACTGCGACCTGCTGCTCCCGGCCGACACGTTCGACTCACTCCGCACCGTACTCGCGGAGCTCGCCCGCGCCTGATCGTACGCACGAGGACCGACCTCCACGGCAGGCGCGACAGCGCGACGGTTCTCGCACCATCCGGTCACGCTGTGCGCCTTCGAGGTCAAGCACTACCTGCTGTGGGCGGCTTCGAGGTCGGACTGGTGGGCGACGGCCCAGAGGCCCAAGGCGCGTACCGGCCCCAGGAAGGAGCGGCCCAGGTCGGTGAGCGCGTAGTCGACGCGCGGCGGGACCCTCGGATGGACCGTGCGGCTGATCAGGCCATCCTCTTCGAGGGCACGCAGCGTACGGGTGAGCATGCGGCGGCTGAGCCCCTCCACGGACCTGTCCAGCTCGTTGAAGCCGTGCGCCCCGCGCTCCAGAATCGACAGGATCACGACGCTCCACTTGTCACCTACCCGACGCAGCACGCTGGTCGCCGGGCAGTTCTCGTGCTCAGCCACCGTGACAGGGACGGTGATGGCTGCAGTGGACATGAATGTGCCTTCTTTCGGACCTTTCGCCGGTTGGCCAAAGATCAGGGTACGCACATCGACCTCCAAGGGGGATTCATCGTGATCGTGGTCAGCGGAGCGTCCGGGCAGCTCGGACGCCTCACCGTCGGGCACCTGCTCCAGCGGGTGGACGCCGCCCAAGTCGTGGCGTTGTCCCGTACCCCTGATGCCGTCGCCGACCTCGGGGTGGCCACCCGGTACGCCGACTTCGACGATCCAGCCGGCCTGCCCGGCGCGCTGGAGGGCGCGGAGCGGCTGCTGATGATCAGCATCGGCTCGCTCACCGGAGCGCCTCGCGGGCACGTCAACGCCATCGAGGCGGCGGCCAAGGCCGGGATAGGCCAGGTGATTTACACGTCGTTCGCCAGGGCGGGCGATCCGGGCCAGCCCCAGGCGCTCATCCAGAACCACGGGGAGACCGAGCGGCTGCTGGCCGAGTCAGGGCTGACGTTCACGGCGCTGCGGTTCAACCAGTGGCCGGAGATGTGGAACCTCGTCGGCCTGCCCGCCATCGCCGTCGCCACCGGGGTGCTGCCCAGCAATTCGGGTGACGGCCGGGTGGGACACATCACCCGCGACGACAGCGCCGCCGTCGCCGCGGCCGTGCTGGCGGAGGGCGGCTGCGAGGGGCAACTCCTCGAGGTCACTGGCCCGGAGGCGGTCACGGACGCGGACGTGGCCGCCGCGCTCGCCCAGGTCACCGGCCGCCCGATCCGCTGCGAACAGGTCTCGGACACCGACCTGGCCGCGACGCTGTCCGGACGTGGGCTCCCCGAGATGTACGTTCAGGGATGGACGGGCCTGGGGACGTACAAGCGCGACGGCTGGTTCGACGTGACCACACACGCGGTCGAGCACCTTACCGGCCGCAAGCCCACCCCGATCGCCGACTACTTCGCCGCTCACCCCGAAGCCCTTGAATTCCCGGGTCTTCGACGTTAGGTGGGGTTGAGGTATCCGTGGCCTCGTCGAGCGGTGTGTTCACGGGCGCTGAGACGGTCAGCTCCACAGGGTGATGTGGATGGACGGGCGGAAGCGGCCGACGTTCACGCCGGGGCCGCGCAGCATGGCCTGAGTGGCGCGGGGCGTGGTGACGAACCTGACCAGCTCGGCCGCCGCCGGAGCCACGCCGCCCTCGGCCAGCGTCATCGTGACCCAGCCCCCGTCGAACCGCAGGGCGGGCCCGGCGATGCGTACCAGGCGCCCGTTGGCGAGGTCTGGCGCCACCGCGAACGAGATCGCCGGCGCCACGCCGCTGTTGCGCTGTGCCTCCTCCAGTGCCGCGGCGTGGCTCTGGTAGATCTGCTGATGGTGTTCGGGCACGTTGAGCTTGCGCAGCATCGTCGGCACGGCGCCGAGGTCGGTCGCGGCCGAGGGGCCGAGCAGCCACACCTGGTCGCGAAGCTGGTGCACGCCGACGTCGCGCCCGGCGAGCGGGTGCTCGGGCCCGCACACGACGACGAGCTGGAAGTTCAGGAACGGCTTGCAGGACAGCGTCTCATCCACGGCTCCGCCGGGGCTGGGGCCGATCGCCACGTCGACGGTCCGCGCGCGCAGCAACGACCCGAACCGCCGTGGGTCGTGCACGCTCAGCTCCACGTCGAGATCGGCGGCTCGCCCGGCGAACAACCCGATCAAACCGGGCGCCGCGTGCTCGGCGAACAGGCTCTCCGCGGCGACGCGTAACAGCCGGCGCCCGCCTCCTGCCTGGCTCACCTCGATGATCGTGCGCTCCTGCAGGCTGAGCATCTCGGCCGCCCTGCTGGCCAGCCGCAACCCGCCGGGCGTGAACGCGAGCCCGGAGGCGGTCCTGGTGAACAGCCGGTCACCGAGCTCCTTGCGCAGCTGGCCGACGTGCAGGGAGACGGCCGCCTCCGACACGTCGAGCTCCGCCGCCGCCTGCTTGACCGACCCGAGCCGCACCACGGCCGCGAACGCGCGAAGCTGCGTGGGCGTCATGAGCAAAAGCTACTGGCCGGGCATCAAAGATCATAGAGATCCGGCGGCAGGTAATAACGCTCGAGGAAACTGGACGCGCCGCAGGAGGACAAGCCGAGAAAGGACAAAGGGGAACGACGATGAGCGAGTTCGTGAAGTGGTCCGATACCAAGGCCAAGATCCGCGAGATCGACCCCGACTGGGACTCTGCCGAGCGGGTCGCTGCTCGGGAGGCCAGCCGCGAGGAGTTGCGGGCGGAGCTGCGAGGCGACTAATTCGCCTAGATGCGCAAACGCCGCTGCCTGTTCGGTTCGGCTCTCTGGTGCAGCGCATTCAGTCGCCCGTGACGCTGATCTGGGCGGTCCAGTCGGCGACGACGCGTGTTCTCTTCGACGGCGCGGCGGGGACGACGGCGGCGAACCAGGTGGCCTGGACGAGGATGACCCGGCTGCGGAACTCCTTCTTGCCGCTCAGCACGGCGGGCTCCGGCCGGGTGAAGGAGAGTGTCGCGGCGTTGGGCCGGGCGGTGAAGCTCTGCTGCTCCCGTACGCCGTACCAGACGACGGCCCCTCCTCCCGAGGCGCGCAGCGCGTAGATCGTCGGGACCACCTGGGTGCGGTCGCGTACGTCCCACTGGCCGCGCAGGAGGCGCATGTCGGCGAGCCGGGCGGTGGCGGACTGGGTCGTGTAGGGGCCTGCGGCCAGGAGGCGCTTGGCCTCCGTGTCCTTGCCGTTGGTGGCCAGGGAGCGCGCGTGCGCGGCGGCCATCGCGCGGGGGGCGACGGCGAGGTCCGTGGTGTCGTCGGCGGCCACCGCGGTCGCCAGTCCATCGTCGTCCACCGCGATGGGCAGGGCGGGTGCCTGGAGCGGGGTGGTCGATCCGGCGACCAGGCGCCAGCCGCCGGAGGTCTCCTGGAGGATGAGCTGGGTCCGGTAGTCCTTGCCCTGCTCGGTGATCTCGGCCAGGAACCAGCGGGCGCTGCCGGGGTTCTTCGGGATCACGAAACGCGTGCTGGTGAGGCGGGGCAGCGTGCCGAGCCGGTCACCGCGTAGCCTGGCGAGCCGGAAGACGGCCCGGTCGAGCTCCAACGCCAGGCCGGCGCTCGTTTCCTGCAGTCCGGAACCGTTCCGCTTCCTGGCCTGTTGCAGTCGCTCACGGTAGCCGTTGAGGACGAACTCGGCCCCGTCCTCCGTCAGTGTGGGCTGCGCCGGTGCGGTACTCGCCCGGGGCCCGGCGCTCACCGACCAGGCACCGGCCTGGGGCGGCGTCCCAGAGGCGCTGCACGCGGCGATCATGGCCAAGGCCAGGCCACTCACGAACAGCTGGCGATTCACCGGCACGGATACCTCCGCGTCATGCCCGTGGGAGCGTCCTGAGCTGTCCTCATGATGTACGGGCCGAATCTGGTCCAGGTTCAATCCACCGGAGCTGGGACTCCATACGGACCGTGTTCAATCTACCGGGATCGGGGTCGTACGGACCGTGTCCGATCCACAGGGATCGTACGACGCGGCTTAGAACTCGGCCGCCGCGAGCCGGTGCGCCCGGACGGTCGCGGGGCGCTCGTCGTACGCGGGGCGGGTCAGCAGAGCCTGGGCGAGGCTGGCCTTGATCAGGGCGGCGCCGCGCACGACCGGTACCAGCGTCAGCGCGAACAGGACGCCGAGCACGGTGTTGAAGACCACGAAGGTGGTGGTGTCGCTGCCGAGGCCGAGCAGTTCGGGCAGCCCGCCGTGGAACTCGGGCAGGCCGGCGATGATCCAGCCATAGAGGGGGAAGGTCAGCCCGGCGATCGCGCCCGCCCACCACACGAGGGTGACGACGAAGGTGACGATGGCGAGGGGGAAGGCGACGACGGCGTGCAGCATGTCCAGCGCTGCCTGCCCGCTGGTCAGCGGGTTCATCGTGCGGCGGAACCAGCCGGCGTCCGAGGGGGCCTGGCGGTAGCGGGGACGCGCGACGCGGCGGCCGAGTACGTCGGGCAGCATCACACGCTCGACGTCGGCGAAGTTACGCGCCATGGCGGCGGCCGCGGCCAGGATCGGCAGGCCGATGAAGGCGACGGCGCTGCCCGCTCCGGCCGCGACACCGATCAGGACCAGGACGAAGGACATCACCGCGGTGGGGAAACCCAGCAGGACGTAGCGGGTGTCGGTGGCGATGCGGTGCCGGAGCGTTGTCATGCCAAGAACGTTACGAGTCGCCGCCCCTCCAGATCGCTCCCGCTCACTGGCGTATCGAGGTAGTGCAGGCCCTACCAAGTACGTCAGGTCGTGATGGCGTGCGACCGTCATCCGCCATCTGTCAGGTGGTGATGGCGTGCGACTCCATGTCGGCCACCGTCCACTCCTCGACCTCGTCCAGGTGGATCGCGGCCGCCGTCTGCGCCGCCGCGACGTCGCGGCCCGCCATGGCGTCGAGGATCTCCAGGTGGCGGCGGGTGGAGCCGGCGATCCGGTGCGGGCCGGTGGCGCCCAGCACGCGCAGCCACTGTACGAACGGCTCCGTCGAGGAGCGGACCCGGATGAGCCGTTCGTTGCCGGTGGCCGCCACGATCTCGGTGTGCAGGCGCGTGTCACTGACGAAGAACGGCTCGTAGTCACCCTTCTCCGCGTACGCCAGTGCCTCGACGACCTCGGCGCGGAGCTCGGCGATCCGGGGGAGCGGCATGACGGCGGCGGCGATGCCGGTCGCCAGCCACTCGATGCCCTTGCGCAGCTGGCAGACCTCGTGGACGTCGGTGACGTCCGGCCGGGCCACGAACGTCCCCGACCGAGGCCGTGTCTCGATGAGCTGGTCGTGCTCCAGGCGGGCCAGCGCCTCGCGGACCGGCGTGCGCGAGACGCCGAACTCCGTGGCCACCGAGTTCGGATCGAACCGGGAGCCGGGGGCGTACACCCCGCTGGTGATGCGGTCGCGCAGGATCCCGTAGAGCTGGTCCGCGATGGAATCCACGACCAGGGACGAGCCCTTCGAGAGCTTGACGGACTGACCCGGCACGATCTCTCCCTGCAGATGTGTGATGTCTAGTCGATCAGGTTAGCCGCGCGGAGGGCCACCGCGATCCGCTCGCGTTCGGCGGGGCTCGCCGGCGCGAAGGGCTTCCGGGGACGTCCTCCGTTGCGGCCCTGCAGCTCCAGTGCCGCCTTGAGCGTGGCCGGCAGGTTGGGTCCGTCGATCGCCCGCCACACCGTGAGAATACGCTCGTGCAGCTTCAGGGCGAGCGCGTGATCGCCGTCCTGGATGGCGTTCCACAGCTCGACGCTGAGTCGCGGCGTGACGGTCGGGATGGCCGCGAGCGCGCCGTGCGCGCCGAGCACGAACGCCGGGTAGTGCAGGTCGTCGAGCGCCGCCAGGATGGTGAACCGGTCGCGTACCCGGGCCAGCAGGTCGACCAGCAGGTGCATGTCGCCGCCGCTCTGCTTGATGGCCACCAGCTGCGGAACGGCCGCGAGCCGCTCGATCACGTCCACGGGTACGAGGGCCCACGGCACCACGTTGTAGAGCACGATCGGCAGGTCCACCGCAACCCCGATCTCCCGGTAGTACGCCACGGTCTCCTCGGCCGACGGCGCGAAGACATAGTGCACCGGCGTGATCTGCAACGCGTCGACGCCCACCTCCTTCAGCGCCAGCGAATAGCGGATCACCTGGGCCGTCGAGTTCTGGATCACTCCGGCGATCACCGGCACCCGCCCGGCGACCTCCTCGACCACGACCCGGCAGATGTCCCGGCTCTCCTCCAGGGAGAGTGTCTGGCCCTCCCCGGTGCTGCCGCACGCGCAGATCGCGGTGACCCCGGCTTCCAGCAGGTACTTGACCTCCTGGCGCAGGAGATCGAGGTCCACCTCGTCGTTCTCGTCGAACGGGGTCACCACCGTGGAGATCATCCCGTGCAGGTTCAGGTCGCTCATCGACATCCTCCTCGTGGCCCGGCTGTTGCGGCCATGTTAAATCTAGTGTCTGATACATTAGATTATCACCCGGACATGAAAGGATGTCCAATGCAGAGCGGGACGCCAGTCAAACGTGTCGTCTGGGCCAGCGCCCTCGGCACGACCGTGGAGTATTACGACTTCACGCTCTACGCCACGACGGCCGCGCTGGTCTTCAACAAGGTCTTCTTCCCGGCCGAGATCCCCCTGGTCGGCACGCTGGCCGCGTTCGCCACTTTCTTCGTCGGTTATCTGGCGCGCCCGCTCGGCGGCCTGATCTTCGGCCACTTCGGTGACCGGCTGGGCCGCAAGAACATCCTCATCACCACGATGCTGATGATGGGCACCGGCACCTTCGCCATCGGCCTGATCCCCTCGTACGAGTCGATCGGCATCGCCGCGCCCCTGCTGCTGGTGCTCATCCGGCTGATCCAGGGGCTGGGGATGGGCGGCGAGTACGGCGGCGGCGTGCTGATGGCCCTGGAGTACAGCCCGAAGCGACGCCAGGGCTTCTTCACTTCCCTGGTGCACATCGGCACCCCGGCCGGTGTGCTGCTGCCGGTCGCCCTGGTCACGGCGCTGGACGCGTTCCTGCCGGCGGGCGCGTACGAGTCGTGGGCCTGGCGCCTGCCGTTCCTGGCCAGCATCGCGCTGGTGGCCGTCGGCTTCTACATCCGGCTGCGCATCAGCGAGAGCCCCGAGTTCGTCAAGATGCGGGCCGAGCGCGAGGTACGAAAGCTGCCGGTCAAGGAGCTGTTCGCCGACTACACGGGCAAGGTGCTGCTGTCGATCGTCGCCAAGGTGGCCGAGAGCGGGCTGTTCAACGTCTACTACGTGGTCGCCATCGCCTACGTCACCACGGAGCTGGGCCTGCCGCGCGGGCCGGTGCTGATGGCCGTACTGATCGCGTGCCTGGCCGAGTGCTTCACGCTGCCGCTGTTCGGGGCGCTGTCCGACCGGATCGGTCGGCGCAAGGTGTACGTAGGCGGCGCGGTGTTCCAGCTGCTGCTCGCCGTGCCGTTCTTCCTGCTCGTGCAGACCGGCAGCCTGCCGCTGATGACCCTGGCCATGGTGCTCGGCCTGGCCGTCGGCCACGGCTCCATGTACGGCGCGCAGGCGGCGCTGTTCGCCAACCTCTACCCGGTTCAGGTGCGCTACACGGGCCTGTCGGTCACCCAGCAGGTAGGGGCCACGCTCGGCGGCGGGCTCGCCCCGCTGGCCGGCACCGCGCTGCTCGCGGCAGGTGGCGGCCACTGGACTTGGCTCGTGGTCTATATGATCGCGATCGCGGCTCTGTCCAGCCTGGCGGCCAGTCGGCTGGGGTCGGGCGAGCTCAACCGTGAGGCGCTCGGTGGAGTGCCCGCCGCCAAGGAGGCGATCCAATGAGCCTGTTCCTCGCCGAAGGCGATCCCGTGACGCCCGCCCTGCGCGGGTTCGCACGGGTGCACGCCGACCTCGTCGAACTGAGCGAGGACCCGGTCTTCCTGCGGGCCCGCGACCGCGATCCGCGCCGGACCGTCGGGCTGGTGTCCGGCGGCGGCTCGGGGCACGAGCCGCTGCACGGCGGGTTCCTCGGCAGGGGGATGCTCGACGCGGTGGCGCCGGGGCAGGTGTTCGCCTCGCCGCACAACCGGCAGGTGCTGGCGGCCAGCCGGGCCGCCGCCGGTCCCGGCGGGGTCATCCACATCGTGAAGAACTACACCGGCGACCGGATCAACTTCGGCATCGCCGCCGAACGCCTGCGGCACGACGGCATCGAGGTCCGCCGGGTGCTGGTCGACGACGATCTGGCGACCGAGAGCGCGGAGACGGCGACGGGACGGCGCGGCACCGGCGCGACCGTCATCGTGGAGAAGCTCCTCGGCGCCGCCGCCGACGAGGGGCTCGGCCTCGACGAACTGGCCGAACTCGGCGCGCGGTTCGCTGCCGCCTCGCGCAGCCTCGCGGTGGCGGCGCGGGCCCAGACCTCGCCGCAGACCGGCGCCCCCTCGTTCGAGCTGGGGTTCGACGAGCTGGAGTACGGCGTGGGCATCCACGGCGAGCGGGCGACCAAGACGATCACCAGGCCACCCGTCGGCGAGCTGGTCACCCGGATGCTCGACGAGCTGCTGGCCGGTCTGCCACCGGGTTCCGACGACCTCGTGGTGCTGGTCAACGGGCTCGGCGGGACCACCCAGCTGGAGCTGTACGGCGTTTTCGACCAGGTGGCGGGCGAGCTGTCGGCACGCGGGCTGGACGTGCGCGGCTCGCTGGTGGGGACGTATGTGCCCGCGCTCGACATGGCGGGCTTCTCGCTGACCCTCACCCGGCTCGACCCGTCCTGGGACCGCTGGTGGCGGGCTCCGGCCATGACACCCGCCTTCGTCCGCCTTGAGGAGAACCGATGACCGCGTCGCCCGTACTCCGCCGCTACGCCGCCGACGTGGAGGCGGCCCACGCCGAGCTGACGCGGCTCGACCAGCTCAGCGGGGACGGCGACTTCGGCGACAACCTGCGCTCCGGGTTGCGTCGCGTCATCGACGAGCTCGACCGGGCCGGTACGGCGGGGCATGGGTTCGACGTGGCGGGACGGGTGTTCCTCGACGACGTCGGGGGTACGAGCGGGCCGCTGTTCGGGCTGCTGTTCACCGAGATCGGCCGGGCGCTCGATGGTGACAAGCCGACGGGCCGGGCGCTCGACGGTGATGTGCCGAGCTGGGCCGCGGGCGCCTCTGCCGGGCTGGCCGCGATTCAGCGGGTGGGCGAGGCCGCGGTGGGTGACCGCACTCTGGTCGACGCGCTCGTGCCCGCGGTCGCGGCGCTGGAGTCGGACGATGCCGGAGCCTTCGCCCGCGCCGCCACGGCCGCCGCCGACGGTGCCCGGAGCACGGCCGGGCTGCGGGCTCGGCTCGGGCGGGCCAGTTACGTGGGCGAGCGGGCCAAGGGTGTCGCCGATCCCGGGGCAGTGGGAGTGGCGCTGCTGTTCCGAGCGCTGGCCGAGGTCGAGGAGCCCGGCTCGGGAATCGCCCCGCCGCCCTGACGGACGTGCGGTTACGGGACGCGCGCGACGCCGCCCAGGACGCCGCCCTTCGCCAGGCTGGCCGGGATGTACTGCTCGTCGTTGCGCCAGTCCTGCGCGGGTACGACGCCCGGTTCGAGCAGTTCGAGGCCGTCGAAGTAGCCGCGTACGGTGTCGCGGTCGCGCCAGGTCATCGCCCCCGAGCTGGTCTGCCGGTAGACGTCCTGGGCCTCGGCGAGCCTGGCCGGGATGCCCTCGTTCTCCTCGATGTACCCGTGCGAGATGATCAGATAGCTGCCCGAGGCCAGTGGCTCGCGCAGGGTCTGGACGATGCGGGCCACCTCCTCGTCGTCGGCGAGGAAGTGGAACACGGCGACGACGAGGAGGGCGACCGGCTGACTGAAGTCGAGGTGCGCGGCGGCGGCGTCCAGGATCGCCTTCGGGTCGCGCGTGTCGCCCTCGACGATCACCGTGTCGGGGTTGTCGGCGAGCAGGGCACGGGCATGGACCAGGACGATCGGGTCGTTGTCGGTGTAGACGACCTTGGCGTCCGGGATGACGCGCTGCGCGACCTGGTGCACGTTGTTCTGGGTAGGCAGACCGGTGCCGATGTCGAGGAACTGCCGCACACCCGCCTTGGCCGCCTCCTCCACCGCGCGGATGAGGAACCCGCGGTTCGCTCGGGCGATCTCGCGGATGTCGGAGCCGGTCTCCAGACTGATCCGGATGATGTGCTCGGCCGCCTCGCGATCGGCGGAGAAGTTGTCCTTCCCGCCCAGGAAGTAGTCGTACATCCGGGCGACACTGGGAACGGTCGGGTCGACCTTCCCCGCGGGCAGCTCGTGCTCGGTCACGCCTACACCTTCCTCACCTATGCCCGCATCTTACGAGGAATCAGGTGATCTGTGGCGATCTGTCAGTCCGGCGCCCAGTACTTCACGAGAAACCGCTCCATCCGCTGTACCACCGGGGTCCAGGTGGCGGTCAGGGTGTAGCGGCTGACGCGGTGGCCTCGGTAGGTGAGGGTGTACTTGAGGAAGTCGGCTCCCTGGGGCTTGGCCTGGGAGTGGCCGAGGCGCAGGAGCTTCAGGTCGTGCTGGAGTTTGCGCTGTTCGCCGCGGGTGAGGCACTTGTTCACGGTCGGGCCCGTACGACGGCTCAGGCGTACGCAACCGTTGGTGTAGACGATCACCCGGTTGTCGAAGCCCGCGAAGCCGCCCTGCTCGCGCAGCTCGACCAGCACCTTCTTGGCGACGGGCGTGGCCGATGCGGCGGGTGCCATGGTGGCGCTCAGAGCGGTACTCAAGACCACGATGAGCGCGATCCGCAAGATTCTCATACTCCTACGACGTACGGATCGGCGAAACGGCTCACCGTCCCAGACCCGCGTCCCGCTCCCCGGCCGGTCGGGTCGTCCGTCAGCTCGATGATCGGTTGGATGCTCTTCCCGATCGGCTGGGCGACGACCTTGGCCAGGAGCTGGATGATCGTCTTCGCGGGCTGTCTGAGCGAGCCGGTGAAGCCGGGGTGGTGCAGGAGGTAGCGCGTCCGGCCGCCCCGGTGCACGTCCGCACCGGGCGAAGCTGCTGGAGGTCGCCAGGCTGCGGTTCGCCCGGGAGGGGTACGAACCTATGTCCACGCTCTGGGGGAGCTGGTCGACGGGCCGGACGTGGAGCTGCGGGCGGAGCTGCTCAGCGCCTGGCTGGTCGGCATCGGCATCCTGCGCTCGGTCGTCGCCACCCCGGCCCTGGCCGAGGCCACGCCCGATGACGTGGCCCCGTACCTGGAGGCCGTGGCCACCAGCCTGCTGGGCCGCCCGATGTCGGGCATCTAGCGATGAATTAGGGGCTTACCGATACGATCAGCTACTTGTGGGGGATGCGCAGTTTGATGGGCGCGTCACCGTCGGTCCCGTACCCCTGGAGGATCGCTGATGGCGAAGGTCGACCTTCACCGCCAGGCGCTCGAAGACTGCCAATCGGCGGCGAACCGGTTGTCCAAGGAGTTCGCCGACCTCGCGGGCGGGTATCCGGCCAAGACGGCCGACTCCTCGATCTTCGGTGACCTGACCGGCTCCTCCTCGCTGGCCGCCCTCCTCGACAAGATCGAGACCGGGGTCTCCGGCGAGCTGGGACATGTCCAGAACAAGCTCCAGGGCGTCGAGCGGGCGCTGGAGAAGGTACGCGACAACGTCCACACGGCGAACCAGGCCTCGGGCGCGTGATCAAGGAGTGAAGCGTGGAGCTCGGTGACCTGCCCGGCGGTGACGGCCTTGCGAACATCCTCAAGTCCGTCAGCGGCGATCCCGGCTCGGTCCGCGGCGTGGCCAAGCGCTGGCGCGGCGCCGGCGGCAAGACGGGCGAGTACGTCGGCCGCCTCGGCACGTCGGTCAAGGGCGTCAACACGGCCTGGCAGGGCGACTCCGCCGACGCCTTCGACAAGTACATGCGCCGCTACTCCACGGCCGGCGGCGCGCTCCACGACGCCCTGACGGACAGCGCGACGGTTCTCGACGACGTCGCCCAGGCGCTGGAGACGGCCGCCTCGAAGGTACGCGGGATCTGCGGCGACGTCCTCGACAAGGCCCGCGCCTACAAGACCAACAATCCGGACGCCACGCAGGCGGAGTTCGACAAGGCGCTCGCCTCTCCCGTCGCCGACGCGGTCGAGGACGCGAAAACGCACCTCACCTCTGTCAACAAGGTCGTGAACCAGGCAGTGAAGACGATCGGCGAGCACTGGAACGGGCGGGAGGCGACATTCGCCGCCATCAAGGCGCCCGGAGACCAGACGTTCGTGCCGGCGCCGGGCCACACCGTCCACTGGGACCCGACGCCGCTTCCCGACTGGCAGAAGACGACACTGGCGAGTGCGAACGGCAACGGCAACGCCTACAGCCCCGCCTCCGCGTCCGCCCCGGTGGCCGCGTCTTCCGGATCCGGTGGATCTTCGGGCTCCGGGGGCTCCGGGGGCTCTGGGGGTGCGGTCGCCCAGGCCGTGCCGTACGTGCCGGGTGGCGGCACCGGTGCCGACATCGTCAACGCGGCCCGGCAGCACCTCGGCAAGCCGTACGTCTGGGGCGCCAACGGCCCGAGCGCCTTCGACTGCAGCGGGCTCGTCTACTACTCGCTGAACCAGGCGGGCATCAAGATCGGCGACACCACGGCGGCCGGCTACCAGGCGAGCGGGCGCCCGATCTCAGGGCCGCCGCAGGCCGGTGACATCGTCTTCTTCGGCGCCCCGCCCGACCACGTGGGAATCTACATCGGCGACGGCAAGATGATCCACGCGCCGCACCCGGGGGCGAACGTCCGGGTGGGAGAGGTGGCGGTCCAGCACGGCCCGATCACCTACCGCCGCTTCTGAACCCCCGTGCCTCTGAACCCCCGTGCCTCTGAACCCACCCGCTTCTGAACCACACGGGATTTTTGCCTGACACGCGCTTCCGGACCACGCGGGATCTTTGCCTGAACACACGCGAGCCGGGGCCCGCGTGCGCGGACCCCGGCTCGTCGTGGTGTTACGTCGTTGATCAGACCGGAACGATGTTCTCGGCCTGCGGGCCCTTCTGGCCCTGCGTGATGTCGAAGCTCACCTTCTGGCCTTCCTGCAGCTCGCGGAAGCCCTGGGCGGCGATGTTCGAGTAGTGGGCGAAGACGTCGGCGCCGCCGCCGTCCTGCTGGATGAAGCCGAAGCCCTTTTCAGAGTTGAACCACTTCACGGTGCCAGTCGCCATGTCGATCTCCTTTGATAGGCGCAGAGCCGGGACCCGCAGGTCACGAATCCCATGTCGCCGCAATGACCCATCCGGAAATGACCGGGTGAAAACAACACGCCGTCGGGGCGGAACCCTTCGGGCGCGCAAAGTTCGTGGGTACCAAAACTGCAACAGCTGCCACGCTAGCACGTGGCCTCTCATACTCCCTCCCGAAAAATGGGAGATCTTGCGGCCTGCCTGCTGGAAGGGAAAATCGCCGCCTGGACACCGGCTCCCGACAGGTCGAGGAGCGCCGCCTGCCCCTGCCAGACGGGCCCGAGAGCACGGGGCACTTGGGCGGTCGTGGCCATCGACCTGACCCGACATGGTCGATGCACTCTCGCCGCCGGCACGACCGCAAAATTTATGTCAACCCGACATAGATAAAACAAAGCGGCATATCAGACATCTCTCATGTGGCGTCGGCAGAGTTCAGGGCGTGCGGATGACTCTCGGGGGCCGAATTCATCGGGATGCGGCCGGGTCATCCAGGATTGGACGTTGATCTCAGTGCGTTTCCTGAAGCCCCTCACCGTGACCCTGGCCAGTGCCGCCCTCGTCGCCCTGCCGTTCGCGGGCGGCGCCTTCGCCGACAGCGGCCAGCCGCAGCCCGTCACAACGGTCACGCCGGGCGTGAAGACCACCCCGACCACCAAGCCCACCGCACCGGTCAAGACGGGCCACCCCACCGCGACGGACGACAACGCGCGGCCCAAGCGGCCGACCTCCACCGCCCACGAGCGGGAGACCACGGCCTCCACCCTCTACTTGAAGGAGCGCCGGAGCCCGGCCTCTCTCGAGGTCTCGGTCAACCCGACCCGCGTCAAGCAGGGCGCCTCCTACGGGGTGACCATTGTGGTCAAGGGCGCGGCGGCGGGTAAGGCGGCCACGATCACGAGCCCCGAGGGCAAGAGCTACCGCGTGTCGCTCGACCAGCGGACGGTCACCAAGACGCTGACCGTACCGGCCAAGGCCAAGCTCGGCGCCAAGACGGTGACGGTCAAGGTCGGCAACCGGACCGCCACCGCCCAGTTCACCGTCGTCCGCGGCGGCGACCACCGCGGCGACCACCGCCACGAGGGCAAGTAACCGATCTCCGCCACGAGGGCGAATATCGGGAGGCCCTCGCCGCGGAACCCGCCCGCGCCCCGGGTCCGGCCCTCCCCGTGGCCGGGGGATCAGGACCAAGTCGAGCGCGATGTTCACAGCGAGCGCTACGACGGTGATCCCGGAGATGCGGAGGGGGCGGTCGAGCCGGATCAGGTAC
>NZ_JBFAVX010000012.1:0-284267 GCF_040680095.1 Nonomuraea sp. NPDC052129 | reverse complement strand
GAGGGCCTCCAGGCGCTGTCGATGCGCCGCGTCGCCGAGCGGCTGGGCGTCGGCACGATGTCGCTCTACACGTACGTGCCAGGCAAGCCGGAACTGCTCGACGTCATGCTCGACACCGTGTACGGCGAGACGGGTTACGGCGAGACGGCCGGGCCGGAGGAATCGCCGGGCGACTGGCGGGCCAGGCTGACACTCATCGCCAAGGAGAACTGGGCGCTCTACCAGCGCCACCCCTGGCTCCTGCAGGTGGCGACCAACCGCCCGGTGCTGGGACCGAACACCACGGCCAAATACGACTACGAGCTGCGCGCCGTCGACGGCATCGGGCTGACGGACGTGGAGATGGACTCCGTGATCACCCTGGTGACCGGGTTCGTGCACGGCACGGCCCGGGGGGCGGTGGAGGCCGCGCAGGCGGAGAGCCAGACCGGGCTGACGGACGAGCAGTGGTGGGCGGCGCACGCCCCGTTCCTCAGCCGAATCACTGACGCGTCGCGCTGGCCCACGGCCTCCCGAGTCGGACAGGCCGCGGCGGAGGCCCTGGGCGGCGCCTACAGCGCGGAACACGCCTTCGAGTTCGGCCTCGAACGCGTCCTGGACGGCATCGACGCCCTGATCACCCGCCGGGCCGGATCGGCCTAGTCGGCCCCGCTCCGGAATGGTCGCCCCGCGGGTCGGATCGGCCTGACGAGCCCCGCTCGGCTGGTTCCGCTAGTGGTCGGCCGCTTCCTTGACCGTGGGTGCGGGCCGGCGATCAGGCAGCGCCGCGGTGGCGAGCGCGTTGCCGAGTTGCCGGTCCGTAGGCGGCATGGTCCAGGTCAGGCCAGGGCCGCCGTTGGCGATCGCGCTCGTCAGCACGCTCCGGAGCACCACCTCATCGGGCGCTCCCGGCTGCCGGGCCCGCGACTCTTCGTACTGGTCACGGATTCGGGCCAGGTCGAGCAGCAGCGTGGTGCCAGACCGCCCGTCGTCATCCGGCACGGCGACTCCCAGCACGCCCAGAGCGCTCCCACCCGGTACGGCGGCCTCGGAGCGGACGATCGCGCGTACCCTGGCGGCGAAGCCCTCGCCATCCGTCCAGCCTGGGCGCAGGTGCAGCACCCCCGGCTCCTCGGTGGCCAGGAAGCCGGCCAGCAACGCGCCGACCGTGGTCTGCGGGTCGTGCATGGCCTCCTGCCCCCGGGCGGCGAAGCGGCCGGCCAGCAGGTCGAGCGAGATGAGCCGCGGTGGCTCGAACACCGTCAGGACGCCGCACTCCCCGCCGATGTCCACCGCGTTCCCCGCGTCGGCATAGGCCCTCAGACCTTCCAGCAGCGCGGTCGCGGCCTCTTCGTCCAGCCGCGCCTCCCACCCCGCCCTGTTCCCAGCCGTAACCGAGCCGGATGAGCCAGGTATGTAGACACGACGGGCCCACCAGACGGCCACGCCGAGCACCACCGCAGCGGCGGCGAGCGCGATCCACATGATGCCCGCTAGGAGACGGGCGCCGCACGCAGGCGAACGACGTGCTCGACGAGCGAGATCAGCGTCCCCTTCACCGACTCGCGGTGCCGCGCGTCCGTACGCACGATCGGCACGTTCGACGACAGCGCCAGCGCCTCGCGCACCTCTTCTTCCGAGTGCGGGAACTGACCCTCCCAGCCGTTGACGCCGACCACGAACGGCAGCTTGGCCTCTTCGAAGTAGTCGATCGCCGGGAAGCTGTCGGCCAGACGCCGCGTGTCGAGCAGCACCACGGCGCCGATCGCGCCGCGCACGAGGTCGTCCCACATGAACCAGAACCGGTGCTGGCCGGGCGTGCCGAACAGGTAAAGGATCAGGTCACGGTCCAACGACACGCGCCCGAAGTCCATGGCGACGGTCGTCGTCTGCTTGTTCGGCGTCATGCCGAGGTCGTCGATGCCCGCGGACGCGTCGGTCATCACCGCTTCCGTGGTGAGCGGCAGGATCTCGGACACCGCCCCCACGAACGTCGTCTTGCCGACGCCGAACCCGCCCGCGACGACGATCTTCGTCGACGTCAGGCCGGGGCTAGAGCCTGCGTAGTCCACTGAGCACCCTTTCGAGCATGTTGAGGTCTGGCTGTCCCTCGCTGAGACGTGGCTGGTGCAGGCGGACAAGTCCTTCGTCGGACATGTCCGCCACGAGCACTCGAGCCACGCCCAGCGGGACGCGGAGCAGGGCCGAGATCTCGGCGACCGACCGGAACGAGCGGCAGAGCTGCATGATGGCCTCCTGCTCGGGAGTGAGCATGGACATCTCGTCATCCGGTATGGACATCGACGAGATCAGCGTCTCCATCGCCAGGTGGTAGCGCGGCTCTGAGCGGCCGCCGGTCACCGCGTACGGACGGAACAGGGGCTCATCGTCCCCGGTTCCGTCAATGCCGTACACGGCCCTCCCCCATCAGTTCCATTGCATCACCGCGTCCTGGCCGCCTGAAGCTCCGCGCGCAGGGCCGGCGTCAGCGCCTGGCCCGCCCTGTCGACGAGCAGCGTCATCTGGTACGCCACCAGTCCCATGTCGCAGTCGATCCCCGCCAACACGGTGAGGACGGAGCCGTCGCTGATCGCCATCACGACGAGCAGCCCGCGCTGCATCTCGACGACGGTCTGCGACACGGAGCCGCCCTCGAACACCCGGGACGCGCCCACGGTCAGGCTCAGCAGGCCCGCGGACACCGCGGCGAGCTGGTCGGCGCGGTCCGGCGGGAAGCCCTCGGAGCTGGCCAGGCAGAGGCCGTCGGCCGAGACGACGACGGCATGCGCGACTCCGGGCGTGTTCCGCACGAAGTCGGTGATCAGCCAGTCGAACCTGTGGGCCTCATGGCTAAGGGTGGTCACTCGCCCTCCCCGGCAGGACGCTCAATCACTGTTGTTCCTCCTGTCCACGTACTTCCGCACGACCCCGGCGTACTCCCTGCTGGAAGCTCGCCAACCTGCTGCGCGATCGCTCGGCGGAGACTGGTGGCATCGGGGCCTGCCGCTGCGACTGCTGCGGTTGGCCGGCCGTACCAGGAACCAGGTTCGCCTTGGGAGTGCGCTTGGGTAGCCCCGAGGACGTGGTGCCCCCAAGGCTGGGATCGCTCGCGGCGGCCGCCGCCTGCCAACCGGCGTCAGCGGGGTTTCGCCACGAATCCTCCACAGAGAGTATGGCTTGTGTGGGGGTCGACTCATCCCGGCTCGGCGAATCCGGTGCCCGCTCTTCCGACGGCCGGCGGAACCAGGCGGATTCCACGGCGGCGAAGATCGGCAGGAACTCCTCCTGACCGGGCTCCATGGGCGAGACGTCCACCGACGGCGGGGCGTCCTGCCTACGCGGCTCACCGGTGCTGTAGGGCGTCTGGAACGCACCATCAGAGCCGGGACCGGGGTAGGAGGGGAAGGCACCGGTACGTTCCTGGCTGGGGTACGACGGGGGCTGGGCCGGATACTGCGGCCCGGACGCCGGCGGCTGCACCGGATACGCGCGGCCGGGCGACCGCGACCCCTGGTCCGGAGTGGGATACGACGGCGACTGGCTCGGGTTGGGGTACGACGGGGACTGGCTCGGGTACGACGGGTAGTTGCCCGAGTCGAAGGACGGCCGGTGAGCCCCGCCGTCGGTGTCGGCCGTGAAGGGGGTACGCGATGCCCCGGAGCCGGTGTCGAAGGAGTCGAAGCTGGCGAACGACCGGAACGTGCCGTTGGGCGCGGGCACCCCGTTGGACGGCGTGGCCGGAGGCGCGCCGTTCGCGGGCGTAGCGGCGCCGAACGCGGGCCGCTGGGGCAGCGACGGCCGGGAGCCGTCGGGGATCAGCGACGGCGGCAGCAGCACCATGGCGATCAGCCCGGTGCCTTCGCCCTTGCGCAGCTGGACCCGGATGCCGTGGCGCAGCGCCAGCCGGCCGACCACGAACAGGCCCATGCGCCGCGACACCGACACGTCCACGACCGGCGGCTCGGCCAGGCGCCGGTTGGCCTCGGCGAGCTCGTCGTCGGTCATGCTGATGCCGACGTCGTTCACCGACAGCAGCGCGCCGCCGCCTTCGATGAGGCTGCTCGACACCACGACGTTGGAGTTGTTCGGGGAGAACTGGATGGCGTTCTCGACCAGCTCGGCCACCAGGTGGACGAGGTCGTTGGCCGCGCTGCCGAGCACCGAGGTGGCTCGGTGCACCTTGACCTGGACGCGCTCGTAGCCCTCGACCTCCGACAGCGCCGCGCGGACCACGTCGACCAGCTTGGCCGGCTGGCTGCGCCGGCGGGTGGCCTCGTGCCCGGCCAGGACCAGGAGGTTCTCCGAGTTGCGCCGCATGCGGGTGGCCAGGTGGTCGAGCTTGAACAGGTCGGCCAGGCGGGCGCCGTCCTGCTCGCCCTTCTCCAGGCCGTCGATCAGTGAGATCTGCCGCTCGACCAGCGTCTGGGTGCGGCGCGAAAGGTTGACGAACATCGAGCTGATGTTGCTGCGGAGGTCGGCCTCCTCGCCCGCCAGCCGTACGGCCTGGCGGTGCACCTGGTCGAAGGCCCTGGCCACGTCGCCGATCTCGTCGTCGCCCTCGATCTCGATCGGGCGGACGTCGGCGGGGGCGTCACCGGTGACGCGGAGCTTGCGCACCACGTCGGGTAGCCGGAACCCGGCGATCTCCAGGGCCTCGGTGCGCAGGCGGCGCAGCGGCGTGACCATCGAGCGGGCGATCGCGACGGTGAACAGCAGGACGAGCAGCAGCAGCGCCACGATGAGCACACCGGCGATGATCGCGTTGCGGGTCTCGGAGTCGCGTAGCTCCTGGCTGCGCAGCGCCACCTTCTGGCTCAGGTCGCCCTCGACGGAGTGCAGGATGTCGATGGCGGTGGCGTTGTCGTCGAACCACTGGTCCGGCGCCGGCTTCTTGCGGTCGGTCTGGGCGAGCAGGTCGTCCCTGATCCTGACGCCGGGCGCCTTTCCTGCGGCGAGCGTGATGGCGCGGGCCTTGGTCAGCTCGGTGTTGTAGTACTCGGGCGCCGTCAGCGCCTTCGACAGCGCGAGGCCGACGACCGGTCCGGCCTCCTGGCCGACGGAGGCGATCTCCGCGCGCTGCCTGGCGTTGGAGGCGATGAACCGCTCGACCTCCTTGGCGTCCACGCTCGCGGAGTTGTAGTAGCCCTTGAGCAGCTGGACGCGCTGCTTGGAGACCTCCTCCTTCGCGCGCGCCAGCGCGCTCAGCGCGCGGAACTGGCCGATGATCTGCGAGTCGTCGCTGAGCAGGCTCAGCTCGTCGTGCAGCTTGAGCAGCGTGTCGAGCAGCGAGTCGTAGCGGGTGGTGTCCTTCTGGCCCTCGCTGCGGGTCCTGTTCAGGACGTTGAAGTCGTAGCGGGCCCGCTTGACCGCGTTGAGCACGCGGTCGCCGTAGGACTCGTCCATGACCGCCATGTCGGCCTGCACGGTCTTGACCAGCGCGTCGACCTTCGCCTTGCGCTCTTTGTACGGCTCGGTGAGCTTCTTGCGCACCTTGCTGGAGGCGGCCAGCCAGCCGCCGGTGTCACGCTCCAGCCCGAGCGCTTGTACCAGGTCGCGGATGTGACCGGCCTGCTCCGCGGCGAGCGCCGTGCGGTCGTAATCGCCGATGCTCTGAACCGAGCCCACCACGCGCGCTCCCCCGAGCACGACTCCCGCCATGGTGGGAACGAGGACCAGCGCGGTGAGACGCCATCTCACGCGCCAGTTACGCAGCCCCAGCCGGGGCAGCAGCCGCTTTCCGCGGGCCTGCCTGGCGGTTTGGCCGCCTTCGGAGTTCCCCGTAGTCACTGCTTCCGCTACCCCTCAATCATCCCGTTCTGTCGGCGGGTTGAGCCCGTCCACTAGATAAAGCACCCGACTTTCCCGGCAAAACGGGCACGTCGCTGCAAAACATACCCGTAACTCGTGCGTGCTGTTGGTTATCGAAGTGCCGCAAGCACCTGATCGCGGACTTGGGTCCGCTGGGCGCCGTCGCTGAGGGGCCGTCCGGCACGATCGACCACGTAGAAGACGTCCACCGCCTCCGCGCCGAGAGTCTCCACGCGAGCGGCCCTCACGTCAAGACCACATTCGCCGAAAGCCCGTCCAATGCGCCACAGGAGTCCCGGTCTGTCATGGGCTCTGACTTCGACCACAGTGGCGGTCGCGGAGGCATCGTCTACCAAGGTGACACGGGGCGGTGCGACAGGAACACGAGGGGGTCTCATAGACCTCGTACGACGGGCAAGACGCTGCTCGATGTCAAGACGCCCAGCAAGGACCAGACGGAGATCGGCCTCCAGAGTGGCGGGGTCCGGCGGCGTGCCGTATTCGGGGACGACGGAGAACTCGATCACCGCGGTGGAGCCGGCGGCAGCGGACGAGGCGGAGCGGACGATCAAGCGATGCGCGGCCAGCACGCCGGCGGCGCTCCACAGGAGCCCGGCCCGGTCGGGGGCGACGACAGTGACGGCTCCCCCATGGACGCGGATGGCGGCGCCGCCGTGCCGGGCCAGCGCGGCCTGCTCGGCCGACAGGCTGGGCGCCTTGGGCGGCGGCGCGCCGGACAGCACGGAACGGACGCGGCGTACGAGGTCAGCGACGAGCCCGGCCTTCCAGGCGTTCCAGGCGGCCGGGCCGGTGGCGTGCCCGTCGGAGACGGCCAGCGCGGCGAGCAGGTCCAGCACCTCGCGCGAGCCGACCGTGCCGGCGACCTTCTCGATCGTGACGGGGTCGTCGAGGTCCCTGCGGGTGGCGGTCTCGGGCAGCAGCAGATGGTGGCGTACGACGGTGGCCAGCGTCTCGACGTCGGCGGCGGGCAGGCCGATGCGGGCCCCGATGTCGCGGACCACGACCTCGCCGGTCACCGAGTGGTCGCCGGGCCAGCCCTTGCCGATGTCGTGCAGCAGCGCCGAGATCAGCAGCAGGTCGGGGCGGGAGACCTCGCGCGTGTGGCTGGCGGCGTTGGCGGCGGCCTCGATCAGGTGCCGGTCGACGGTGAAACGGTGGATCGGGTGGCGCTGCGGGCGGTGTCGTACGCGCTCCCAGTCAGGAAGCAGCCTGACCAAAATGCCAGCTTGGTCAAGTTCCTCCCAGACCGGAACGGCGGCACGGCCCGCGCCCAGGATGGACACCAGCGCGTCACGGGCCTCCTCGGGCCACGGCACGGGCATGGGGGGCGACTGAGCGGCCAGAACGGACATGGTGGCGGGGGCGAGCGGCAGCCCCGAGTCGGCCGCCGCGGCGGCGGCACGCAGCACCAGGACCGGGTCCTTGCGCGGGTCGACGCCACGAGCGAGCACCACTTCACCACCGTGCTCGACCACGCCGTCGGCCAGCGGCCGGCGTCCCCGTGGAGCCGGTCCCGACACCAGCCTGTCAACCGTGCGCCAGGTGGTGTCGAAGGCGTGGGAGATCGTCCGGCCGGCCTCGGCGAGCCTGCGCATCAGCGCTTCGGCGTCGAGCAGCCCAAGTAGCCCGGCGACGGCTTCCTGCTCCTGGAGCACGAGCCTGTCGGCGCCCCGCGCGGTGACGATGTGCAGGGCGTGGCGTACGTCGAGGATGAACTCATAGGCCTCACGCGCCCGGGGACCGGGCGCGGAGGCGACCCAGGCCGCTGCCACGGCCTGCATGGCTTGGACGTCGCGAAGGCCGCCGCGGCCGTCCTTGAGGTCGGGTTCGAGAAGGAAGGCCAGCTCGCCGCTGACCTGTGCGCGCCGGTCCGCCGCCTCACGCAGCTCGCCGAGCCGGCGGCGGGAGTCGGCGCGCCATTCGGCGAGCACGGACTCCCTGGCCTTCTTCGTCAGCTCGGGATCGCCCGCTATGTGCCTGGCCTGGATGAGGCCCAGCACGGCTTTGAGATCGTCGCGGGCGACCGCCACGGCCTCGTCCACGGTTCGCACCGAGTGGTCGAGGCCGACGGCGGAGTCCCAGATCGGATACCAGACGCGGTCGGCGATCCGCGCCACGTCGTCCCTGCCGTTGTGCAGGAGGACGAGGTCGAGGTCGCTGCCGGGGGCCAGCTCGCCGCGCCCCAGGCTCCCTACGGCGACCAGTGCGACGTGCTCGCCGTCACTCGCCGTACGGAAGAGGTCTTTGAGCCAGCGGTCAGTGTCCGCGGCCCGCTCCTTGCGGGCCGCGGCGTAGGTACGAGCCTCACCCCTCACAGGGCCTCTGGACCCCGCTCTCCGGTGCGGACCCGGATCACCGTGTCGACCGGGACGGACCACACCTTGCCGTCACCGATCTTGCCTGTCTGGGCTGCCTTGACGATGACGTCGATCACGTCCTCGGCGTCTTCCTCTTCGGTCAGCACCTCGAGGCGCACCTTGGGGACAAGGTCCACCTGGTATTCGGCGCCGCGGTAGACCTCGGTGTGGCCGCGCTGGCGGCCGTAGCCGCTGGCCTCGCTGACCGTCATGCCCTTGACGCCGAACTGTTCGAGGGCGGCCTTCACGTCGTCCAGCTTGAACGGCTTGATGACGGCGGTGATGAGCCTCATGCTTCCACCTTCTTGGTTACCGGGGCCAGAGGGCCGTTCGGGGAGCTCACGCCCGAGGCGTGGACCGTGCCGAGGTCGTATCCCGTCTCGGCGTGGGTGGTGACGTCGATGCCGGTGACCTCGTCCTCGACCGGGATGCGGAAGCCCATCGTCTTGTCGATGATCTTACCGATGACCCAGGTCACGATGAAGGAGTAACCGCCGATCGCGATCGGGCCGAGCACCTGGAGGCCGAGCTGGGTGAAGCCGCCGCCGTAGAAGAGGCCCTTGTTCTGCTGGTCCAGGAAGGGGTACACGGCCAGGAAGCCGAGCGAGACGGCGCCGATCACGCCGCCGACCAGGTGCACGCCGACCACGTCGAGCGAGTCGTCGAAGTTGAAGCGGTACTTCAGGCCGACCGCGTAGGCGCACACCGCGCCGGCGATCAGGCCGAGCAGCATCGCGGCCCAGGGGTCGATGAACCCACAGGCGGGGGTGATGGCGACCAGACCGGCGACTGCGCCGGAGGCGACACCGAGGCTGGTGGCGTGGCCGTCACGCAGCTTCTCCACCACGATCCAGGCGCCGGCCGCGACGGCGGTGGCGATCTGGGTGTTCATGAACGCCAGGCCGGCCGTCCCGTCGACCGCCAGCTCGGAGCCCGCGTTGAAGCCGAACCAGCCGAACCACAGGAGGCCCACACCGAGCAGCACCAGTGTCAGGTTGTGCGGCCGCATCGGCTCCTTGCGCCAGCCCTTGCGCTTGCCCAGCACCAGGGCCAGCGCCAGCGCCGCGGCACCGGCGTTGATGTGGACGACCGTGCCGCCGGCGAAGTCCTCGATGCCCAGGGCGTTCAGCCAGCCGGTGCCCCACACCCAGTGGGCCACGGGGAAGTAGACGATGCTCGCCCAGACGAAGCTGAACAGCACCCAGGCGCCGAACTTGGCCCGGTCGGCGATGGCGCCGCTGATCAGCGCGACGGTGATGATGGCGAACGTCAGCTGGAAGGCCGAGAAGACCAGGCTGGGCATGCCGGTGCCGTCGGTCTTGGTAGCGGTCTCGACCAGGCTCTGCAGCCCGAGCGCGTCGAGACCACCGACGAAGTTGTTCAGCCACGACATGCTGTTGTCGGTGAACGCCAGCGAGTGTCCGTAGAGCACCCAGGCGATGGTGACGGTGATGATGCTGACGAACGACATCATCATCATGTTCAGGACACTCTTGGCCCTGGTCATGCCCCCGTAGAAAAACGCGAGCCCTGGTGTCATGAGCAGCACCAGCGCGGTGGCCGCTAGCATCCAGGCCGTCGTGCCGCTGTCGATCTTCACGACGCGACCCTCCTTACATGTGACGTGTGGCCACAGCGTGTTCGCCCGGCGTTTCGTGGCTCGACCGGGTGTGTTTCACATTCGTGAATCTCGTCCCACTGGTGTTTCGTCCATGTTTCGGACAGCGCGTGCCGAATATTCGGGCATAGACTTAGGCTTGCCTAACCTAATCGATCAAGGGATCCCCCAATGCGTCTGGCGTTCCTGCTGCCCCTTCTCGCGCTCGCCGCCTGCGGCACCTCCACCACCGCCCAGCAGGCGGGGCCGACCAGGACGGTCACCCACGCCATGGGCCAGACGAAGGTGCCACTGGAGCCTAAGCGGGTCGTGGTGCTCGACACCGACAAACTCGACACGATGGTCTCGCTGGGCCTGGCCCCCGTGGGCGCGGCCCAGGCCACCGAGAGCCAGGCGTGGCCGAAGTACCTCGGCTCGGCGCTGTCGGCGACCAAAGCGGTCGGCACCCTCCAGCAGCCGAACATCGAGGCCATCATGGCGCTCAAGCCGGACCTCATCCTCGGCACCAAGTTCCGGCAGGCGGCCTTCTACGACAAGCTCAGCAAGATCGCCCCGACCGTGTTCACGGAGAAGGTCGGCGTCACCTGGAAGCAGAACTTCCTGCTCGACGCCGAGGCCCTGGGCAAGAAGGACCAGGCGGCCGGGCTGCTGTCGGCCTACGAGACGCGGGCCAAGCAGGTCGGCGCCAAGTACGCGAAGCTGAAGGTGAGCATCGTCCGCTTCATGCCGACGGAGATCCGGATGTACGGCCCCGAGTCCTTCAGCGGCATCGTCGTCGGCGACGCCGGCATCCCCCGCCCGGAGACGCAGCAACTGGCCACGCAGCAGGACAAGCGCTTCGGCAAGCTGAGCCAGGAGAACATCGCCCAGGCCGACGCCGACGCCGTCTTCTACACCGCCTACGGCCAGGCGGCGGCCAAGAGCCAGGCGTCGGTGACCGGCGGTCCGCTCTGGAAGAACCTCGGAGCGGTCAAGTCGGGCAACGCCCACAACGTGGACGACGAGGTCTGGATGCTCGGCATCGGCGTCACGGCCGCCGGCGGGATCCTCGACGACCTGGACAAGTACCTGGCCCCGCTCGCCTGATCAGCCCCAGAACCGGCGCAGGTGCGGCACCAGCTCGCCGGCCCGCTCGTCAGGGAAGAACAACCGCCCGCCCTCGATCTCCACGATCTCCTTGACGCCCGGGATCGTGTCGCGCAGCCAGCGGGCCCAGCTCACGTCGAAGAAGACGTCGCCGGTCCCCCACACCACCAGCGTCGGCACGGCCAGCACGGTGAGCAGCGGCTCGATCGCGACCATGTCCTTGGCGTCGATCGAGGTCAGCAGCCGCTCGAAGGCGCGCGGGCCGTCGGGCTTGTCGAGGATCGGCCGCAGGTAGTGGTCGACCAGGTCCGCCGGATCGTCGATGTGCTCGTAGCCGTCGCCGAACGCCGTCTGGGCCAGCAGCTCCGGCTGGTCCAGCAGGGCTGCGGTCAGCGGCGCGAGCTCGCCCCGGGCGGCCAGGTCGACCGTGGGCTGGAACGACTCCGGCGGCGTGTTGGTGTGGACGTCGCAGTTGGTGAGCGTGAGTGAGCGCAGCCGCTCCGGGTGGCGTACGGCGAAGACCTGCGCCACCGCGCCGCCCGTGTCGTTGGCGACCAGGTCGACCTGGTCCAGCCCGAGCTCGGCGCAGAGCTCCTCCACCGCCTCGGCCATCGCGGGGATCGACAGGTCCGCGCGTGGCGCGCTGCCGCCGTGCAGGGGCAGGTCGATCGCCACGCACCGGCGCTCGTCGCGCAGCTCGGCGATGACGTTGCGCCACAGGTACGAGCTGGTGGCGACGCCGTGCACGAACAGGGCGACCGGTCCGTCGCCGACGTCCACGTAGTTGATGTCGTTCATGGTCTTGCTCTCCTCTGCCTGGATTACAAACCGACTGTCGGTATACGAAATTACAGACCGACTGTCGGTTTGTCCATGGCCGGTCGGCGGAGGTCCGCTCCTACAGTGGTTCCATGAACCTCAAGGCGGAACGCGGCGCGGCCACCCGCGACCAGCTCCTCACGATCGCCACGCGGCTGTTCGCCGAGCACGGCTACGAGGGCACCTCGATCGAGGCGGTCCTCCAGGAGTCAGGCCTGAGCCGAGGCGCCCTCTACCACCACTACGCGGGCAAGGACGCGCTGTTCGAGGCGGTGCTGGAGGCGACGGAGGCGGGGATCGGCGTCAAGATCGTCGAGGCGGTCGCGGGCATCACCGACCCCGCTGAGGCGCTGCGGGCCGGCGTTCTGGCCTGGATCAGGCTCGCGGGCGATCCGGTGATCCAGCGCATCGTGCTGATCGACGCGCCGTCGGTGCTGGGGTGGGAGCGGTGGCGGGCGATGGAGGAGCGCTACTCCTTCGGCATGCTGAAGGGCGCGCTACGCGCCACGGACGCCGTCCCCGACGGCTTCCTGGATCTGCACGCCCACATGCTGCTGGCCGCCATCAACGAGAGCGCCCTGCTGGTCGCCAGGGGCGGCGACCGCGAAACGGCGGAGGCGGCGGTGGAGGAATTCCTCCGGCGCATCCTGCAGCGCCCCTGAGGGGGGCTGGGATCCACGGACCGGGGCCAAGAATGCGCACGTCACGGCGCCCAGCCCGCTCCACCGGAGGAGCGTGCCCCTGGACAGAGGCCAGCAGAGCACGCTGGGAGGGGCCCACCGTGCTCTGCCGTAAAAGAAACTGGTTGTTAAGCCGCCGCAGTCGCCATCTTGCGGAGGCGGGCAAGCGCGTCGCGCTCGATGCGGCGGGCGCGGTCGCGACCGATGCCGTAGCGCTCGCCCACCTCGGTCAGGGTGTGCTCGCGACCGTCCACCAGCCCGTAGCGCCAGCGCAGCATGTCGCGGGTGTCGCCTTCAAGGTCGGTGAGCCACTGGTCGAGCCGCTCGCGCTCCAGGATGTCGATCGCCTGCTGCTCCGGATCGGCCCAGGTCTCGTCGGCGATCATGTCGCCCAGCTCGGTCTCGTCCTCGTCGCCCACGCCGAGCTGCAGCGACACCGGGTCCGACGCCCAGCGGCGCAGCTCCCGGACCCGCTCGATCGGCAGCTCCAGGATCCCGGCGAGGTCCTCGTCGGTCGGCTCGACGTCGAACTCCGCCAGCATGTCCCGGCGCACCCGCATCAGCCTGGTCATCTGCTCACCCGCGTGGGTGGGCAGCCGCACCGGCCGCGCCTGCTCGTGGATGGCCCGGCCCACGGACTGCCTGATCCACCACGTGGCGTACGTCGAGAACTTGTACCCCCGCTTGTAGTCGAACTTCTCCACTGCCCGGACCAGCCCCAGGTTCCCTTCCTGGACCAGGTCGATCAGCGGCATCCCGCGGCCCGAGTATTTGCGGGCCACCGCCACCACCAGGCGAAGGTTCGCCTGGATGAACTCGTCTTTCGCCCGCCGGCCGGAGACCGCGACGCGCTCCAGCTCCTCATCGGCCGCGTCACCGATGCGCGGCTCCGCACCCCCGCTGTCGAGCAGCTGCTCGGCGAAGAGGCCCGCCTCGATGCGCTTGGCGAGCTCCACCTCTTCCTCCGCCGTGAGCAGCGGGACCCGCCCGATCTCCGCCAGGTAGGTCCCCAGCAGATCGCGATCAGCGACGTGCTGCTCCTGCGTGCGACTCCCCGTAGGCCTTGCCATCCCCAGGCACCTCGTTCCGCAGCTACGTTCTTATCCGGCCAACGTCCGGCCAGATGCAAAGATTCCCTAAAGGGCTACGACCAGGGGACGGTTCTGGATGTCCTCCTAAAGGAGGAGACCACCGAGAAACACCTGGTGAACGAGGGGAACACCCGGCCGATAGGCGAGATGGACGTAGGAAGGAGCGTCGAGCACGACGAGGTCCGCGCGGGCTCCCGGTAGCAACCAGCCTACGTCCGTACGCCGCAGCGCGCGGGCCCCGCCACGGGTCGCGGCCCTGATCGCCTCCAGCGGCGTCATGCCCATCTCCCGTACGGCCAGCGCCACGCAGAACGCCATCGACGAGGTGTAGGAGGAGCCGGGATTGCAGTCGGTGGCCAGCGCGACGACCGCCCCCGCGTCGAGCAGCCTCCTGGCGTCGGGGTAGGGCGAGCGGGTGGAGAACTCGGCGCCGGGCAGCAGTGTCGCCACGGTGCCAGGGGCGTCCTTCGGGGCGCAGGCGGCCAGCGCGTCGACGTCGGCGGCGCTCAGGTGGGTGCAGTGGTCGGCCGAGGCGGCGCCCAACTCGCAGGCAATCTGCACGCCGGGCCCCTCGCCGAGCTGGTTGGCGTGCACTCTGGCCTGCAGCCCCGCCTTGATCCCGGCCTCCAGCACCGCTCTGGTCTGGTCACCGTCGAAGGCGCCGCGCTCGCAGAAGGCGTCCACCCACTTGGCGTACGGCGCGCACGCCCGCAGCATCTCGCCGGTGACCAGCCGCACGTAGTCGTCGGCCGCGATGCCCGAGGGCACCACGTGCGCCCCGAGGTAGGTGGTCTCGTCGGTCAGCCCGGTGGCGATCTCCAGCGAGCGCCGTTCGTCCTCGACGGTCAGCCCGTAACCGCTCTTGATCTCCACGGTCGTGGTGCCCTGCGCCCGCATCTCGCCGACCAGGGCGGCGGCTCTCGTCGCCAGCTCCGCGTCGGAGGCCGCGCGCGTGGCGGCGACCGTGGTCCTGATGCCGCCACCGGTGTAGGGCACGCCGGACATGCGCGCCTGGAACTCGTGCGTCCGGTCACCGGCGAACACCAGGTGCGCGTGGCTGTCCACGAACCCCGGGATGACGGCGCGGCCCCCGGCGTCCACCCGCTCGTCGGCGTCCGGCGCCCGCTCCGCCGGGCCCACCCAGGTGACCAGGCCGTCCTCGGCGACCAGCGCCGCGTCCTCGATCTCCTCCCGCTCCGGGTCCCCGGTGTAGAGCAGCTTGATCCCGTCGAACAGCACAGAGGTCATCGAACCCATCCAATCGCCTCGGTCAGCATGGCGCCCACGTTCCCCAGCGTGTGCCGCCCGTCCGACACGACGTGCCGGCCACCTGAGATCACCGAGTGCACGTCGGCCGCCGTCGCCGCGAACACCACCGCCTCCACCCCGCCGGCACCCGCCGTACGGACCGAGTCGAGGCGTACGGAGACCAGGTCCGCCCACGCGCCCGGCACCAGCAGCCCGGCGTCGGGGAAGCCCAGCGAGGTGTGGCCCGCGGCCGTGGCGGCGGTCAGGAGCTCCTCGGCGCGCCAGTGGCCGCGCTCGCCGGTGGCCAGCCGTTCGTCCAGCTCGACCGCCCTGGCCTCCTCGAACAGGTCGACGACGGCATGGCTGTCGGAGCCGAGCGTGATGGGCGCGCCCCGGTCGAACAGCGTCCTGGCGGGCCCGATGCCGTCGGCCAGGTCGCGTTCGGTGGTGGGGCACATGCAGATGTGCGTGCCCGACTGGGCGAGCAGCTCGATGTCGACGTCGCTCAGGTGGGTGGCGTGGACGGCGGTGGAGCGCGGTCCGAGCACGCCCCGCTCGTGCAGCACCTGCACCGGGCTGGCCGCGTACATCTCCACGCACGCGGCGTTCTCGGCCCGCTGCTCGGAGACGTGCGCGTGCAGCGGCGCCGCGTGGTGGCGGGAGAACTCGGCGACCACCGGCATCTGCTCCGCCGGTACGGCCCGCACCGAGTGGACGGCCGCGCCGATCTCCACGTCGGGCTGCCCCTTGTAGACGGCGGCCAGCTCGTCGGCCCGGCTCGCCCACCGGTCGGCGTCCCCGTCCCCGAAGCGCACCTGCGCCCCCACCAGTCCCGTGCCGCCACCGGCCGCCGCGCCCGTGCCGATGCCGCCCGTCAGGTAGCAGGTGTCGAGCAGCGCGATGCGCAGGCCCGCGTCCCGGGCGGCCTGGATGAGCGCGTGACCCATCGCGTTCGCGTCGTCGTACGGCCGGCCGTCCGGCGTGTGGTGCAGGTAGTGGAACTCGCCCACGCAGGTCACCCCCGCCAGCGCCATCTCCGCGTAGGCGGCCCTGGCCAGCGCGAGATAACGGTCCGGGTCGAGCGCCGCGGCCACCTCGTACATCCGCTCACGCCACGTCCAGAAGTCGCCCGCGCCCGCCTGCGTGATGCCGCGCAGCGCCCGGTGGAAGGCGTGGGAGTGGGCGTTGGCCAGGCCGGGCATCGTCAGGCCCGCCAGGCGTTCGGCGCCGTCAGGGTCGCCCTGCGTCACGTCGGCGATTCGGGTCCCGTCGACCCTGATGAGCACGCTTTCGTGGACGCCGTCGGGCAGCCAGGCGTGCTCGCACCAGTAGGTCACCGACACAGGTCCTCCAGAACGTTCGCGAGAGCGACGACCCCCGCCTCGCAGTCTGCCTGCTCGGCATGCTCGTCCGGGGAGTGGGACACGCCGGTGGGACCGCGTACGCCCCAGCGGGTCGAGGACGCGGTAGTGAATGAATCCATTCAGTTGACCGGGCCCGCGCTGGGCCGCAGCGTGAGCTCGGTCAGGTGCGCGTCGGGCCCGGCGTTGACGGCGGCCAGCACCGCGCGGGCCACGGACTCGGGCTTGAGGTATTTGTCGGGCTGGTAGTCGCCGCCCTCCTGCTCACGGACACCGCGCTGCATGTCGGTGTCCACCCGGCCCGGGAAAATGGTGGTCACCCTGAGCTCGGCCTCCTCCTGGCGCAGCGCGTCGGCGAAGGCCCGCAGCGCGAACTTGCTCGCCGCGTAGGCGCCCCAGCCGGGGTTCGCCCGGAGCCCGGCGCCGGAGTTGACGCAGATCACGTGACCGCCGGCGCCTCTGAGCGCGGGCAGCAGCAGCCGGGTGAGCTCGGCGACGGCGATCACGTTGAGCTCCATCGTCCTGCGCCACACGTCGGTCTTCAGTTCCGCGACCTTGCCGAGCAGGCCGATCCCGGCGCTGTGCACCAGCAGGTCGAGCCGCTCGACGCCGACCACGTCGGCCTCGGCGACCTCGGTCAGCTCGACCGGCCACGCCCTGGCGTCGGGCAGTTCGGCCGCCAGGGCGGCCAGCGCGTCGCGGTCGCGGCCGCCGAGGATGACGTGGTGCGTGGGCCCCAGTGCCCTGGCAATCGCTTCGCCGACACCACGGGAGGCGCCGGTGACCAGCGCGATCGGTCGTTCAGTCATGCGGCTCAGTTTATGACCTTGACAGGGGTTCAAATTTGACTACAAACTTGAATATGTCTTCTTCGACCCGTGTGCTCATCCTCGGTTGCCTCCTCGACAAGCCGCTCAACGGATATCAGGTCCGCCGGCACCTGGAGGTGATGGGCGCGGAGCACTGGGCCAACGTGGCGTTCGGCTCGATCTATCACGGGCTGAGCAAGATGGCCGAAGAGGGCCTGCTTGAGGTGGTCGAGAGCGGCAAGGGCGGCAAGACGGTCTACGAGATCACCGAGGCGGGCCGCAGGGAGTTCCACCGCCAACTGCTCGAGACCTGGTACGACGTCAGGCCGATCATCGACCCCTTCCAGGTGGCGCTCACGTTCATGGACCGCCTGCCCAAGCAGGAGATCCTCGACGCGCTCGACGGCAGGATCCGGCAGCTCAGGATGTCGATCGAGACGATGGAGAGCATCTACGGCGTCAAGCAGCGCTACGGCGCACCCCGGCATGTCGACGAGAACCTTCGCCTGACCGTCGCCATGCTCACCGCGCACCTCGACTGGGCGGAGAAGGCGGTCATCAGAGTCGAGAACGACGAACTACCGTAAGGAACCGCAAATGATCATTGACGCGCACGGCTTACGCAAGACATTCACCACCAGGGGCAGAAAGGGCACCCAGACCGTGGAAGCGGTCCGTGGTGTCGACCTCGAAGTGGGCAAGGGCGAGATCTTCGGCGTCCTCGGCCCGAACGGCGCCGGCAAGACGACCACGATCAGAATGCTCGCCACGCTGATCGCACCCGACGCCGGCACCGCCACCGTCGCCGGGCACGACCTGCTCAAGGCACCCAGCGCCGTCCGGCGCAACCTGGGCTACATCAGCCAGGCCGGCGGGGTCGAGGAGAGCACCACGCCACGGGCACAGATCATCATGGCCGCGAAGATCCACAGTGTGCCCGACCCGGCCGGGGCCACGGCCGACGTGCTCGCCAGGTTCGACCTGACGGAGATCGCCGACCGGCCCGGCCGTACACTCTCCGGCGGCCAGAAGCGGCGGGTGGCCATCGCGCTCGGGCTGGTGCACAGCCCGCCGCTGCTCTTCCTCGACGAGCCCACCACCGGGCTCGACCCCCAGAACCGGGCCAACCTCTGGGACCGCATCAGGCAACTGCGCGAGGTCGGCACCAGTGTGCTGCTCAGCACCCACTACCTCGACGAGGCCGACGCGCTGTGCGACCGGCTGGTGATCGTCGACCACGGCCTGGTGGTGGCCGAGGGCACACCGGGCGGGCTCAAGCGCGAGGTCGCCGACGACGTCGTCACGCTCAGGCTGGACGAGCCGGACCGGGCCGCCGAGACGCTCAAGCCGTACGCCCGCGAGACGCGCGTCGACGACGACGTGCTGCGCGTGTACGTCGACGACGGCGAGCACACCCTGCCCACACTGCTGCGGGCGCTGCAGGAGCAGCGCCTCGCCCTGTCCTCGATCGCGCTCGACCGCGCCACCCTCGACGACGTCTTCCTGGCCAAGACCGGCCGATCCCTGCGCGACACCGGAGCCGCCGCATGATCCGCCACACGCTGCTTTTTCTGGTGTACGAGCTGCGCAACACGTTCAGGAACCCGATCTGGCCGCTGTTCGGCATCGTCCAGCCGGTGGTGTACCTGCTGCTGTTCGGCCCGCTGGTGGCGGGTGCCGCCGGACAGCCCATCTCCGCGCAGCTCACGAGCTTCGCGCCGGGCATGCTGGTGATCACCGCGCTGTTCGGGGCGATCGGCGTCGGCTACGGCATGATCTACGAGCTGCGCAGCGGCGTCCTGGAGCGCATCGCGGTCAGCCCCGCCTGGCGCCCGTCGATCGTGCTCGGCCGCACACTCCGCGACGGGGTCGTGCTCATGCTCCAGTCGGTCGTGGTGATCGTGATCGCGCTGGTCATGGGCATGCGCGCCAGCCTGCCCGGACTCGCCGTCATGGTGCTGCTCATCGCGGTGACCGGCCTGTTCTCCTCCGGCATCGCGTACGGCCTGGCGCTGTCGCTGCGGGACGAGAACGGCATGGCGCAGATCATGCAGTTCTTCGCCCTGCCCGTCATGCTGCTGTCGGGGGCGCTGCTGCCGATGACGCTGGCGCCGGAGTGGATGCAGAAGGTGGCCGTGTTCAATCCGATGTACCACCCGGTGGTGGCGGGCCGGGCGCTGTTCGCGGGAAATCTGACCGACGGGTCGATCCCGATCGCGTTCGCGGTCATGCTGGTGCTGGCCGCGCTGACCGTGACCTGGTCGGTGCGCTCACTGCGCCGGATCGCCGGTTAGCCCCGGTCAGGGGAGATCGCCGGTCACGAATGCGCCGGTCTCGTCGGTCATCCGCTCGTACTCCTCCAGCCGGGCCTGGGTACGCAGCGGCGCGGCGTCGGCCATGGCATCGATCAGGGCCATGGCCAGCGTGAGCGGCGCCGCGTGGGAGTCGAACACCAGCCGGTCCCCCACCGGCGCGTCAAGCACCACCTCGGCGGGGAAGTCAGCTTTGTCGCAGATGACGGCGATCCGCAGCCCCAGCTTCTCGGCGTACTCCAGGGCGTGGATCACCTCGGCCGGATAGCGCGGCAGCACCACGGCGAGCAGCCATTCGGCGCCCGCGCGCCGCGCGGCGTGCAGCCCCTCGATCAGCTCGGAGCCGCCGTGGGTCAACAGCCGCACTTCCGGATGGATCCGCCGCGCGTAGTAGGCGAAGGTGGTGGCCAGCCCGCAGGAGACCCGCAGCCCCAGCACCGGGAGCGGCTCGGTGGCGGCCAGCGACTCCCCCAACTCCTTCAGGGGCAGGCCCGCCAGCCGCTCCCTGACGGCGGCCAGGTTACGGATCTCATTGTCGATGGCGCCCTGGAGCAGGCTCTCCTCCGGCGGCCCGCCCAGTACCAGCGGACGCAGCGCCTGCCGCAGCTCCGGATAGCCGGCGAAGCCGAGCACCATGGCGAACCTCGTCACGGACGGCTGGCTCACCCCTGACCGCTCGGCCAGCTCGACGCTGGACAGGAAGATCGCCTCGTCGAGATGCTCGGACAGGTAGTGGGCGATCCGCCGCTGCACCGGAGAGAGCCGTCGCCCGTCGAGAAGCCCGGCCAGACCACTGTGGTATCCACCTGTCACAGCAGCTCCAACACCATCTGTCCGACTTCTCATCCCTCCCGCGCCAGACGGATCCACCTGGTCGGCGGCTCGTTGTCGGGGAACAGCTCCAGGACGGCCCGGTCGTCGCGCCTTGTGGCGCGCGCACGGTGCGGTTCGTGCGACCTACTGAATGAACAGATTCACCACTGTCACTGTCAGAGCACTAGCTCACCAGGAACTGGGTCGCGGCCAGTTCGCGGTAGAGGTCGTCCTGGCCCACGAGCTCGTCATGGGTGCCGACCGCGCGTACCCCGCCCGCCTCCATGACCACGATCCGGTCCGCGTTGGTCACCGTGGACAGGCGGTGCGCGATGACGAGGACGGTCGTCTCGGCGGCCACCTCGGCGATGACCTCGCGCAGCCGGAGTTCGTTGACCGCGTCGAGCTGCGAGGTGGCCTCGTCGAGCAGGAGCAGCCTGGGCTTGCGCAGCAGCGCCCTGGCGATCGCCACCCGCTGCCGCTCGCCGCCCGACAACAGCACGCCCCGATGTCCGACGGCCGTGTCGAGTCCCTCCGGCAGCCTGGCGACCAGGTCGTCCAGGCGGGTGCGAGTGATCGCGCGCCGCAGCTCCTCCTCGGTGGCGTTCTGGGCGGCGAAGAGCAGGTTCTCCTTGAGAGTGCCCGCCAGTACGGGCGCGTCCTGCTCGACATAGCCCAGCGTGGCCCGCAGCTCGGCGAGCGGCCAGTCGCGGATGTCCCGGCCGTCGACCGTGATCAATCCGTCCTGGTGCTCGTAGAACCGCTCCAGCAGGGCGAACACCGTCGACTTGCCCGCGCCCGACGGCCCGACGAGCGCGGTCAGCCCGCCGGGCGGCACCTCGAAGCTGACCCCGTCGTGCACGATCGGCCGGTCGTCCCCGTAGCGGAACACCACGTCCTCGAACCGCACCCCCGCCGGCCGCGCCGCGAGGAGTGCCGGAATCGTGGCGCCGACGGGCTCGGCGGGCAGGTCCTCGATCTCCTTGATCCGCTTCATCGCCGCCAGGCCCTGCTGCAACTGCACCATGCCCTCGACGATCTGCCCGATGGGCGCCACCAGGTAGAACAGGTACAGCAGGAACGCGATCAGCGACGAGACCTCCAGCACGCCCGAGGCGACCCGCGCCCCGCCGACGGCCAGCACGCACAGGAAGGCGATCTGCACCGTCATCCAGGTCGCCACCCCGGCCAGCGAGGTCCATCCGGCCACCTGCAGCCCCCGGTCGCGAGCGCGCGTGGCGGCGCCGCCGACGACCGCGATCTCGCGCTCCTCCGCGCCACTGGCCTTGACCGTCCGGTACGCCTGCAGCGCCCGGTCGAGCACGGCGCCCATCTCGCCGACGGCCTCCTGGGCCTGCTTCTGCGCCCGCTGGATCCTGGGCATCACCAGCCCGGTCAGCCCGCCGATCACCACCACCACGAGCAGCGTGACCAGCAGCAGCACGCCGTCCATGGTCGCCATCATGATGATCGCGCCGGCCAGCATGAACACCGCGCCGATCGAGTTCACGACCCCGTTGGTCAGTACGGCCCGCAACAGCGTCGTGTCACCGGTCACCCGCGACAGCAGGTCGCCGGGCTTGAGCCGGTCCACGTCGGCGACCTTCAGCCGGAACATCCGGTCGATGAGCCGGCGCCGCGCGCCCAGCACGATGCCCTCGCCGGTGCGCTCCATCAGGTACGTGCCCAGGGCCGACACCACCGCTCCGACCAGCACCGCCACGGTCAGCCCGACCAACGGCCCGGCCATCGACCGGTCCTGGCCGAAGGCGTCCACCACGTACTTGGCCAGCAACGGCATCGCCAGGCCCGCCGCCGAGCCGACCAGGCCGAGTAACCCCCCGAGCACCAGGATCTTCCTGTGCGGGCGCATGTAGGCGAGCAGCTCTCTGATCACCGTGTCTCCTCTCGCGATATATCCCGAAAAACCCAACGAACGGCGGATCGCGATCCGCACCCGTCAACCTAAATTGACGACCAAAGTATGTCAACCTTCGTTGACGTCTCATTCTCGAGGAGGAGAAGACACATCCGTTCGCGGAGTTGCGACGAATACGCCGTCGAGGAACCCGGCCGGAACCTCTCGATCTCGATCAGCACTCTCGAAAGGACCGAACATGGAGCTCCGGATCAACCGGCGCGCTCTAGTCGGACTGGGCGTCGCGGCGGCGTTGACCGCCTCCTCGTTCGCCCTGCTCCGTACCGACTCCGGCGACGCTTCCTCGCACCGCGAGGCGCCGATGATCGCGGGGGACCCGCGTAACGACAACACCGACGTGTACGCGTTCGTCAGCCCCGACAAGGCCGACACGGTGACGCTGCTGGCCAACTGGATCCCGTTCCAGGAGCCGCAGGGCGGCCCGAACTTCTACACGTTCGACACCAAGTCCCGCTACAACATCAAGATCGACAACGACGGCGACGCCAAGCCCGACATCGTCTACCAGTGGACGTTCCGCGATGAGGACCGGCGCGGCAACGCCACGTTCCTGTACAACAACGGGCCCGTCACCTCGCTCCACGACGAGAACCTGCTCTTCCGCCAGCACTACACGCTCAAGCGGATCACCGAGGACGGCAGCAGGACGCTCATCTCGGACGGCATCGTCGCGCCGAGCAACGTCGGCCCCGCCTCGATGCCCGACTACGGCACGCTGCGCGCCCAGTCCCTCAAGAGCCTCCCGAACGGCGGCAAGGCCTACGCCGGCCAGTCCGACGAGGCGTTCTTCCTGGACCTGCGCGTCTTCGACCTGCTCTACGGCGGCAATCTGTCCGAGGTCGGCCAGGACACCACCAAGGGCTACAACGTGAGCACCCTGGCCGTCCAGGTGCCCGCCCACGACCTGGCACTCCGGGGCGACGCCCGGCGCAACCCGGTGGTCGGCATCTGGTCCACCACGGACAAATGGCGCCCGAACGGCTACGTCCAGGTCTCGCGCCTGGGCAACCCGCTGGTCAACGAGGTCGTGATGCCGGCCGGTCTGAAGGACGCGTTCAACTCGCTGCCCCCGGTCAAGGACGCCGGCATCCCGGACGTGGTCAAGCGCGTCACCGACCCCGAGGTGGCCAGGCTGCTGGAGGGCATCTACGGCATCAAGGCGCCGGCGACCCCGCGCGGCGACCTGGTCGAGATCTTCCTGACCGGCATCGCCAAGGGCAACGGGCCGATCAAGGCCGACCTGAACTCGCAGACCCTCAACAAGGACGCCGGCAAGCTGCGGCCCGCCGAGATGCTGCGGCTCAACATGGCGGTCCCGCCGTCCAAGGACCCCAACCGGCTCGGCGTACTGGCCGGTGACCTGGCGGGCTTCCCGAACGGCCGCCGCCTGTCCGACGACGTCGTGGACATCTCGCTGCAGGCCGTGGCCGGCGCCGCGCTGTCCGGCAAGCTCGTCCCTGGCCTGACGGACAAGGTCGACAAGAACGACAAGCCCATCCTGGACTCGTTCCCGTACATCCCGCTGCCCAGCAACGTGGCTGTGAACCAGCGGTGAGCCCCGACCGGCCGGCCTCCTCTCCGGGCCGGCCGGTCCCCCCGCGGCGGGCCCGTCTCCCAAACTCCCGCCGCGACCCCGGCCGGCCGGCCTTGTCCCCCGTCAGGGCCGGCCGGCCCTCGACCCGTCTGCGCCGACCTCTTCCGATCTCCGGAGCCTTGGATGCGATCCCTCGCCCTTGCCGGTGGCCTCGTCGTGGCCGGCGCGCTGGCCGTCACGGCCTACGCTGTCTACGCCCCGCCGGCGACCTCTACTGGAACCACGCAGGCCGCGACCTTCACGGAGACGCTGCAGGCCCGTCTGAAGCGCCTGCCCGGCGACTACCGCGGCTGGGCCCAGCTCGGCCTGGAGTACGTCGACCAGGCCAGGGTCACCGGCGACCCGTCGTACTACACCAAGGCCCAGGGCGCCCTGGCCACCGCCACCCGGCTGAATCCGGCCGATGACGCGGTCCTGACCGGCCAGGCGGCGCTCGCCGCCGGCCGCCACGAGTTCTCCGACGCGGTACGGCTGGCGCAGCGGGCCATCGGCGCCAATCCCTACAGCGCGGCGGCGCACGGGGTGCTGGCCGACGCGAAGACGCAGCTCGGCGACCTGAGCGGGGCCTCGAAGGCCGTGGACGCGATGATGGGGCTGCGTCCCGGCGTGGCGTCGTTCGCCCGCGCCTCCTACGCGGCCGAGCTGCGGGGCGACCGGACGGGGGCGCGCAAGTTCCTGGAGTACGCCCAGAACGACGCCTACGCCCCGGCGGACGTCGCCTACACCCGCTACTACCTGGGCGAACTGGCCCTGCATTCGGGCGACCTGGCCGCGGCCGGCGACTGGTACGCCAAGGCGCTCCAGGCCTACCCGGCCTACACCCCCGCACTCGCCGGACAGGCCAGGGTCGCGGCGCTCGGCGGGCGGACGGCCGAGGCCCTCGACCTCTACCAGCGGGTGGTCGAGCGGCTGCCGCTGTCCCAGTACCTGATCGAGCAGGGCGAGACCCGGATCAAGGCGGGGCTGAAACCGGACTGGACCCTGCTGGAGGCCCAGCGGAAGCTGCTGCGGGCCGCCGGGGTGCGGGACGACCTCACCTGGGCCGAGTTCGAGGCCGATCACGGCGACCCGGCGCTGGCCGTACGGCATGCCAGGAGCGAGTACGCGCGCAATCCCAACCTCGTCGCCGCCGACGCGCTCGGCTGGGCCCTGTTCAAGGCGGGCAAGCCGCGCGAGGCCCTGCCGTACGCGAAGAAGGCCACCTCGACCGGCTGGCGCAACCCGCTGCTCGGCTACCACCGCGCCCGGATCGAGCGCGCGCTCGGCAAGCCCGCGCGCGTGCCCTCGGGCTTCGATCCGTCCCTGCCCGCACTGGCGAGGTTCTCATGAGGGTGCTCCGGCTCGGCCTGCTCGTGGGCCTGCTGTTGTCGATGGGCGTGTCGGTCCTGTTCACGACAGCGGCGCGGGCGGAGACGGTGGCCAGGCATCCGCTCGGCAACTTCACCGTCAACCACTACAACGGGCTGCGTCTGCGGCCCGACCGGGTGGAGAACAAGGCGGTCGTGGACGCCGCAGAACTGCCGACACTCCAGGCCAAACCGGGCGTGGACGCCTCCTACGCGGCCAGGACCTGCGCCACGCTGGCCGCCGCCCAGCGACTCACCATCTCTGGTACGGCGGTGCCGTGGCGGGTGTCGGGTTCGGAGTTCGCGTACGCGCCCGGGCAGGGCGGCCTGCAGACCAGCCGCCTGACCTGCCGCCTCGTCGCCGAGGCCCGTGTGTCGGGCACGGTGTCGTTCGCCGACGCGTTCGAGCAGGACCGGATCGGCTGGCGCGAGATCACCGCCGTCGGTGACGGGATACGGCTGACCCAGTCGTCCGTGTCGTCGGCCAGCGTGAGCGACGAGCTGCGCAAGTACCCCGAGGACCTGCTGACCAACCCGCTCGACCAGCGCACGGCCACCATCACGGTCGGCGGCGCCGCCTCCGCCCTGTCCGGCGGCGGCTCCCCCGGCTCCGGCGGGACGCCTTCCGGGCTCGGCACGATCAGCGTCGGCGGGCCGATCGGGGACGCGCTGGCGGCGCTGGACCGGACGTTCACCAGCCTGATCGGCGCCGACTCGCTCACGGTGCCGCTCGGGCTGCTGGCGGTGGCCCTGGCGATGCTCCTCGGGGCCGGGCACGCGCTGATCCCCGGACACGGCAAGACGATCATGGCCGCGTACCTGGCCGGCCGGCGCGGACGACCGCGTGACGCCCTGGTCGTGGGAGCCACGGTGACGGCTACGCACACGGTCGGGGTGCTGGTGGTGGGCCTGCTGCTGAGCGCGTTCACGGCGCTGGCCGGGGAGGCGGTGCTGGGGTGGCTGGGGGTGGCCAGCGGCGTGCTGATCGCCTTCATCGGCCTGCGCCTGCTCCTGTCCACCCGCCGCGCCACCGGACACGGGCACGAGCACGGTCACGGGCATGGGCACGGCCATGGCCATGGCCACGGGCACGGCCATGGCCATGGGCACGAGGGCTCGACGCGGGCCGGGCTGCTGGGGATGGGGGTAGCGGGCGGGCTGGTGCCGAGCCCGTCGGCGCTCATCGTGCTGCTGGGGGCGATCGCGCTGGGGCGTACCTGGTTCGGGGTGGCGCTGGTCACCGCGTACGGCCTCGGCATGGCGGCGACGCTCACCGTCACGGGCCTGCTGCTGGTCAAGCTAGTCGACCGCCTCGAACGGCGTGCCTCGCGGGGGCGGGGCCTCGCCGCCCGGCTGTCCACCCTGGCGCCGCTGGGCACGGCCGGCATGGTGATGCTGCTGGGCGCGGGCCTGGCCCTCCGCTCGGCCATCGCCCTCTAGCCGAGGAAGACCACCTGGAAGCTGGTGTTCGACAGCGCCGCGAAGCCGCAGGGCTGGGTGCCGAACACGTGCTGGCAGGGCCCGGGCCCCCAGGAAGTGATGTCTCCGTCGGGGGTCAATCGCACGGTTGATCCGACGGGCACCATGTACTGGCAGTTCGAGACGGAGCAGGTGCCGGTCGGTGATCCGTTGACGCGGATGCTCACAGAGCCGTAGGCGCCGCGCAGTTGCAGGTTCACGGCGACATCCGCGAAGGCGCGGGCCGCGTCGGCAGGGAGAACGGCCGCGACGATCAGCGCGGATGCGATGAACGATGCCGCTCGCCGCCGTATCCGCCGCATTCGCCGCACGTCGAGCCGGCCGTGAGCGGAAGTCGATGCTGTCATTGGCGTGGACCCTCCGTGAATGTTCGACTGACTTGTCCGTGATCAGGGGTGAGGGTGGTCGGCTCCGGATACCGGCCGCCGATACGCCGACCGTGAGGCGTCATGCCCCCGCTCCGCAACGGCCGCCGAATCATCCGTACAAGCCCGTACAGGGCGGCTGTAACCAGTTGTGATCAGCCAGCGACATAAAGGTGGCGCCGGCCGATGGCGCGTAGCCGCATGACTGCAGAGGAGGCCGTGTGTCCGAGTCCGCCGACGCCGATCCGGGCCGTTCTGATCCGGGCAGGATCGCCACCCGCCAGGAGTTCGCGCGCGAGCTCTCGTCGCTGCGCGAGCGGGCGGGTCTGACCGTACGGCAAGTGGCGGCCAAGGCCGGCGCGTACGGCGCGCACAGCACCCTCGGCGACTGGTTCGCGGGCCGCGGACTGCCGTCCACGTCGTCGCGTGACCTGCTGGTACGGGTGCTGGAGGTGTGCGGGGTGGCCGATCCGGCGGAGGCCGGCGCGTGGCTGGCCGCCTGGCGGCGGGTACGGCGGGCTCCCGGCCGCCGCGTCGCCGGTCCCGAGCCGTATCGGGGGCTGGCCGCCTTCCAGCCGGAGGACGCGGGCTGGTTCTTCGGACGGCGCGCACTGACCGGCCGGCTGCTCGAGCAGGTGGCCGGGATGAGGGCGGCGGGCGGAGGCGTGCGGCTGGTAGTGGGGCCCTCCGGGTCGGGCAAGTCCTCCCTGCTGCGGGCCGGCGTGGTCGCGGCCCTCCGCGATGGCGCCCTGCCCGATTCCGCGCACTGGCCGGTGATCGTGACCGTCCCCGGTGCGCGGCCGGTGGCCGAGTTGGCCGCCCGGCTGGCGGCCCTGGCCGACGTGCCGGCGGGCGAGATCGCTGCGGTCGTCCGCGAGGATCCCGGGGCCGCCGCCCGGTACGTCGGCCGGGCCGGGGTCGGCGACCGGCCGCTGGTGCTGGTGGTGGACCAGTTCGAGGAGGTGTTCACCGAGTGCGGGGACGAGGCGGAGCGGCGCGGTTTCATCGCCGCCGTGCGTGCCGCGGCCGCGCCGCCCGGCGGCGCGCTCGTGCTGCTGGGGCTGCGTGCCGACTTCTACGCGGCGGCGTTGCGGCATTCGGAGTTGGTCGCGCTCGCGCAGGACGGCCAGCTCGCCGTCGGCCCGATGGAGGAGGCCGAACTGCGCGAGGCCATCGTGGAGCCGGCCAGGCGCGCCGGCGTCGAGATCGAGGACGGCCTGGTCGAGCTGCTGCTGCGGCAGGTCGCCCCGTCCGGGGGCGTCGCCGCGGGCGGCGGGGCGCACGAGGTCGGCGTACTCCCGCTGCTGTCGCACGCCCTGTACACCACCTGGCGCCAGGGTCAGGGCCGGAGCCTGACCGTGGCCGCCTACCACGCGGTGGGCGGCATCGAGGGCGCGGTGGCGGCCAGCGCGGACGCCGTCCACGACGGGCTCATCGGCCGCCGCCGCGAACTGGCCCGCCGCCTCTTCCTGCACCTGGTGCACGTCGCGCCCGATGCCGCCGACACCCGGCGCAGGGCCACCGTGGCCGAGCTGCTCGACGGCGGCGACGGCGAGGAGGCGGCCGAGATGGAGGAGGTCCTCGACCGGTTCGTCGCGCGGCGGCTCATCACCGCGGGCGCGGACACTGTCGAGATCAGCCATGAGGCCCTGCTTCGCGCCTGGCCGCTACTGCGGTCCTGGGTGGACGCCGACCGTGCCGGGCTGGTCGTCGCGCGCCGGCTCACCGCCGACGCCGCGGCCTGGATACGCCTCCATCGCGACCCCGACGCGCTGTATCGTGGCGGGCGCCTGGTCGCGGCGCAGGAGTGGGCCGCCGGCTATGGCGAGCGGCTCCCTGCGGACGCGCGGGAGTTCCTGGAGGCGAGCGTTCGCCAGTCCCGGCGGCGGACCCGCCGGTTGCACCAGGCCGTCGCCACGCTCGCGGCCCTGCTGGTGGTGGCCCTGGTCGCGTCCGGTGTGGCGGTACGCGCGCAGCGTGCCGCCGCCGACGCGGAGCGCACCGCCACGTACCAGCGCGACCAGGCGCTCTCGCGGAAGACGGCGACGGACAGCGGCGCACTGCGCGTCACCGACCCGGGCCTGGCCGCGCAGCTCGCCCTGGCCGCCTACCGGCTGTTCCCCACCGCCGAGGCCAGGGGAGGCCTGCTCAGCGCGGTGGCCGGAATGCCGGCGACCCTGCTGACCGGTCACGAGAACGCCGTCTACGGGGCCGCGTTCCAGCCCGGCGGGCGCCTGCTGGCCACGGCGAGCACCGACCAGACAACGCGCCTGTGGGACGTGCGCCGTCCGCATCGTCCGCAGACTCTGGCGGTGCTCCGCGGCCACCTTGGGGCGGTGCTGGCGGTGGCGTTCGCCCCCGGCGGCCGCGTCCTGGCCACGGCCGGTGACGATCGCACAGCCCGGCTGTGGGACGTGGCCGACCCGCGCGCGCCGCACCCGCTGGCCGTGCTGACCGGCCACTCCCAGGGCATCCGGCACGTGTCGTTCAGCCCGAGCGGCCGCACCCTGGCGACGGCGGGCCATGACGGCGTCCCGAGGTTGTGGGACGTGTCCGACCCCTCGCGTCCGCACCTGGCCGCCGAACTGCCCGTCGAGCCCGGCACCATGACCACGGCGGTCTTCGCCCCCGCCGCGGACGTCCTGGCCACCGCCGGGCCCGGGAACACCGCGCGTCTGTGGGACGTCGCCGATCCGCGCCGTCCCCGGCGCCTGGCCGACCTCGAAGGCCACACCGCCGCGATCCTGGCCGCGCGGTTCAGCCCGGACGGCCGCACGCTCGCCACCGCCGGCTTCGACAACACGGTACGGCTGTGGGACGTCGCCCACCCGCGGGAGCCGAAGCCGATCGGCACCCTCACCGGACACACCAACGGCGTCGCGGCGCTGGCGTTCAGCCCGGACGGCCGGCGGCTCGCCAGCGGCGGCTACGACATGACCGTACGGCTGTGGGACCTCCAGCGGCCCGCGAGCATTCCCCTGACCCTGACCGGACACGCCGACACGGTCCTCACCGCAGAGTTCCAGCCCACCGGTGAAACGCTCGCCACCACCTCCAGAGACGGAAGCATCCGGCTGTGGGACCTGCGGGCACCGCTGATCGGGGGGCAAGACGGCACCGTCTACACGGTCGCCATCAGCCCCGACGCCCGCACCCTGGTCACGGGGGCCGACCGGACAGCGCGACTGTGGAGCCTGGCCCCCGGGCGCCCGCCCACGCCGCGGGCCGTCCTGGTCGGCCACACCGATGGCATCGTCCGGGCGGTGTGGCGACCGGACGGCAAGGTGCTCGCCACCGCCAGCCTCGACTTCACCGTCCGGCTCTGGCAGGCCCGCGACGGCGGGCGCGCCGGTCCGCTCTCCACCATCAAGGCCCACACCGACAACGTGTACTCGGCCGCCTTCGATCCGTCCGGGCGGACCCTGGCCACCGTGGGCGCCGACCGCACCCTGCGCACGTGGGACGTCGCCGATCCGCGCCACCCGCGGCTGCTGGCGACGGTCACCGGGCACGGCGACACGATCCTCGCGGTGGCCTTCTCGCCCGACGGCCGCACCCTGGCCACCGGAAGCGCCGACCGCACCATACGGCTGTGGGACGTCACCGACACCCGCCACCCGGCCGTCACCGCCACTCTGACCGGCCACCGCAACGCCGTCAACGACGTGGCGTTCAGCCCGGACGGCCGCCGGCTGTCCTCGGCGGGCGCCGACGGCCTGGTCCTGCTCCACGACATCGCCGCCCGGCCCGCCCGGCGGCCGCCCGTGCCGTTGACCGGCCACACCAGCGCCGTCGCCGCCGTGACCTTCCACCCGGGGGGCCGACTGCTGGCCTCCGCCGGCTTCGACGGCACAGTGCGCCTGTGGGACCTCACACGCGCCGGCCAGCCGGACGCCACGGTCACGCTGAGCGGCCACACTGACCGGGTGTACGCCGCCGCGTTCAGCCCGGACGGCCGCACGCTGGCCACCGGCGGCGTCGACGCGACCGTCCGGCTCTGGGAGACCGACGTCGGCCGCGCCGCCCGGCAGGCATGCGCGCTCGCCTACCCTGTGATCAGCCCGGCGGAATGGGCCCGCCGCATGCCCGGCCTGCCCTACCGTCCCCCCTGCCCGTGACCGGGGCGAACGGGGTCATGTCCCGGAAGCTTCCCAGCCCGCCTCAGGGCTCGACGAGACCGACCGTGAACGCGTAGTCGTCCAGGATGAACTGACTGATGCCCGAGATGCGCAGGGCCTGCACCCGGACCGTGTAGGTGCCGGGGCCCAGGGAGGGGGAGAAACGCTCGAGGGCGTGCGCCTCCTCGGCGCCGTCGGGGCTGTCGAACTTGTAGTCCGTGCCCGCGACCGGCTGCAGCTCGGTGGTCGTCCCGGCGGAGTTGACCACGACGATGCGCGCGGAACACCATGCGCCGGCGGTGCCGGCGCAGACGGACTCGGCGGTGAAGCGGGCGTCGACGAACCGCGTCGTCCCCGTGGGCACGGTGATGTTGACGGACGCCGTCGGGATGTTCCCCCAGGCGCCGATGGTCTGGGCGGTCCAGGGGCCGCTCTCGCCGGTGAAATACTGCGCGCTGGTCTGTGTGCCCGTTTGGGAGCTGGCCACGGCCTGCGCCGCCGTGACCGTCAGCGCGAGAACTCCGGACAGCGCCACCGCGGCGGACGCGACCTTGACGAGTCTGGACAACGGGGTTCCCCTCTCTGCTCGCGCGAAGCCCCATGCGCTCCGCGACAGGTGGTTGCCGGAACCACGCTGACGAGAACGCGGTGGCCGGTGAAGCCCTGGCCGAATCATCCGTACAAGCCCGTACAGGCACCGGGGCGTCCTGGGCCGCGCGGCGGCCGGTCTGCCCTACCGATGGCCGGTGACGGGAGGAAGGCCGCTGCCCGCCTCTCTCAGGGGCTCTCATGATCCCTTCGGAGGCGACGACCACCGGGCTGCCGTGTCGCCCGCTTGCAGCGAGTCCACGCGGTGAGCAAGCTCCTTACGGGAGAACTCTTTCGCCGATGCTGTGCGGATGTACGGGCTGAGGCCGTTGAGCTCGCGGATGGCGATCAGGAGGTCCAGGCCGGGCCATTCGCGGATGTCCCAGCCGTACGCGTCCGCGAACTCGTCGAGTTGCCCGGCCGAGACGTGACCGAACCGCCTATGCATGTAGTGGATCTGCATGAGATCCCACTCGGGCGGTCCGGCAGCAACATGATCCCAATCCCCCAGAACCACTCGACCCGACGAGTCCCGCAGCTGGTTGTTCGGGTGAGCGTCGCCGTGGATCAGGCCCGGCGGATGTGGAAACTCCACTTCGGCCCATGCCCGGCGAAGCTGAGCGATCCGGTTCGCGAGCCAATCACGGTGATTCTGAGATACCTCATCAGGGGCGGCTTCAACGGCCTGGGTGACGCTGCCCAACGGGTCTGCGAACCGGCCGACACCGACAGACAGCGGCTGCGCATGAAGGCGGCGCAGAATGTCACCCAGTTCCTTGCTACTCGGAGCTGGCGCGGGCACCGCTTCCACGTAACGCCAGAAAGACACGACGTGGTCGCGGATAACGTAAGGTTGACCTTCGACTTCAGCCGGGACAACGCACGGAAAGTCGCGTTCTGCGAGCCAGTGGGTCACCTTCACGGAAGATCTGATTTGGCCAAGCGCATCAGGATTGGTCGCGATCCTGATCAGCACATCCAGGCCCGGGATGACGAAGAGAGCGTTGCTATGCCGGCGCAGCAGCCTGGCCTCGTCCATCGGCATGCGGAGACTTGTCTCTGCCGCCATGGCCCGACCTCACCGGGGACGATGCTCGCGACGCTGCCGAATGGATCTGCGAGGTCTGGCCGACGCCGGGGGTAGGCGACGCCGTCACGATCGCCAGCCCTGATCTGGCTAGCGTGCTCACCGCGTTGTGCGAGAACTCGAACGCCTTCCGGCCTCGTCAGATCCGCCGCGCGATGACCGAGGGCGCGCACCTGGCGCTGCTGCGCCGCCACCTGGACCGCACCGGCAAAGCGCGGCAGCGCCCGCACCGAGACTCTCGCCGACGCAGTCGACGCCTACCAGGCCGCCGGATACCAGGCGTTGGAAGCCCGCACGGCTGATCACGGCTGGTACAGCATCCGCGTCCAGTTCGCCGAGTGGGAGAGCGCCGAGCAGGCCGCCGTGACCCACCTCAGCCCGCGCCTGGATCGCCTGTGCGAGCGCAAGCTGATCAGCGAGTGGTGGTTCATCCGCAAGCATCCATGCTGGCGGCTCCGGCTACGCCCGCTCGGCGGCCTCGTCCCCGAAGTGAAGGCCGCCGTCAACGCCGCGCTGAACGACCTGACCGTGTCCGGGGTGCTCACCCGCTGGTGGCCGACCATCTACGAGCCGGAGACCGCCTCGTTCGGCGGCCCGGTCGGAACCGAGATCGCCCACGCCCTGTTCAGCGCCGACAGCAGCCACATCCTCGCCTACCTGCGGCAGCGCCCGCCGGACGTCGGCCGCAAAGAGGTGTCGATGCTTCTGAGCGCCACCCTGTTGAGCGCGACCGGACTGGATCGGTTCGAGCGCGGAGACGCGTGGAACCGCATCGCGGAACTTCGCCCCCTTCCCGCCGACGCTCCCTCCACCAGCTTGAAGGACCTGGCCGAGCGGATCCGCCCCCTCGTCGCCTCCCCCACCGGCTCGATCGCCCCGGATGGGCCGGGCGCCTTCGCCGCGCCCTGGGCAGCCGTCTTCCGCAATGCGGGGCGGTCCCTCCGTGAAGCCGCGTCCGCCGACCATCTGGACCGGGGCGTCCGCCACGTCCTCACCCACCTGGTGATCTTCCATTGGAATCGTCTCGGCTTGCCCGCCACCACGCAAGGCATTCTCAGTCGTGCCGCACGTGAAGCCCTCCTCCCTTCAGGGAAGTGATCACCCTTTTCGAGGGGCTGAACGTAGCTACCACCCCTCCCGCCGGAGCACAGAGCTTGATGAAGGGCCCGTTTTCGAAGGCGGCCCAAACCGCGTCGGCGCCTCCTTGCCCCTCCGCTTTGCCCCCGCGTCCACCGGTTCCTTAGGGTTGGTGGGTGTCAGAGCCGACATCGCCCCCGCCGCGGATCGGGTCCCCCGAGTGGGATCGGGAACTCGCGAGCATTGGGCTGGATCGGCGAGGGGTCGACGCTGATGTGAATGCCGTGCTGGCGACCACGGACGCCCCTAGCGAGTTCGACCCGCACGGGCTGAATCTCTTCGGGACCGATGCCGAGATCGCCGCCGACTGGGTCCTGTTGCATCAGAGGTTCCCTTCCTATGGGATTTTGATGTACCTGCGAATGTGCTGGTCGCAAGGTGACCACGCGCTGCAGGACTGGATCGTGCGCCAATTCGCCGCGATGCTGATGTACGGTCCGGGCCCGGTGGCCGATTCGGCCGAGTACGGGCTGTGGGTCGACTACTTCGAATCGCCTGAGGCATCGCAGGTCTTCACGGCGCTGACCCTTCAGTTGCCGCGGTCCCACTGGGATCGCCTGATCAGCGGCGCCGGTCCGGTGCCCTGGGACGCCAAGCATCAGGTGTTCCAGGAGGCGGCCGAGGTCCCGGCGCTGCATCCTGCGCTCGCAAGGGGCATCGCGGGTTCGTTCTATGACGTGTACGGCGACGTCGACGCCGTGGACGCGGCCCTGCTGCTCGGTCGGCTCACGGTGGCGGACGAATCTTTGCTGGCGGCGCTGACCGAGGCCACCACACAGCCGCTGCGACTGCGGTCCGGATCGGCTGTGATCGCGGACGAGTCCGATGCGGGGTGGCCGCACCCGGGGAGCTTCCTGCTTCGCGCGGCGGTGGGCAGCTCGCGAATCCGGTGGGTGCGGCAGTCCGAGCTGGTGGCCGACGGCCGGGTGTACGGTCGCCTGGCGCACTGGGACTTCCCGTTCGACCCGACGAAGATCGCGCACCGCGTTGTGGCCGCACCCGAGCCGGAGGGGCGGATCGTGCTGTTCCGGGTCGAAGGGCCGCCTGAGCACGCTGAGCTGCTGGTGGGCCGGGAACTCGAGGCATGGCCGCCGGGTCTCAGGGAGCATCTCGCACCCTGAGGGCCCCGGGTGTCAAGTGTCCCAATTCCCCCCTTACGGGAATCGAAGACACCCTCTGAGGGATGGCACCCGGCGGGACGCTCCGACAGGCTTCAGCACCGTCGTCGCACTGGTGGTGGGGCTGCTGCCGAGCGCGGGCCTGGCCCTCCGCTCGACGATCGCTCTCTAGCCTCGCGCTCGTCTCTGGATCAGGGTCTCCACGCCGTCCAGGATCCGGGCGAGGCCGAAGGAGTAGTCGAAGCCCCGCTTCTCCTCGGCGGTGTCCGGTGGATAGTCGTAGGCACCCGCGTCGACCGCCGCACGCAGGGCGGGAAAACGCCGCGCGTCGACGAGATCGCCGAGTAGCGTGCTGTATGCGGCAATCGACTCCCCCGAGGCGGCCGGCCCGATCTCGGCGCCCATCCGCGCGGTGGTGAGCATGTAGCTGGCGACCAGCAGGACCACACCGGCCTTTTCCGCTTCGCTCAGCCCGGTATCGCGCAACGCGGCCAGGGCGCGATCGGTCCACGCCAGCTGGTTGGGGGTGATCGGTGGCCCGGTGATGGGCACGTGCACGATCCAGGTATGGGCGCGCAGCATCACCCACTGCGCCGCGCACCAGCGCTCCAGGCCGACCCGCCAGTCGTCGCAGGGCTCGTCGAGCTCGGCGGGCACGGCCGTGACCGCGTCCAGCATCAGCAGCAGCACCTCGCTCTTGCTCTTGACGTGCCGGTAGAGCGACATCGTGGTGAAGCCCAGCCGCTCGGCGACCCTGGCCATCGACACGGCGTCGAGGCCGCCGGCGTCGGCCAACTCGACCGCCGCGCGGGCGATGCGCGGCGGGCTGAGCCCCTGCCTGGGTTCAGGCGCCGGCTCGTCGAGTCTTCCCCAGAGCAGGTCGAGCCCCGGCGGCAGCTTGTCGTTCATGGTCCTCACCTTCGCGCATCGCCCTCGCCTTTCGCGACGTCCGTCCGACGCCGACGCCGACGAGCTGGGCCGCACGCTTGCGCTCCCGCCAAGTGTATGTCATACACTCGGTGTATGACATACACAGCATTGATCATCGGCGGTGGGATAGCGGGCTCGTTATGCGCGGTCGCCCTGCGCAAGGTGGGGATCACGCCGGTCGTCTATGAGGCGTACGACCGGACCGCGGACCACACGGGTGCCTTCCTGACGCTCGCGGTGAACGCGCTCGACGCCTTGCGCGCCCTCGACGTCGACCTCGGCGACGTCGGCTTCGACACGCCGCGCATCGTGTTCACCAACGGCTCCGGCAGGCGACTCGGCGAGCTGCCGTACGGCACCGCCCTGCTGGACGGCATGGTGAGCCGGACCGTCAAGCGGGCCGACCTCTACCGCGCCTTCCGCGAGCGGGCCGTCCGGTCCGGCGTACACATCGAGTACGGCAAGCGGCTCCTCGACGCCGAGAGCGCCGGCGACGGGGTGCTGGCGAGGTTCGCCGACGGCACCTCGGTCCGCGGCGACCTGCTCATCGGCGCGGACGGCCTGCGGTCACGTACCCGCGAGATCATCGACCCGCACGCGCCGGACGCACGCTACGGCGGGCTGCTCAACACGGGCGGCTACGCCCGCGGCGTCTCCACCGGCGGCGAGACGGGCACAATGAACGCGATCTTCGGCAAGCGCTGCTTCTTCACCCACACGACGCATCCGAGCGGCGAGGTGTGGTGGGCGGCGAATCCGGCCCAGGCCGCCGAGCCCACCCCCGCAGAACTGGCCGCGATCACCCCCGAACAGTGGCGGTCCCGGCTGATCGACATGTTCCGGCACGATCGCGGGCCCGCCGCGGACATCATCGCGGCGACCGGCGAGATCTTCGCGGGCTGGAGCACCTACGACGTGCCGACCGTACCGAAGTGGCACGGCGACCGGATGGTCATCATCGGCGACGCGGCCCACGCGACCGCTCCCTCGATCGGGCAGGGCGCGGCCATGGCCATCGAGGACACCGTCGTGCTGGCCAAGTGCCTGCGGGACAGCCCGGACATCGCCACCGCGTTCGCCGCCTACGAACGGCTACGGCGCGAGCGCGTGGAACGCGTCGTCGCGCAGGGCAATCGCACCGGCGGCTGGAAGACGCTCGGTCCCGTCGCCCGGGTGCCGCGTGACCTGATCATGAGCCTGGCCATGAAACAGATGGCCCGCACCGGCAACGACCCCAGCCGATGGATCTACGAACACCACATCGACTGGGACGAACCACTCCAAGAGGTGCCGCGCAGCTGAGCGCGGCCGAACAGGTGCTGTCCCGGCTGCGCATCACCCGCGACACGATCCTGGAAATGACCGGCGACCTGCCCGAATCCAGCCCCGAGGCGACCTCGCTCCCGCCCGCCTACCAGCAGATCCTGGCGATCGTAGAGCAAGCACCGGACGGGCTGCGCGCCAAGGACATCTGCCGGATGCTGAACACAGGGCTGGAACCCAAGCACACCGTGAACATGCGCGCCAAGCAGCTCCTCGGTCATGGTCGACGTCGGAGCGTCACCTCGCGGTTGGCCAGGGAACGTCGATGATGCGCCCCCCTTCAGGGGTTCGGGGGCTACTCGCCGGTTCCCAAGCGGTAACGCCCAGGCGGCCGGTCGAGCCGAGGTCGAAGTTGCCGGGGACGCGGTGGCCGCCGACCACGAGGGTGGTGCCGAGCGCGGGTGGGTGATTGGTGCCACCGTACGTGTTGCGCCACACCAGGGTGAAGCGGGCGGAGCGGCCCGGGCGGAGGGACAGGATTCTGGAGCCGGGGTCCTTGACCGCGGTCGTGACCTGTCGTGCACCTCTGTCGATCTCGATGTCGAGTGGCTCGCCGGCCTTGTCCAAGAGGCGGACGCGGGGGTAGCCGTGGACGCTGCGTATCTTGTTGCCGCAGTTGGTGAGGGTCACGGTCTGGACGCGGAGCCCCATGGCGGCGTTCGGCTCCTCGGCGGTCAACGACGTCCCCGAGCCGGGGCAGGACGGCGTGGGGGAAGGGGACCACGACGTCGGCCGCGGTGCAGTCGTGGGGTGGTGCGGGCCGACCGGCGCGGCGCCTGGCCCGTCTACGCCGCAGCCGGCGAGGCAGAGCGCAATAAGGGAGAACGCCCGGACGGCGGACATGACGGTCATCGGCCCCATCTTGCCGGACCGCCGAGGAAAGGACCGCCGGGTGGGATGGCAATCGTTGCCGTTCGACGCCAACCACCTTGGCGATGCCCTCTCTGTCAGATTCCCCGGTTCTCCATCTTCAGGCTCCGTCAGCGGTGTTCCAGTCCAGGATTCCGGGTCCGCGGAAAAACTGCCGCACCTCGCCGGCCCGGCCGCCACTCAGCCGCAGGGCGAGGGCAAGACTCGTGACGACAGCAAGCGGCCCGCGGGTTCGCTTCCGCTAGAGACACCGCGCGAGGTGGTGGACGAGCCGGCCACGAAAGGGCTGAACACTCCGCCGCCGCTGACATGGGAATCCTCCCCGACTGTCACTGGATCAGCACAAGCGGCGAACGACAGCCGGCTCGCTGGTATTCGCGCGGTCTCTCATGAAGCCCCCTAGGGAGATAGCTTTGATCTGATGGAGACTTTCAGCGAACACCCGTCGAGTCCAAGTACTGGCAACGAACCATCTCCATGGGAAGGGCGAGGCCGCTCGCTGTGGCTTCGCGTCGTCATCGGTTTGGTATGTGTTGCGCTGGTGGCGGCCGTGCCCATATATGTGCACCAGCAAGATTTGCTGGTCTCCCAAGCACGGGCGATTGCCCTCGACGGCATCGAACAACGCGATCACGATTGGTATGCCGCAAAGCTATTAGGCTACGTTGCCGTGGGGATCCACTCGGATGATTACACTACATCTGCACTTGCGGATACGCTCGCCATAGAGCGTCGTGGCCTATTTCCGGGCAGTGCGACCATTGTCGATGTCGCGTTGGCTGCCGACGGCAGAACGGCGCTTATCTCTAACGCCCAGGAGGGCTACGGAATTTGGCAACTCCAGGGAAAGGGTCCTGAGTCAGGCAGAGAGAATCTTCAGGCCACCAGAACGGGCACCCTTGGTGCTGGGTCTGGGCCGATAGCCCTGTCCTCGGATGGGCGGAGGGCGGTAACAGGCGAAGACGTGAGCGGCGGCATCGATGTGTGGGATCTGGGCGATCCTGATAGGCCGTCCAGGACGCCCGTGCGTAAAGGTGACTACCGCGAACAGCTTCTCGAGTTGTCGTTGACCGCTGACGGCACGACCCTGTTCGCAGGGTTCGAGGACGGTTCCATTGAGATCTGGAATCTGGGTGCCGGACGGAAGCCAAGGCAGCTGGCGCGCAGGCAAGAACATGCGTCTGGAGTTCGCATTTTATCCGGGACATCCGATGGTAAAACGCTGCTTACTGTCAGCGATGATTCTGCAATTTTCTGGTCCATGACTGATCCGAGCCGGCCCACCAAGCTTGCGGAGCTCAAAAGCGCGACACTCGAGCCGGAGGTGCGCGAATGGAGCAGTGGCGCGCTTAGCGCAGATGGCAAGAGGGCGATAATCGGACGAGGAGTGTGGGATACGACCAATCCGCAGTCGCCAACTCATCTGGGTGATTTGTCTATTATCCCCGAATGGGCGACTCCGGTGGCAATCTCCTATGACGGATCTATTGCTGTCACAGTGGATGATGAGCCAAGCGGTCCGGCGAGTTCTGACCCAGTTATCGTGTGGGGGCTGAAGGACGGCTACCGCCCGGTCAGCTTGGCAACGCTCAGAACGCCCGAGTCCGAGAGCTGGCTGGTGGCCATGAGCAAGGACGGAAGAACATTAGCCGTGGGGACGAGAACGGGAGGTGCCTATTCGTGGCTACTGCCCAACCTGCGCAAGGGTTTCATGGAGGACGCTTGTAGAGAGTCTCCGCCCCTTCCGCCCGTGCCGGGTTTTTGGGAGTCCGTAAGTACCGAGTCACCTCCCGACGTACTGGGCAAGAGGCCGTTTGCCATATGTCCTCTTGGCGGCAGGTCAGGGAAGTGAGCCTGTCGCTCAGTAAAGCGGCAGAACCGGGAGATGAATGAGCCGGTAAAAGGCCAGCTTGCGGTAGTTGAGCCTGTTGTGCCCTTCGGGAAGTTGCCGACCGCCGTCGCCTTTGTCCGGCTTGCCGTTGCCCGCATCAGCGGTGATCGCGTGTTTGCGGATCGCGGTGCGGGTTACCTTGAGCCACGGTTCCCACTGGCTGGGGGTTTGCGGCTCGCTACGGCGCGAACGGGTGGAACGCGTCGTCGCGCAGGGCAATCGCACCGGCGGCTGGAAGACACTCGGTCCCGTCGCCCGCGTGCCCCGCGACCTGATCATGAGCCTCGCCATGAGACGCATGGCCCGCACCGGCGACAACCCGAGCCGGTGGATCTACGAACACCACGTCGGCTGGGACGAACCCGTCTACAGCGCGGGCTAGTTCTGCCGGCGTCCGCGCCGGGTGGAGGGCAGGTCGTGGCGCCCCGAGACGAACTCCTGGACCGCGATCTTGGCCCTGATCACCGGCCGGCGCCACCGTTCCTCCCGGTGCGCGGCCGTGGCCAGCTTCCGCGGCCGCCGCTTCTGGTAGAACAGGTGGGCCCACGGAGACCCGGGCCTGGCCAGCCGCACCGCGCTCACCAGCAGCAGCACGGGCACGAACAGGCCCACTATCCCGGTCCAGATCTTGCCCTTCAACAGGGTGATCACGGCGAGCGCCATGTTCGCCACAAGCAGCGCACCCGGGTTGACCGGGGTCCCGTAGTCGAACGACAGCGGCCGGAGCCCGGTGAGCAGCAGCCCCGTCATCGCGACCGCGATGAACACCGCGTCGACCGAGGTGCGGCCCTCTTCCTCCCAGTACACGTCGTGCAGGTGCAGGATCAGCGCGAACTCGTCCAGCACCAGCGCCGACCCGATCCCGAAGACGGCGGCCGCAGCGGAGTAGGCCACCTGCGACGCCGAGGACACGATCAGCCCGCTGACCCCGCCGACCAGCATGAGCACGACCCCGAACACCACGTGGTGGATGTGCATCTCGCCCACGTTGACGTTGCGGAACCAGCCGACCTTCGCCCTGATCAGCCGCACGTTGACGCGGGTGGCCACGAAGGCCCCGATGAGCGCGACGAAGAAACAGAACAGCGGCAGCCGTCCTGTGTCGACAATGCTCAGCTCGAACCAGTTCCCCATGACCTTGAAAACGATGCTACGAGGCCAATCGTCATCCCTTGACCATTTGGACCGGGAAACGAACTCAAGACAGGAACGCGCGCAGCAGCGCCGCCGTGCCCTCCAGGTGTTCCGCCACCGCTCGGCGGGCCCCTTCCGGGTCGCCCGCCAGGATGGCCGCCACGATCGCCTCGTGCTGGCGGGCGGAGTGGTCGAGGTTCACCTGGAGCATCGGGATGGCGTTGAGGAGGTCACTGACCCGCAGGCGCGCGTCGGCGCAGGCGGTGGCGAGCAGGGCGGAGCCGGTCAGCTCGGCGATGGAGAGGTGGAAGGCCGTGTCCAGCCGCCGGTAGTCCCCGATGCCCGCCTTGTTGAGTGCCGTGAGCCGGCCGCGCAGGAGGGAGCGCTGGTCGTCGGTCAGCGGGGCTGCCGCCAGCACCGCCGCGGCACCGCATTCGACCGCCATGCGGAAGGTCAGCGCGTCGGTGAGGTCGGCCGTGCCCATGTCGGCCACGACCCTGCGCAGGTCGCCGCTCTCCGGCGGGGGCGGGGCGTAGGTGACGAACGCGCCGCCGTAACGGCCGCGCCGTACGTCGAGGTAACCGGCATCTTGGAGCGCCCGGATCGCCTCCCGCAGCGTCACCCGGCTGATGCCGAGCTGGACGGCCAGCTCACGCTCCGGGGGCAGTTTCCGGCCCGGCGCGACCACGCCGAGCTTGATCGCCTGGAGCAGCCGTTCTACCGTCTCCTCGAAGGCGTTTCCTGCCCTGACCGGCCGTAACACCGTCATCAACCGCGCCGAGTCGTCCAACGTGTCCTCAGGTCTTGACAAGCGATCCCCATATGCACATCAATGGTCTAAGAGTAGCCCAATTAGCGGGAAAGCGAGCGAACTTCTGTGAGCGAGCGAGGTCTTCCACAGCCCGGACCACTGTCCGTCGACGAGTTGCGTGACGAGGTGGCCGCCGGGCGGGTCGACACCGTGCTGCTCGCCATCGCCGACATGCAGGGCAGGCTGCAGGGCAAGCGGCTGTCGGCGCGCTATTTCCTGAACGAGGTGCTGGGCCACGGCTCCGAAGGCTGCAACTACCTGCTCGCCGTGGACGTGGACATGAACACGGTCGACGGCTACGCGATGTCGTCCTGGGAGCGCGGCTACGGCGATTTCGTGATGAAGCCCGATATTTCCACGTTGCGGTGGGTGCCGTGGCAGGAGGGCACCGTCATGCTCATGGCGGACCTGACCTGGGAGAGCGGCGACGACGTGACCGCCTCGCCGCGGCAGATCCTGCGCGCGCAGCTCGCCCGCCTCGCCGACCGCGGCCTGGCCGCCTTCGTGGGCACCGAGCTGGAGTTCATCGTGTACGAGGACAGCTACGAGGACGCGTGGAAGCGCGCGTACCGCGACATGTCCCCCGCGAACCTCTACAACGTCGACTACTCCCTCCTCGGTACGGCCCGCATCGAACCCCTCCTTCGCCGGATAAGGCGGGACATGGAGGGAGCTGGGCTGTACGTCGAGTCCGCCAAGGGCGAGTGCAACCTGGGCCAGCACGAGATCGCCTTCCGCTACGACGAGGCGCTGAAGACCTGCGACAACCATTCCATCTACAAGAACGGCGCCAAGGAGATCGCGGCTCAGGAGGGCAAGTCGATCACTTTCATGGCCAAGCCGAACCAGCGCGAGGGCAACTCCTGCCACATCCACATCTCGTTGCGGAGCGTGGACGGCGATCCGGTGATGGCGGGCGACGGCCCCCACGGGCTGTCCGAGCTCGGCGCCCGCTTCATCGCCGGGCAGCTGGCCCACATGCGCGAGCTCACCCTCTTCTACGCCCCGAACATCAACTCCTACAAACGCTACGTCCCCGGCAGCTTCGCCCCCACGGCCGTCAAGTGGGGAGTGGACAACCGCACCTGCTCGCTCAGGCTCGTCGGCCACGGGGAGTCGCTGCGCATCGAGAACCGGGTGCCGGGTGGCGACGTGAACCCCTACCTCGCGGTGTCGGCGCTGATCGCGGCCGGGCTGCGCGGCATCGACGAGGAGTTGCCGCTGGAGGACGCGTTCGGGGGCAATGCCTACGACTCCGGCGCCGAGACCGTGCCCCACACCTTGCGGGACGCGCTGGCGCTGTTCGAGGGGTCGAAGCTGGCGCGTGAGACGTTCGGCGACGACGTGGTGGCGCACTATGCGAACAACGCCCGGATCGAGCTGGCCGCCTTCGACGCGGCTGTCACGGACTGGGAGCTGTTCCGGGGTTTCGAGCGGATGTGAGCACGATGCAGATCGTCAATCCGGCGACGGAGGAAATCCTCGCCGACGTGGAGCTGGCCGACGCGGCCGAGGTCGACCGGGCCGTGGAGCGTGCCAGGCGGGCCTATCAGGGCTGGCGCGACGTGGCGCCCGGCGACCGGGCGCGGCTGCTGCGCCGCTTCGCCGACCTGGTGGACGAGCACCGGGAGGAGCTGGCTCTGCTGGAGCTCACGAACTCCGGCCACCCGATCGGCAACGCCCGCTGGGAGGCGGGCGCGGTACGCGACGTGCTGCACTTCTACGCCGGCGCCCCCGAACGCAACCACGGCAAGCAGATCCCGGTGCCCGGCGGTGTGGACATCACCTTCCAGGAGCCGCTGGGCGTGGTGGGCGTGATCGTGCCCTGGAACTTCCCGATGCTCATCATGAGCTGGGGCGTCGCCCCGGCACTGGCCGCGGGCAACACGGTGATCGTCAAGCCCGCCGAATGGACCCCGCTGACCGCGCTGAGGCTGGCCGAGCTGGCCCTCGCCGCGGGCCTCCCCGAGGGGGTGCTCCAGGTGCTGCCTGGGGCAGGGGAGGTCGCGGGGGCCCGCCTGGTCGAGCATCCGCAGGTGGCCAAGATCGTGTTCACCGGCTCGACCGAGGTGGGCAAGGAGATCGCCGCCAAGGCGGCAACCCAGGTAAAGCGGATAACCCTCGAACTAGGCGGCAAATCCGCAAATATCGTGTTTGCGGACTCGGATCTGGAAAAAGCGGCGAAGACGGCGCCGTATGCCGTCTTCGATAACTCCGGCCAGGACTGCTGCGCCCGATCCAGGATCCTGGTGCAGGCGGAGGTCTACGACGCGTTCCTGGAGCTGCTGCTGCCGGCCGTACAGAACATCAGAGTCGGCGACCCGCTCGACGAGAGCACCGAGATGGGCCCTCTGATCAGCGCTGAGCATCTGGAGCGGGTGCGCGGCTTCATCGACGGCCCGCCGTACCTGCAGGGCGGCTGCCCGCAGGGCAAGGGGTTCTGGTTCCCGCCGACGGTCCTGACGCCGGCGCTCACCGACCGTGCGTTCACCGAGGAGATCTTCGGGCCGGTGGTGTCGGTGGTGCCGTTCGCGGACGAGGCGGAGGCGGTGCGGATCGCCAACGACACGCCGTACGGCCTGAGCGGCTCCATCTGGACCCGTGACGTCGGCCGGGCGCTGCGCGTCGCGCGGGCCGTGGAGGCGGGCGCGCTGTCGGTGAACTCGCACTCCTCGGTCCGCCACTGGACGCCGTTCGGCGGCTTCAAGGAGTCCGGCCTCGGCCGGGAGCTGGGCCCGGACGCCCTCATGGCGTTCACCGAGACCAAGAACGTCTTCATCTCAACGGAGTGACACACATGCAGCGTTTGCACAACCGCGTCGCGGTGATCACCGGCGCGGGCGGCGGCATCGGCCTGGCCACCGCGCGGCGGTTCGCCGAAGAGGGCGCCAAGGTGGTCTGCGCCGACGTCGACGAGGAGGCGGGCACCAAGGCCGCCTCCGAGGTGGGCGGGCTCTTCGTCAAGGTCGACGTGACCAGCGAGGACGACGTCGTCCGGATGTTCCGGACGGCGTTCGACACCTATGGCTCCGTCGACATCGCCTTCAACAACGCGGGCATCTCGCCGCCCGAGGACGACTCGATCCTGGAGACCGGCATCGAGGCGTGGCGGCGGGTGCAGGAGGTGAACCTGACGAGCGTCTACCTGTGCTGCAAGCACGCGATCCCGTATATGCAACGGCAGGGCAAGGGCTCGATCATCAACACCGCGTCGTTCGTGGCGGTGATGGGGTCGGCGACGTCGCAGATCTCCTACACGGCCTCGAAAGGCGGGGTACTCGCGATGTCGCGCGAGCTCGGCGTCCAGTTCGCGCGCGAGGGGATCCGGGTGAACGCGCTGTGCCCGGGGCCGGTCAACACGCCGCTGCTGAAGGAGCTGTTCGCGAAGGACCCCGAGCGGGCCGCGCGGCGCCTGGTGCACGTGCCGGTGGGGCGCTTCGCCGAGGCGTCGGAGATCGCGGCGGCGGTGGCGTTCCTGGCCAGCGACGACGCCTCTTTCATCACGGGCTCGGAGTTCCTCGTCGACGGCGGCATCTCGGGCGCCTACGTCACGCCTCTATAGGAAGGGAAGTTGTGGAGCGACCCGTCATCGGGATCACGTCCTATGTCGAGCCTGCCCGCTACACCGTGTGGGACATGCCGGTCGCCCTGCTGCCGTACATGTACGTGGAGCAGGTGGTCCGGGCCGGCGGGCAGCCGGTGATCCTGCCGCCCGCCGGGTCGCCCGCCCGGCTGGTGGCGCGGTTGGACGGGTTGATCCTGGCCGGTGGTGGTGACGTCTCGCCCGAGCGGTACGGCCAGGAGCCACACGACCAGACCGGCTACATCCGGAAATTTCGGGACACGGCGGAGTTCGCGGTGATCGAGGCGGCTCTTGAGGCCGACCTGCCCTATCTCGGGATATGTCGGGGCATGCAGGTGCTCAACGTCGCGCTCGGCGGGACCCTGCACCAGCATCTGCCCGATGTGGTGGGACACACCGGGCACTCCCCCGCACCCGGCGAGTTCGGCCACCTGCCCGTCCGGCCCGTGGCGGGGACTCTCGTCGGCAAGGCGCTCGGAGCCGAGCCGGTGACCGTGCCGCACTACCACCACCAGGCGATCGACCGGCTCGCACCTGGCCTGACCGTATCCGCCGTGGCCGACGACGGCACGATCGAGGCGGTGGAGCTGGACTCCCGGACGTTCGCCATGGCCGTGCAGTGGCATCCGGAGGCGGCGAAGGACTGCGCGCTGTTCGAGGCGCTCGTCGCCGCCTGCTGAGCCGCACCCCGGCGCAGTCCTTCTGACCTCAAGCGGCCGGATCCGCAGGCGACAACTCCCCCATATCAGCACTAGGCTTACGGACATCACCGTCGAAACCGTGCGGGAGAGCGTCCTGGCATCCGGCCAGGTCCCCTGAAGGAGCAAGCCCTCCCCGCGAACCTCTCAAGGCAAAGGACCGCACGGACGAGGTGTCCTCTGGAAAGCAGGCCTGGCGGCCTCGCCGAAGGTGAAAGTCCGGCAAATTACGGGCGAAGCTCTCAGGCACCCATGACAGAGGGGGAGGATGTCTGGCATCCGATCCTGCCCTGAGGTGCGCATATGTCACGTCCTACACCGCTCCGAGAGGTCCACGAGAGCCTCGGCGCGACATTGACCGATTTCGCCGGGTGGCTGATGCCGCTCCGCTACGGCAGCGAGTCCGCCGAGCACAACGCCGTGCGCCAGGCGGCCGGGCTGTTCGATCTCTCCCACATGGGCGAGATCTTCGTGACCGGGCCTCAGGCGGGCCAGGCGCTCGACTACGCGCTGGTGGGACACCTGTCGGCGCTCGCGCCCGGCCGGGCCCGCTACACCATGATCGTGAACGAGCGTGGCGGGGTGCTGGACGACCTGATCGTCTACCGGCTCGGGGACGAGGAGTTCATGGTGGTGGCTAACGCCTCCAACTATGAAAAAGTCGGGGAAGAGCTGAAAAATCGTGCCAAGTCGTACAACGCGGTGGTCGATGATCGCTCGGAGCAGTACGCGCTGATCGCCATTCAGGGGCCGCGCGCGCAGGAGATCCTCGCCACGCTCACCGACGCCGACCTCGCCGGGCTGAAGTACTACGCGGGCCTGCCCGGTCTGGTCGACGGGCGGCAGGCGCTCATCGCGCGCACCGGCTACACGGGTGAGGACGGGTTCGAGCTGTTCGTGGCCAACCAGGACGCCGTCCCGCTCTGGCACGCGCTGACCGAGGCCGGCCGGCCGTACGGGCTGCGGGCGGCGGGTCTGTCCAGCCGTGACACGCTCAGGCTCGAAGCGGGCATGCCGCTGTACGGCAACGAGCTCGGCGTCGAGCTGACCCCGTTCGACGCGGGGCTGGGCAGAGTGGTGAAATTCGACAAGCCGGGCGACTTCGTCGGCAGGTCGGCGCTGGAGGCGGTCAAGGACACGCCGCCGCGGCGCCGGCTCGTCGGACTGGTCGCGCGGGGTCGCCGGGTGCCGCGCCACGGATACCCGGTGACCAAGGACGGCGCCGTCGTCGGCGAGGTCACCAGCGGGGCACCCTCCCAGACCCTGGGTAAGCCCATCGCCATGGCCTACGTCGACAATGGGGCCGACGCAGGTCTGGCCGTGGACATCCGGGGCAGCCATGAACCTATGGACCTCATTGAGCTGCCCTTTTACAGGAGGAACAAGTGAGCAACATCCCAGACGAGCTGAGCTACACCAAGGAGCACGAGTGGGTGGCCGGGCTCGACGACGGCATCACCGTGACCATCGGCATCACGGCCTACGCGGCCGAGGCGCTGGGTGATGTCGTCTTCGTGCAGCTTCCAGAGGTCGGCTCGACCGTCGAGGCGGGCGACTCCATCGGTGAGGTCGAGTCGACCAAGTCGGTGAGCGAGATCTACACCCCCGTCGGCGGCGAGATCGTCGAGGTCAACCAGGCCGTCGTGGACGATCCGTCGCTGGCCAACAGCGACTCCTACGGCGATGGCTGGATGTTCCGCGTGCGCGTGGAAGGCGACCCCGAGGACCTGCTCACCGCCGAGGAGTATTCGGCGCTCACCTCAGGCGAGTCCTGACCCACCCGCCGGGGTCCTGACGGGCCCCGGCCCTTCTGAAGGGCGCCCATCAATGGCGATCAGCGTCTTCGACCTGTTCAAGATCGGCATCGGCCCGTCGAGCTCGCACACCGGCGGTCCCATGGCCGCCGCGCACCGGTTCGCCCGCGGTCTGCACGACGACGACCTGCTCGCGCGTACGGCCCGCGTCGAGGCGATCCTGTACGGCTCGCTCGGCCTGACCGGCAAGGGCCACGGCAGCGACAAGGCCGTCCTGCTGGGGCTGTCGGGCGAGAAGCCCGAGCTGGTCGACGTGGACTCCATCGACGCGCGCCTGGCCGCGATGCGCGAGTCCGGCACGGTCCGGCTCTACGGCACGCACGAGATCCCCTTCGTCGTGGGCGAGGACCTCGTCTTCGAGCGCAAGATCTCCCTGCCCGAGCACCCGAACGGCATGCGCTTCACCGCCTTCTCCGAATCGGGCGAGAAAGTGCGCGAGAAGGTCTACTTCTCGGTCGGCGGCGGCTTCGTGGTGGACGAGCAGGCCACCGGCGCCGACCGCATCAAACCCGACGACACCGTTCTGCCCTACCCCTTCACGACCGGGGACGAGCTGCTCAAGCACTGCTCCAACACGGGGCTGTCCATCTCCGCGCTGATGCTGGAGAACGAGCAGGCGTTCGGCCGCTCCGCCGCCGAGATCCGCGCGCGGATCCTGCACCTGTGGCAGGTCATGTGCGAGTGCGTCGAACGCGGCATCGCCAAGGAGGGCGTGCTGCCGGGCGGCCTCAAGGTCAAGCGCCGCGCGAACCGCCTGCACCGCCGCCTGCAGACCGAGTCGCCGAAGACCGACCCGCTGCACGCCATGGACTGGGTGTCGCTGTTCGCGCTGGCGGTCAACGAGGAGAACGCCGCGGGCGGCCGCATCGTCACCGCCCCCACGAACGGCGCCGCGGGCATCATCCCCGCCGTCCTGACCTATTACTCCCGCTTCATCCCGCATGCCGACGACGACGGCATCGTCCGCTTCTTCCTCACCGCGGCGGCCATCGGCGTCCTGTTCAAGGAGAACGCCTCGATCTCGGGCGCCGAGGTCGGCTGCCAGGGCGAGGTCGGCTCAGCCTGCTCCATGGCCGCCGCGGGACTCACGGAGGTCCTGGGCGGCACGCCCGAGCAGGTGGAGAACGCGGCGGAGATCGGCATCGAACACAACCTGGGCCTGACCTGCGACCCGGTCGGCGGCCTGGTCCAGATCCCGTGCATCGAACGCAACGCGGTGGCCTCCATCAAGGCCATCGCCGCGGCCCGCATCGCCCTGCGCGGCGACGGCCAGCACTTCGTCGCCCTGGACCGGGCGATCAAGACGATGCGTGATACGGGACGGGACATGCTGGACAAGTACAAGGAGACCTCGCGCGGCGGCCTCGCGGTCAACGTCATCGAGTGCTGACCCGGGGCGCGCTCTGGTTCGAGCGCGCTCGCGTTCGCGTGCTCGCGTTCAAAGCGGGTTTGCGTTCGAGCGCGCTCAAAGCCATAGCGTCGCCGACATGACGACACAGACACAGACCTGGATCATCACCGGCGCGTCCCGCGGACTCGGGCGCGCACTCGCGGAGGCGGCGCTCGCGGCGGGCGACCACGTGGTGGCGGCGGTACGCCGGCCCGAGAGCGTGGCCGACCTGAAGGCCGCGTACCCGGACGCCTGCCTGATCGCCACGTTCGACGTCCGGGACACCACCGCCGCCGCGGACCTCGTACAGAAGACCCTCGACCACTTCGGGCAGCTCGACGTGCTCGTCAACAACGCGGGCCGGGGCATGGTCGGCGCGGTCGAGGAGATCGGCGATGCGCAACTGCGTGAGCTGATGGACCTGCACCTGTTCGGCCCGGCCGCGCTCGTTCGCGCGGCGCTGCCCGCGATGCACGCGCGGGGCACCGGCACGATCGTGCAGATGAGCAGCCAGGGTGGGCGGATGTCCTTCCCCGGCGTGTCGGCGTACTCCGCGTCGAAGTTCGCCCTCGAAGGCTGGTCCGAGGCCCTGGCCGGGGAGGTCGCGCCGCTCGGGATCCGCGTGATGATCGTCGAGCCCAGCCGGTTCAGGACCGACTTCCACGCCAACGACGTGCTGGAGTTCGTCGAGGAGTCCGAGACCTACCGTGACCTGCTCGCCAACGTCCGGGCGGACATGGCCGCAGCCGACGGCCTCCAGGAGGGCGACCCGGCGCGGGCGGCGGAGATCATCGTGTCCCTCGCGCACAGTGCCGAGGTGCCGCTGCGGCTACCGCTCGGGCGCGAGGCGGTCGAACGCATCTCGGGCGCGTACCGGCGCGGCCTGGACGAGGTCGAGCGGTGGGCCGAGACCTCCCGCAGCGCCGACTTCGAGGGTGTCCCAGCTGCGGTACGCCCGATTTAAGCTGGTTGTCGTGGCCACCGACGAACTGATGACCAGGGCGCTCGAAACGCTCGGGGACGACGGCCCGCTGTCGGTCGAGGCGATCCACCGCCTCACCGACCTGGCCGACGTGCCCGAGTCGATGACGATCGCCGAGCTCGCCGACCTGCTCGACATCTCGCCCCACACGCTGCGCTACTACGAGCGGGCCGGGCTGGTCGAGGTGGCCCGCGACGGCAACGGTCATCGGGTCTACGACGCCCAGGCGGTGCGGCGCCTGGTGTTCCTCACGCGGATGCGGCTGTCCGGCATGCCGATGCGCGACCTGCAGCACTACATCTCGCTCGTCGACGCCGGGCAGCACACCACACCCGAGCGGCTCGACCTGCTGATCGAGCACCGCGACACCATCCGCCGCCGGATCCGTGAGCTGACCCTCTCCCTCACGGCCGTCGAGTACAAGATCACCACATATGGGGGCTCGACCGGGCCGGACGTCCACGCCCTCGACGCCATCGCCGGTGCGGACCGCACCGCGCTGCCGCACGAGCCGCCGCGACGGGCACTACCGGCGGACTGAGCGACACCGGCGCTCGCCTGCGGCTTCACGGTGGCAGCGTCGTCAGCGGCGGACGTGGACCCGCACCACGGTGCCGACCTCGTCGTCGCGGACCTCTCGGCGGATCCGGCTGACGATCTCCCTGTCCAGTTTGTGGACCACCGCGCCGACGTCGGCCGAGGCGGGGCAGCAGAGGGAGATGCGCAGGCGGGCGGCGTCCCCGACCACGCGGGCGCTGACCCGGGTGAGACCCTCCACGTCCTTCAGGCCGATGCAGAGCATGGCCGTGCCCGTACCGCTACGGAGACCGCGGCGCCCCCACCCCAGGCAGAGCAGCAGCCAGCGGACCGTCACCAACGCCAGCACCAGCATGACGAGCGCCACCAGCCACAAGGCCCAGGTCTGGTCGGCGATGGTCTGGGCGGTCTGGTCCGACAGCACCTTGGCGCGCGGTGAAAGGCCCGGCAGCTTGTCCTTACCGCGCAGCCAGGCGTAGCCGCCCAGGAGCAGCAGCAACCCGCCGACCACGGCCAGACCGATCCGGTTACCCGCGTACTGCCGCATCACAGCCCCCTCCGGCGCAGCCGTACGACGACCTCGCCCGCGGCCAGGGTGCCCACGCCCGCCAACCGGTCACCGACCGCGGTGCCGACCTGCTTGAGCATCGAACCGGAGCTCTCCGGGCCGGTGATGACCACGACCTCGATCGTGCGCCTGCGCAGCCGTACCCGCGCTCGTTGCACGCCGTCGACCTCCTGGGCGACGGCCCGCAGCGTACGGCGGAGGCCGGCCCGGGTGATGCCGATGACGATCAGCGGGTCGGACGTCTCGACGGGCACGAGCCTGCACCGGCCGGGTACGGCGGCCAGCAGCAACATCACGACCCCCACGGCCATGGTCGCCAGGGCGGGCAGGGACAACTGCCCCCAGGCGCGATGCGCCGCGAGGTCGAGGAGGTCGGACACCGGCAGCCAGCCGAGCGGCCGGCCCAGCAGGGCGGAGACCACCTCGGCGGCGCCGAGCCACAGCCCGGCGGTCAGCGTGAGTGCCACGACGATCCCGGCGGGCGTACGCGCCGGTCTGAGCACCCGGCCCGACCTGCGCAGCGGACTCTCCTGCGCGACGATCCCGGCGCCGGACAGTATCTGCTGGAGGGTGGTCACAACGCCACAGGTACACGGATCGGGCATGGTCCGGACCATGCCCTCGCCGCCGGTTTGCAGGATCATTACGAGGGCCGTAATTAAGATGAACTGCCCTCATATTCATTCGCCCGATATGTCGTTAAACTGCCTTTATGAACGATCTCCGCCGCTATGACAGCGCTACCAGAGCGCTCGAGCCGCCGTTGGCGATCCTCGATCTCGCGGCCATGCGCGCCAACGCGGCCGATCTCGTACGGCGCGCGGCCGGCAAGCCGATCCGGGTGGCGAGCAAGTCGATCCGCTGCCGCTCGGTCATGGAACGCATCCTGGCCATGGACGGCTTCCACGGCATCATGGCCTTCACGCTGCCCGAGGCGCTCTGGCTGGTCGAGCGGGGGTTCACCGACGTACTCGTGGCCTACCCGACGGCCGACAGGCAGGCGCTCACGACGCTGGCCGGGGACGCGCGGGCGGCCGGTGAGATCACGCTGACCATCGACGCCGCCGAGCATCTCGACTACGTCGACGACGCGGTGGCGGCGGTCCGTTCACGGGCGGAGATCCGGTTATCGATGGACCTCGACGCGGGATATGTCGCTCTGGGCGGCAGATTCCGGGCGGGGACTCTGCGCTCCACGATCCGCGAGCCCGAGCAGGCCGCCGACCTGGCCGCCGAGATCGCCAAGCGGCCCGGCTTCCGTCTGGCAGGTCTGATGGCGTACGAGGGGCAGATCGCGGGGGTCGGCGATGATCAGCCGGGCAACGCCGCATATGTCCGGGCCATCCGGATCATGCAGAGCCTGTCGGCCCGCGAGCTGGTCCTGCGCCGCGGCCGCCTCGTGAACGCCGTCCGGCAGGTCTGCGACCTGGAGTTCGTCAACGGCGGCGGCACCGGCTCCATCGAGCGGACCGTGCGGGAGAAGGCGATCACCGAAGTGGCGGCGGGCTCCGGGTTCTTCCATCCGCGGCTCTTCGACTTCTACCGCGCCTTCACCGGCCGGCCGGCCGCGCTGTTCGCGCTCCCGGTCGTGCGGCGGCCGGGGCCGGACGCGGTGACGGTGCTCGGGGGCGGCTATCTGGCCTCGGGGCGGCCGGGGACTAGCCTGCTGCCGCAGCCGTACCTGCCCGCCGGGCTTCGTTACACGCGGGACGAGGGCGCGGGTGAGGTGCAGACGCCGCTGCTCGGTCAGGCGGCCCGGGACCTGCGGGTGGGCGACCGGGTCTGGTTCAGGCACGCCAAGGCGGGTGAGATGTGCGAGCGCTTCAGCGAGCTGCACCTCGTGGACGGCGACACCGTCGTGGAGACCGCCCCGACGTACCGGGGAGAGGGCCGGACGTTCCTCTGACGCCGCGTTAGAAGCGGCGGCGACGGCGGCGCCAGAGGGTGATGGCGGCGCCGACCACCAGCACAACCCCCACGCCGATCAGCACCGGCGCCAGGCTGGGCCGCTCCTCGGCCCACAGCTGGTCGGGGTCGTCGGCGTACTCGACGGGACGCTGCGTCACCCCGAGCGCGTCGCCGACCGAGGTCACCAGATGGGTCGCCCGCGTCTTCACGTCGGCCACCGTGCGCTCGGCGACCCGCTTGGGGCTCACCCGGTCGGCGATGGCGTCGACCGTGTCCGCCAACTCCGCGCGCGTCCGCGCGATCCGCCGCTCCAGCTCGTCGGGATCGGTGTCAGCCATGGCTCTCCTTTCGGCCGCGCTCCGTGCGAGCTCCGCCCGGTGATCGATGAAGCGCTCTTCGCTGATCAGTCTGTCAGGTCGGCGACCCGCCCGGCACTCCGGGCAGGCCGGTAGGTTTTGCACGACGAACTCTGGAGGGCCCCATGACCGAAACCAAGCTCGCGCCCGGCGACGCCGCGCCCGAGTTCACGCTTCCCGCCGCCGACGGCGAGACCGTCTCCCTCGAGACCTACCGCGGCCGGCGGGTGATCCTCTATTTCTACCCCGCCGCGATGACACCGGGCTGCACCAAGCAGGCGTGCGACTTCCGCGACAACCTCGGCCAGCTGACCGCCGAGGGTTTCGTGGTGCTCGGCGTGTCGAAGGACAAGCCGGCCAAGCTGGTCAAGTTCGCCGAGCGTGACTCGCTCACCTTCCCGCTCCTGTCGGATCCCGAGCTTGCCGTGCACAAGGCGTACGGGGCTTACGGCACCAAGAAGCTGTACGGCAAGGAGGTCGTCGGCGTGATCCGCTCGACCTTCGTCATCGACGCCGACGGCAAGATCGAGCAAGCTCTCTACAACGTGAAGGCGACCGGCCACGTGGCGAGCCTGAAGAAGAAGCTCGGCCTGGCTTGAAAGGCCAGGGGCCCGTCCGGTCATGCGACGGGCCCCCAGCGCACTGCCGGGACGCTAAACTCGGCTCAGGCCCGCTCTGGCAGGGGCTGCGCGGGCGTGGCGAAATGGCATACGCGGCAGGTTTAGGTCCTGTTGGTGGCGACACTGTGGGGGTTCGAGTCCCCCCGCCCGCACCTCCTCCTCGGCTACCTCAGCCTCCTCGGGCTACCTCAGCGCGTACGCCCTGATCACCTCCTGTGACAGGCTCGCCCCGCGCGTGTCGGTGGCCTTGAGGCGCAACGAGACGACTGCGGCGGACCGCGGCCGGTCCAGCGTGGCCTCGTAGGCGCCGTTGCCCTTCGAGGTGAGCCGCCGGACCGCGCGCCACGAGGCGCCGTCGTCGTACGACACCTCCAGCGACACGTCCTTGATCGGGGCGGCCGCCGAGCCGTCCTGATGGCGCAGGGTCAGGCCGAGCCGTGGCGAGGTGGCCTGGTTCTTCAGGTCCGTCGCCACGTCATAGTCGGCGAGCAGCAGCGGGATCGTCGTGCCCGACCCGGCGTCGTGCTGCGACGGGAACGTCCATGCCGTCTTCGTCCTGGTCGACAGCCGGGCCCAGGTGGCGCGGTTCTCGACGTCGTACTCCATCCGATACGTGGCGGCGGCGGCCGGCAGGAGCAGTATCCCCTGGGGGCGCCGCTCGGTCTGCGCCAGCAGCGTGTCTCCCTGGTACAACCGCCAGCCGGTCTTCATGCCGGTCTCGAAGTTGTCGGTCTGGGCGACGCCGGTGTTCCGTCCCGCGTCGATGAGCCCCCACATGTCGACCTGGAGCAGGTCGCCCTCCCTGCGCAGCGGCCGGACCTTACCGGGGCCGGGCAGCAGCGGCTGCTTGAACCAGGTGCGGCCGATCCGCTCCCCGGCTCGGAAAGGCGCATCGTCGGGGCCCGCGACGCCGATGTGGGCCTGGTCGTGCTCCCACGTGTAGTTGTACGGCCGCTCCGGCGTCTCCATGCTGCTGCTCCAGCGCACCTCGGAGCCGGCGGTGAGGTAGTCGACCCGGTCGCGCGGCGTACGCGGGACGGGCCGGCCGGTGTCCCAGGAGGTGGTCTCCCAAGGCTGCCAGCCGAAGCGGTTCTCGGAGAGCGTCACGTCGTCGGCGAGCTGGCTGAAGAAGTCCGAGTCCACCCGGGCCAGGGACTTCGCCCGCAGGGTGTGGTCGGGCCGGTCCCTGATCCCGCCCTCCTCGCTGAGGTACAGGTCGTACACGTACGGACTGGCCACGACGCCCTTGGCCAGGACCGGCACCGGCAGCCTGCGCAGCCGTTCGGCCAGCCGGGCGCCCTCCTTGCCGGTGAGCGCGATGGTCGGGACCTTCAGCTTCACCCCGCTCTCGGACACGGGCAGGTCTCCGTAGACCGCGACCATCCGGGCCCCGGCCGCCGCGGCGGCGTTGGACTGGGCGGCGACCGTCAGGTCGGCCGTGCGGCGGATCAGCGCGAGCCGGCCGCGCAGGTCGCGGCCCTTGAGGTCCGCGGGCGTACCGGTCCCGGCGTCCACGGCCAGGAGCAGCGCGGAGCCGTCGAGGCGCGGGAAGTCGGCCGACACGTCGCTGAACCAGACGGGGTCGACGTAGTCGGGGTTCAGCTCCAGCCCGGCGGTACGCAGGGTGATGGCGGGGGCCTCCAAGTGCCAGCGGGTGGCGACGGCGAACCGGCCCTTGGTGACGCGCTTCGTGGGCTGCAGGTAGTACGTCTCGTCGGCGCTCTCGTCCTGGAGGATCGTCTCGGTGAGCGGCGTGCCCTTGGCGGGCGCGCGGGTCCAGATGAGCTTGGTCGCGGTGCCCCTGTTCCGCTTGGTCACGTGGTCGGGCGTGTCGACCCGCATCTCGACCGCCTTGCGGGCGTCGAGCACGACCTTGGTGTCACCGGTGACCTTCAGCTCGGGCTCGCCGGTGAAGCTCAGGTTGAGCACGGTGCCTCGGTCGGCGTAGGCCATGCTGTCGACCGACGGGCGCAGGGTGTTGATGACACCGAGCACGGAGTAGGTGCCGGGCGGCACCAGCACGCACGAGTCACCCGGGTCGCTCTCGCACCGGCGCACCGGGTCCCCTGGCAGCTCGCGGCCGTCGCGGGTCCCGTCGTCCACGTTCAGCGCGGCGGCGTACGCCTGCGCGGGGCGGCCGTCCCTGGCGATCCCGCTCACCCGCAGCCGGACCCGCTTGACCTCGACGTTTCCGGTCAGCGAGGTACGGATCGGCGGCCCTTGGCGCGGCGTCGCGACGAGCTCCGCGCGCTGCCGCCCCGCCTGCGCCTTGGCCGGGTCGAGGGTGACCCGGACCGTCGCCTTCGCCCCGCCGGGCAGGGACAGCTCGGCGGGCGAGACGCTGAACGGGCCGCCGGTGGCCAGGCCGAGAGTGACCGGGGTCTTGCCGGGATTGCGGTAGGTGACCTCGCGGGTCACCGGCTGTCCGGAGGACACTTCGGACAGACCGAAGTCGACCGAGCCCTCGGCGGACAGCACCGGCTCCCCCAGGGCCGTAGCCACGTCCACCCGGCCGGTGCCCCGCTTGTCCACCGGGGTGTCGGGCATGGGCTTGGCCGTACCCATGAGCAGGGACTTCAGCTCCCCGGCCGAGATGCCGGGGCGTGACTGCCGCAGGAGCGCGGCGGCCCCGGCGACGTGCGGAGTGGCCATGGAGGTGCCGGACAGGCGGGTGTAGTACTCGTCCACCGGCTCGCCGAGCGAGGTGCCCTTCGCCCGCGCCGCGACGATGCCGACGCCCGGAGCGGTGATGTCGGGCTTGACCGCGCGCTCCAGCCCGACGGGTCCGAAGCTGGAGAAGTCGGCCAGCCGGTCCTGGCCGTCGACCGCGCCCACGGTCAGCGCGGCGGGGGCGTCTCCGGGGCTCCCGACGCAGGCTTCGCAGCCCCTGTTGCCCGCCGCCACCACGAACAGCGTTCCGTAGCCCGCGTACAGGGCGCCCAAGGCGTCGGTGAGCGGCCCACCGGGGCTGGGGTCGCCCAGGCTCATGTTCACGATGTCGGCGTGCTTCTCCCCCGCCGCCCATTCCATCCCGTCGATGATCCAGGAGCTGAGCCCCTCGCCGTTGGCGTCCAGGACCCGGCCGTTGAGCAGCTTGACGCCGGGCGCGACGCCCTTGCGCGAGCCGCCGGAGGCCGCGCCGCTGCCCGCGATGATGTCGGCGACGTGCGTACCGTGCCCGAACTCGTCGGTGGCGCTGCCGCTGTCGGTGAAGTCACGCTCGTCGGCGACCTTCCCCGCCAGGTCCGGGTGCCCGGTGTCGACGCCGGTGTCCAGGACCGCGACCGTTGTGCCCGCGCCGTCGTAGCCCGCCGACCACGCGGCCGGCGCGCCGATCTGCGGCACGCTGCGGTCCAGCGCCGGTTCCACCTTGCGGTCCAGCCAGATCTTGGTGACGCCGTCGAGCGGGCTCTTCGTACGGCCCGTGGCCAGCGCGGACAGTTCACCGCCGAAGCCCCGCGCCGCGCTCTTGGCCAACCGGACGCCCGAACCGCCGATGCTCTCCAGCGTGCGGACCGCCTTCAGCGCGGGGACGGCCGGCATTGCGCTCTGTTTCCCGTACGTGACGATGAGGGAGATGGCGTCCGACCGCTCGTCGGTGTAGCCCTGCGCGGCGAGGGCGGTCACGTTGAAGAGCTCGGGGTCGAGGCGGCCGGGGACCAGCCCCTCCACGTCGCTGGGCAGCACGGTGAGTTGCCCGGCGTCCTCGGTGATCCGGAAACGGGCTGACGGCCCGTCCCCGCGCGGGGCGGCGGTGACGCTCGCTTTCTGGCGGCCGTCCGCGGCGACGGCGACGTGCACCTGGTCGCCGGTGATCAGCGTGATGTCGTAGCCGTGCTTGGCGGGGTCCGGCGCCAGAGCCGGAGCGCGGTCGGCCCGCGCGAGCGCCGGAGCGTCCGCCCGCGCGCCCGTACCGGTGATCGTGGTGACCGCGGCCACCGCCAGGGAGGCGGCCACCGCTGTCCAACGCCTGGGCCTCATCGGCCACCTCCAGAAGGCGAGAAATGTGCCGACCCAATTCCTAGTGATCTGGGGGCGTTCCGGTCCATAGGTCTCGTCTGGCGAGATCCCGACTTGTCGTAAACCCGCCTGGGCTACGCTCGCGTTCGAGACGACAGGACAGCGGGGGGCTGGCATGGCGCAACGGCGGTTACTGGAGGGCCTCGGCGTCAGCGTCACCGAGGAGACGGCCTACCGTGCGCTGCTCCGCCACGGGCCCGCGACGCTGAGCCAGCTGGCCACCGAGACCGGCGCGTCCACCGCCGCCATCCGCCGGATGCTACCCCGGCTGGAGGACCTCGGGCTGATCTCCCGGGTGGCCGGCCGGCCCCTGCGGCTGATCGCCACGCCGCCGAACATCGCCATCGACGTGCTGGTGGCCCGCCGCCAAGAGGAGATCACGCACAGCCGGGCCGCCGCGGCGCTGCTCGCCACCGAGGTGGCCGACCGCGCCGGACCGCACCCGGAGGAGGTGCTGGAGGTGGTGACCGGCCGTTACGCCGTCGCCCGCCGCTACCTTCAGCTCGAACGCAGCGTCACGGCCGAGATGCTCGTGCTGGTGCGCCCGCCGTACGCGGTCGACATCCTGGACGATCAGGAGAACCAGCAGCGCGCCGCCCACCAGGGCCCGGCCGTCCGCGGCATCTACGGGCCGCTGGCGTTCGAGGAGCCCGGCATGCTGGAGCACACGCGGCAGGCCATCGCCGACGGCGAGCAGGCCCGGCTGGGGCAGGTGCCCGTCAAGCTGGCCATCGCCGACGGCCGCACGGCCATGCTGCCGCTGGTGTCCGACGAGGACCGGGCGGTGGAGAGCGCCCTGGTCGTCCACCCGTCGGCGCTGCTCGACGCGCTCGTCGGGCTGTTCGAGGTGCTGTGGCAGGCGGCCGTGCCACTGCGGCTGTCAGCGGACCCGGCCGCGCACATCGAACGGGACGTGTGGCCGCAGCCGGGCGACACCGAGGTGCTCGCCCTGCTGGCGGTGGGGATGAAGGACGACGCGATCGCGCGGCAGCTCGGTCTCAGCCCGCGTACGGTGCAGCGGCGGGTGCAGGAGCTGTGCGAGCGGCTGGGGGCCCGTACGCGGTTTCACGCCGGGTTCCTGGCCGCGCAGCACGATCTGCTGGTCCTGGATCGCGGGCCTGGTCTGCGGGCGCCTTAACCGGTCTTGGTGGGCATCGGCGTGGGCATGACGCTGGGGGGCATCATCGTAGGCACCACCGTGGGCAACGGATACGGAGTCGCGGGCATCTGATACGGACCGGGGTACGGCGGCAGCCGCCGGCAGTAGCTCCCGCCAGGGCCCGGACGACAGTCCTGGTAGCCGGGATAGCGCTCCCAGTCCTGCCAGTAGACGCGGGCGGTGTCGCCCCGGTGGACCATGCCGCTGATCACCGCCACGGCGCCGCCCCCGAGCACGCCGCCGATGATCAGCCCGATCAGGCCCGCACCGATGATCTGCGTGGGCTTCAGCCGGAAGAAGTCGCGGAAGCTGTCAGAGCGCGGAGGTGGAGCCGTTGTCGCCCAACTGCCTCCGGGCGGCGGGCCCGAGACCCGGGTGGTCGCCGCTTCCGCTTCGGGGGGAGCGGCGGGCCGGTCTCCAGGGGTCGGGTCGCGTGGCGCTTCCTCTTCGCCACGCGACCCGGCGTCACGATCATGATCCGCCATCACGATCTCCCTTTACTCGCCCCTCAGGGCGCTCCCAACGACAAGAGTGCCCTATGCCCCGTAAGGCTGGTGTAAGACCTGAGTCGTACCCAAACCTCCCCCTACAGGCTGACAAACCCATGCCGAAGCCTCCGTATCGTAATGATGTGTTCGGCAGGGTAATGGGATGGTCGGGACGCCATGGCAGGCTCATGGACGCCCTCCGGGTGGCGCCGCTGGCGGTGTTCTGCCTGTTCATGGCCGTGCCGTACGGGAAGAACGGCCCGTTCGACAACGGCAACCTGTACATCGGGGTGGCCGGTTACCTCGGGCTCTGCGCGGTGCTGATCGTCCCGCTGCTGTGGCGGCGTGACTGGCCGCTGACCGTCTTCGCGATCCTCTCACTGGCCTGTTTCGGGCAGTGGCTGGCCAAGATCGATCCGATGCCGGCCAACATCGCGGTGCTGGTGGCGCTCTACTCGGTGGCCTTCCGGTGCGGGTTCCGTTGGGCGATCGCCGCGGGCGCGGTGGCCGAGGTCGGCGTGCTGCTGGTCATGGTGCACTGGCAGGCGCCGACGTTCAGCCTCTTCTTCAGCGGCTCGATCCTCGTCGTGACGGTCTGGCTGACCGGCCTGTACGCCAAGACCCGCAGCCGCTATCTGGAGAGCCTGGAGGAGCGGGCGGAACGGGCCGAGCGCGAGCGCGACCAGCAGGCCCGGATGGCGGCCGCGGCCGAGCGCACCAGGATCGCCAGGGAGTTGCACGACGTGGTGGCCCACAACGTCAGCGTGATGGTGGTCCAGGCCGACGGGGCCGGATACGCCATCGACAGCGACCCTGACCAGGCGCGGCAGGCCGTACACGCCATCTCCAAGACCGGGCGCGAGGCGCTCGCCGAGATGCGCAGGCTGGTCGGCGTGCTGCGGGAAGACGGGTCCGACGGGACGGACTACACGCCGCAGCCGGGCCTCGCGCAGCTGGAGGAGCTGGTGCGCGGCGCGGGGGTGCCCGCGCGGCTGCGGGTCGGAGGGCCGCCGGGCGAGCTGCCCGAGGGGCAGCAGCTCGCGGTCTACCGCATCGTGCAGGAGGCGCTGACGAACGCGCTCAAGCACGGCGGCCCCGGCGTCCGCGCACTGGTCGAGCTGCGGTACGCCGGGCGCGAGCTGGTCGTGCGGGTGACCGACGACGGCAGGGGCGCGGCGGCACCACGCAGCCCCGACGGGCACGGGCTGGTGGGGATGCGCGAGCGGGTCGGCATGTACGGCGGCGAGGTGGCGGCCGGGCCGAGATCAGGTGGCGGGTTCGAGGTGCTGGCCAGGCTGCCGGTGCCGGGCACGAGGGCGGCCTGATGATTCGGGTGATGCTGGTCGACGACCAGGAGTTGCTGCGCGCCGGGTTCAGGATGGTGCTGGGCGCCCAGCCTGACATCGAGGTGGTCGCCGAGGCCGGTGACGGGGTACGGGCGCTGGAGGTGCTGCGCGAGGTCGAGGTGGACGTGGTGCTCATGGACGTACGCATGCCGAGGATGGACGGCGTGGAGGCGACCCGGCGCATCGACGGCCCCAAGGTGCTCATCCTGACCACCTTCGACCTCGACGAGTACGCCTTCGCGGCGGTCAAGGCGGGCGCCTCGGGATTCCTGCTCAAGGACGTGCCGCCGGCCGACCTGCTGACCGCGATCAGGGCGGTGCACGCGGGCGACGCCGTGGTGGCGCCGAGCACGCTCAAGCGGATGCTCACCAAGTTCGCCGCGCAGCTGCCGACGGAGGAGCTCGCGGCCGCGTCGGAGCTGACGCCACGCGAGCGCGAGGTGCTGCTCATGGTGGCCCGCGGCCTGTCCAACCTGGAGATCGCCACCGAGCTGGAGGTGGCGGAGGCCACGGTGAAGACGCACCTGGGCCGGGTGCTGGCCAAGCTGGGGCTGCGGGACCGGGCCCAGGTGGTGGTCTACGCGTACGAGGCGGGCCTGGTGGTCCCGTCACGTCAGCCGAAAGGCTGACCCGGGTCATCTCAGGACCTACACGAAACCCCTCCTCGGGGCCCATATTTCCTGCATTTTCCGCTTCTAGGTTGGTCACGTTCCCGCAGACGACAAGGAGTGAACGTGACCCTCACCGATACCCGCCGACAAGCCCCCGCGGCGGTGGTGGCCAAGGCGCTGACCAAGGTGTACGGCCAAGGCGACGCGCAGGTCCACGCCCTCCACAGTGTGGACGTCGCCTTCGCGACGGGCGCGTTCACCGCGATCATGGGCCCGTCCGGTTCCGGCAAGTCCACGCTGATGCACTGCCTGGCCGGGCTCGACACCGCGACCTCCGGCACCGTGCACATCGGCGATGTGGAGCTCACCGGGCTCAACGACAAACAGCTCACTCTGCTGCGCCGCGAGCGGATCGGCTTCATCTTCCAGGCGTTCAACCTGCTGCCGACGCTGACCGCCGAGCAGAACATCCGCCTGCCCCTGGAGATCTCCGCCCGCCAGCCGGACCGGCTGCTCTTCGTCCGCGTCATCGAGACGGTCGGGCTGCGGGACCGGCTCGCCCACAAGCCGACCGAACTGTCCGGCGGCCAGCAGCAGCGCGTCGCCGTGGCCAGGGCGCTGATCAGCAAGCCTCAGGTGATCTTCGCCGACGAGCCGACGGGCAACCTCGACTCGCGTAGCGGCGCCGAGGTGCTGTCGTTCCTGCGCACGTCCGTACGCGAGCTCGGCCAGACCATCGTCATGGTCACGCACGACCCGGTGGCCGCGGCGTACGCCGACCGCGTGGTGTTCCTGCGCGACGGCGAGCTGGTCAGCGAGATCAGCGCGCCCTCACCGCAGTCGGTGCTCGACACGCTGATGAAACTGGAGGCCTGAGTTGCTGAGGACGACTCTGGCCGGGCTGCGCGCGCACAAACTGCGGCTGCTGCTCACCTCGCTGGCGATCACGCTGGGCGTCGGTTTCATCGCCGGTACGTTCGTGCTGACCGACACCATGAAAGCCGGCCTGTCGCAGCAGGCCACGGCCGAGGCGGACAAGGTCGGTCTGGCCGTACTGCCCGAGGACCGCGAGGCGGTGCTGCCGGAACGCCTGCTCGACCAGGTGCGCGGCCTGCCCGGCGTGCTGGAGGCGCAAGGGCTGATCCGCGGTAGCGCGCCATTGCTGGGCAAGGACGGCAAGGTGGTCGGGAACGCGCCGACCACGGCCGTCTCGATCGTGACCGGCCGGCTCGACCGCACCACCATGATCAGCGGCACCGGCCCCGGATCCGACGACCAGGTGGCGGTGCTCGACAAGAACACCGCCAAGGCCCAGGGCCTCAAGCTCGGCGACACGATCACCGTGCTCGACTCCCGGCACCGCGAGCAGCGGTTCAGGCTGGTCGGCATCATGAACACCGGCCTGGACCAGATGCTGGCCTACACCGGCGCGATCGGCTTCATCCCGGCCACGGCTCAGCGGATGACCGGCGCCAAGGGCTTCGCCGAGATCGACATCGCGGGCGACGGCGCGGGGCTCAAGCAGGCGGTCGCCGCCGCCGCCGGAGCGGGAGCGAAGGTCAAGACGGGCGCGGAGCTCGCCAAGGGCCTGGCGGCCGAGTCCGGCATCCAGATGGAGTCGCTGACCACCGGTCTGCTGCTGTTCGGCCTGGTGGCCATGCTGGTGGCCGCGCTGGTCATCTACAACACCTTCAACATCCTCGTCGCGCAGCGGGCCAGGGAGATGGCGCTGCTGCGCTGCATCGGCGCCACTCGCGGGCAGGTGTTCGGCTCGATCATCCTGGAGTCCACCGCCGTCGGCCTCCTGTCGTCCGCGCTCGGCCTGCTCGCGGGCTACGGCCTGGGCGCGGCCACGCTGGCCGTACTCGGCGCGCTCGACGCCCCGCTGCCCACGAACGCGGCCATCGCGCTGACACCGGTCACGACGCTCAGCGGGCTGGGCCTCGGCCTGCTGGTCACCGTAGGCGCGGCGCTGCTGCCCGCGCGGGCCGCCACCCGGGTCGCGCCGATCGCGGCGCTGCGCACGCAGATGGAGGAGCAGACGTTCCGTACCGGCGTCGTACGTGTGCTCCTCGCCGCATTCTTCCTCGTCGCCGGGCTCGGCACGGCCGGCTACGGGGCGCTGGTGATGGAGCCGGGCCAGATGCTGCCGCTCTTCGTCGTCATGGGCGGTGGCGCGCTGACCTTCCTGGCGGTACTGATCCTCGGACCGGTGCTGGTCAAGCCGCTGAGCGCGCTGATCGGCTGGATCCCGGCCAGGCTGTTCGGCGTGCCGGGACGGCTGGCCGTGGACAACTCCGGACGCAACCCCCGCCGGGCCGCCACCACGACTGTGGCGCTGACCATCGGCGTGACGCTCATGACGCTGATCTCGGTGGTCACCGCCTCGACGCGGGTGACGATGACGGCCAAGCTCGACAACCAGTTCCCCATCGACTATCTGGTGGCCACCCAGGAGCGCGAGGCCGCCGTCCCCCGGTCGGTGGCCGACTCGTTGCGGCGCAGTCCGGAGCTGTCCTCGGTCGTACAGATCCGCGCGGCCAAGGCCAAGATCTCCGGCTCCGGTAATTCGGTGCAGGTCGGCACCTTCAACGGGCCCTTCAAGCCGGAGGTACGGTCCGGTTCGATGGACCGGCTGGAGCCGGGGCAGGTCGCGGTGGCCGCCCCCGCGGCCAGCCGGTTCGGGCTGCGGGTCGGCGGCACGGTCGCGGTGCGGACCGCCAAGGCCGGGACCGTCACGTTGCGGGTGGTCGCCGTTCTCTCGGGCGATGCGTCCCTGCCGATGTTCACCGTGGCCGAGCGGCCCTTCGACGAGTACTTCGGCCAGATACCCGACACGCGGGTGATGGTGAACATCAAGGACGGCGTACCCACCGGACAGGCCCGCAAGGCGGTGGACACGGCGACGGCGGCCTACCCGATGGTCCAGGTGACGAGCGCGACGGAGGTGCGCGGGCAGTTCGACGACACGCTGGACATGTTGCTGATGATCATCACCGGGCTGCTGGGCCTGGCGATCCTGATCTCGCTGCTCGGCATCGCCAACACGCTGTCGCTGTCGGTACATGAACGGACCAGGGAGTCAGCACTGCTGCGGGCCCTCGGGCTGACCAGGCCGCAGCTGCGGCGGATGCTCTCGGTGGAGGCGCTGGTGCTCGGGCTCATCGGGGCGGTGGTCGGCGTGGTGCTCGGCGGCGTGTTCGGGTGGGCGGCGATGCGGGCGATGATCGATGGCGCCTGGTTCGTGCTGCCGGTGGGACAGATCGCGCTGTTCGTGGTGCTGTCGGGGCTGGCCGGGGTGCTGGCCGCGGTACTGCCTGCGCGGCGGGCGGCTCGGGCATCGATCGTGGGCTCACTAGCAACCGGATAAACCCCGACAAATCATGATAAAGGCGACAATTTCCGGAAAGAAACTATGCGGGACGGCGAGCCGCATCCCTCGTCGTCCCGCACCCCGCCTCCGCCGCTCGTCTGGTGAGCGAGGGGTACGGCCGATCAGCGGGGGGTACGGCCGGGCCACAGGTCGGCAACCGTTTCCGGATCGAGAAGCGGCCGGGTGACCACCTCGCCGGACACCTTGTCGATCACGATGCAGCCCCCGCCGACCGTACTGGGCAGGGTCGCCGGGTCATCGAGCTCAGGCTCTCGCACCCAAGCGACATAGCCCTCATTGAACCCATGAATCCCCACCGAGACGGAATCGTCCGCTCGCCGCACCCCGTTGAAGTACTCCTCCGCCAATGCCCTGGCCTGGTCGAGATTCATAGCGGTTGCCCCTGCCTGTCGACGATCACGCAGAACACCCCGGTCACGGTTGTATAGGGCGGCTCGACGGCCATGTGGCCCCGCTGGGCATCGATCCAGATCACCTCGCCGCCCGAGTTGACGGCGTTCCACGCATGAGACCCGCCACCGGGCCAGCGCACCACGATCACGGCCGCCGCCCCGTGCCCCGCCTCCAGCAGCCGCCGCGCCACCATCGGATAGGCGTGCCGCCCTTGCCCCAGGTACTGGAACCGCTGCCCCACCCACCGCTCGATCCGCTCCGTGCCCCCGGTCTCACCGGTGACCTGCGGCCGCCCGATCCGGTCGTACTCCGCCACCCTCGGCGCCGCCGCAGCGGGCTCGCCGTGCCAGGTGGACAGTACGGCCAGCGCGCAGTCAGCGGCATTGGACGCACGAAACGGGTCATCGGCCGGACCGCCACCGTTGATCAGCCTGACCCACGTGCCACGCGGATCGGGAAACCGCGTGCCGAGCGGAATCGCCAGCGCCAGATCGTGCTCCACCTGCGCATCGGGCTTCGCCAGCCCTCCAGGCACCCCGTAGGGCCGGTAACCGACCAACCTCGGCGGCCGATGCGACCGCTCGAACCAGTCCCGCTCAGCGACCGTCTGCCGCCCAGTTGTCCCGGCCCCATTCCCCTGCCACCCAGAACCTCCGGCCCCAAACTCCTGCCGACCAGGACCACTGGTCCCGGCCCCGCCTTCCCGCAGGGCAGCAGACCCGACCCCACCTCCCTGCGGCCCAAGCGCCGCAGTGCCCGAGATCGTCGAAGCGCTGTCGGGTGAGAGCCCCAGAATGGCCGCCGCCGACCCCACCCCGGCTCCGTGCGGGGCAACCGCCCCGACCCCACCTTCTTGGGACCCAACCGCCGCAACGCCCAATCCCGGCGAAACGCTGTCCGGCGAGAGCCCCAGAATGGCCGCCGCCGACCCCCCGAACATCCCCATCCCACCCGTCACCCCAGCGCCCGGCCCACCCGCACCGCCGCTGACCCCGCCACCGCTGACCCCGCCGCCGGTAACCCCTGTGCCCGCCACGAACGCCGAGCCACCTGCTGAGTCCAGCCCACTCCCGGAGCCCAAGCTGCTCCCGGCCACCGAGCCCCGCCCGGAAACGGCACCGCTCCCGGAGACCGAACCGCCCTCAGACCCCCAGCCGCCCTCGGACACCGATCCGGTCCGGGATACCGCGCCACCCCCGGGCGGCGATCCGCCCTCAGAGACCGCGCCGCCCCCGGACACCCGGCCGCTCCCAGGCACCGCTCCGGCTCCGGGCAGCGAGCCACTTCGGGACACCGAGCCGCGCCCGGAGACCACGCCGCTCCCAGACACCCTGCCGCTCCCGGAGACCGAGCCGCTCGCGGGCGCGGGCCCGGGGGCCACAGCGGATTCCCCCACTTGCGCCATGCCACTCGGTACACCGCCCGATGCCGAGTGCCGAGGGGTGGCAGGCGCGCCGTGTCGCCCGACCGACGAGGTGCCCGGCGAGGCCCCCGACCGTATAGACGCAGAACCGGCCGAAGACGTGCTTGGGTGAGCACCCGATGACGCGACGGGCGGAGCACCAGACGGGTCGGCCCACGGCGCGACCGACTCCCCAGCCAGCGGAGTGGCCCCCCGCTCACCCGACCTCCCAGCTCCAGCTGACCCGCCCGCCACGGGCGGCCTCCCAGCTGCGGCCGACCCGCCCGCCACAGCCGACATCCCAGCTACGGTCGACCCGCCAACCACGGCCGACCGTTCCGGCGGGGCCGGCCATCGCGCAGCTGACCGCCCGGTCGACGGACCCGATAGCGCGGTCAGTGAGGCGCCCCACGGAGTCCCCGGCCACTCGGGTGGCGAGTCGGACGATGAGTGGGCGGGAGAAGGTGAGGCGGGGGATACACGACCTGAAGACGGCGATGGGTGGGCGGAAGAGGGCGGGGCCGGGGTCGAGAGGGGGGAGGCGAGTAGGTCCGAGTCGGCGGCGCGCTCATAGTCGCGCCACCTGACCCCGTCACCCACCACAGGGTCGTAATGCCCCTCGGGAAGGACCCACCGCACGCTGGACTTGCGGTCGCGGAACACGTCCTGCCTCCTGTCATGGCTCGACGACCGATCGTAGGGCGACGAGCCATCCCGAGGAGGGGAAGTCAGCAAGTTTTGGCGGTCCCAGCTAGCCCCCGTACCTGCGCAAACAGGGAGAAGGGCCGCGCTCAGGCGACGTTGACCTGGATCGAGTGCCAGCCGCTCGCGCCGTCAGGCGCGGGCGGCGCCTGCTGCTCGGTCTGGGTACGGCCGGCCGCGTCCGTGGCCCGGACCTCGATCGTGTGCTTGCCGGCAGTGAGGTCCCAGTCGAGCGACCACTGACGCCACGTGTCGGGGCCAGGCACCTGGGCCAGCTTCGCCTGCCGCCACTCGCCCCGGTCGACGCGTACCTCCACCGCGTCGATCCCGGTGTGCTGCGCCCAGGCAACCCCCGCGATCGTGGTACGGCCCGCCGTCACCGACGCGCCCGGCTTGGGCAGGTCGATGCGGGACTCCGTCTTGATGGGCCCCTTGGCGGACCAGCCGCGCGGCGTCCAGTACGCCTCGTCCCTGTCGAACCGGGTCACCTTGACGTCCACCACCCACTTGGTCGCCGAGACGTACCCGTAGAGGCCGGGCACCACCTGGCGTACCGGGAAGCCGTGCTCGACGGGCAGGGCCTCGCCGTTCATCGCGATGGCGAACAGCGCGTCGCGCCCGTCCATTACCACGTCGACCGGGGTTCCGGCGGTGAAGCCGTCGTCGGAGGTGGACAGCAGCATGTCGGCGCCGGACTGGAGGCCCGCATCGCGCAGCAGGTCGGCCATCCGGGCGCCGAGCCAGCGGGCGTTGCCGATGTACTCGCCGCCGACCTCGTTGGACACGCAGGTCAGCGTGACGTACGACTCGGTGAGGGGGCGCTTCAGCAGGTCGGCGTACGTGATCTCGACCGGCCGGTCCACCATCCCGTGGATGCGCAGCGTCCACTGCCGGGGATCGACGTGCGGCACGATCAGCGCGGTATCAACCCTATAGAAGTCCTGATTTTTCGTGACGAATGGGGAGAGGCCGCGTATACCGAAATCTGTTCCCTGGGGCAGCGGTTTGGCCGCCACCCTGGGCCTGGGCAGTGCGACCGCCACCCGGGCGGTCTCCGCCGTCTGCCGCCCGCCGAGCACCCGCCCGGCCAGCGTGGCGGCCCCCGCGACCACCACACCGCCCGCGACGCCGCCGAGCAGCCGCCGCCGGTCGAACGAGTACGGCTCCGACCCGGTCCGCATCACGGCAGGCCGCTCAGCCTCATCACCGGGAGCCCCCGAAGCGGACGAGCCAAAGCCCGCCGCCCCCGCACCCTCGTACGACTCCCGCACACCCCGCGCCAACAGCCACGTGAGCGCCCAAGCCCCGACGCCGACCCCCACCAAGGTCGGCACCACGTCGAGCGCTCCCGCGCCCGGCCTGGTCACCACCGCGGCGATGCCCACGACGCCGAACACCCCGAGCCCCACCAGCCCGTACGCCACCCGATGCCGCGCCAGCACCCCGATGACCGCCGCCACCACCGCGAGCACCACCAGCACACCCGCGATGAGCACGGTCTTGTCGTTCGAGCCGAAGTTGCTGATGGCGAACTCTTTGAGCCACGCGGGCGTGTTGTCCACGACCACGTTGCCCACGGCCACCACGGGAAAGGCCGCGGGCTTCAGCACCCCGGCGACGAGCTGCGCGACGCCGAGCGCCACGGCCCCGGCCACCACTCCCGCCAGCGCACCGGCCCAGGCCGGCATCACATCGTTCTTCTGCACAATCCTGACGCTACGCCTCTGGCGGCCGGTGGTTCTTACACGATGGTTACGTCAGCTCGCACAGTCAGCTCGCGATGAGGTCGCGCACGATCGGGGCGAGGGCGCGGAAGGCGCGGCCCCGGTGGCTGATGGCGTCCTTCTCGTCGGCGGACAGCTCGGCCGCGGTGCGGGTCTCGCCCTCGGGCACCAGGATCGGGTCGTAGCCGAACCCGTTGGTACCGCGGGGGGTTGTGACCAGGTGGCCTGGCAGCGTGCCCTCGACCACGCGCCACTCCCCCGACGGCAGCGCCAGCGCGGCCGCGCACGCGAAGTGGGCGGCCAGCTTGTCGGCGGGCACGTCGGAGATCTGCGCCAGCAGCAGGTCGAGGTTGGCCTTGTCGTCGCCGTGACGCCCGGACCAGCGGGCCGAGAACACCCCGGGCATGCCGTTGAGCACGTCGACGCAGAGGCCGGAGTCGTCGGCCACCGCGGGCAGCCCCGAGCCCTGCGCCACGGCGTGCGCCTTGAGCAGGGCGTTTTCCTCGAAGGTGACGCCGGTCTCGGCCACCTCACCGATCGAGGGGAACTCCTCGAGCCCCACGATGTCGAACCCCGACAGGATCCGGCGCAGCTCAGTGATCTTGCCCGCGTTGCGGGTGGCCAGGACGATTTTCATGCTCCCAGCGCCTCCTGCTGGATCAGGGTGAGCTCCTCACAGCCGGTGACGGCCAGATCGAGGAGCTGGTTGAGCGCGGCGCGGTCGAACGGCGCGCCCTCGGCGGTGCCCTGCACCTCGACGAAGCTGCCGGCGCCGGTCATCACCACGTTCATGTCGGTCTCGGCCGCCACGTCCTCGGTGTAGCAGAGGTCGAGCATCGGGACCGAGCCGACCACGCCGACCGAGACGGCGGCCACCGAGTCGACCAGCGGCTCGCCGGGGCACATCCGGCGCTCGCGCATCCACGCGACGGCGTCGGCCAGCGCCACGTAGGCGCCGGTGATCGCGGCGGTCCTGGTGCCGCCGTCGGCCTGCAGGACGTCGCAGTCGAGCAGGACGGAGTTCTCGCCCAAAGCCTTGTAGTCGACGCAGGCCCGCAGCGAGCGCCCGATCAGCCGGGAGATCTCGTGCGTGCGCCCGCCGATCTTCCCGCGGACCGACTCGCGATCATTGCGGGTGTTGGTGGCGCGCGGCAGCATCGCGTACTCGGCCGTGACCCAGCCCTGGCCGCTCCCCCGGCGCCAGCGCGGCACGCTGTCCTGGACCGATGCGGCGCACAGGACCCGGGTGCCACCGAACTCCACCAGCACCGAACCTTCGGCATGGGTAATCCATTGCCTGGTAATGGTGATGGGGCGGAGCTGATCGGGGTTTCGGCCATCCTGTCGCGACATGCAGATCACCCTATCTCCGCGCCGCAACGCTCTTGACCGAATGTGTCCGACACATGGATCCTTACGCAATGACAACGGGGGTGTTGCGAAACCCTGACTTTCTTCGGTTCCTCAGTTCGCACGTGGCCAACGAACTCGGAGCCAACATTTCCCGCGTGGCGCTCCCTTTGGTCGCCGTGCTGGCTCTGCACGCCGGACCCCTTGAGGTCGGCGTGCTCTCGGCGTTGCAGACGGCGGCGTTCCTCGCGATCGGCCTGCCCGCGGGGGTCTGGGTCGACCGATTACGCAGGCGCCGCGTGATGGTGACCTCCGACCTGGTCAGGTGCCTGCTGCTGGCGAGCATCCCGGTCAGCGACGCGCTCGGGCTGCTGTCGGTCGGCATGCTGTACGTGGTCGCGCTGCTGGCCGGCACCGCCCAGGTCTTCAACGACGTCGCCGACCAGACCTACCTGCCGGAGCTGGTGAGCAGAGACCGTCTGAGCGACGGCAACTCCAAGCTGGAGTTCGTCCGGTCGAGCGGCTCGCTCGCCGGTCCCAGCCTGGGCGGCGCGCTCGTACAGCTGATCGGCGCCTCGCGCACGATGCTGGCCACGGCTCTGGCCGCGTTGGGCTCCCTGGTCTTCCTGAGCGCCATCAAGACGCCCGACCAGGCGCCGGTCGCCGAGGAACGCCCGCGGATGCGCCAGGGCATCGCCGAGGGGCTCGAGTTCGTCCGGCGCGACCGGCTGTTACGGGCGATCGTCGTCACGACCGCGGCGACGAACCTGAGTCTCAGCGGCGTGGTCAGCCTGTCCGTGCTGTTCCTGGCCGACGTGGTCCGGCTGCCGCCCGGCCTGATCGGCGTCATGCTCATGTCGGGCGCGGTCGGCGGGCTGCTCGGCGGCCTCACCGGGGGCCGGTTATTCAGCAGGTACGGCACGGCGAGGATGACCTGGCTGGCCATTACCGTCACCTCGCCCTTCGGCCTGCTGCTGCCCATGACGCAGGCCGACTGGCGGGTCGCCTTCTTCGCGATCGCCTCGATCGCGCTCTCATGGGGCGCGATCATCTACAACGTCGGCCAGCTCACCTACCGGCAGACCGTCACACCGGAGCGCATGCTGGGGCGGGTCAACGCGACGGTCAGGTTCATCGTCTGGGGCACGATGCCGCTGGGCGCGTTGCTCGGCGGCATCGTGGCTCAGCACATCGGGGTGCGAGAGGCCCTCTGGGTGTTCATGGGCGCGCGACTGCTGTCGTTCCTGCCGCTGATGTTCTCGCCGCTGCCGCGGCTGCGGGACTTCTCACAGGTTCAGGCCAAGTCGTAGCGAGACAGGCTCAAGCCAGGTCGTAGACGGCCCCGCTGCGGGCCAGGTCGATCGGGCCGCTGTAGCCACCCCGGCAGGCGTCGTCCAGGATCCGCTGCTGGTCGTTCCAGGGGACGAGATGGGTGAGCACCAGCCGGCCCACCCCGGCCTTGGCGGCGTGCTCGGCGGCCTGGCGGCCCGACAGGTGCAGGTCGGTGGGCAGCTCCGGCTGGTCGAGGAACGACGACTCGCACAGCATCAGGTCGACGCCGGCGGACAGCCGCACCACTTCGGCGGACTCACCGGTGTCGCCCGAGTAGGCCAGACTCCGGCCGCCGTGCGTGACGCGGAAGCCGTACGCCTCGACCGGGTGGTTGACCTGACCGGCGACCACCGTGAACGGCCCGACCTCGAACGGGCCCGGTGCGAGCGGTACGAAGTCGAAGGCCGTCTCCATGCCCGGCTCCTCCGGCATGCCGTAGGCGGCGGCCAGGCGGCGCGGCGCGTCGGCGGGCGCGTGGACGGGCACCTTGGGGTACGGCGCGGCCGGCCCGTAGGTCCGGGCCACGTGGTAGGCGCACATGTCGAGGCAGTGGTCGGCATGCAGGTGGCTCAGGCAGATGGCGTCCACGTCGTAGAGCCCGATATGGCGTTGCAGCACTCCCAGGGACCCGTTTCCGAAGTCGAGGAGCAGCCTGAACCCCTCGGCCTCGACGAGATAGCAGGACGAGGGGCTGTCGGGGCCGGGAAAGCTCCCCGAACAGCCGATGATGGTCACCTTCATGCGGGCCTCCCGTTAGAGGTAGTACCCCCCACTGGTGTGACTTCGACCGCATCGATCTCCGGGCCGAGGAAGCGTCGCCCGAGCCGGGCGAAGAGCAAGGAGTCGCCTGTGGCGCGGAAGCGATGCCGGGGGGTGGCCTCGCTCCCTGCCGCCATGTCACGGTCGTGCAGGATGCGGTAGACGTCCTTGGCCGTCTCGTCGGCGCTGGAGACGAGCGTCACCCCGTCACCGGCGACATAGGAGATCGCGCCGGTGAGCAGCGGATAGTGGGTGCAGCCGAGGATCAGCGTGTCGCACCCGGCCGCCCTGATGGGGGCCAGGTAGTCGCGCACGACCTCGATGAGCTCCTCGCTCGCCGTCTCTCCGCGTTCGACGTACTCCACCAGGCGTGGGGCGGCCACGCCGGTGAGCTGTACGTCGGGAGCCGCGGTGAAGGCGTCGTGATAGGCCATGGACTCGATGGTCGCCCTGGTGGCGATCACACCGACCCTGCCGGTGCGGGTGGCGCGCACCGCGCGCCGGGTGGCGGGCTGGATCACCTCGACGACCGGCACGTCGTAACGCTCGCGCGCGTCGCGCAGCACGGCGGCACTGGCGCTGTTGCACGCGATCACGAGCATCTTGACGTCGTTCTCGACGAGGTGGTCCATCACCTCCAGCGCGTAGGCCCGGACCTCGGCCAGGCGTTTGGGCCCGTACGGCTGGCGGGCCGTGTCGGCCACATAGGTGATGGATTCATGGGGCAGCTGGTCGATGATCGCCCTGGCGACCGTCAGCCCGCCAACCCCGCTGTCGAAGATCCCAATGCTCGCGTCCGGCACCTTTAGAGGGTAGGCGACCTGCGACATTCTCACTGCGTAAGAATGCTCACAGTCAGCGCGTCAGCCGCGGCCCACCCGCGCGAGCTGGCGGCACTGGGCGACCAGCCTGCCCTCGGAGTCCCATGCCTCGACCTCTTCGTCGAACCAGCCGTCCGAGATGAGGCGGCCGCTGCCGATCAGCGTGAGCCAGCCCGGGGCGGGCAGCGCCCGCAGGTGCCAGGTGAGGTCCACGGTGGGCGCCCAGCCCCGCGCTCCGGCCGAGAACACCACAGGCGGCAGCGCGTCCACGGCCAGCGCGAGCACGTAGGGGTCGGGGTCCTGGGGCTCGGCCATCCTGAAGTACGCCCTGGACTCGGGCCGGCCGCTGGGCTCGCCGGTCAGCCAGCCGATCGTGGGCGGGTCGAAGAGCATCTCCATCCGGGCGTTGAGCGTCATGTTGGATTCGGGCTTGGGCTCGGGCAGCTTGGCGCATTCTTCCGGCCGCGGCATGACATAGATGGATTTATCGGCGTAAGTGGGCTCGACGTCGTGCAGCGTGGCCGTGGTGATCAGGCTCTCGATCTGCGCCACCCCGTCCTGGATGAGCGTCGCCCTGGTGAAGGCCGCCGTCCTGCCCGCCTTGAGCTGCTCGATCCGTACCCGGGCGGGGCCGGGCACGGGCGCCTTGAGGAACTGGGCGGATGTGCTCACCGGGTGCTCGAACGGCGACGCGTCCACGACCGCGCGCAGGATCACCGCCAGCAGGTAGCCGCCGTTGAGCGGGCCACCGATCACATAGCCGGGGTCGAGGCAGACGTCGTAGGTGGTCTCGTCGACCCGGATCGCCTGCGTGGCCTCGTCGAACTTGGTCATCGGTGCCGCCCTCTAATCAATCCGGAACTATATTCTAGTAGCCACACAGTCTATTGCAGACCCATAACATCGGGCCATCAGCGTGCCTACCTGCGAAAACGCCCTCTCGCTGAGACAGTTCGATCATGGGAAGCGTTACCGAACTCATCGGGCAGTCGGTCTGGGACCCCAACGGGGTGTGGGTCGGCCACGTCGTCGACATCCGCGTGATCAAGCACAGGGGCGAGCTGCAACAGAGCGCCACCGTCTACGGCCTGGTGGTCTCGGCCCACCGCAGGCCCCTGCTCTGCCTGACGCGCGACTTGCACGGCCGCTGGGGCTGGTTCTCCCGGGCGCTGGCGCGGGTGCTTTATGTGGGATCCGCTTTCGTCCCATGGTCGAGCGTCACCGATCACGACGGCGGAGAGGTGCACATCAGCACTTCCCGAAAGGAACTCTCACGCGTCTAAGTACATTGCAAGCGTCCGTCTAGCAACATCAGCTACCGTCTCTGTGGTCATAAGTCCACATTGTGAGTTGAGTGATGTCTGCTAATAATCCCCCGAGTGGCCAGGATCCGAATCGGACGACGGCATACCGCTGGAACCAGGAGCAGCAGCCCGAGAACCCACCGACAATGCCATTGTCATCACAGGGCCAGCCGTATCCTCCACAGCAGTCCTACCAGCAGCCCCAGTACGGCCAGCAAGCCCCGACAGGGCAGCAGCCGTCCTATGGGCAGCAGGCGTCTTACGGGCAGCAGGGCCCCCAGTATGGGCAACAGCCTTCATACGGCCAGCAGCCATATGGCCAGCAACAGCCCCAATATGGGCAGCAGCCGCCTTCGTACGGTCAGCAGTCCCCCCAGTACGGCCAGCAAGCCCCCACAGGACAGCAGCCGTCTTACGGGCAGCAGTCCCCCCAGTACGGGCAGCAGAGCCTTGGGCAACAGAGCCTTGGGCAACAGGCGTTTGGCCAGCAGGAACAGTACGGCCAGGCCGGTTGGCAGCAGCAGGGCCCCGAGGGCTTCGGCCCCGCCGAGCCCGCCAAGAAGAGCCGCAAGGGCTGGATCATCGCCATCGCCTCGGCGCTGGCCGTGGTCCTGCTCGGCGGCGGCGCGGTCTGGGCGGTCGGCGCGATCGGCGGCGGCGGTACGCAGCCGCACGAGGTGCTGCCGGCGAGCTCGATCGCCTATGTACGACTCGACCTGGACCCGGCGGCCAACCAGAAGGTGGCGCTGTTCCAGATCGCCAGGAAGTTCACCGTCACCAAGGACACCTTCAAGGGTGACGACCCGCGCCAGGCGCTCTTCGACCTGACGCAGGACAGCGGTTTCTCCAAGGTCGACTTCGCCAAGGACGTCGACCCCTGGCTCGGCAGCAGGATCGGCCTGGCCATCGTCCCGTCGGGCGGCAAGGAGCCCGACTACGCCGTGGCCGTCCAGGTCAAGGACGAGGCGCAGGCCAAGGCGGGCATCACCAAGCTGATGGGCAAGGAGAAGTTCGGCCTGGCCTTCCGTGACGACTACGCGCTGGTGACCTCCAGCCAGTCGCTGGCCGACAAGTACGCGGCCGAGACCACCAGCCTCGCCGACAACGCCGAGTTCAACGACGACGTGAACGCGCTCGGTGAGCAGGGCGTGCTGTCGTACTGGGCGCACCTCGGCAAGGTCGGCGAGTTGGCGCTGACCGACAAGTCGAGCGAGCAGGCCAAGGCGCTCGAGCAGGTCAAGAACGCCAGGTTCGCCGGAGCGCTCCGCTTCGACAGTTCCTACGCCGAGCTTGCCGGTATCGTCAGCGGCGCCGAGGGCATGATCGACGGCGACCTGGAGCCCACCAAGCTGTCGACGCTCCCCGCTTCCACCGCGGGCGCGCTGTCCTACTCGGGCCTCGACCAGATCATCACCAAGAAGTGGGCCGAGATCGAGCAGTCCGTCGCGGCGTCACCGGCGGGGGCCCAGTTCAAGCAGTTCATCGACCAGGCCAAGCAGACCTACGGCCTGCAGCTGCCCGACGACCTGGCCACGATCCTTGGCAAGAACCTGACCCTCGCGGTCGACGCCCAGGGCCTGGACAGTGACAAGATCAAGGGCGGCCTCCGCATCGCGACGGACCCGGCCAAGGCGCAGGCCGTCTACGACAAGATCCAGAAGGCCATGACGTCCAGCGGCCAGCCCGCTCCCCAGCTCGCCAAGGTCGCGGGTGACGGCACGTTCACCGTGGCGACCACCGACGAGTACGCCAAGGCTCTGGGCGGGGAGGGCACGCTCGGCGAGAGCGAGACCTTCAAGACCGCGATCCCGGACGGCGACGATGCCACCTTCGCCCTGTTCGTGGACCTCGACAAGGTCGAGAAGTACTACCTGCAGAGCATGGAGGGCGACGACAAGGCCAACGCCCAGGTACTGAAGGCGGTCGGTATGAGCGGCAAGCAGACCGCCACCGAGGCCACCTTCTCGCTGCGGGTCCTGTTCAACTAGCACGAACACGAGTGGCCGCCCTCTACCTGGGGGCGGCCATTGTCATGCGGTCACTGTCATGCGGTCACTGTCAGGCCCAGAGCTGGCCTTCGAGGCGGTGCTCGGCCTCGTCCAGGGTGCCTTCATAGGCGCCCGTGGACAGGTACTTCCAGCCTCCGTCGGCGACCACGAAGACGACGTCGGCGCTCTCCCCCGCCTTCACCGCCTTGGCGGCCACGCCCAGGGCGGCGTGCAGCGCCGCCCCCGTGGACACCCCGGCGAAGATCCCCTCCGCGGCGAGCAGTTCCCGGGTACGGCGCAGCGCGTCGACCGAGCCCACCGAGAACCGCGTGGTGAGCACGGACTCGTCGTAGAGCTCCGGGATGAACCCTTCGTCCACGTTCCGCAGCCCGTAGACCAGCTCGCCATAACGCGGCTCGGCGGCCACGATCCGCACGCCGGGCACGCGCTCGCGCAGGAAGCGCCCCACCCCCATGAGCGTCCCCGTCGTGCCGAGTCCGGCGACGAAGTGGGTCACGGTGGGCAGGTCCTCAAGGATCTCGGGTCCGGTCGACTCGTAGTGGGAGCGCCAGTTGGCCGGATTGCCGTACTGGTAGAGCATCACCCAGTCCGGATGCTCGGCCGCGAGCTCCTTGGCCACTCGCACGGCCTCGTTGGAGCCCCCCGCCGCGGCGGACGAGATGATCTCCGCCCCCCACATGCGCAGCAGCTGGCGGCGTTCCTCGGAGGTGTTCTCCGGCATGACGCAGATCAGCTTGTAGCCCTTGAGCTTGGCCGACATCGCCAGGGAGATGCCGGTGTTGCCGCTGGTGGGCTCCAGGATCGTGCAGCCGGGTGTGAGCAGCCCGTCCTTCTCGGCCTGCTCGACCATCCAGAGCGCGGGCCGATCCTTGATCGACCCGGTCGGGTTGCGGTCTTCGAGCTTGGCCCAGAGGCGTACCTCGGCCGACGGCGAGAGCCGGGGAAGGCCGACGAGCGGCGTGCGACCGACCGAGTCGATCAACGATTCGAAGCGCATGTCACCCGCCGGCGACGGCGGGCAGCACGGTCACCGTGTCACCGTCGGACACCGGCGTGCCGAGGCCGCCGAGGAAGCGCACGTCCTCGTCGTTGAGGTAGACGTTGACGAAACGGCGCAGGTTGCCCTGGTCGACCAGGCGGTCCTTGATCCCGGGGTGCAGGGATTCAAGGTTGCTGATCAGCTCGTCGAGGGTGGCGCCCTCGGCGTCGACGGCTTTGGCGCCGGCGGTGTACGTACGAAGGATGGTCGGAATGCGAACCTCGATGGCCATCGCGGTCAGTCTCCTCGGGTCAGGTCGTCGTCCCATCGGCAGCAACGCCGACGGCTGAACACGGATTCCTGATCAGCGACAGTCGTAGACGACGACAGCCGGGGTATGCGCGAAGAGGTAGCTCTGCACCGGCCGGACCATCATGGTACGAACCTTACCTCTTCCTCTGTTATCGCCCCATCGAGGATCCGGTACGAGCGGAACTCCGTCTCGTCCTCGTCCCTCGTCGAGACCAGAACGTAGTGGGCGTCCGGCTCGGAGGCGTAGGTCACGTCGGTGCGCGAAGGGTATGCCTCGGTCGCCGTGTGCGAGTGGTAGATCACGACGGGCTCCTCGTCGCGGTCGTCCATCTCGCGCCAGACGCGCAACTGCTCCAGCGAGTCGAAGCGGTAGAAGGTGGGCGAGCGCTCGGCGTTCTCCATCGGGACGAACCGCTCGGGCACCCCGCCCCGTCCCGCGATCACGCCGCACGCCTCGTCCGGGTGGTCGGCCCGCGCGTGGGCAATGATCTTGTCCACGAGTTCCTGCGAGATCGTCAGCATGTCGGGGAAATTACCAGAGGGCCCGGACCAGGGTGTCCTGCAGGTAGGTCAGCCAGTCGTAGGTGACGTAGGCCGGGTAGCGGGGGTCGTCCTCGGACATCGTGGCGATCTCGTCGTGGATCTCCTCGGTCACCTCGAGCTTGGTGCCGAGAGCCAGCCGTACGTCGTTGAGCGAGCGCAGCCACGCCTGAGCTTGCTCGGGCGACAGCTCGCTGCGGCCCGGCCGGGCGCTGTCGAGCATGGTCTGCGCGTCGGCACGCTTGCCGTCGCGCAGCGTCGCCTCCGTGTAGCGGCGGAACTCCGCCGCCTCCTTCTCGTCCTGGTAGGCCGAGGGGAACAGCCGGGCGAGCACCGGATCGGACGGCGCCGCCCCGGCCCCGATGCCGATCCCGAGCGCCCGCTCCAGCGGGTCGTCGCCCGTCTCGCCCGGCGCCACCAGGCCGAGCACCTGGGTGACCAGCGAGCGCAGGATCGACACCTCCGCCGCCTCGAACTCCGCGATGACGCCGCCGCCGTCCCGCGTCGAGAACCCCGAGTTCACGTGTGCCGCCTCACTTGACCGAATCCGGCTGAACCGTCGCCCACAGCCCGTAGGAGTGGAGGATCTGCACGTCGCGCTCCATCTCCTCCCGGGTGCCGCTGGACACGACGGCTTTGCCTTTCTTGTGCACGTCCATCATGAGTTTTTCGGCCTTCTCCTTGGAGTAGCCGAACACCGTCTGGAAGACGTACGTCACGTAGGACATGAGGTTGACCGGGTCGTTCCAGACGATCGTCACCCATGGCAGGTCGGGCCGGACGTCCGTTGACGGACGCTCGACGGCCATTGGAGCAGTGCTACCCACATCCCCCATCCTGCCCTACCCCGGCCGTAGTCTTCGAGTCGTGGCAATGACCATGAGCACTGCGTTGCTCACAGATCACTATGAACTGACGATGCTTCAGGCGGCACTGCGGAGCGGCGCCGCCCACCGGCGGGCGGTTTTCGAGGTGTTCGCCCGGCATCTACCGGGCGGACGGCGCTACGGGGTTGTCGCCGGGACGGGACGTGTCCTGGACGAGCTGGAGAACTTCCGTTTCGGTGACGAAGAGCTGACCTATCTGCGGGAGAACGAGGTGGTCGACGAGGCGACCGTCGACTTCCTCGCCGGCTACCGGTTCTCCGGAGACGTCTACGGTTACCGCGAGGGCGACGTCTACTTCCCCGCCTCCCCGATCATGGTGGTGGAAGGCACGTTCGCGGAGGCCGTACTCCTGGAGACTTTGACCCTTTCCATCCTCAATCATGACTGCGCCATCGCCTCCGCCGCCTCCCGGATGACGAACGCGGCGGGCAAGCGCCCGATCATCGAGATGGGCTCACGCCGTACGCACGAGTGGGCCGCCGTGGCCGCCGCACGCGCCGCCTACATCGCCGGGTTCGCCTCCACCTCCAACCTGATGGCCGGGCGGGTCTACGGCGTTCCGACGGCCGGTACGGCGGCGCACGCGTTCACGCTGCTGCACGACTCCGAGCGGGACGCGTTCGAGGCCCAGATCGCCACCCTCGGCCCGGAGACCACGCTGCTGGTCGACACCTACGAGGTGGCCGACGCGGTCCGCACGGCGATCGAGCTGGCCGGCGCCAAGCTGGGCGCGGTGCGGATCGACTCGGGCGACCTGGCGGCGGCCGCGCAGGAGGTGCGCGAGCAGCTCGACGCGCTCGGCGCCTTCAACACGCGCATCGTGGTCACCTCCGACCTGGACGAGTACGCCATCGCCGCCCTGGCCGCCGCCCCCGTCGACGGCTACGGCGTGGGCACCTCGCTGGTGACGGGCTCGGGTGTGCCCACCGCCGCGCTGGTCTACAAGCTGGTGGCGCGCGAGACCGCGGCGGGCGTCATGGAGCCGGTCGCCAAGCGGTCGGTCGGCAAGCCGTCGCGTGGGGGGCGCAAGGAGTCCTACCGCCTGTTCGACGAGAGCGGGCACGCCGACACGGAGCTGATCACCACGTCGGGGCCGGCGCCGGAGGGCGGTGTGCGACTGCTGCACCAGCTCGTACGAGACGGCGAGATCATCGGCAGGGAGCCGTTGGCCGCGGCCCGCGAGCGACACGCCGAGACGATCGCACACCTGCCCCAGGAGGCGCTGCACCTTGGCAGGGGGTATGCGGCGATCGCTACGGAGTTCGCCTGACGTAGGGTGCTTCGTATGGGGACCGCGCTGATCATCGTGGACGTGCAGAACGACTTCTGCGAGGGCGGGAGTCTGCCCGTGGCGGGCGGTTCCGAGGTGGCCGCCGCGATCACCCGCTACGTGGACGACCATGGCTATAACCATGTGGTGGCCACCCGCGACTACCACGTCGACCCGGGCGGCCACTTCTCCGACGCCCCCGACTACGTGACGACCTGGCCCGCGCACTGCGTCGCGGGCACGCCGGGGGCGGACTTCCATCCGGCGTTCGACGTCTCGGCGGTGGAGGAGGTCTTCTCCAAGGGCGCCCACGCCGCCGCGTACAGCGGGTTCGAGGGGGCCTCCGGTGACGACGTGTCGCTGGCCGCCTGGCTGGACGAGCACGGGGTGAGCGAGGTGGACGTGGTGGGGATCGCCACGGACCACTGCGTCCGCGCGACGGCGCTCCACGCGGTCCAGCACGGTCTGGCCGTACGCGTGCTGCTCGACCTCACGGCCGGGGTGGCGCGGGAGACCACGGACCGCGCGCTGGCGGAACTGAGGGCCGCGGGCGCCGTCCTGCAGGGCACACCGTCCGTGGGCTGACCTTCCTCCGCGCGCTGACTTTCTTTCGCGCGGCGACTTTCTTTCGCGCGCGCTTTCAGCACGTCGCCTGTGCGCCGACCATCGGCCACGAAGAGTACGCGATGCGCGACGCTGCGGTCATGTGATATCCAGAAGGCGAACGCTCTCCGCGCCCACCCCGCCACGGAGAGCGATATGACTTCTTCCTGGTGTGAGGTTCCCCATGCTCACCTTTTCCCTCGGCCTCGCCTGGCTGCTGCTCGCCCCGCTCAGCCTCTGGGTGCTCGTCCGCGGACGCAACGGAGCCAGGGTCGGGGCGGTGGTGACGCTGGCACTGCTGGAGGTGGCCACGGTCGCGATGACCGCCGAGGAGCGGGAGGCCGCGGTCGTCGCCCATGAGGCACCGCCGAGCGTGTTCTCGATGGCCTGCGCGGCGCGTACGCCGATGCCGCAGACGGCCCGCCTGAGCGGCGCGCGCGACGATCTCACGCTGTCCTGGCCCGCCGCGCCCGACGAGTGCGCGACGGCGCAGGTCACGCTCCGCCCCAAGGGACGCGGGCTGCGCGTCTGGATCCGCGAAGGGCCAACGGTGGGCGAGGGCAAGGGGGCGCGTACGGTGCCCGTACACGTCGTCGGGGGCGCCGCCTCGCTGCGAGTACCGCTCGACCCGCCAGCCTCCGCGCGGCTCAGCCCGGTCGACGGCCGCACCGGCCACCGCATCCCAGCCTCGACCGACGAACATCCTGGCACCCCGACCAGGCCCGAAGAACGGGCCGGCACCTCAGCTGAACGTCCTGGGGCCCCAGCCGTGACCGACGGACACCCTGGCGTGCCGGCCGCGACCGACAGACGACGCCCTATGAGATGACGGAGCCCTGCCGCAGCGCCTCGTCCAGATCGGCGTAGACCTCGAACGCGTGCCGCAGCCCCGTGATGAACAGCACCCGCCCCATGACCCCCTGAACCCCGCCCAGCAGCAACCGGGTCCCCCTGGCCTCGCACCGCTGCAGCACCTCGACCAGCTCGTTCATCCCCAGGGAGTCGCAGAAGGTGATCTCCCGCAGGTCCATGATCAGGACGGGCATCGCCCGGTGCGCCCAGACGCGCTCCATGTGCTCCCGGAAGACGGGCACCGCGGAGGCGTCGAGATCGCCGTTCAGCCGGGTGACGATGGCGTTTCCCGAGAGGCCGGAAGTGACGACGAACGTCGATTTACCCGTGGCCCCAGCTGACATGGAAGAAATCCTTCTGTTCATCCCAAGGCAGCCATCGTGGGTCGTAGCCGATGCGGCTGGGCGTCCACCGAAAGGCCACCGCGGTGTGACCAACCGCGTTACTGACCTCTGGATCGGCACCCGGCACGGCCATGAGCAGGCTCTTCGCTGCCGTGTCCTAACCGTGACACTATTCGGGGCCCATGGCCACCGGATCGCGAAGATCCCTATCACGCCCGGCTTGGGGTCACCCGGCGAGACGGGTTCATCTCCGCCTGCCTGCTCCAGGACGTGGATCATCACGTCGGCCTGCTCCAGGACGTGGACGACCAAATTGGCCTGGCCCAAGACGTGGACGTGGGCGACCAGGTCGGCGGTCGCCCGGCGAGGAGGGAACCCCTCGCCGGGCGGTTGCCCTAGCGTCGCTGGGTGGCCCACTGGCGGATCTTGGCGATCCGCTCCTGGATCTCGGCGGCGGTGGCCTGGGCGATGGGCGGCCCGCCGCACGCCCGGCGCAGGTCCGAGTGGATGACGCCGTGGGGTTGGCCGGTGCGGTGGTTCCAGGCGCCTACGAGGCCGTTGAGCTCCCGCCGGAGCTCGGCGATCTGCTCATGCGGCGCCAGCGCGGGCGGCGCGCTCTCGGCCTTCTTGGCCTTGGCCGCCTGCTGGTCCGACTGCCGCTTGCGCAGCAGCGTGGCCACCTGGTCGGGCTCCAGCAGGCCGGGCAGGCCGAGGAAGTCCTCCTCCTCAGCCGAGCCGACCTCCGCCCCGGTGCCGAACTCGCCGCCGTCGTAGAGCACCCGGTCGAACGTCGCCGAGGTCTCCATCATCTCGAACGGCAGCTCGTCACCGAGGACGTCTGGATTGTCCTTTTTCCTGTTGGCCTGTTCGAGCAGGCTGTCGTCCAGCCCGTCCTCCGGCGGACGGCGGTTGAGCACGTGGTCGCGCTCCAGCTCCATCTCGTTGGCCAGGCCCATGAGGGTCGGCACCGAGGGCAGGAACACCGAGGCCATCTCACCGCGCTTGCGGGCCCGCACGAAGCGCCCGACCGCCTGGGCGAAGAACAGCGGCGTGGAGGTCGAAGTGGCGTAGACCCCGACGCACAGCCGCGGGATGTCGACGCCTTCGGACACCATCCGGACCGCCACCAGCCAGCGATCATTGGACGCGGCGAACTGCTTGATCTTGTTCGACGCCCCCGGATCGTCGGAGAGCACGACGGTGGCGCCCTCGCCGGAGATGTTGCGCAGGTGGCGGGCGTAGGCGCGGGCCGCCTCGTGGTCGGTCGCGATGACCAGGCCACCGGCGTCGGGAACGCCGCGCCGCACCTCCGTCAGCCGCCGGTCGGCCGCCTCCATGACCTGGCGGATCCAGTCGCCCTTGGGGTCGAGCGCGGCGCGCCAGGCCTGGGAGAGCTGGTCCTTGGTGAGCGGCGTGCCCAGCGTGGCGGCGAGCTCGTCGCCCGCGCGGGTGCGCCACTTCATCTCCCCGGAGTAGGCCAGGAAGATGACCGGCCGGACGACCCCGTCGTCGAGGGCCGGGCCGTAGCCGTAGGAGAAGTCGGAGACGCTGCGCTTGAGCCCCTCGGTGTCCTCCTCGTAGCCGACGAACGGGATCGGGTTGTCGTCGGACCTGAACGGCGTGCCGGTCAGCTGGAGCCTGCGGGTGGCCGGCTCGAACGCCTCACGGATGCCGTCGCCCCACGACTTGGCGTCGCCCGCGTGGTGGATCTCGTCGAAGATGATGAGCGTCTTGCGGGCCTCCGTGCGCGCCCTGTGAAGGGCCGGGTGCATGGCGACCTGAGCGTAGGTCACGGCCACGCCGGTGTAGTCGCGGGAGGTGGCGCCCTGGCTGTTCTTGAACTCGGGGTCGATGCCGATGCCGACCTTGCTGGCGGCGTCGGCCCACTGGCGCTTGAGGTGCTCGGTGGGAGTGACGATGGTGATCGCCCGGATCACCCCATTGGCGAGCAGCTCGCTGGCGATGCGCAGGGCGTAGGTCGTCTTGCCCGCGCCCGGCGTCGCCACGGTGAGGAAGTCACGCGGCTCGCGCCTGAAATACAGGTCGAACGCCTCCTGCTGCCAGGCACGCAACTTGGGGGCGGTGCCCCATGCGGCGCGGTCGGGGTAGGAAGGCGAAAGGTGGGATGCGGCGAAGGTGCTCACCGCATCACCTCTGGGGTTCGTGTGCTTCGCTGTCTCACAGTGACCCAAGAGTAATCGGGCCCACCGACAAGACGTGCCGTGCACCGGGGATCCTGGCCAAGCTCATCCTTGCGTGCTAAGGGGCGTACGGGGCTTATCGCACGCTCGACATCACCGCGTCGAGCGCCTGCCTTCTGGTGGTTTCTTCGGGTTGGAGCAGGCCAACGAGCAGCACCGCCTTGCCGTCCCGGGTGAGGAGTGTGACACGTAGGTAGGCGGGTGTGTTCGCCACATCCTGGTATTGCGCTCGTAGCGCACGCGTGTGCCCTTGCGGGAGAACTTTGTCCTCCACGATGTCGACCTTGTCGCCTTTGAGCAGCAGCCTGGAGTACAGCTCCGCCGCGTCCTTTGTGGCCTTCGTCACGTCGGCCGTGGGATCGGGGACCGGCTTGGCCATGATGAGCGCGCCACCGCTCCTGGCGGCCGAAGTGAATCCGGTCACAGGCGGCACCCCGGCCTCCTGCCACCCCGCCGGCAACGTGATCGTCACCCCCGCCCGGGAGTCGCTCAACCGCGCCGTCGCGGGCGGTGGGACGACCAGCCGCAGCACGACCATGACCAGCGCCGCGATCAGCCCGGTGGACAGGAGCAGGGTGAGCACCGCCCCGGCAGGCCGCCGCCACCGGCGCCCCCGTACCCGCCCCGACAGGCCGGGATCGGCGGGCACCCCGTAGTGGCGGGCGGACGGGGGCAGGGACTCCCAGGGCACCTGCGGATCGCCGTCGTCCCGCTCGAGCCCCCGCCCGGCGGTCCGCCGCAACCGCGGATTCCAGAGATCCTCCGGCTCGTCCCCCTCCTCGCTCTCGGGATCGCCCCTCCCGTGCCACGAATACCCCCCACCGACCTCGTCATCGTCGCTTGCAGACCCCCGCCGCACCCACCCGAGCCCACCGGCCAAGGGACCTCGCCGCACGGCCCCGCCATCGCGCCCGCGGCCCCGCTGTGAGGAACCGTCATCGTCTAGGGGGTCCCGCCGTGAAGCCTGTCCCTCGCGCAGGGGGTTCCGCGGCGCGGCCCCGCCAGCGCGCTCGGGGTCGCGCGCGGCACTGTCCTCGCGCACGGGATCCCGCTGTGAGGACCCATCACCGCGCAGGGGGTCCCGCCGTGAAGCCCGGCCATCGCGTACGGGCTCCCGCCGCCCGACCCGCGGGTACGGATCCCCGCCCCTGCGCCCCGGACTCGGCGCCTCCTCGCGCCGCTGAGGCGTCGTGTCGGATGACCGCTGGGCCTCGGTGCCGGTCGACCGCTGAGGCGCCGTGTCGGACGACCGCTGAGGCGCGGGGGCAGGTGGCCGCAGGGGCGCCGTGTCGGACAACCACCGTGACGCCGTGCCAGATGGCCGCTGGGGCTCGGGGTCAGACGGCTGCTGGGGCTGAGGGGCAGATGAGCGTTGGGGCTGGGGCTCGGACGACTGCTGGGGCTCGGGGTCGTCGGGCGGAGGTGCGGGAGGTGTGCGGCGGTGCCTGGCTCCCGAGCTCGGCGGCCAAACGCGGCGATCGTCCTCCATGACACCTCCTGCCCGCTGTCCTATCACTCCCTGCCGCGCAGGTCCGGCGTTCCGTGATCGCTGTGACAGGAGGGACAAGAATCACCCTTGAACCGGGTCAGTCGGAACGAGTGCGAGAGGCGAGAAGGGTCGCGCCGAGGGATACGGCCGACATCAGACAGCAGATGACCACGAAGCCCCGCGCGATCATCCCCGGGCTGTGCCCGATGACGTTGATCAACGCGCCGCCGAGCCCCACCGCCAGCGCGGACCCCAGCATGTCCGTCACCGAGAGCGCGGCGGAGTTGGCCCCCTGCTCGCTGACCGGCGACTGCTTGAGCGCCGTGACGCTGACCGTGGTCATTCCTATGCCCATGCCGAACCCCGCCACGATCCACGCCGGCACCGCGACCCAGCCGGTGACCCCGGGCAGGACCGACAGCAGCCCGAGCAGTACCCCCGTCATGACGCAGGCGGCTCCCATCCGGATCCGCCTGTGCGGCTCGACCGAGCGCCTGCTCTGCAGGTAGGACCCGGTCGACCAGCCGAGGGCCCCGGTCGTGAGCGCGATGCCCGCCGCCGTGGGGCCGAACGATTTGACCTGCTGGAGGGCGAGGGGAATGAAGGAGTTCACGCCGAAGAAGGCCGCCGAGAACAGGCCGCGCATCATGATCGTGGTCGGCAGCCCCCGGCTGAAGCGCAGGGCGCCCGGCGGCAGCAGCTTGGCCAGGCCGTACCCAAGGCAGACCAGCCCCACCAGGACCGCGACGGCGCTCGGCACCGGGGAGACATGAAGCTTGTCCACGCCGTACAGCAGCACGCCCGCCCCACCAGCTGAGGCGGTGGCGGCCACGGTCATCGCGAACGGCCTGGAACGCGCCCCTTCCACTGACCCACCACCCGCACCAGACGAGCCAGACGAGTCGGATGAGCCGAGCAAGCCCGATGACCCGGACGACCCGGACGGCCCCGACGAGCCGGGCAAGTCGGCCGAGCCCGCGTCCCCAGAGGTGTGGGACACGCCCGCGTCCCCGGAGGCGTGGGACGCGTCCGGCTCGTGGGCGGGCTTGTTCAGGGCGGGAACCAGCATGACCAGGGCAGGCACCACGAGCGGGATGATCCCGAAGAACACCCACCGCCACCCCAACGTGTCCGCCACGAACCCGGCCACGGCCGGCCCGACCATTGCGGGCACCACCCACGCCGCCGACAGCCCCGCGAACACCTTGGGCCGCACGTCGGCCGGATAGACCCGGGCGATCATCACGTACACGGCGACGATCGTGCATCCCGCGCCCAGCCCCTGCACCGCCCGCGCGGCCAGGAACAACACCTTGGTCGACGCCGCCCCCGCCAGCCCCATCCCGACCACGAACAGCACCACCCCGACCAGGAACGGGATCGTGTAGCCCCGCCGGTCCGACCAGAGCCCGGACACCACGTTCGCGAACAGGCTGGCGATGAGGAAGGCCGAGAAGCTCAGGCCGTAGAGGTCGAGCGCGTCGAGTTGCTGGGAGATGACCGGCATGACCACGCCCACCGACATGCCCTCGAAGGCGATCAGCGTGATCACCAGCAGGATGCCGATGGTGGCCGTCCGATAGGCCGAACCGAAGATGCGAGGTTGATCGTACGGAGTGTCGAGTGCCTTCGGTGCTGTCACCCAAACATCCTAGTTGTGCCGCTATTTCAGGACGACGCACCCGTCAGCGCGACACACATGCCAAGGCGCCTCACCCGTCAAGGCAGCGAACATGCCACCGCGCGCATGTCAACGCGACGGGACACGTCAACGCAACATAGATGTCAACGCGACCCGTCAGAGGGCGGACAGCGACCCGCGGCCCCGGTAGACGGCCCACATCTGGTGCATGCGTTTCGCCTGCTCAGCCGTGAACTCCCACATGCACCGGTCATGCGCGTAGTCCATGTAGTTGTGGATGGGGTCCAGGCCCCGCTCCGCGCAGGTCTCCTTGGAGTCTGGGCAGCCTTCCGTGGGCCTGGCCTCGGGTGGGGTGTCGGCGATGCCGTCGCCCGGGTACGCGCAGCCGTTCTCGAAGGTGTGGAAGAGGCCGAGCCAGTGGCCGATCTCGTGTACGCCGGTGTAGCCGCGGTTGTAGTTGACCAGCGTGCCGCCGGGCAGGCTGCGCCAGTCGATGACGACGCCGTCGAGGGTGGGGCTGTCCTTGTACCAGTAGGGGTAGGTGGAGAAGCCGAGGACGAGGTCGCCCAGTTGGCCGATGTAGAGGTTCAGGGTCTCGGGGCCGCCCCGGCGCAGGGCGGACTTCATGGCGCGCTCGTTGCCGATCGGGTCGATGAACCAGGAGGCGTCCTCCTTGACCGAGATGCCGTCGAGGCGAAAGCGCACCCCGGTGGCGGCACCGCCCAGCGCGCCGCTGTAGGCGGAGTTGAGCGCGTCGATCTGCGCCCTGACGTCCGCGTTGGAGGCCCGCCTGGCGCCGTCGGTGAGTACGTGTACCCAGGTAGGAACGATGACCTCGTCCGGGACCGTCACCCCGGCGAGCCGCTGGGCGAGCTCGTCCAGCACCTGCTCGACGTCCCGTGGCCTGGGCTGCCGCGGCCCCAAGGACCGCGGATCGTCCCCCAGCCCCCAACCCGGCTTGGACAACCCACCGTCACGGGCCACGGCGCCATCGTGGGCAGCGCGCAGACCCACCTCGCGCGGCGAGTCCGCGGCGGCACAGTCAGGTGCGGCCGGGGCCCCCGAGGCGGGACGGAGCGGCGGTGTGAGCCCGGCCGCGAGCAGGCATGCCAACGAGACGGCGGTCGCGCGCCGGGCCATGCAATCCCCCGTTACGGTATGAGTAGGTCCGTATGCAGACCGTAGCCCTACCGTGGGTGATCACACGTGATCAACACTCACTCGTTGTCGTCGTCGCCGCCCGACGGCAGCCCCTCGTAGATCTCCTTGCACTCGGGGCACACCGGATATTTCTTGGGGTCGCGGCTGGGCACCCAGACCTTGCCGCACAGGGCCCGGATCGGCGTGCCGGTTACCATGCTCTCGGTGATCTTGTGCTTGTCCGCGTAGTGCGCGAACCGCTCATGATCGCCGTCGCCATGCGACGTCCGCGGGGTGGTCTCCTGCTCAGGGAGGATCTTCGTGCTCACGCCACCGAGTCTATGCCCGCCTCCGAGCGCGTCTTCCCGGTCGAGATCGTTCAGCCCACCCCTTGGACACGCGTACGGCCCCCGCCACCAGGCGAGGGCCGTACAGATGAAAAGAAGGGTCAGCCCATGTGCACCGGCGCGCCCTCGGTCTTGCGGCCACTCTTGACGAACAGCGCCAGAACCGCGGTGAGGACCGCGATGCAGGTGCTGACCAGGAAGGCCAGGTGCATGCCGTCCATGAACGCGTTGTGCACGGCCCCGCCCACCAGCTGCTGGAGCTGCTGCGGGGTGCCGGCCGGGAGCCCGCCGAACGCGGCGGCCTTCTCCAGCAGCGGCAGCTGCTCCGCCGGGATCCCCTTGGCCGCCGAGCCGAGGTAGCCGGGCAGCTTGCTGGAGATCTCGGAGGCCATGACGGCGCCCAGGATCGCGGTACCGAGCGCGCCGCCGACCTGCATGGCCGACTGCTGCAGACCGCCCGCGACACCACTGAGCTGGATCGGGGCGTTGCCCACGATGATCTCGGTGGCGCCGACGAAGACCGGCGAGAGGCCGAACGCCAGCAGCACGAACGGAATGCCGCTCTCGATGAACGAGGCGTCGATGCTCAGCTGCGACATGAGGAACATCGCGGCCGCGGTGATCAGCAGACCGGTGGCCATCGTGATCTTCGGGCCGACCCTGCCGATCATCATGCCGGCCAGCGGCGAGGCCACGATCATGCCGGCGCTCATCGGCAGCATGCGCAGGCCCGCGTCCAGCGGGCTCAGACCGTGAACGCCCTGGAAGAAGAAGCCGAGGAAGAACATCGCGCCGAACATCGCGAACGCCACCATCATCATCAGCACGGTGCCGATGGAGATGGACGGGTTCTTGAACAGCGACAACGGGACCAGCGGCTGCTTGGCCTTGCTCTGCCAGAAGACGAAGGCGGCGATGAGCACCACGAACCCGGCGATGAAGGTGAGCGTCGTGCTGTCGCCCCAGCCCCACTCGGGGGCCTTGATGATCGTCCAGACGAGCGAGAACATCGCGCCCGACAGCAGCACCACGCCGAGCCAGTCGATCCTGGCCAGCGACGGGATGCGGTTCTCCTTGATGAGGAAGATGCCCAGGATCAGCGCGATGATCCCCACCGGCGCGTTGATGAAGAAGACGGACTGCCAGCTGACGTTCTCGACCAGGACGCCGCCCACGATCGGGCCGGCCGCGCTGGACAGGCCGATGATGGCGCCCCAGGCACCCATGGCCGCGTTCAGCTTCTCACCGGGGAAGGCACCGCGCAGCAGAGCCAGGGCGGCGGGCTGAAGCAGGGCGCCGAACAGGCCCTGCAGCACCCGCAGGCCGATCAGCGCGCCGATCGGCGACACGCCCGGGACGATGTCCGCCAGCTCCTGGCTGAGGCCGATACCGATCGAGGACAGCGCGAACCCGGCGACACCGATCAGGAAGACCCGCTTGTGTCCGAACAGGTCCCCGAGCTTGCCCGCCGTGATCAGGAACACCGCCAGCGCCAGCAGGTAACCGCTGGTCACCCACTGCAGATCGGACAGCGACGCGCCCAGATCGTGCTGGATGGACGGGTTGGCGATGCCGACCACGGTGCCGTCGAGCATCACCATGATGACGCCCAGGCAGACCGCCAGAAGCACCAGCCATGGGTTGCCGCCCCCGGTCCCCGTCCCCCTGGGGCCGGGCGACGACGGCGCGTCGACCGTCCTCGCGTGAGCCATGAAGTCCCCCTCAATGCCGCCCCATAACGGGGCATAAGTCACTTAAGCCTCAGGTAATATATGGCAGTCCATGACAGATGACAAACGAGTTTTATTTGTCGGACTATGACTTATGGCACACTATGACAGGAAGGTTTCTAGGGAGTGACGCAAGTGGGTCTAAGGGAACGCAAGAAGGAGAAGACGCGTCTGGCGATCCTCGACGCCGCGCTCGACCTGTTCCTCGAACAAGGGTACGACTCGACCACCGTGGACCAGATAGCGGGGTCGGTCGAGATCTCCCCGCGGACGTTCTTCCGCTACTTCACCAGCAAGGACCATCTCGTGCTGTGGTACCACGACCAGGGCGAGGAGATCATGCAGGAGACCCTGCGGAGCCGCCCGGCCGATGAGCCTCCGTTCACCTCGATGATCCACGCGGTGCGCGCGGTCGCGCACGACATGGACGACTCAACGCCCGAGGACACGGCGAGATTCCTGAAGTTGCGGCGGCTTCTTGAGGAGAATCCGCGCCTGGTCGGCCTGTCCGTCGCCAGAGGCTCGGAGACGGAGCGGCGCCTGGCCGTCGAGATCGCGGCCCGCAGGGGCGTCGACGTTACGACCGATCAGCGTTCGCACCTTATCGTCGCGTTCGCGATGTCGATCCTCCGGGTCGGGTTCGAGTGCCCGCAGGCCGACTTGACGGACGTGCGGATCATCGTGGACCGCATGGAGGAGACCCTCGAACTCGCCCAGAACGCCTTCCGCCCCGGCTGGGACGTCTAGCTAGTTCAGTGTCGGGTCGTCCGGGCAGGTTGCCACGAAGGCCAGTTCGCCCGGCTGACGCCGGAGGACGTTGCGCCACAGGGAGCCGGGGTCGGTGTGGAAGGTGTCGCCTACCTCCGAGTCGACGACGTACCAGGCTCCTTCGGCGATCTCGCTCGCCAGTTGCCCGGACGTCCAGCCGGCGTAACCGGCGAAGATTCGCATCTGCGCGATCTCGCCCTGCAGGATCTCGGGCGGCGCGTCCAGGTCGACGGTGCCCAGGCGGGAGACGGCAGGCGTGCCCGCGTGCAGCCTGCGCCAGCCCAGCGGCTCCTCGCCGCTCGGCACCGCGGCCAGCGCCAGCGCGCTGTCGGTCTGCACCGGACCACCCTCGAACAGCACAGGTGGCCCGGTCACCAGTGGGTCCCACACCGGCAGCACCTGCGTCACCGAGATGTCGCTCGGCCTGTTCAGCACTACGCCGAGAGTGCCACCGTCGAGGTCGTGTTCGAGGATCAGCACGACGCTACGACGGAAGTTGGGGTCGTCGAGAAGCGGCGTCGCCACCAGTAAACCGCCGACGTAGATCGCTTCCGCCATACCTCCATCATGAAGGGTCAACCCCACATCTCGCTCCCCCACCACCTGGATGTTACTTTCTGTAGTCATACGGGCACTATAGGTACCAAAGATCGCTATCCTGCGGGCTCGGGAGGAGCTAATGCGCATCGCGAACCGTCGCACGCTCGCTCTCCTGCCGCTCGGCGCGTGGCTGCTCCTCCCCGCGACGGTGGGGGCCTGGGCGAGATCGTCCGATCACGGCGACCGTTTCACGATGTCCGCCGGGCGGACCGACTGCGGGAGCGGGCAGGCGCTGGTCACGTTGCGCAACCAGACCCGCCGGCCGGCCCGCTTCGACCTCAAGGCCGACTCGGCCAGTGTCGCCACCGGGTCCATCCCCGCCCGCAAGTCGGTGACCCGGAAGGTTCATGTCGGCCGGGGCCACAGCATGGAGATCGAGGCGTTCTCGGTCACCGCCGGCCAGCCCGACACGCTGATCGACTCGACGCGGGTACGCAACACCTGCTCCGGACGCCAGGGCCGCCACCTCCCCCGCACGAGCCGCCACCTCCCCCGCACGAGCCGCCATCTCCCCCGCACCGGCCCGCCGACCGACCTGCTCGCCAAACTGGCCACCGCGGGTGGGCTGCTCCTCACCGGCGCGGCCTTCTGGTGGTACAGCTCCATCTGGCCACGCGGGTCCTTCTGATCCCGCACGACCTCATCCCGTACGGCGACACGACCGGCAAGGTCGTCAACCGACGAAGGCCCCATTGCGGGCCGCCACCAGAGCGCGCGTCGCCGACCGCTCGGCCGTCGCCTTGTCCACCGGCTCCTTGGTGACCAGCAGGCGGTAGTAGAGGGGGGCCGAGATCGCCCGGATGACCTCGTGGCCGTCGGTGCCCTCCGGGAGTTCGCCGCGCTGGATCGCCAGGTCAATCGATTTGCCCCACTCCGTGATCCGGCGCTCGTAGAAGGTGCTCAGGGCGGCCGCCGCCTCCTTGTCGCAGGTGGCCGCCGCGATGACGGCCTGCAGCGTGGCGCCCAGACGTTCGTCCGTGATGGCGGCCAGGACGCTCAGGGCGTTGGCGCGCAGGTCCTCCTCGATCGTGCCGGTGTCCGCGTGCGCGGCGGACTGGTCGGCCAGTTCCGTCATGAGGTCGGCCACCAGGCCCGCCGTACCGGCCCAGCGGCGGTAGACCGTGGTCTTCCCGACGCCCGCCCGGGCGGCCACCGCGTCCATGCTGAGGCCGTGGAAGCCATGGAGCACCAGCTCGTCCTGGGTGGCTTCCAGAACCGCCGCCCGGACCCGGGCCGTGCGGCCGCCGGGGCGCACCGTTCCAGCCAAACGGGAATCCTGTTCCATTAAGACTCCTTAGCGTGCTAGCGTCATCTCATCTTAACGGAACTAGAGACCCATTAGGGGGATGACATGTCCGTGGCCTTGCAAGCCGTCCGGATGACGGGGCGGCAGCGGCTGGTCCTGGTGCTGTTGCTCGGCTCCCAGTTCATGCTCGCCGTCGACTTCTCCATCCTGAACGTCGCCCTGCCGGTGATCGGCGCCGGACTCGGGTTCGAACTGGCCGACCTGCAGTGGGTGGCGACTGCGTTCGCGCTCGCGGCGGCCGGGTTCACGTTGCTGTTCGGCCGGATCGCGGACCTGTTCGGGCGGCGCCGGTTGTTCCTGGGCGGGATGGCGCTGCTCGGGCTCTCCTCGCTGGCCGGCGGGCTGGCCACCTCGCACGGCATGCTTCTGGTCGCCAGAGTGGCCCAGGGGCTGGCCACCGCCGCCGTCACCCCGGCCGCTCTGGCGCTGCTGACCACCTCGTTCCCCGAGGGGCCGCTGCGGGCGCGGGCGCTGGGGCTGAACGGGGCGCTGATGTCGGCCGGTTTCACCTCCGGCGCGATCCTGGGCGGGCTGCTGACCGACCTGCTGAGCTGGCGGTGGGCGTTCTTCGTGAACGTCCCGGTCGCGCTCGCCGTCCTGGCCGCCGCCCCGGCCCTGCCCGCCGAGAGCCGCCCCGCGGACCGACCCAAGATGGACCTTCCGGGCGCGGTGACGGTGACCACGGGCTTGCTGGCCCTGGTGTACGGGCTCACCCGCGCGGGCGAACACGGCTTCGCCGACCCGGCCGGAATCGGCGGGCTCCTGGCAGGGGCGGGGCTGCTGGTCGCCTTCTGGTTCGTCGAACGGCGGGCGCAGGCACCACTGGTGCCGGTGACGATCCTGGCCAGGGCCAGCGTGAAGTGGGGCAACCTCGCGGGGTTGGTCGCGTTCGCCACGGAGACCTCACTGGTCTTCCTCATGACCCTCTACCTGCAGAAGGTCCTCGGCTACTCGCCCCTGGCCACGGGACTGGCGTTCGGAGTGCTCGGGCTCGGCACGGTTCTCGGCGGGCTCGCGGCCCCGCGCGTGCTGTCCCGCCTCGGCAACCGCAGGACACTGGCGACCGGCTTCGCGGTGCAGGCCGCGGCGACGGCGGCGTTGGCCCTGCTCGGCCCGGAGGCAGGCTGGATCTGGCTGCTCCTGGTGGCCACCTTCGTCGGCGGCGTCGGCAACATGCTGGCGATCGTCGCCTTCATGATGACCGCCACCTCTGGCCTGCGCGCCTCCGAACAGGGCCTGGCGACGGGCCTGGCCACCATGACGCAGCAGATCGGCATCACGATGGGCATCCCGATCATGAGCGCGATAGCGACGGCCGCCATGGGCACGATCCTGCAAGGAGTGACAACCGCGGTCCTGATCAACGCGGCCCTGGTCCTGGCCATCGCCGCCCACACCGCCCTCAGAAGGGAAGACCGCGCAGGAACGCAGCCGACCGGCCGCTGAACGTCCCCGACGAGGCGGGCGCCGGGAACCGGTCACCACCCACGGCCGGCGCCACAACCTCGTCCTCCGGGCGAACTACCGCATCATCCCGCCGGTCCCGGAAGAGTCGCCACCGGCCCAGAAGACGCCGTAACGGCGCCCCGCCACGCACCGGTCAGCGGCCGTCTTCCTGGAGGCCCTCAACCCCGGTCGGCGGGTGGCGGTGGGAGCGGCTGTGCCGTAAAGAAGGCGATTGTCTGCTTCTAAAAAGCAATCAGGCTTCCGTGAAGCCCCGCGCACGCCCGCCCGCCGAGTCGCGGACGGCGGCGGCCACGGCCGTCGCCACGTCCGGGTGGAACACGCTGGGCACGATGTAGTTGGGCCCGAGCTCCTCCGGAGACACCACGGCCGCCAGCGCGTGCGCCGCCGCCAGCAGCATCTCCTGGCTCACCTCGGTCGCCTGGGCGTCGAGCAGGCCGCGGAACACGCCCGGGAACGCCAGCACGTTGTTGATCTGGTTGGGATAGTCGGAGCGTCCGGTCGCCACCACGGCCGCGTGCTCGCGGGCGTCGTCGGGCGACACCTCGGGCTCCGGGTTGGCCAGGGCGAACACCACCGCGCCGTCGGCCATCGTGGCGATGTCGTCGCCGGTCAGGATGCCTGGCGCGGACACCCCGATGAACACGTCGGCACCCTTGACCGCCCCGCGCAGGTCGCCCGAGTAGCCTTCGGCGTTGGTGTGGTCGGCGATCCAGTGGAGCGACTCGTCGAGGTCGTCGCGGCCCTTGTGCACGGCGCCGAGGTAGTCGCAGACGATGACGTTGCGCGCGCCCGCCGCGAGCAGCAGGCGCAGCACCGCGTTGCCCGCCGCGCCCGCGCCCGCCATGGCGATCTTGACGCCCTCGATGGGCTTGCCCACCACGCGCAGCGCGTTGGTGAGCGCGGCCAGCACGCAGATGGCGGTGCCGTGCTGGTCGTCGTGGAAGACCGGGATGTCGAGCAGCTCGCGCAGCCGCCGCTCGACCTCGAAGCAGCGCGGCGCGCCGATGTCCTCGAGGTTGATGCCGCCGAAGCCGGGCGCGATGACCTGGACCGTGCGGACGATCTCGTCGACGTCCTGCGTGTCGAGGCAGATCGGCCAGGCGTCGATGCCGGCGAAGCGTTTGAACAGGGCCGCCTTGCCCTCCATGACCGGCAGCGCCGCCTCCGGGCCGATGTTGCCCAGGCCGAGCACGGCGGAGCCGTCGGTGACGACGGCGACCGTGTTGCGCTTGATGGTCAGGCGCCGCGCGTCCTCCTTGTTGCGCGCGATGGCCATCGACACGCGCGCCACACCGGGGGTGTAGGCCATGGACAGCTCGTCGCGGTTGCGCAACGGGACCTTCGACACCATCTCGATCTTGCCGCCGAGGTGCATGAGGAAGGTGCGGTCGGAGACCTTGTGGATGACCACGCCGTCGACGGATTCGAGCTGGTCGACGATCTCCTGCGCGTGGTCGGTGTCCCTGGCCGCGCAGGTGACGTCGATGCGCAGCTTCTCGTGACCCGCGTTGGTGACGTCGAGCGCGGTGACCACACCACCCGCCGACTCCACGGCGTGGGTGAGCTGGCTGACGGCCTTGCCGCCTGCGGGCACCTCAAGCCGCACGGTGATCGAGTACGAGACACTAGGGACGGTCGCCACGTCAATTGCTCCTTCGGGACTGACCAAGAAGTTATCCCATGGTAGGGCGGGTTCGGTCAGTCGAGTGCCTCGGCCGCCGTCGCGATCAAATCTACGCACGTCGCTACAGGAATGCTCGTACTATCGATAACCAGGTGATATAGGGACGAATCCGACGGGTCCGCCCGGTAGAAGTGGCGCACGTACGCCGTGCGCGCGCGGTCGTTGTCCTCGACGATCTTGCGCGCCTCGCGCTCGCTGAGCTCGCCCAGCGTGGCGGTCTGCCGCACCCGGCGTTTGAGCGGAGCGTCGAGCCTGACGTGCAGCGCGCCGGGATGGTCGGCCAGCACCAGGGCCCCCGCCCTGCCCAGGAAGACACCGCCCCGATCCCGCGCAGTGTCCACGAGCAGGCGTTCGGTACGGCGGACGAACTCCTCCTGAGCGATCGGCATCGCGCCGGGAACGTACATGTCGACACCGCCGAAGGTGACCGTCGGCAGCCGCATCGCGCCGGAGAACAGCCGGCCGAGACCGTGTTCGGCCCGGTCGTCGTGGGCCAGCGCCTCCTCCAGCGTGCAGCCGAGCTCCTCGGCGACGGCGCTGGGAATGGCCCGGTCGACGAAGGGCACGCCCAGGCGTTCGGCCACGGCCGGACCTATGTGGCTACCGGCCGTGCCATATGTCGCCGAGATCGTGACGACCCGCATATGTCCAGGTTAGAACAACGCGCTGGACAAAGCTCTACGTGCCTTGGCCAAAGAAGGGTCTTCGGCGGGTAGCGCGTCGAACAGGCCGAGCAGGTGGCGCCGGGCCTTGTCCCGGTCGTCGCCCGAGGTGCGCTTGACCACGCCGATGATCCGGTCGAACGCCTCGTCGATCGCGCCCGACAGCATCTCCAGGTCGGCGGCGAGCAGCTGGGCGTCGATGTCGGCCGGGTCCTGCAGGCGACGCTGCACGTCGGCCGGGTCGACGTCGGCGGTCCGCTTGATCAGGCCGACCCCCGCCAGCCCCATCTTCGCGTCCTCGTTGGCCGGCGAACGGGCCAGCAGCCGCTGGTAGGCCGCCTCGGCGGCGTCGAGGTCGCCCTTGTCGACGGCCTCCTCGGCGGCCAGCACGTCGGGGTCGGCGGGCGGGCCGGCGGGCTCGTCCTGCTGCTCTCCCACCTCGGCCGGGCGAGCGTCAGGGTTGGCCTGGTAGAACTGCTCGACGGCGCCCATCAGCTCGTCGAGCCAGCGGCGCACCTCCTGCTCGGGCAGCACCTGCTGGAAGCCGGTGACGGCCTGCCCCTGGAAGATGGCCAGCACGGTCGGCACCGCCTGCACCCGCAGCGCCTGCGCGATCTGCGGGCTGCCGTCGACGTTGACCTTGGCCAGGATCGCCCGGCCGCCCATGTCGCCGACCACTTTCTCCAGCACCGGACTGAGCTGGGCGCTGCCGGGAGCACGTGGCGACCACAGGTCGAGGACGACCGGCACGCTCATCGAGCGGTCGATGACCTCGGTAGTGAACGTCTCCTCGGTCACGTCGATGATCGAACCCGACGCGGCCGCCTGGGGACCCCCGGCCTCCCGCCGGGACTGTGCCTCGAGTGCCTGCTTACGCGCGCCCAGATCAACGGCTCCGTAGAGCGACCCAGGCCTAGAGAAGTCCGCCATGCTCCTCATCTTGCCGCATGGACGCGGCGGAGAAGTCACCCGCCGCCACCCTCAGCGTGCGCAACCGGTCAAAGAGCTGCCGCAGCTCGTCCTCGCCGTACATGGTCAGACCGAAGTCCGCCGCCATCAGATCGGCCGTGGCCCGTTGCACGACATCACGTCCGGCGTCGGTGATCTCGGCGAGCACCCCTCGGCCGTCCTGCGGATTGGGCATCCGGCAGACGAATCCCGACTTCTCCAGCCGGTCGATGGTGTTGGTCACACTCGTCGGATGCACCATGAGCCGCTCGCCGATCTTCCACAGCGGAAGGGCGCCGGCCTTGCTGAAGGTCAGCAGCACCAGGGCCTCGTACCTGGCGAAGGTCAGCCCGTACGGCTTGAGGAGCGAGTCGAGTTGCGACAGCAGGATCTGGTGGGCTCTCATGATCGAGGTGACGGCGGCCATGGCGGAGGAGGCCCCGAAGTGAGCGCGCCAGGTCTCCGCGGCGCGGTCGATGGGATCGAACGGCAGGTTGAGCGGCTTGGGCTGCGACACAGCGCTACCGTAGCGCGCCGCTCGTCCTGATTAGTATGGTTACGGAGAGCGATCGGACTCACGGCTTAACCAAGAATCCGGACGTCAATCATCACGCTCCGTTATGGTTCTCGCATCGATGGTGACGCGGAAGCCAAGTTCACTCGCCGTGGGGACCGGCCTGAACTGAATCGCTTCCGCCGCGCCGACACGGGGCACGGGGGGTGCTTGGTGATCTTCAATGGAAAAACGGGTGCGTGAGCACGCGGGCGTTACACGTGAGGAGTTGAAGCAGAGCGCGGCCGTCACGGTTGCCGTGCTCCTTGCGCTCGGCTTGATCGCGGCGTGGAGCGTCCTGATTCCTGGTGTAGACGCGTGGGAAAATATCGTGGCCGCGGTCATCGGTTCGCTCCGGCTGACCGGACCCGTGGCCGCCGCCTTCGCCGCGTGGGTGGCGATGCGCAAGCGCAGGGCGCTGCGCGGCCGCTCACTGACGACCTGGCGGGCGCTGAAGGCCCCGCTGGCGATCGTCGTGGTGGTGCTGGGCTCGTTCAGCGCGACCGTGCTGGTGCTGGCCATCAAGACGGTGCTCACCGAGCAGTCGGGCCGGCTGAGCCTGGCCGGGCTCGGCGTGGGCATGGCCGGGCTGGCCCTCTACTCGGTGATCGGGTGGATCACGGGCTGGCTGGTGCCCAGGGCCTACACGCCGCCGCTGGCCGGGCTGGCCTGCTACGGGCTGTTCACCTGGCTGGCCGGCGGCCGGGGCTGGGCCGACAAGCTGGCGCCCGGCACGGGCGAGCCGTACGACCTGTTCCAGGGACTCGGCGGCACGGCGTTCCTAGACCAGACGGTCTGGTTGCTGGGCATCACGGCGGCGCTGCTGCTGGGCTGGGCGGCGGTGGTGACCAGGCAGGCCCTGGTGCTGGCGTGCGCTCTGCTGGCCGTGCTCGCCGCGGGTACGGGGGTGGCCCGGCTGCTGGGCGCGACCAAGCCCGCCGCCGCCCAGGGGATCGCCTACAGCTGCCAGGACTGGCCGATCACGGTCTGCCTGCATCCGGGCATGCGCGCGGGCCTGACCGAGCTGGGCGCGGCCTTCACCAAGATCGCGTCCCGGCTGGCGGGCACGCCCGCCGGGTTCACCCGGGTCGAGCAACGGCCGCTGGAAGAGCCGCTGCAGCCGTCCGCCGGGCTCGCGCAGATCCACGTGCCCGACCTGTCGGCGGGCTTCGCCGACGAGGCCGTGTACGAGTACGTCGAGTCGCTGGCCGCCAAGTGCCCCGACACGCCCGCCGGCGGCTACCGCGAGATCGTGGTGGCCTGGCTGCGCGGTGAGCCGCTGCCGGGCGGGCCGCTGCCGGAGCACCAGTATGCGGCGGCCTGGTTCTCCGGGCTGAGCGAGCACCAGCGGCGCGAGTGGCTGCGCATGTTCTTCAGCGACTTCCAGGCGTGCAAGCTGTCGAGTACGCACTTCGGCGGCGGCCCGGCCGGTGCTGCGGCGGCTCCGGTGGCGGCCTCGACGGGCTCGCCACAGGTCTATCCGGTCTATCCGAATCCCAGCGACGAAGAGCGCTCTACCAACTGGGGATCGGAGATGTCACCTAAAAGCTGGCAATGATGATCGATCGTCGGGTAGTCAACCGGCATGACGACTTCCCAAACGGCGCCCCCCGCGGTCACCCCGCAGCGGCGCCGCCGGTGGCGATATCTGGCCGGGTTCCTGGTCGTGGTGGTTCTGCTCGTGGTCGGCGGCCGCCTGGCCTGGTCCTGGCTCAACCCGTTCGGCGAGCAGACCATCGACCGCAGCCAGCCGGTGCTCCTGCAGTCCATCAAGGACCTGAGCCGGTTCGAGGCGGCGACCGGCAACTTTCAGGTCGTGGTCGACCTGGAGAAGGACGCCCGCTTCCTGCCCGACGCCATCAAGGGCAGCCGGACGCTGTTCGTGGGGGCGGGCAACGTGGACGCCTATGTCGACTTCTCCGGCATGGCGGCCAACGGCGTGACGGTCTCGAAGGACCGTAAGGAGGCCACGATCCGCCTGCCCCGCGCGCAGCTGGAGAAGCCGAACCTCGACAACCGGCGTTCCTACGTCTTCGCGCAGCAGCGCGGGCTGCTGGACCGCGTACAGGGCTTCCTGTCGTCGTCTCCGAACGACCAGCGGGAGCTGTACGTCCTGGCCGAGACCAAGATCGCCGAGGCCGCGGCGTCCAGCGACCTGCGAGCCCGCGCCGACACCAACACCAAGGCCATGCTCGAAGGGATGCTCAAGTCGCTCGGGTTCGCCAAGGCGACGGTGAAGTTCGCCGACCAGCCCTAGGTGCCTTAGGCCCTCCGACCGGAGCCCTAGGTATCTCCTCATGTCGGCCTACGACCGCAGATAGGGCATCCGCCCGATGTGGCGGCAGGGGCCTTAGGAGCAATCTAGAAAGTGCCAGGGAAGAGGACCGAAAGAAACCGGGAGCATTCGGATGAACGCCGAACTCGAATACGTCGTCATGAAGAACCACGCGGACGAGCTGCGCGAGGCCGCGGCCGAGCACCGCCGGGTACGCGAGGCGCTGAAGGGACAGAAGGCCGAGCGTCGTCACCGCTCGGTGTTCGCCAAGCTCCTCTCGTCATGACCACCGCCAAGAAGCCCGGCCGCAACCTCCCTCGCGGCCGGGCCTACCTACCTCCGTAGGCCGAAGGGGTGAGAGCCGAGCTCTCACCCCTTCCGCTTATGCGGTTTTACGCGGGTACGCGGATGATGAGCGCGTCGCCCTGACCGCCACCGCCGCACAGCCCGGCCGCGCCCAGGCCGCCACCCCGGCGCTTGAGCTCGTAGGCCAGCGTGAGCACGATGCGCGCGCCCGAGGCGCCGATCGGGTGGCCGAGCGCGATGCCGCCGCCGTTGACGTTGACCCGGTCGAGGGGCACGCCCAGCTCCTTGGCCGACTGGAGCACCACGCTGGCGAACGCCTCGTTGATCTCCACCAGATCGAGGTCGCCGACGCTCAGGCCCTGCTTGGCCAGGGCCTGCTTGATGGCGTTGGCCGGCTGCGACTGCAGCGAGGTGTCGGGCCCCGCGACGTTGCCGTGCCTGCCGATCTCCGCCAGCCAGGGCAGCCCCAGCTCCTCGGCCTTGGCCTTGGACATCACGACCACGGCGCAGGCGCCGTCGGAGATCTGCGAGGCCGAACCGGCGGTGATCGTGCCGTCGGCGGCGAACGCCGGCCGCAGCCCGGCCAGCGTGTCCACGGTGGTGTCGCCGCGGATGCCCTCGTCCTCCTTGACGACCACCGGCTCGCCGCGCCGCTGCGGCAGCTCCACCGGCACGATCTCGTCCTCGAAGACGCCGTTCTTGGTGGCCGCGGCGGCCAGCTGGTGGGAGCGGGCGGAGAGCGCGTCCTGCTCCTCGCGGCCGATGCCGAGGCGGGCGTTGTAGCGCTCGGTGGACTCGCCCATCGCGCACTGGTCGAACGCGCAGAACAGCCCGTCGTGCGCCATCGAGTCGAGCACTTCGGCGCCGCCGTACTTGACGCCCTTGCGCATGCCCGGCAGCAGGTGCGGCGCGTTCGTCATCGACTCCATGCCGCCCGCCACCACGATGTCGAACTCGCCCGCGCGGATGAGCTGGTCGGCCAGGGCGATGGCGTCGAGCCCCGACAGGCAGACCTTGTTGATGGTGAGCGACGGGACGGTCATGGGGATGCCCGCCTTGACCGCGGCCTGGCGGGAGGGGATCTGCCCGGCGCCCGCCTGGAGCACCTGGCCCATGATCACGTATTCGACGTCCTCCGGCGACACGCCGGCGCGCTCCAGGGCGGCCTTGATGGCGATGCCCCCGAGCTCCACGGCGGGCAGCCCGGACAGGGCGCCCAGCAGTCTGCCGATCGGCGTACGAGCTCCGGCTACGATGACGGACCCAGACATGGCGACGGCCTCCTGTGCACGTGAGGGGTTCTTTGACACCATACCCACGAGTAGGTGCACGCTCGCTATGGAGGCAGGCCACACATGTTCATGCGGATCGACCACATCGGTATCGCCTGTCATGACCTCGACGCCAAGATCGCGCTATTCTCGGACACGTTCGAGCTGACCGTCGTGGCGCGCGAGGTGAATGAGGAGCAGGGGGTCCGGGAGGCCATGCTCCACATCGCCGACGGCGAGGGCGGGAGCTCCTACATTCAGTTGCTGGAGCCGTTGTCCCCCGACACGCCGGTGGGAAAGTTCCTGGCGAGACGGGGCGAGGGGGTGCATCACGTGGCGTTCGGCGTGCCGGACGTGGCCGAGGCGATGGATCGGTTGGCGGGCAAGGGTGTGCGGCTGCTCGATGAGCGCCCGCGGCACGGCTCGATGGGGTCGGAGATCGCGTTTGTGCACCCCAAGGACGTGGGAGGAATGCTCACTGAGCTCGTACAGGCCACCGAGTCCCCAGCAAACCCCAAAACCGCTCGTATGTAACTAGTCACGCAGATAGTCGGACGGGGCTTCTCAGGCGGCACTGGCGGAGTACGCTGGCTTTCCACCGGACAAGGCGCCTGCCGCGAGGCACAGGCTCCTGGCTCGGCTGTCCCGAACCCCCCGTCCGGCCCGTGTAGCCGTCTCGACAACCCAGGATCGAGCCTCCATGCAGTCCGACATCGACGCCCAGCTCAACAATTTCTTCGAGGATGCCCCAGCACGCGAGTTCGACGTCGTGCTGCGTGGTTATGACCGCCACCAGGTCCACGATCATCTGAAGCAGCTCGACGGCGAGCTTCGCCAGTCCCGCGAGCAGGTGACGTCCCTGCAGCGCGATCTATCCGACTCCCAGCGCCAGTTGCAGGAGCAGGAGCGCCCGACCTACTCAGGTCTCGGCGCCCGCATCGAGCAGCTGCTGCGCCTGGCCGAAGAGCAGGCCACCGAGCTCGTCCAGGCCGCGCGGTCCGAGGCCAACGAGATCAAGGCCGCCGCCAAGGTCGAGGCCGCCGACGTACGGGCCGCCGCCGAGGCCGAGGCCGCCGACAAGCGGGCGCAGGCGACGCGTGAGAGCGACGAGATGCGCACCAGCGCCGAGCGCGACGCGGAGGAGACCCGCTCGACCGCTCGCCGCCTTGCCGACGAGCTGACCAACACCACCGAGCGCGAGGTCGCCAAGCTGCGGGCCACCGCCGACCACGAGGTGGCGGAGAAGCGCGCCGACGCCGAGCGTGAGATCGCCAAGCTGCGCACGACGACCGAGCGCGAAGTGGCGCAGCTGCGGGCCTCGACCAAGCGCGAGCGCGACGAGGTGCTGACCACCGCGAAGCGGCAGGCCGACGAGATGCGGGCGCAGGCTCAGCGGGTGCTGGAGGAGTCCGAGGCCAAGCGGGCGCAGGACGAGGCGGAGTTCGAGATCCAGCTCGCGTCGCGGCGTGAGGAGGCCGAGCGCCAGGAGGCCGAGCGCCACGCCACCGCGCAGGCCAACACGCAGAAGCTGGTCGCCGAGGCCGAGCAGCGCGCGGCCACGGCCGAGTCGCGGGCCACGAAGGCCACCCAGCAGGCCGACCAGACCAGGCGCGAGGCCGACCTGCACGCCAAGCAGCTGGTCGCCAACGCCCGCAAGAGCTCCGAGACGATCGTCGCCGAGGCCAAGTCCAGCGCCGACACCATAGTGACCGAGGCGAAGAACGACGCCGAGCGCACGCGCACCGCGATGCAGCGCCAGGTCGACGAGCTCACCCGCCAGCGCGACAGCATCACCAGCCACCTGGCGCAGCTGCGTCAGCTGCTCGGTGGCGCCGCTCTGCCGGGCATGGAGCCCGAGCCCGCCGTCACGGCGGCTCCGCCGAAGCCGGCGATCGCGGCAGCGGCCCCCGCACCGGTCAGCGACAAGCCCGCACCGGCCCCCGCCAAGGCGGAGTCCAAGGGCGAGGACGACGCGGAGTGGTGGCAGGAGTAGCCGTCACATAACCGACTACACGGGGTGGGCTGACGGCTGAAGAGAGCCTGGTGACCTTGGGGTCGCTAGGCTCTCTTTGTTGTTCCGAACGGCATGTGTCGTGGTTTGTCGTAATTCCCAGGAGACCCCCGTGTCAGCAGAAGCCGAATCCCCTGCCGTGGCGGACGTCGCCAAGGCGCCGTCGTACGCGCTGCCGCTGTCCCGGGGACCGTTCACGTTCGGGCTGATCGGCGGGCTGGGTGTGCTGACCGCCATCGCGATCGCGCAGATGGTCGTCAGCTCGTTGAGCGTGATCGTCCTGATCGTGGTGGCGATGTTCCTGGCGGTCGGGCTGAACCCGGCCGTGGAGGCGTTGCAACGGCGCGGGCTGGCCAGGCGGGGGGCGATCTCGATCGTGTTCGCCGGGGTGATCGTGGCGTTCGCGCTGTTCGGGCTGGCCGTGGTGCCGCCGGTGAGCAAGCAGCTGGCCGAGTTCATCGCGGCCGTGCCCGGCTACGTGACCGAGCTCAGCAACCATCCGACGCTCCGGCAGCTCGACGCCGACTACCAGATCCTGCCGAAGCTGGCCACGTTCGTCACCAGCGAGCTGGGACCCTCGCTGGCCAGCGGGGTCGTGGGGGCGGGGCTGGTGGTGCTGGACGGCGTGTTCACCACGGTGACGCTGCTGGTGCTCATGCTCTACTTCCTCGGCTCCCTGCACACCATCAAGTCGTACATGCTCAAGCTGGTCCCGGCCTCCCGGCGGGAGCGGACCGGTGAGATCACCGAGCAGATTCTCGACGGCATCGGCGGCTATGTCGCCGGCAACGTCCTCATCTCGGTCATCGCGGGCGTGCTGACCTGGATCTTCCTGTCGATCGTTGGCGTGAAGTACGCGCTGGCGCTGGCGCTGGTGGTCGCGCTCACGGACCTGATCCCACTCGTCGGCGCGACCATCGGAGCGGTGCTGGTGACGGGGGTCGGGCTGCTCCAGTCGCTGCCCGTGGGGATCGCGTGCGCGGTGTTCTTCGTGATCTACCAGCAGGTCGAGAACTACCTGATCTACCCGCGCGTCATGAAGCGCTCCGTGGACGTGGCGCCGGCCGTCACGGTGATCGCCGCGCTGTTCGGCGGCGCGCTGCTCGGGATCGTGGGCGCGCTGGTGGCCATTCCGGTCGCGGCCGCCATCGCGCTGATCATCCGCGAGTTCGTCCTCCCCCGCCAAGCCCGCGCCTGACCGCCCGTCGGCCCGCTACGGGCCGACGGACACGGCACGGAGCCCGACGGACGCGGCACGGAGCCCGACGGACTCGGCACGGAGCCGCCAGACGCCGCACGAGCCGTCAGACGCGGTGCGGGCCGTCAGCGAGGTCGGGTGGCGCCGCCGAGTTCGGTGTCGAGGAACTTCGCCACGGCCGCGTTGAACGCCTCCGGCTGCTCGACCGCCGACAGGTGCCCGGCCTTCGGGATGATCTCCAGCCGGCCGTCGGGTACGGCCCGCGCCATCGCCTCCGCGTCGGCCACGGTCGCCAGCTCGTCCTCCTCCCCCACCACGACCAGCAGCGGCACCTTGAGCGCGGCCAGCGTGTCGAAGGAGTCGGGCCGCCCGGCCATGGCCCGCTGCGCCCACGCCACCGCGCCGGGCGGCGCCGACTGCACGAGCCCCTTGACCCGCCCGAACACCATGGCCCGGCGCTCCTTGGTGGTGGGCCCGATCAGGGCGGGCAGCACCTCGGACACGAGCACCGCGCTGCCGTCGGACAGGACCGCCTGGGCGATACGCTCCCTGTTCGCGCGGGCGGGCTCGGGATCCGGGCTCGCCTTCGTGTCGGCGAGTATCACGCCCAGCACCCGGTCGGGATGGCGACGGCAGAACGCCATCGTCACGTAGCCGCCCATGGACAGGCCGCCGACGACCGCCCGGTCGATTCCCTCTGCGTCGAGCAACCTGGCGACGTCGTCGGCCATGACCTCGACCGACGGCTCTTCCTCCCCCAGGCGCGACCCCCCGAAGCCGCGCAGGTCAGGCGTGATCACACGGCATGACCTGGCCAATCCTTCGCGCTGTGCCAGCCACATGGCCGACGAGAGCGGAAAGGCGTGAAGCAGTACGACCGGGAGTCCCGTACCGGCTGATCTCGTGTAAAGCTGCACGGACGATACGGTAGACCTCTTCGCCCCGACAATCACTGCACGGCTTATGCCGATATTCGCTGCTGTGCTGACCGCTTTCTGTAACACCAGTCTTTTTACGGCCGGCAGTGGCCGGCCCCACCCGCCATACGCGGCCGGGCCCCCTCCAGGGAAACGCTCCTCCGGTTCCCCGGCTGAGCGCCGTGACGTGCGCGTTCTTGACCGTCCCTGCCCTATCCGATGGCCGTGGCGCCCCCATCGATGAACAGCACCTGGCCCGTCATATAGGCAGAAGCCGGACTAGCCAGAAAAACCGCCGGGTGAGCCATTTCCTGCACCGTCCCCCAACGACGCATCGGGACACTGGACACCGTCGCCTCGTTCGCCGCGGCGTCTTCCCACAGGTTCCGGTTCAGGCCCGTGGCCGTCCACCCCGGGCACAGGGCGTTGACCCGTACCCCGGCCCGCGCCCATTCCACGGCCAGGGTCTTGGTCAGCGCCACGACGCCTGCCTTCGCCGCCGCGTAGGAGGCGAGGAACGGCGCGCCCAGCGCCGCCACCGACGCCACGTTGATGACCGAGCCGGTGCCCCGGCCCAGCAGGTGAGGCGCCACCGCGTGACAGACCGCCATGGCCGAGTCGAGGTTGAGCCGGATGATCTTGTCCCAGCCGGACAGGCGCAGGTCCTTGAACTCGACCAGGAAATTCGACCCGCCCGCGTTGTTGACGACGATGTCGAGGTGGCCGAGCCCGTCGATCGCCCCCGCCACGGCGCCCACGGCCGCGTCGCGGTCGGTGAGGTCGGCGGGCAGGACGACGGCGCGCCGACCCAGCGCCTCGACCTCCTTGGCGACCTCGGCCAGGGCGTCGGCCGAGCGGGACACGAGCGCCACGTCGGCCCCCGCCTCGGCGTAGGCCAGCGCGATGGCCCGCCCGATCCCCTTCGACGCCCCGGTGACCATGGCCTGCTTACCGGTGAGATCGAACGCGCCCATGGGGGCCTCCTCGCCTCGGAACCGAACAAGATTCTAGGGGCCAGTGTCCGGGAACGCCACCGGCGCGGGGCTGCGAGAGCCCCGCGCCGGTCCATCATCGGCTGAACAGAGTGCTAACCCAAGCCACCCAGGATGGTGTCGATCGTGTCGATGACGTTGTCCACGATCTTCTGGCTTCGGGCGCCCAGTTCGGCGATCGCGCCGGACCTCCTGGTCAACTCGATCTCCTCATTCCGCCAGAGCTGTTTCTCTGCCTGTCCGGAGCCGCCGCGCGCCGGGAGGTTCGTCGGCGGCCGGCCTTCGGGGTACATCCTGCCGTTGCCGTAAACGGTGTAGGACTGGGTCGGCTGGGTGGTGCCGTCGTTGCGATAGACCTGGCTCGGTCTTGGCTGTGCCGGCTGCCGGCTCGCCCTGGGCGGCGACTGCCGCTGTACCGCACGTTGGCTGGTCGGCCGGTGCGCCGGACGTTGCCGTGCCTGCTGGATCCCGCGCGGGAGCCGGCCTGCCCGGTGGTTTCGCGCCCTGGCCGCCGCCGCGGCCCGCCTCTTCGCCGCCGCTTCAGCGGCCTCCCTTCTGGCCTGCCGTTTCGCCGCCGCCGCGGCCCGTCGTCTCGCCGCCGCGGCAGCGGCCTTCTTGGCCTTCTCAGCCGCCTTCTTCCTGGCCGCCGCCAGCGCCTTCTTCTTGGCCGCCGCCGCGGCCTTCTTCTTGGCCAGCTCCAGGGCCTTCTTCCTGGCCAGTGCCGCCGCCCGGCGCTTGGCCGCCGCGATGGCCGCGCGTCTGGCCGCCGCCCGTGCCGCCGCGAGTGCCGCCCGCCTGGCCGCCGCCTGGGCCAGCTTCCTGGCGATGATCCGGGCCGCGATCCTGGCCGCGATGCCGACGGCGATCCAGAACAGCTGCCCGTCGGGGTCGCTCATGGTGACGGGGCTGTTGTTGGCGTAGGCGTAGGCGTTGAGCTGCTGCGGGTCCTCCTCATCGATGATGGGGTCGACCGACAGGAAGCGGCCGTTCTTGGAGTCGTACTCGCGGGCGCCGAGGTGGACCAGCCCGGTCGTCGGGTCGTTGCCGCCGCCGACGAAGCCGCGCTGGCCAGGCCACCAGGGTGGTGCCGACCCCCGGTCCTCGCCGAACGGCGTCATCCTCCTGACGGCCAGCTCACCGGTCCCGGCGTTGACCGCGGCCTGTCCGGTGCCCTGGTGGTCGTTGGCCAGGAAGTAGACCTGGTTGTCCGGTGTGCGGACCGCGATGGGCTGGTCGTTGATGGTGTAGTAGCGGGTCTGCTCGACCGCGTCCTTGGCGAAGTCGAAGCGCAGCTCCATGTCGTCGACGTACAGGGTGGCGTCGGTCGTGGTCTTGCGGAGCAGCCGCTCGCCGTCCGCGTCGTACACGAACGAGGTCGTCTTGCCCGCCTCCGTCACCGACTCCAGGTTGCCCTCGGCGTCCCAGACCAGGGATTGGTCCGAGTTGCCGACCTTGCGCCTGGTGGTGTTGCCCGCCTCGTCATAGGCGAACACGTCCGCCCCGACGCTCTGGAGCGCGTGCGGCTGCTTGCCGCCCGCCGCCGGGTAGGCGGAGGTGCGGACGGATTCGGCCGCGCCGCCCCAGGCGTGCTTGGTCTCCTTGGTGCGGTTGCCGGTGGCGTCGTAGGTGTAGCTGGTCGCGTAGGGGGCCACACCGCCGATCTTGTCCGACTGCGGGGTGCCGCTGGCGCAGTCGTCGGTGGCCGTCCACGCCGAGGTCATACGGCGCAGATGGTCGTACTTGAAGCACTGCGTGTCCTGACCGCCCGCCCGCTCGGCGATCTTGGTGACGTTGCCCACGGCGTCGTAGGTGTAGTTGAGGTCGAGGTCGGTGGCGGCCGCGCTCTCCCTGTCCAGCCGCATCCTGGTCAGCCTGCGGGTGGCCTCGTCGTGGGTGTAGGTGAGCCAGGTCTTCTTCCCACCGGTGCCCAGCTCGTACTGCAGGGTCTCGCCCAGCTTGGAGTAGCGGGTCGCGGTCACGTACGACGACAGTCCGGTGACCTTGGTCGGCTGGCTGAGCTCGTCGTAGGAGTAGACGACCGACTCCTCCGCCAGGCCGCCCGCCGCGGGGAAGCTGACGGACTGGACCTGGTCGTCGAGCGTGTAGCGGGTGTTGAGCTGGTACGAACCGGCCAGCTTGCCCTCCCGCTCGGGGACGGTGACGGTCTGGCGCAGCGAGCGGTAGCTCGAGTCGATGGCGTTGATCTCCGCCTTGTACGCCTGCCCGCCCGCGTAGCGGATGCTGGCGTTCAGGTGCCCCTTGGCCAGCGCGTCGTACTTCCACTCGGCCAGCAGCGGACCGGTCGCGGAGCCGTCACGCAGCTCCTTCTTACGGCCCAGCTCGTCGTAGCCGTACCAGAGGGTCTTGCCACGGGCGTCGGTCGTGGTGACCAGTTCGTCGGCGTCGTTGTAGGTCATCGAGGTGACGCCCTTGTCGGGGTCCTCGGTCTTGATCTCCCGTCCGCGCAGGTCGTAGTGGTGGCGCCACACGTTGCCCGCGGGGTCGGTCACGGTGGACAGCTGTCCCCCGGGGTCGTAGGTGTACTTGGTGGACTCGTACTCGCCGGTCGGGGTCGCGCCCTTGTACTGGCGCAGCTCGATGAGGCGGTCGTCGGCGTCGCCGATACGGGTCGTCGCGGTGCCACCGGGCGGCGGCGTCACGTGGATCCGGTCGCCCTCCTGCGTGGCGCTGACCCGGTACTTCTCCACGCCCTTCGCCTTGAGGACCTGGGCGTTGACGTCGCCGGCGCCGTCGAAGGACGACACGACCTGGGTCGGCACGTCGGCGTCGGCCACCGCGAGCAGCTCGGTGGACGGCGTTCCGGTGGCGAAGTAGCCCGTGTTGGACTTGGCCGCCTCGCCGAGCGAGTTGTAGACGGTGTCGGTGATCGTGCGCCCGTCACGCAGCGCGGGGTCCTGCGTCTGGTCGTCGCGGGGCGCGGGCTCCTGGGTCTGGCGCTCACGCATCAGACCGTCGTACAGCTCGTGGCTGGTGGTGTAGCCGCCGTCCGCGCGCAGCGTCTTCGTGGTGACGACACTGGGGCCGTCGTTGCGCATCAGGTAGGAGTACTCGGTGTTCGGCGTCTGCCCGGCCGACTTGCTCCGGTCGGGCTGCCAGACCTTGACCAGGCGGCCGAGCGCGTCGTGCTCCATGTCGACGCGACGGTTGTTCGCGTCGATCTCGGCGACGGGCTCGCCCCAGGCCGGTTCGAGCAGCGTACGGTCGACGTGGCCGAGCTGGTTGGTCTCCGTGATCTCCGTCGCGGGCGCGCCCGCGGTCGGGGTGTAGGTGGTCACGGACTTGGTGCCGACCGCGTCGGTCTCGCTGGTCTCGCGGCCGTAGGTGTCGTAGGTGTGGGTGCTGTCGGTGGTCGTCGTGCCGTCCCCGGTGGCGAGCTGGACGGCGGTCACGTCGCCCTTGCTCGGTGCCTGGCCGTACGCCTTACCGTCGTACTGGACCCGCTGGTCGGAGATCACGTCACCGGCGGCCAGCGCGGACACTCCGGTGCCGCAGCCGGCGGCGACCTTCTGGATCCTGCTGGTGTAGTCGAGCATCCAGGCCGTGTCGTTGCGGGCGTAGGTGTAGCGGGTGCACTGGTCGTCGTCGGCGCTGGCCAGGTCCCCCTTCTCCTCCACCTGGGTCAGCAGGCCCTTGGCGTCGTACGCGCGCTCCTCGCCGGTACGCCGCCACTTGCCGCCGCTCAACGCGGTGCGGGTGACCATCGACTTGGGCTCGACCGCGTACGCGGTCTTGGTGACGCCGCCCTGCGTGGACTCGGCGGTCTTGAGGGACCACGGCTCCTCGGCGGTCGCGGTCAGGATGGCCCCACCGTCGCCGTCGTAGAGGATCTCCTCCCGCTCGAACCCGGACAGCTGGTCGAGGTCGTCCAGCTTGCCGCCCTCGGTGTCCACGACCTGCGCGCTGCGCTTGGAGCCGTCGGCCTGACGGTCGCCGTCCATGCCGCGGAAGTACCTGAACTCCGTGAGCGTGCGCTTGGTGTCCTGGCCGTCGCCCTCGCGCACCCGTACCCGGCCGAACCCGCGCCAGTCCGACCATGTGCGGTGCTCGGGCTTGACGAGGATGTTCTCGGCGTAGCGCCAGGCGCCGCCGTCCAGATACTCGTAGTCGGTGACCACGTTCGGCGAGCCCGCGACCCGGTCGGCCTCCACCGTCTGCGTCACCACGTACTTGTGGAACCAGTCGGTGACCTCGGCCTCGTTCGCCGGGGCCCAGCGCTGCGGGAAGCAGCGCCTGGTGTTCTTGTCGGCGGCCGGGAGGTCGCCCGGCTTGCAGTCGGCCGGGGCGTAGTTGACGCGCAGCTCGCCGCCGCTCTCGTTGTTCACGCCCTGGACGCGCCACTTGACCAGCGGGGCGCGGCCCTCGTTGGCGTCCACCCTGTTGGGCAGCTGGACACCGGTGAAGGTGATCTTGGGCAGCGTGATCGTGCCGCCCACGTGACCGCTCTGCTGGATCGAGGCCAGCCACAGCGACGGGCTGAGGCCGTCACCGGTGGCGGGGAACTGGTGCGTCAGCGTCCAGGAGTCCACCGGGCAGTACTGCGCGCCCCCGCACTTGGCGGTGTCGGTGTTGACCACCTGGGTGGTGACCTTCGACAGCCGCTTGCGCGTGAAGAACGTCGGCGACAGGCGGTCGGTGCACTTCACACCGGAGTCACAGATCTGGTCGAACGGGACATCCGGCCAGCTGCTCGCGGTCTCCTTCTTCAGCTGGTCGGCGGCACAGGTGATCGTCCCGCTGGGCAGGCAGCGCTCGGCCACGTCGAAGACCACGCGGGCCGCGGGCGCCTTGGTGAACAGCTCGTTCTGCAGGTAGCCGTAGTCGATGCGGGTGAGGTAGCCGCTGCGCGCGTACAGGGTGCCCAGCTCGGGCTTCATGTTGCGGCCGTAGTAGTTGTTCTCCAGGGCGTACCAGTAGGTGGTGGCGTTGCCGTGGGTGTCCACCGCGTAGTCCAGGTTCCACCGGTAGGCCTGCTGGCACCAGGCGTTGGCCGGGGTGCTGGAGTAGCAGGGCTCGCCGCTGTTGTTGCCGAACACCGGCACGGTCTGGACGGACTTCGTCTCCGGCTTGCCGGTGGCCCAGCCGGGCAGGCGGTTCAGGCCGAAGGTGAACTGGGTGCCGTCCGCGGTCGTGACGCGCCAGTACTCACCGTTGTTGTCGCCGTTCACGGCTCCGGTGAGGTATTCGATCCGGGTGCCGTCGTCGCGCTTGGGCCGCCACTGCTTGGTCGTGGCGTCCTTGACCAGCTCGACGGCGGAGTTACCGAGGGAGAGGGTCGCGTTGTCCTGGTCCCAGCACAGGTCGCCGGTCTTCTTGCCGTCGATCATGCAGGACTTGTAGCGGCGTTCGACGTAGCCGCTGGGGTTCAGCTCGAAGCCCTCACCGGCCCAGGAGGGCTGGTTGTTGGTGGAGGCGGTACGGCCGTCCACGCTCTGGGAGGAGTAGTCGATCGACAGGTCCGGCTCGTCGCCACCCAGCGCGGGCGGCGCGCGCAGCTCGTAACCCCAGCTGAAGTCGCCGGACTGGGCGCCGACGCTCCACTGTGCCGAAGGAGCGAGCGAGGTGGACGCGTGGTCGCCCGACGAGCCCGAAGGGGCCGCCGTCAGCGCGTACATCGCCGGCATGTCCACGTCGGCGGTCAGCGTGCCCGCCTTGGTGTCGTTGTCGCCCGGCACCGGCTGCGGCTGCGGGCAGCCGGTCGCGGTGGCGGTCAGTACGCACTCGTCCAGCCGTACGAGCCGCAGCCGGGCGCCGTAGTCGCCGCCGGAGGCGTAGCGGAAGCCCGAGTAGTCGATCGCCAGGCGGGTCTTCCCGCTCTTGGCCGCCAGTCCCTGCCCCGGTGAGACCCGCAGGGCCAGGCCGAGCAGGCCGGCCCGCTGGGTCTGGGCGGGGTCCAGCAGCTCGACGCGGGCGGGGGTGGGAGAGGCCGCCGCCTTGGCGGTTTTCGTGCCTGCCTTCGGGGCGGCCAGGCGGATCGGGAAGGTGTCGGCGCCGAGCGTTCTGGCCTGCGCGTCGCCGGTCGTGGTCAGCTCGACCGTCTGCGCCTTCGGCCAGGTCGTGCCTGGTGGCGCCTTCCACGCCTGTTTCTGCGCCGGATCGGCCTGCGGCGGCAGCACCGGGACCTTCTTCCCGGTTACCGGCGTCTCTTTCTGCACGTTCGGCGCGGAACGGGTCGCGGCCTGGGCGGGCATCCCCGACACCAGTGTCGAGACCATGACCACGGTCAGTGTGGCCGCCAGCCGGCGGGGCCACGACGACCGTTTCGCGGGTTGCTGTAAACGATTCCAGTAGGCTTCCGGCAGGTCTAACTCGCTCGGTTGATCCATTTCGACCTCTCCCGGTCTATATGGGGGTTACTGGGCGGCTAGTTGGGAGATTTGTTCGGCGTTGAGCACACCGTCATAGGTACGGACGTCGTCCACGGTCCCCGGCCAGTAGCCGGCGAAGACGCCTGCGGTCTTGGCCCGTCCAAGCTGGAGCGGGCCGGTGGCGTTCCACGCGCTTACGTGGTCAGTGATGGTGCTGGTCGACAGGCGGCCGTTGACGTATACGCGCAGCTCGCCCTGGAGCGGGTCATAGACCCCGGCCACATGGGTCCACTCCATCGGCGCGGGTACGGCGTCGGACCGCGTGCGCACCAGCGCGGCGGTGTCGGTGTCGGCGGCGGCCATGCCGAGCACCCAACGCCCCTGCTCCTTGTCGAAGCCGAGCTGGAAACCGCTGGCCCGGGTGCCGGACTGGGAGACCGCGGCGGCGTCGCGGGTCGGCAGGTAGTCGAGCTGCGTCCAGAGCGCGACGGTGAACCCGGCCTTGGTGTTGACGGCGGGCGCGCCGGCCTGCGCGTGGCCGTTGACCCCGTCGAGCGCCAACCCGCCGTCCAGCCAGCCCTCACCCCAGGTCGCGGCGCCGGCCAGTGTCGCGGCCGTGCCCTTGCCGGAGGAGTCGGCGGCGGTGGTGCCGGACTCCTCGTCCAGCTTCCAGTGCCCGACCAGCGTCGCGGCGCTGTTCACCAGGTCGGCGACCTCGTCGGCGAACATGGCCCGCCCATAGACGCGGACCTCGTCGAGGTCGCCGGGCCAGAATTCGGCCGCCGCCCCGTTGACCGTCCCCCTGCCGATGGCCAGCGCCCCGGTCGCGTCCCACGGCTGGGTGAACGGGACCGTCGACTCCAGCCGTCCGTTGACGTACAGGGACAGCTCCCTGGCCGCCGCGTCGTACACGCCGGTGAGGTGGGTCCACTCGCCGAGCCTCGGCGCCGCCGCCGACAGCGCGCGCACGCTCTGCGCCCCGTCTGCGTCCGCGACGGTACGGCTCAGCGCCCAGCGGTCGTCGGCCTTGGAGTACTGCAGCGCGAAGCCGCCGGCCCGCGTACCGCCCTGGCTGACCGCTGTCGCGGTGGCGTTCGCGCTGGTCAGCCGGGCCCAGGTGGTGACGGTGAAGTTGCCCTGGGTGGACACGGCGGGGCCGTTGGTCTGCGCCTGGCCGCTCACTCCGTCCAGCCGCAGGCCCAGCCCGGTCCTGCCGGTCGACCAGGTGGCCTGGCCGGACAGGGTGGCGTGGTGGGCGTTCGTACGGTCGGCGGCCACGGTGCCCTGGCCCTCGTCGAGTGCCCAGTGGCCGTCGGGGCCGGTGCCCGCGTTGACGTTGAACAGGTAGGTGCGGATCGGGCCCTGCTGTCCGGCGCGGTCCTTGCTGCGTACCGACAGCACGTTGGGGCCGTCGTGCCGCGGGGTCAGCTGGATCGTCGCCGTGCCGTCCGTCTGGCCGGCCGCGACCTCCGTCTTCGGCGTGGTGTCGAGCCCGTAGACGTAGGTGGCGACGTCGGAGACGCCGTTGGGGGTGAAGGTGAAGGAGCCGGCCCGGCCGACGCCGTCGTTCCAGCCGCCCTCGGGATACTGCGACGACGTCACGCCCGGCTCCTTGCCGGGGGCGGAGGCGTCGACCGTGGCCTCGCACCAGGGGCCCCAGGCGCTGTTGGCCTTGCCGTCCTCGGCGCGGACCCGCCAGCGGATCACCGAACCGTCTGCGTAGGCGCCCGCGGGAACCTGCGCGTAGAAGGCGCTGCCCGTGCTCTGCAGCCCGGTGACGTACTCGCTGACCTTCACACCGGCCCCGGTCCACCACTCGAACCGGCCCTTGACCGAGTTGTCGACGTCACGCAGCTTGGCCCACAGCTTCGGCGTCGTGCCGCCGATGACCGGCCGCGCGTCGCCGGAGACGCAGGCGCCGCCCGGGTCCGACCACATGTCGGCCGCGACGGGCGCGGACGGTAGCGAGTTGTACTCGATCACCAGGCTGGGGTTGTTCTTGAACTTCTTCCAGCCGTAGTTGTCGCCCTCGTCCGTCGCCCTGAGCCCGATGGTGATGTTGGGCCAGCTCTTCGCGGCGGCATCCACGACCTGGCTGGTGACATTGAACTCCACGCCACCGGGCAGGCAGGACGATCCCCAGCCCTTCGCCACGTTCTGGGTGTCGAGGAGCTTGACCCAGGTCGGCTGCTTGTTCCAGGTGGTGGCCTTGCTGATGGAGTTGGTGGACCAGGCTTCGACCGGCCGCTTGGTGCACGAGTAGGACCACGTCTCGTACGTCCGCAGCGTCCCCTTGATGATCTGCTTGCCGTGGATGGTCGAGCCGGTGTTCATCTGGAAGAACGACCTGTTGGTCTGCCCGGGGACGTGTCCCGCCCTGGCGACGTCGTTGGCGTTGAGGAAGTTGGAGGTGGGGTTGTTGCTCCAGACGGAGGTCCACGCGCCCCGGGCCGCCGAGAAGAACGGGTCGAGGTAGACGGGATAGCGGGTCGCCGGGTCCTCGATCATGCCGCGGTGCGGCTTGAGCAGCAGCTTCTTGCCCACGAGCCGCAGGCCCATCACCTCGTGCCGGGCGTCGGCGGGTGAGCCTTCCCCGGCGGCCAGCGTGCGCGCGGCCGAGGATCCGGAGGAGTCCCACATCATCGGCGGCGAGGCGGTGAAGATCGTGCCGCCGTTCGCGTCGTTGGCTTCGAGGTTGCCGCCTTCGGTGGACTTCATCGACAGGCCGGTGGTCGAGATCGGGAAGCTCAGCTCGGTCAGGGCCTTGTTCTCGGCCGCCGCCCGCGACTTGACCACCAGGAGATGCGAGAAGCCGTCGACGTCCGCCTTCACCTGGAGGTCCACGCCCGGCAGCACTTCGGCGTAGGTCGCGGTGTCACCGCTCAGCGTCGGCTTGGGCAACTGCCCCGGCCAGCTGAGTTCGAGTGCCTTGCCGCCGCGGGCCATCCGGGCGAGCGGCGCGCCGCCCCCGCCGGAGAACCGGAGATCCACCGAGGTGGCGACCGGGGCGATCGTCCCATCCGGCTGAAACCGGAGCGCCGCGTCCGCGGACACCCAGCCGCCCGCCTTGCGGACGCGTACCGGCCGCGCGTACTGCTCCAGGAGGAGGGTGCCGCCCGGCTGGGCGAAGACCTGGCGCGTCTCGGTGCGCATCGCCTCCACCTCGACCGGCCGGCCATCACGGCGGGCCAGTGCGAGAGCGGACCTCTCCCCGGGGGTCCCGTTCGTGCTCTGTTCTCGAAGGGTGGTGTCGGTGCTCTTGTGTCGCGCACTGGCGACGGCGTCCAGATGATCAAGGGGCCCTGCCACTACCGCCCCTGCCAACATCACCACGACCAGCCCACGAACTACGCGCATTCACCCTCGCCGCTGCTGAGCAAGAGACGCCACGCAGGTCAGGCCCGCCTGGCGTCTCCTCGATCTTCAATTGACGATCGGATTGTCACCCGGCGCAGACGATTCGTCTAGATCTTTCGGCGGATTTCATCAAGAACTGCACGGTGTCCGAAAATAATCGCCAACTCAGGCGTCGACGGGCAGCGGGGCCGCGGCCGGGTTCACCCGGCTGACGATCTGATCCAGCACGATGCGTACGTACGGCTCGCCCACCCACAGGTGCTTGGCCCCGTCGACCCCGATGACCTCGGCCTGCGGCACCCGCGCGAAGCGCCGCCTGGCCTCCTCGGGCCGCAGGTAATCGTCGAACTCCGGCACCAGCGCCACCAACGGCCGGCCGAATTCGGCCCACGCGTCCAGGTCCTCGTCCGTGGCCCGGTGCAGCGGCGGCGAGAGGAGGATGGCGCCCTCCACGAGCGGGTCGCGGGCCCATTTCAGCGTCAGCTCGGTGCCGAACGACCAGCCGACCGCCCACACGTGCGGCAGGTCGTGGTATTCGGCGTACTCCAGCGCCGCCGCCACGTCGAACCGCTCCCCCTCCCCTCCGTCGAAGGTGCCGGAGGAGGTGCCGCGCTCGGAGGAGGTGCCGCGCGTGTTGAAGCGGAGCACGGCCAGGTCGGCCAGGGCGGGCAGGCGGTTGGCCGCCTTCTTGAAGACATGGCTGTCCATGAACCCGCCATGGGTGGGCAGCGGGTGGAAGGTGACCAGTGTCGCCACGGGGGGCCGGTCGAGGGGCAGGGCCAGCTCCCCGACCAGGGTCTGGCCGTCGGCCGTGTGCAACTCGATCGGCTCTCGCCGGGCGGGCAGCACCGTCGCCGCGCGAATCTCCAAAGTCGGTCCCTTCAGTGTGATCTTGCCCCTGGGGAGGGGCTTGTCGTGGCCGCTCAGCAGCGGACACGGCGGAGGGCCGCTCAGTAGCGGCTGCGGCCGGGGCCGCGGTCCAGTCTCTTTCGCCAGCAGGCCGGATGCCAATGGCGGCGCTCGTCGTCGCCGCCGCTCCAGCTCGGCCAGGCCACCAGGTGCGGCTGGCCGCCGCGGATCTCCTGGTCGCAGCCGGGGCAACGGTAGTCCTTGGTCGAGGAGGAGCCGGTGAGCATGCGTACTTTCCAGTCGCCGTCCGGCCATTCCTCCACCCGCTCCATGCCCCCGGGCAGGCCGAGCGGGCGAGAGGACTCCCTGCGGCGGGCGCGGCGCGGGCTCATGGCTCCGCCCGTACGAATGGCTCCGCCCGTACGGACATCTCGCCGGCCCCCGCGCCCCTTGGGCCGGGGGCGACCACTCCCACCATCGCGAACGCCATGCGTCCAGTTTTCCAGAGCCGGTAGGGTTGGCCGTCATGCGGCTGGTCATCGCGCGATGCAGCGTGGATTACATCGGACGGCTCACGGCTCACCTGCCGATGGCGCCGAGGCTCATTCTCATCAAGGCGGACGGCAGCGTGTCCATCCACGCCGACGACCGGGCTTTCAAGCCGCTCAACTGGATGAACCCGCCGTGCAAGCTCAAGGAGGACGGCCAGACCTGGACCGTCACCCACGGCAAGTCCGGCGAGAAGCTGGTCCTGACGATGGACGAGGTCCTCCACGACTCCAGCCACGAGCTCGGCGTCGACCCCGGCCTGATCAAGGACGGCGTCGAGGCGCACCTTCAGGAGTTGCTCGCCGAGCACATCACGACGCTGGGCGCCGGCTACACGCTGGTCCGCCGCGAGTACATGACGGCGATCGGCCCGGTCGACATCCTGTGCCGCGACGCGGTCGGCGCGACGGTGGCGGTCGAGATCAAGCGCCGCGGCGAGATCGACGGCGTCGAGCAGCTGACCCGCTATCTGGAGCTGCTCAACCGCGACCCGCTGCTGACCCCGGTCCGCGGCGTCTTCGCCGCCCAGGAGATCAAGCCCCAGGCTCGCGTGCTGGCCACCGACCGGGGCATTCACTGCGTCACGCTCGACTACGACGCGCTGCGCGGGATCGAACCGGAGAACCCCACGCTCTTCTGATACAGGCCACGTTCCTGTGTTGACATGTCACGACTAGAAATTCTAGTTTTGACCTATCAAGATTGGAGCGTGATATGACGACGCCCTTCTACCTGAGTGGCAACCTCGCCCCCGTCTCCGACGAGACCGAGGCCCACGACCTCCCCGTCTCCGGCGCCCTGCCCACCGAGTTGACCGGGCGATATTTCCGAAACGGACCCAATCCAAAGCCGGGCTTCGACCCCGGCCACTGGTTCGGCGGAGCGGGGATGCTGCACGGCGTACGGATCGACCGGGGCCGGGCGGAGTGGTACCGAAACCGGTGGGTCCGCACCAAGAAGTTCACCGACGACGCGCCCTTCATCGGCGAGCGCGGCGTGGACCTGGCCGCCGTCACGGCCAACACCTCCGTGATCCGGCACGCCGACCGGATCTTCGCGCTCGTCGAGAACGGCCTGCCGTACGAGATGACGCCGGAGCTGGCCACGGTCGGCCCGTGCGACTTCGGCGGGCGGCTGACCACGGCCATGACCGCGCATCCCAAGGAGGACCCGACCACCGGCGAGCTGCACTTCTTCGGCTACGGCTACACCCCGCCGTACGTCACCTACCATCGCCTGTCGGCGGGCGGCGAGCTGGTGGAGAGCCGGGAGATCGAGGTGCCGAAGTCGACGATGATGCACGACTTCGCCGTCACCGAGCACTACCTGGTCTGGCTGGACCTGCCCTTCGTGTTCGAGGCCGGGCGCGCGGGCGGCATGCCGTACGCCTGGGAGGACGGATACGGCGCGCGGATCGGCGTGACGCCCAGGCAGGGCGGCCCGACCCAGTGGTTCGAGGTCGACCCGTGCTATGTCTTCCACGTCGGCAACGCGTGGGAGGACGTGGACGGCCGGATCGTGCTCAACGGCGCCCGCTACTCGCGGGAGTCCTTCACCCAGGTCTGGGCGCGCATCGGCAACACCGGCGACCCGGCCAGGCACGCGGCCACGATCGGCGCCGCGACACTGCACCAGTGGACGCTCGACCCGGCGTCCGGCCTGGTCAAGGAGGAGGCGCGGGACGACCGGGGCATCGAGTTCCCCACGTTCAACGACTCCCTGCTCGGCCGCGCGAGCCGCTACCTCTACACGGTGGGCCGCGACTCCATCGTCAAGTACGACCACCGGACCGGCACGGCCCAGGTCAGGGTGACCGGCGACGACACGGGCGAGGCGGTGTTCGTGGCAGCCGAGGGGGCGCGGGCCGAGGACGAGGGCTGGCTGCTGTCGGTGGTCACCACGGGCGGCAGCTCCGAGCTGCTGGTCCTCGATGCGACCGACCTCTCGGACGTGGCGTCGATCCGGCTGCCGCAGCGCGTTCCGGCCGGCTTCCACGGGGCGTGGCTGGCGGAGGGCTGAGCCGTGGACCTCGCACTCGTCGCGGACCCGGCCGTCATCGAGCTGGCCGGCGAGGTGCTGGCCAGGGCGTTCCACGATGACCCGGTGGTCAGGTGGCTGCTGCCGGACGATCCGGGCACGGCGCTGATGTTCACCGCCCTCGCCCGCTACAGTCACGCGATCACCGAGGCCGCCTACGACGCCGAGGGCGCGATGGCGGGGGCCGCGCTCTGGGATCCGCCGGGTCACCAGCCGGACGAGGCCGGCCTGCCCGGCTTCGTCGAGGCCATGGGCGAGCGGGTGTCGTACGGCATGGTGCTGGAGGAGACGTTCGCCGCGCACCGGCCCGCCGAGCCGCACTGGTACCTGGCGCAGATCGGCACGCTGCCCGAAGTGCGGGGCCGCGGCGTGGGCGGGGCGCTGCTGCGAACCGGTCTGGCCCGATGCACCGGGCTGCCCGTCTACCTGGAGTGCAGCAAGCAATCCAACGTGCCCCTCTACGAGAAGTACGGATTCCACGTCACCGAAGAGTTCCGGCTCCCCGACGGGCCGCTCGTGTGGGGCATGTGGCGGGCGGCGTCCTGAGCTGGTAAGTGACGGCTTACCGGTCTAGGGTGACGCCATGACCACGCTGACGTTCGACTCACTGAACCCGGCGACCGGCGAGGTCGTCGGAAGTCACCCCAAGCAGTCCGCCGACGACGTGCGCGCGGCCGTCGGCCGGGCCGAGCAGGCCGCGACCTGGTGGGCCGGGCTGGCCCCCGCCGAGCGCAGGCGCCGCCTGCTCGACTACAAGGCCGTGCTCACCCAGCACCTCAAGGAGCTGGCCGGGCTCGTGCACGAGGAGACGGGCAAGCCGGTCGGCGACGCCACGCTGGAGATGGTGCTGGCGATCACGCACCTCGACTGGGCGGCCCGCAACGCGGCCAAGGTCCTGGGGCGGCGCCGCGTCTCGACCGGGATGATCGGCCTCAACCTGGCCGCCACGCTCGAATACCTGCCGCTGGGCGTGGTCGGCGTGATCGGGCCGTGGAACTACCCGGTCTTCACGCCGATGGGCTCGATCGCGTACGCGCTCGCGGCTGGCAACGCGGTCGTCTTCAAGCCCAGCGAGCTCACTCCCGGCGTCGGCGTACGTCTGGCGGAGCTGTTCGCCGAGTCGGTGCCGGAGCAGCCGGTGTTCCAGACCGTGACCGGGCTCGGGGAGACGGGCGCGCTGCTGGCGAAGGACCCGCGGGTCAAGAAGGTGGCCTTCACCGGCTCGACCGCCACGGCCAAGCGGGTCATGGCGGCCTGCGCCGAGAACCTGACGCCGATCGTGGCCGAGTGCGGCGGCAAGGACGCGTTCATCGTCGACGCCGACGCCGACCTGAAGGCCGCCGCCGACGCCTGCCTGTGGGGGGCGATGTCCAATGCCGGGCAGACGTGCGTGGGTGTCGAGCGGGTGTACGTCGTGGACGCGGTCTATGAAACTTTCATGCGCGAACTGTCGGAGCGGGTCGCCACGGTCAAAGCCGGCGAGGACTACGGGCCGATCACCATGCCGGGCCAGCTGGACATCATCCGGCGCCACATCGACGACGCCACCAAGTCCGGAAAAGTCGTGACAGGCGGCCCCGATTCGGTGCGCGCGCCGTACGTCGACCCGGTGATCGTCGAAGACGTGCCGGAGGACTCCCCTGCGGTACGCGAGGAGACGTTCGGCCCGACGATCACCGTGCGGCGCACCCGCGACGCGCGGGAGGCGCTGGAGCTGGCCAACGCCTCGGCATACGGGCTGGCCGGCACGGTCTTCTCCGGCAACGCGCGCCGGGCGACGGAGCTGGCCCGGCTGATGCGTACCGGGATGACGGCCGTCAACTCGGTCATCTCGTTCGCCGGAGTGCCCGCGCTGCCGTTCGGCGGAATCGGCGATTCGGGCTTCGGGCGCATCCACGGGGCCGACGGGTTGCGGGAGTTCGCCAGGCCCAAAGCGATCAGCCGTCAACGCTTCGCGATGCCCGGTATGAACCTGACTTCGTTCAGCAGAGCCCCCGCTGAGCTTGAGCGGCTGATCAGGCTTGTCACGTTCTTGCACGGCCGACGTAAGAGATAAAGTATATGCTCTTTCCCAAAACGGATCATCCGTCCATAATTGTGTGCTCTGGGGGCCACGATCATGTTGGACGGGTGGAATGTGAACCGGTCTTACCGGGGAATGTCGGCTGAGCAAAGGCTGGCGGACAGACGCGAGCGGCTGATGACAGCCGCCTACACGCTATACGCGAAGCCAGGTTTCGTGGCTACGACCATCGAAAGGCTGTGCTCGGAGGCCCGGATCTCGAACCGCGCCTTCTACGAATGTTTCGGCGGCCGTGAGGAACTTCTTCAGGCGCTGCACGAGCGGTGCGCGGAGGAAACCCTCGCCGTTGTGGCCAAGGCGTTACAAGAGGCGCCTGCGACCCTGGACGACAGGATGCAGGCCGGGATTCGCGCATATATCGAGTTCTCCACGGCCGACTGGCGTCGCGCCCGCATCATGCACCTTGAGGTACGCAGGTCGGGCGACATTCTGACCGCTTCCCGGCAGCGGGCCGTCGACTCCTTCGCCCGCCTTGTCGAGGAGGCGGCGGCGGAATTCCCCCTGGCCGCCGAACCGAATCGACGCCTGGTGGCGCTCGGGGTTATTGGAGCGCTACAAGAGCTGCTCATCGAATGGCTGCTGTCGGAGGAGCCACCGTCCATCGACGAACTGGTCGGTGTGGCCGTACACATCTTCGGCAGATGCCTCGGTTCGCCGTGAGGCGCTGATTACGGTTCGTGTTTATATGGCGATCTGGTAAGGAGATAATCACCAAGCTAAAGGGTGATATCTGAGTTCCAGAAACTACTACGGCGTGTGGGAGTATGGCCGGGGAAAAGAGGGCGAGCAGCGGCTGATCGCTGCTCGCCCCTATATATCGCGACATCCCGGCGCACTCCCGAGCACCCGCCGGGCGCCGCTTCAGGCCACCGCGGCTGCCTGAACCTCTACCCGCAGGACCCGATTCAGCCGGGTCACCGCCAGGACCCGCATGATCCGCGGTGGCACCCCCCGAAGAACGAGGTGGCGTTGCACGCTGAGCGCGCGCCTATGCGTGCCCACGAGCACTCCGAGACCGGTGGCGTCGATCATCTCCAGCTTGGAGAGGTCGAGGATCAGGTCGCCCTCGCCGGAGTCGACCGCGTCGTGCAGACGTTCCCGCACCCCCGCCGACGTGCCCGCGTCGAGCCGCGCTCCGATCCGCACCACCTGGGCCTTGGGATTGCCCCGGACGCGCATGCCACCTCCTCAGTCACGCCGCACCTCACGCGGCGTATTCATACCCTTCCGCAGGGCGTCCGCCGAGGTGAACCCGGCACCGTCCCCCTACCCACGCAGCGGAAGTGACACAACCGCCCGCACAAGGAACTCCCCATCGCCTGTGGGACGGGCCGTCACCTTGCCGCCGATGTCCGCCAGCCGCTCCCCCATGCCCGTCAGGCCGCTGCCCAGGTCGGACACCTGATGGCGGACCACCCCGTCGTTGCGCACGCTCAGCTCCGCCTCCTCCTCGGTGAAGCGGAGCGTGATCTCGCAGAACGAGGCCGTGCTGTGCTTGAGCACGTTCGTCGCCGCCTCGCGGACCGCGTAGGCGAACACGGGCGCCACGCCGCCGGGCGGCTCGCGGTAGGGCAACAGCAGCTCGCAACGGACGCCGGCCGCTTCGAGTACGCCTTTCACGCTATTCAGCTCAGCGCTCAGGTCAAGTTCGCGATAGCCGCGCACCGCCTGGCGCAGCTCCCGCAGCGCCGTCCTGGTCAGGGCGTTCACCGCCACCATCTCCGCCTTCGCGGCGACGGCGTCGGCGGCCGACAGCCGTACGGCCAGCTCGGTCTTGACCGCGATGGCCGACAGTTGGTGCCCCACGAGATCGTGCAGGTCCCTGGCGAAGCGCAGCCGCTCCTCCGCGACCGCCAGCCGGGTGTGCGCCTCCCTGCCCTCGTGAGCCTGTACGGCGAGCGTGTAGATCCACGCCCAGAACCGGTTGGACGGCGGCAGCAGGGCGCACATGATCGCGTAGACGAGTCCCAGGGCGAGGACCGCCCCATCGTCGTACGGAACGAGGATCGACACGAGAGGCTGTCCCATGAGGAGGGTGACGACGCCCAGCCCGGTGCCGACCGCGGCCGTACCCACTGCCAGGCCCACAGCCGCCCACACGCGGATATTGATCAGCGCCACGGACACCCAGGCCAGCAGCCCGAAGCCCCATCCGAACGGGTCGGCGCCCCCCAACACCGCGGCGAGGACGGCGAGAGCGCCGGCCGCCACCACCTCTCTCGTGAGGTAGCGGCGCTCCAGGACGGCGCGGGTGATGCGCAGGAAGAGCCAGGTGAAGACGATCAAGGCGATCATCGCGGGCACGATGCGCAGCCAGGAGAGCGTGCCGGTGGCGAGGCCGCCGAGGGTCGCCAGGGCGATGCCGACCCACATCATCACGATCATGGAGTTCAGCACGCACAGGGAGATGCGCCGCGCCCGCCTGATCGCATCCATCTATTTCGCGTCCATCTATTTCGCGCTATTTCGCGCTATTTCGCGCGCAGCACGTCGCCGAGCTTGACCCTGGCCCCGGTCCGCAGCACCGCCCGCTCGTACACCTTCGCGCCGAACGACAGCACTCCCGCCACGGCGAGCAGCATCAGCACCGTGGACAGCCCGATCTCCCAGAGCGGCACGTCGGCGGCGGCCATCCGCACCGGCATGACCATCGAGGAGAACGGCGGGACGAGCGAGGCGACCTTGGCCAGTGTCCCGGTGGGGTCGGTGGTGGCGTAGAAGGCCCCGAAGTAGGTCACCATGATCAGCATGGTCAGGGGCGACATCACGTTGCTCACCTCCTCCTGCCGGGAGACCAGCGAGCTGAGTGCGGCCGCGAGCGTGGCGAAGAAAGCGTAGCCGAGCACGAACCAGAGCAGCACCCCCGCCACGATCCCCGGCAGGCCGGGCGGGAAGTCCACCGCGATGCCCGAGACGAGCGAGGCCGACACGCCGACCACCAGAATCGTGACGAGGTTGATCAGGCCGAGCACGCCCAGGCCGATGATCTTGCCGGCGAGCAGCTGCCACGGCCGGACCGAGCTGAGCAGGATCTCCACGATCCGGCTGCCCTTCTCCTCCACCACTCCCATGGCGACCATCATGACCTGTCCGATGATCAGCATGAAGAGCACGAGGACGAGCACCACGGCGATCCCGGTCCTGGCGGCCTGGTAGCGAGTGTCGGCACCCACGGACACCATCTGGAGCGGGGGGATCGACACGCCCGCGGCGCCCAGCTTGAGCTCCCGGTTGGTGCTCTGCAGCAGCACGCCGAGCTCGGACTCGATCTCGCCGTCGGTGAGCACCTTGGCGTTGTTCACCAGCGCCGCGTCCACGTCGCCGTCGAGCACCGCCTTCTTGGCCGCCGCCTCGTCGGGGAACGTGCGCCACTCGAACTCCGCCTCCGGCAGGGCCGCCTTGAGCGGCAGTTGCTGGGAGTTCACAGTGCCGATCTTGTACGAATCAGGGCGGTCCAGGACCTTCGGCGCGAACGCCACCGCACACACCAGCACGGCGGTGATGAGCAGTCCGATGACGAAGGCTTTCGTCCGGATATGGGTGGTGATCTCGCGCCTCGCCACCAGCATCACGCTGTTCACGCCACGGCCTCCTTGAAGATCTCGGTCAGGGTCGGCTGCTCGGCACCAAAGTGCTCGACCTGCCCGGCCTTCATGGCGCGGCGCAGGATCTCCTGGCCATCCCCGTCGGTGGTGAGCAGCACGTGCCGGTCGCCGGTGACGGTGACAGTGCCTGGCAGGCCGTCGGCCCACCCGGGCGCCGGGTCGCGGACCACGACACGGAGCGTACGGCTCTCCGCCGCCCGCAGATCGCCGACCGTGCCGCTGGCCACCATCCGGCCCGCCGACACGATGCCGACCGAGTCGCACAGCCGCTCCACCAGCTCCAGCTGATGGCTGGAGAAGATGACCGGTACGCCCCCGCGACACCGCTCCTGCAACACCGTGGCCAGCGCGTCCACCGCGATCGGGTCGAGCCCGGAGAACGGCTCGTCGAGCACCAGCACCTCGGGATCGTGCACCAGCGCCACCGCGAGCTGCACGCGCTGCTGGTTGCCCAGCGACAGCGCCTCGACCGCGTCACCCCGCCGCTCGGTCAGGCCCAGCCGCTCCAGCAGGTCGCCGGCCGCCGTCCTGGCCGCCGCGGCGTCCATGCCGTGCAACCGGCCGAAGTACTCGACCTGCTCGGCGACCCGCATCTTCTGGTACAGCCCCCGCTCCTCGGGCATGTAGCCGAACCGCCGCCGGTCGTTGTACTCCAGCGGCCGGCCCTGCCAGCCGACCGAGCCTTCGTCGGGCTGCAGCACACCCATGACGATCCGCATGGTGGTCGTCTTGCCGGCGCCGTTCGCGCCGACGAACCCGAACATCTCGCCCGCCCGTACGGCGAAGCTGATCCCGTCGAGGGCCACCTTGCCCTCCGGCGCGTCCGGCCCACCGGCGAAGCGCTTACGCAGCTCGCTGATCTCGAGCATCAGATCCTCTCCTTCGTCATGCAAGCAATCGTCTCGGGTGGCGACCCACGCTGGTAGTCGTGGAAATCACCGACGCCGTATGCGCCCCGCGTCCGTTCCGGGTGACTTTTGTCATTACGCTGACCTCATGACGCGTGCCGACAAGGACAAGCCGGTCGTCCTCTCCCGGATCTACACCCGCACCGGAGACGACGGCACGACCACGCTGAGCGACATGAGCCGCACCTCGAAGACAGACCTCCGCCTGGCGGCCTACGCGGACGTGGAGGAGGCGAACGCCCATCTGGGCCTGGCCATGTCGCACGGCACGCTGCCGATGGAGCTGACGGCGGTGCTGATCCGCGTCCAGAACGAGCTCTTCGACGTGGGCGCCGATCTGGCGACGCCGGTCACGGACAATCCGGAGTTCCCGCCGCTGAGGGTCGAGCAGTCCTACATCGACTGGCTGGAGGCGCGGTGCGATGAGTTCAACGAGCAGCTCAAGCCGCTGCGCAGCTTCATCCTCCCCGGCGGCGACCCGTCGATAGCCGGGCTGCACGTGGCAAGGGTCACAGTCCGGCGCGCCGAACGTACGACGTGGGCGGCGCTGGAAGCGCACGAGGACATGAACCCGCTGACGGCCAGATACCTCAACCGCCTGTCAGACCTGCTGTTCATCCTGTGCAGGGTCGCCCACGCGGGCGCCGAGATCCTCTGGAAGCCAGGCGGCACCCGCTAGCCCGGTGCCGGGGATCTAGGCGACGTCCAGATAAGCGCTCGGCGGCGCCGATTCGAGCCAGGCCAGAAACCCGGTCAGCGCGTCCGCACTCATCGCCAGCGAGATGTCCCGCGTGGTGCCAGAGCAGTCCACCGCGAAGAACCCGCTGTCCAGTTCCCGCCGCGAGGAAACGACGAGGCCCCGCCTCGCGATAGCGTGGCGGGGCCTGAGTCGCAGACCTATGAGCGGGATCCAATGGAGCTCCCCGTCGGCGTAGCGGGCTACCCCGCGCTGCCAGCCGTGGTCTCCCACGCGCAGGCGGCAGGGCACACTCCCACGGGAGCGCGCCACCAGGAGCCCGCGCAACACCACCAGGACGGCGACCAGCAGCACACAGATGAGAACCGTCGCTACCAAGCCGCCCCCTTGCATCAAACCCGCATCAAAAAACTAGACCTCAAGGATCTAGACCTCAAAGGATCTAGACCTCTTCGCCGGCCGCACGCAGCCGGGCCTTGGCACGCTTGGCCTCGACGGCCGCGTCGGCGTCCGCCTGGTCGGCCTCGATCGAGGCCTGCGCCCGTTCGAGAGCGTCACGGGCCGCCGCGATGTCGACCTCCGAGCCGAGCTCGGCGACCTCGGCGAGCACGGACACCTCGTCGTCGGCCACGGAGATGAATCCGCCGTGGACCGCCGCGACCAGGTCGCCCTTGCCCTCCCGCTTCACGCGCAGCACGCCGCCCTCGACGAGGACGCCGAGCACAGGTGCGTGTTGCGGCATAATACCGATCTCGCCGTCCACGGTCTTGGCAATCACCATGTCGGCCTCGCCCGACCAGATCTCACGCTCGGGCGAGACAACGCCTACTCGTAGCTTCGCCACGTAGGCTCCTTTCCGGACAGGAGTGGGGGTACGGCTCGCGCCATACCCCCACCACGGGCGATCAGCGCTCGAGTTCCTTGGCCTTGGCGATGGCCTGGTCGATGCCGCCCACCATGAAGAACGCCTGCTCGGGCAGGTGGTCGTACTCGCCCGCGCACAGGCCCTTGAAGGAGCGGATGGTCTCCTCCAGCGGCACGTTCTCGCCGGGCTGGCCGGTGAACGCCTCGGCGGCGTACATCGGGTGCGACAGGAACCGCTCGATACGGCGGGCCCGCTGGACGGTGACCTTGTCCTCTTCCGACAGTTCGTCGATACCGAGGATGGCGATGATGTCCTGGAGCTCGCGGTACTTCTGCAGGATCCGCTTGGTCTCCTGGGCCACCGCGTAGTGCTCCTCGCCCACGATCTGCGGGTCGAGGATGCGGGAGTTGGAGTCGAGCGGGTCCACCGCGGGGTAGATGCCCTTCTCCGAGATCGGCCGGGAGAGCACGGTCTGCGCGTCGAGGTGGGCGAACGCGTTGTGCGGGGCCGGGTCGGTGATGTCGTCGGCGGGCACGTAGATCGCCTGCATGGAGGTGATCGAGTGACCACGCGTCGAGGTGATGCGCTCCTGGAGCACACCCATCTCGTCGGCCAGCGTGGGCTGGTAACCCACGGCCGACGGCATACGGCCGAGGAGCGTGGACACCTCGGAGCCGGCCTGCGTGAAGCGGAAGATGTTGTCGATGAAGAGCAGCACGTCCTGCTTCTGCACGTCGCGGAAGTACTCCGCCATCGTCAGCGCCGACAGGGCGACCCGCAGACGGGTGCCCGGCGGCTCGTCCATCTGACCGAAGACGAGCGCGGTGTCCTTGAGGACGTCCGCCTCCTCCATCTCCAGCCAGAGGTCGTTGCCCTCACGGGTACGCTCGCCGACGCCGGCGAACACCGAGGTGCCACCGAAGTTGCGGGCGACCCGGCGGATCATCTCCTGGATGAGGACGGTCTTGCCCACACCCGCGCCGCCGAACAGGCCGATCTTGCCACCCTGTACGTACGGCGTGAGCAGGTCGATGACCTTGATGCCCGTGACGAGCAGCTCGGTGCGCGACTCGAGCTGGTCGAACGGCGGCGACGGCCGGTGGATGCCCCACTTCTCGTTGATCTTGAGAGAAGCGGTCGGCACGTCCAGCGACTCGCCGAGCGTGTTCCACACGTGACCCTTGACGACGTCGCCGACGGGCACCGAGATCGGCAGGCCGGTGTCCGTGACGGCCGCACCCCGGACCACACCGTCGGTGGGCTGCATGGAGATGGCCCGGACGATGTTGTCACCGAGGTGCTGGGCGACCTCGAGGGTCAGCAGCTTGGTGTCCTCACCGAGGGTTACGTCGATGGTCAGCGCATTGTAGATGTCGGGCATCGCCTCGACGGGGAACTCCACGTCGACGACGGGCCCTGTGACCCGAGCCACGCGGCCGACACCGGCCGCGGGGGTCTCAACGGTCTCAACAGCCTCTGCAGTCATTTCACTCTTTCCCCGCTGCGGCGTCAGCGAGCGCGTTGGCGCCACCGACGATCTCGCTGATTTCCTGGGTGATCTCCGCCTGACGAGCCTGGTTCATCTGCATGGTGAACACGCGGATCAGCTCGTTGGCGTTGTCCGTGGCGGACTTCATCGCGCGGCGACGCGCGGCCTCCTCTGAAGCCGCCGACTCCAGCAGCGCCGTGAAGATGCGGGACTCCACGTAACGCGGCAGCAGCGACTCGAGTACGTCGGCCGCGGTGGGCTCGAACTCGAAGTAGGGCGGGATCGCGTCGCTCTCACTCGCCTCGGTCTCCTCGACCTCCAGCGGCAGGATGCGCTTGACCACGACGTTCTGCGTGAGCATCGAGACGAACTCGGTCGAGACGATGTGGATCTCGTCGATCCCGTTCTCGTCCTTGAACGACTCGATCAGCAGCTCGGCGATCTCCTTGGCGTCGCTGTAGGCGGGCTTCCTGGAGAAGCCGACCCACTGCCCGCCCATCGTCCGGTTACGGAAGGAGTGCCAGGTGACACCCTTACGGCCGGTGACGAACGGGACGACCTCAAGCCCGCGGCTCTTCAGCAGTCCGCGCAGGGCCTCGGCCTCGCGCAGGACGTTGGCGTTGAAGCCGCCGCAGAACCCGCTGTCGCTGGTGACGACGAGCACGCCCGCCTTGGTGGGATTGTCCTTCGCCACGGTCAGCGGATGGTCGACGCTCGCCGCGTTGCTGACGACGCCGGTGACGGCGCGAGTGATCTCACGCTCGTACGGCAGCGCCGCCTGCATCCGCATCTGCGCCTTCACGATCCGCGAAGAGGCGATGAGCTCCTGAGCGCGGGTGATCTTGGCGGTCGACTTGACCGACTTGATCCGCCGCCGCAGCAGCCTTAGCTGGGCACCCATGGGCTACTTCTTCTCCGCCGAGCGGACGACCTTGCGAATCTTCTCCTGGCCGACCTCGCCCTCTTCGAGCGGTGCGACCGGCTCGTCCTTGACCAGGAGCTCGCCGGAGAAGGTGGTGAAGGACTTCTTGAACTCCGTGATGGCGTCCTTGAGGACGGTCACCGTGTCGTCCAGCAGATCGTTGGTCTCGCGGATGCTGTCGAAGACACCCTTGTGCTTGCTCTGCAGGTAGTCCAGGAACTCCGACTCGAAGCGGCGGATGTCCTCGACCGGCACCTCGTCGAGCTCACCGGTGGTGCCGGCCCAGACCGACACGACCTCGCGCTCGACCGAGAACGGCGAGTATTGGGCCTGCTTGAGCAGCTCGGTCAGGCGCTGACCGCGCTCCAGCTGAGCCTTGGACGCCGCGTCGAGGTCGGACGCGAAGGCCGCGAAGGCCTCCAGGTCGCGATACTGCGACAGCGACAGACGCAGCGTGCCCGCGACCTTCCGCATCGCCTTGATCTGCGCCGAGCCACCGACTCGCGAGACCGAGATACCGACGTTGATGGCGGGGCGGATACCGGCGTTGAAGTAGTCGGTCTCCAGGAAGCACTGCCCGTCGGTGATGGAGATGACGTTGGTCGGGATGAACGCCGAGACGTCGTTGCCCTTCGTCTCGATGATCGGCAGACCGGTCATCGACCCCGCGCCCATGTCGTTGGAGAGCTTGGCGCAGCGCTCCAGCAGGCGGGAGTGGAGGTAGAAGACGTCGCCCGGGAAGGCCTCACGGCCCGGCGGACGGCGCAGCAGCAGCGAGACCGCGCGGTAGGCGTCGGCCTGCTTGGTCAGGTCGTCGAAGACGATGAGAACGTGCTTGCCCTGGTACATCCAGTGCTGCCCGATGGCGGAACCGGTGTAGGGCGAAATGTACTTGTAGCCCGCGGGGTCGGACGCCGGAGCGGCGACGATCGTGGTGTACTCGAGCGCGCCCGCCTCCTCGAGGCGAGCCCGCACCTGGGCGATCGTCGAGCCCTTCTGGCCGACCGCGACGTAGACGCAGCGCACCTGCTTGTCCGGGTCACCGGACGCCCAGTTGTCGCGCTGGTTGATGATGGTGTCCACGGCGATCGCGGTCTTGCCGGTGCCACGGTCACCGATGATCAGCTGACGCTGGCCACGGCCGATCGGCGTCATGGCGTCGATCGCCTTGATGCCGGTCTGCAGCGGCTGCTTCACCGGCTGCCGCTGGACGACCGACGGGGCCTGGAGTTCGAGGGCGCGCAGGCCCTCGGACTCGATGGCACCCTTGCCGTCGAGCGGGTTGCCGAGGGGGTCGACCACGCGGCCGAGGAAGCCATCGCCGACGGGCACGGACAGGACCTCGCCCGTCCGGCGGACCGTCTGGCCCTCCTCGATGCTGCTGAAGTCGCCCAGGACCACGACACCGATCTCGCGGGTGTCGAGGTTGAGTGCCAGGCCGCGCGTGCCGTCCTCGAACTCGAGCAGCTCGTTCGCCATCGCCGAGGGAAGGCCGGAGACATGGGCGATGCCGTCGCCACAGTCGACGACGGTCCCGATCTCCTCGCGCGCGGCGCCTTCCGGTTCGTACGCCTGGACGAAGCGCTCAAGCGCGTCCCGGATCTCGTCCGGCCGGATCGTAAGCTCCGCCATCTCTTCTCTGTCTCCTCTATCGCCCTAGCCGGCCAACCGGCGGCGGACTTCTTCGATTCGTCCCACAATGGTGGTGTCGATGATCTCGTCGCCGATGCGGACCGAGAAACCACCGAGCACTCGGGGATCCACTTCGACGTTGACGTGCACGTCGCGACCGTAAGAGGTGCGCAGCCACGCCGTGAGGCGCTGCTTCTGCTCCCCGGTCAGCTCGACCGCGGTGCGCACCGTCGCGACGAGGCGCTGGCGCTGCTGCGCGACCAGCCGGCTGAACTCCTCCAGGCCTGCCTCCAGGCTACGCCCACGAGGATGCACGACCACCTGCGTGATCAGGCGCAGCGTGGTGGGGGCGACCCGGCCGCCGAGCAGGTCCTGCAGCAGTTGCCGCTTGCCCTCCTCGGGAGCGGCCGCGTCGGTGAGGGCCAGGCGGAGCTCGAGGTTGGCGGCGACGATCCGGCCGAAGCGGAAGAGCTCGTCCTCCACGTCGTCCAGCTTGCCCTGCGCCTCGGCCTCCGCGGCCGCGGCGACGACGCCGAGCCGTTCGAGCACGTCGGCCAGGTCCCCGGCGCGCGACCACTTGACCTCGACCGCGGCCTCGGCCGTGGCGAGCGCGGCCGCGCTGACCTTGCCATCGAGCAGATTCCGGATGACCTGCGCCTTCTGAGCACCGGGCCTGGCCGGGTCCGACAGGGCCCGGCGCAGTCCGTGCTCACGGTCCAGCAGGTCCGCGATCGCGTTGAGGTCCTCGGCCAGCCGGCCCAGGTCCGCCGAGCCCGCCACAGCGTTGAACCGCTCCTCGACCACGGCGAGCGAGTCCTTGCTGAGGCCCCTCATCTGGTCGCTCACCGCACCGCCTGCGCGTCCGAGCGCTCCAGCTCGTCGAGGAAGCGGTCGACGACGCGGCTCTGCCGGGCCTCGTCCTCCAGGGACTCACCGACGATGCGGCCGGCCAGGTCGGTCGACAGACGGCCGATCTCGGTACGGAGCTGGGCGAACGCCGCCTGCCGGTCCGCCTCGATCTGAGCGTGCGCCGCCTCGACGAGACGGCGGGCCTCGGCCTGCGCCTCCTCGCGGAGCTCCGCCCGGATCTCCGCGGCCTGCTCGCGAGCCTCCTCACGGAGACGAGCCGCTTCCTGCCTGGCCTCGGCCAGCTGTTCGCGGTACTGCTTCTGCAGGTTCAGGGCCTCGGCCTGAGCGTCTTCCGCTCTCTTTATGCCGCCTTCGATAGCTTCGGTCCGCTCGGCCAGCGTCTTCTGGATGCGGGGGACGAGCAGCTTACCGACTACAAAAAGGACGACGAAGAACGAGAAGATACCGACGACGAGCTCGAATGTGTGCGGGATGAGGGGGTTCGACCCCTCCTCCGCGGCCAGGAGCGTAGCTGCCTTGATCATGGATGCAGCCTTTCGTCAGAAGGGGTGATCAGGAGGCGCCGATGTTCTGGAAGATGAACGGCGCGACCAGACCGAGCAGGGCCAGGGCCTCGGTGAGGACGAAGCCGAGGAGCATGTTCTGGCGGATCAGGCCGTAGGCCTCGGGCTGACGCGCGATGGCCTGCACGCCCTGACCGAAGATGATGCCGACGCCGATGCCGGGGCCGATGGCGGCAAGACCGTAACCGATGGCGGTGACGTTGCCGGAGACCTCAGCGAGAACGCTCATTGCTGTATTCCTTTACTGGACGGCCGGTGAAGCGGTGTCTCCACCGGTCATGGATATTCCGGTATGGATGGTTCTCAGTGCTCGGGGTGAAGTGCGTTGCCGATGTACATCGAGGCCAGCATGGCGAACAGGAACGCCTGCAGGAACTGGATGAAAATCTCGAAGCCGGTGAAGATGATGGTCATGATCACGCCGATGACGCCGACGGGGGCGCCCAGCGGGGTCAGCTTCTCGAACAGGAACCAGAAGCCCACCATGCTGAAGAACGCGAGGAGCATGTGGCCGGCGAACATGTTCGCGAACAGTCGGACCGCGTGCGTGAACGGCGCGATGATCAGGTTCGACAGGAACTCGATCGGCGACAGCAGGATGTAGATCGGCTTGGGCAGTCCCGGCGGGAACATCATGTTCTTGAAGTAGCCGATCGCCCCCTGGTGCTTGATGCCCAGGTAGACCTTGAGCACGTAGATCGAGATCGCGAGCACGGCCGGGAAGGCGATGTGCGAGGCCACGGGGAACTGGAGCAGCGGGACGACGCCCATGATGTTCCACACGAAGACCAGGAAGAACAGCGTCAGCAGCAGGCCCATCCACCGGTCGGCGTCCTTGCCCAGGAAGGGCCGGGCGACCTGGTCGCGGACGAACATGTAGCCGTATTCGGCAGCATTCTGGACGCCCCGTGGCACGACCTTCGGGTTGGCGAAGGCCGCCCAGCAGAAGCCGATCACGATGATCGAGCTGAGGATCGCGAGAAGAACCGGCTTGGTGAACCAGTCCACCCCGGGAATGATGGGGGCGAAAGTGAACAGTTCATCAGGCGACGGCGCCTTGAACTGATCGTCGGCGAGGACCGTCAGCGCACTCACGCGGCGTTCCCTTCAACGTCGTAGCGGATCACAAGGGTTTCCTCAGCGAAGTGGTCGCGCCGTGCGGCTAGCGACCGTACTTGCGGTAGACCAGGTACACGGACAGCACGATCCCCAGGACGACGCCTATAGGGAAGAACGCGGACGTGTCGAGCCAACGGTCCAGCAACCAGCCGCCGCCGCCGTAGATCGCCATCCCGGCGAGCAGATAGCTGGGGATCGACCATGCGGCGTTGGCGAAGTCCTGACCGTCGTCTTCCGGTCGGCGTTCCTGTTCGCTCATCGCGGGGCCGACGATAGCAGGCAAGTAGAGGACTAGTCATATCGGACCCCATCCCTTTACCAGCCTCATGGGCCACCGTTCCCCGGGACCTTGGCTTCGGGGTCGACATAAAGCATTTTTGTCTTCATGAACGCCCGGACCTCGAAGGCCGTCCAGACGAGCGTGCATACCACGACGGACCAGGCAAAAGCCTTGTTGTTCCACGCCGTGGTGTCGCCGAAGGCCGCCAGCATCGCCATGATGGCGATGACTTTGATGAGATAGCTCACCATGGCGACGATGGCCATGATTTGCGGGGACACTCGGGCCGCGTAGGAGACGGCCACCACGCTGATGCTGAAGAAGACACCGACGAGCGCCGTGCCGATGGCCGCGCCCAGCGCTCCCTTCGCTCCCGCCAGGAGCAGGGCCACGACCACGGCGACCACCCCAACCGCGAGGGTGGGGATCGCGGCACTCTTGAGTACGCGCACGTCGTTGGCCTGCATCGGTGCTCCAGTAAGCATGTTATCAAGCGAGCGTTTGCTACCCCCAAAGCCGGTGCATTGGGGGCCCCTGCTCGTGAAAGATATCACAAGCTCACTGAAGACCGCTTTTACCTGCCGTTTCTAGTTCGCGATCATGAACGGCCTGGAACAGCAGGAATGACCGGTTTCGCCGCGGCGTTCGCGCGCTCCTGCGACGGGCCGGGCGGCGGGCCGACGGGGGGCGGGTCCTGCCGCCTGACCTCGGCTTCCGGCACGATCGGCGGCATGGGGCCGGTGGGCGGGCCGTCGTCGTCGGACCTGCCGCGGGAGTGGAGGCCGCCCCTGCCCCGCCAGCGCGGCGCGGCCATCAGGACCAGCACGCCGAGCGCGAGCAGGATGACCACCGGGAACAGCAGGACGGGCACGCCGATCGTGGACAGCGCGACGATGCCGAACGCGAACAGGAACGTCCACGCGTACATGATCAGCACGGTGCGGCGGTGGGAGTGGCCGATGTCGAGCAGGCGATGGTGCAGGTGACCGCGGTCGGGCGCGAACGGCGACATGCCGTGCGAGGTGCGCCGCACGACGGCGGTGACCAGGTCGATGAGCGGGAGCACCAGCACCGCGGCGGGCACGAGCAGCGGCAGCAGCACCGGCACCTTGTTCATGCCCTCGATGATCGACGGGTCGACCGGCGTCACGGTGACGATCGAGGAGGCGAGCACGAGCCCGATGAGCATCGCCCCGGTGTCGCCCATGAAGATCTTCGCGGGATGGAAGTTGTGCGGCAGGAATCCCAGGCAGCAGCCGATGAGGATGGCGGCGATGGCCGCCGTGGTGGCGATGCGGTCGCCGCTGATGCTCTGTTTGAGGAAGATCGAGTAGGCCCAGGTGGCCATGCCCGCGATGCAGACGATGCCCGCCGCCAGGCCGTCGAGGCCGTCGACGAAGTTGACCGCGTTGATCGCCACCACCACGACCATGATCGTGATGACGGTGCTCAGCGTGTAGTCGAGGCTGGTGGAGCCACCCCAGTCCTTGGGCAGCGGGATGTAGGTGAGCCGCAGGCCGAACCAGACGAGCACGCCGGCGGCCGCGATCTGGCCGGCCAGCTTGATGAAGGCGTCCATGCCCCACCAGTCGTCGAGGAACCCCGTCAACGTGATGAGGCCGCCCGAGATGATCAACGCCATCACCGGGTTGCCTTCGGCCTCGCTCAGCACCTTGCCGGTGTTGGTCAGCTCGCTGGCCACCAGCAGCCCGACGACCAGCCCGCCGTACATGGCCAGACCGCCCAGTCTCGGCGTCGGCGTGGTGTGCACGTCGCGTTCGCGGACCTCGGGCATGGCGCCGATGCGGATGGCGAAGCGGCGCACCAGGGGGACGAGCAGATACGTCACCGCTGCCGCAATGAGCGCCATGAACAGGTATTCGCGCACGGACCTAGTTTCCTGGATGCTCCGACCGGCTGTGACCGGAAATCGACACACACCAGCTTAATTTTGGCTCTTAATATTGGCTGTCATATGGCTGGAAGGCCCCCAGCAGGGCCGCGACCCGCCCCTTGACCTCGGCCGCAGTGCCCGGATGGCGTACGGCCTGCACGAGCAGGGCCCCCACTTCCTTCAACTCCTGGGGCCCCATCCCCTGAGTGGTGAGACACGGCGTGCCGACACGTATCCCGGAGGTCACGGCCGGAGGCTCCGGATCGTAGGGGATCACGTTCCGGTTGAGCGTGATCCCCGCCGCGGCGCACCGCCGCTCGGCCTCGGCGCCCGACACGCCCAGTTCGCGCAGGTCGATGAGCATCAGATGTGTCTCCGTACCGCCTGACACCGGCCGCATCCCCTCGGCCGCCAGAGAGTCGCACAGGGCCTGGGCGTTGGCGACCACCTGCTTGGCGTACTCGCCGAACTCGGGCCGCAGCGCCTCGCCGAACGCCACCGCCTTGGCCGCCACGGCGTGCATGAGGGGACCGCTCTGGATGAACGGGTACACCGCCCGGTCGATCCGCGCGGCGAGCTCCGCCGTACAGAGGATGCCGCCCCCGCGCGGTCCGCGCAGCGCCTTATGCGTGGTGTAGGTGACCACGTCCGCGTACGGGACGGCGGACGGAATGGCGCCACCGGCCATCAGCCCGATCGGATGCGCCACGTCGGCGAGCAGCCAGGCGCCCACCTCGTCCGCGATGCCACGGAAGGCGGCGAAGTCGATCAGCCGGGCGTAGGAGGTGGCGCCGCAGACGATCACCTTCGGCTGGTGCCGCAGCGCGAGGTCCCGCACTTCGTCGTAGTCGATGAGTTCGGTGTCCCGTCGCACCCCGTATGACACGACGTCGAACCATCTTCCCGAGAAGTTCACCTTCGAGCCATGGGTGAGATGACCGCCATGCAGCAGATCCATGGCCAGCATGGTGTCGCCGGGCTGCAGCAGGGCCGCGTACGCCGCGAGATTGGCGGAGGCCCCCGAATGGGGCTGCACGTTGGCATGCTCGGCCCCGAACAACCTCAAGGCCCGCTCTATCGCCAGCCGCTCCGCCCGGTCGACGACCTCGCAGCCGCCGTAGTAGCGATGGCCCGGGTAACCTTCGGCGTACTTGTTGGTGAGGGTGGATCCGAGGGCGGCCAGGACCGCCGGGGAAGCGAGATTCTCACTCGCGATCAGCTGGAGACCGCCGCGGACCCGTTCCAGCTCGTCGAGCAGCACCTGAGCCAGCTCGGGGTCCTGCTGCTGGAGCCGTCCGAAGTCGGGACCGTAGTAGGGCACTACACCCATGCTCCCACTGTACGGCCATTTGTCCGTTTTTCCCATGCCCCACCGCCGGTCCGGCAGTCAGGCGGGCGTCAGTGCGCCGCTCCACGAACGTGCGCCGGACATCCGTCCTTTCTCTGCCCGACGGGGACCCAACCACGACGGACCGTCATCTTCCACTCCCCCGACGGAGAACCCGCCCGAAGAGACCCCAGCCACCACGGACCGCCTCCCCCTGCCAACAGGGCCCGCGTGAAGGGATCCCGAGCCACCACAAACCGTCTCCTCTGCTCCCCCGGGGGCCGCTCGAAGGGACCCCAACCACCATGGACCGTCTTCCCCTACTCCCCGCAGGGGATATCCCTCCAAAAGACCCCAGCCAGGTCAGACCGTCACCGAGATTGAGACGGACGGGTGACGAAACACCGGGGGCCCCTTGGGGCCCCGAGGAGGCGACCAGCCGAGCAGCCGGTGTGGCGGCCAGTCGAGTGAATGGGCCCGGCAGCGGCCCAGCCGAGCGGTCAGTGGGGCGGTCAGGTAGGCGGTCAGTGGATCGGGCTGTCAGGAGAACGCGTGAGGGGCGCCGATCGCGCTGGGCACCCAGCGGGGCGTGTCGGCGGCCTCCTCGCTGATCGACGTCAGCACGGCCTGGCGGTAGAGGGCGAGCCTGGAGCGCCACGCGCCGATGTCCTCGACGTAGCGGGTGCCCACAGGGGCGTCCCACGTCTGCGGGCTCTTGGCAAGCTGGTACGCCTTGTCAAGGGCCGTTGTGAGGCTCTCTAGTAGGGGTAGGACGGTCTGCCAGGCGGTGACCAGGCGCTGATACTCGGGATTGAACTCCCAGGCCCTTGGATGGGCTTCCAGGGGGTTTCCGTTGCCATTGACGGGTGGGTTCTCGCCCGGCTGTCGGGGTTGAGGGGCGGGCGGGTCCAGGTACATCACACGCTCCTCTCGTGGGTCCCCGGCTCGATCGTGCCGGGCGGCCCATCAGGCTGAATGTCTCTGAGCGCCCACTCGCCCTTGCCGTACTCGCCCTGCGGCACCTGCACGCCCGGCATGTCCATGGGCTGAACGTCACGGGCGTGTTCGACCAGGGTCCTGAGCGCGTCGGTGTCCAGCGGCTTCACGTCGATGGAGACGACGTCGCCGGCCCACTTCCCGGTATCTGCCCCTTGCGCCGCGTAAACGGTCGTAGCGGTGGTCTCGCGGGTGGAGGTGTCGGCGGGCGGGGGCGTCGCGCTGTCGGTGGCAGGCGGCGGGGTGGAGCCACCCTGATCCGCCGACGGCTCGGTAGGAGGCACCACGACCGGTTCACCGACAGTGGGCATCGAGACATCCGTGGCCCGCTGCCCCGAGGGGTTGGTCGGTGTCGTGTCACCTGCTCTGTTGTCGGGCACCTGCTGGCCTGGCGGATTGGTCGGTGTTGTGTCACCAGCCCTGTGATCCGGCACCTGCTGCCCCGGCGGGTTGGTCGGCGTCGCATCCCCCGCCCTCTGGTCAGGAACCTGCTGACCCGGCGGATCCGTCGGTGTGACCACCGACCCGTCGCCGGTCGAGCGCGTTCCCGTGTCCGTTCCCTGGCACTCGCCCGTGTCGGTCGTGGCCGTGGGTGCGTCCGCCGTCGCGGTGGAGCCTGTGGTCGCCGTGGAGTCTGTGGTCGGGGCCGTTGGGGTGGAGTCGGCCGTCTGGGCCGTGGCGGCCGTGTCCGCTGTCGAGCCCGATATGTTGTCTATGGACGGCGTGCCGGTTGCGGAGGCTATATCCCCAGTTGATGGGGTGTGGTGGCCTGTGGATGAGGCTGTGCTGCCGGGGTCGATCGTCCCCGGCTGGCCGTCGGGGCTGATGTGCCTGGGTGCCCACTCGCCCGTGCCGTACTCGCCCGCCGGGACCTCCACTCTCGGCATCTCGGCCGGCTGGATGTCGCGCGCGTGGTCCACCACCGTCGACACCGCGCCGGGGTCCATTGGCTTGGCATCGATGGACACCGCGTCGCTGCCGTCGTTGGCCCAGGCGTTGACGTCCGTGCCGTGCGTGGACGCGTCGCCGGAGACCGAGGGCATCTCGGCGGGCTGCACCTTCTCGATGTCGTCGAGCAGCGCCCGCAGCTCTTCGGCCGTGGGCGGATCAATGGGCACCTGGAGCACCTTGACACCGTCGACCACGATGACCCGAGGTTTGTGCGGGTCGGAGTCGTCGGGATGGTCCTTGGCCGGGGTGTCGATGATCCCGCTGTCGGAGTCGGCACCGCGATCTCGCCTACTGGCGATGTCGTCGTCCTTAGGCTCGTCACCGGTGTCGGGCGTGATGTTGTCGACATCCGGTTTGTCGTCACCCGTCTTGGCGTCCGGCTTGTCCTCACCGGTCTTGGCATCCGGTTTGTTGTCATCGCAAGCCTTAGCATCAGGCTTGTCTTCGCCCGTCTTCGCGTCCGGCTTGTCGCCCGTCTTCGCGTCCGGCTTGTCGTCCGCCTTGGCATCCGGCTTGTCGGCCGTCTTCGTGTCGGGCTTGTCCTCGCCGGTTTTGGCGTCCGGCTTGTCAGCAGGGGTGCCGTCGTCCGCTCGCGGGTTCTCGTACTTGGACCGCTCATCGCCTCGGTCCTTCTTGGGCTCGTCACCGTCCTTGGCGTCGCTGCCCACCGTCGGCGCGGCCTCCTTGGCCTGATCCCCCACCCGCGGGTGATCGGCCTTCTTCTCCAGCAGCCCAAGCCGGGCCGTCACGTCGCGGACCATCACCTCGGCGGCATCGGCCACCTGGACCGGGCGATGGGTGGTCTGGGTGGCCAGACCCGCGCCGCTCATGACCTGCCCGACACGCCCCTCGACCGACCGCATCTGCGTGACCGCGTGCTTAACCTCGGCCAGCAGATCACGGACCAGCTTGGGATCCATGCCGTCGAACTTGCCCATGGGTCACTCCCGGACGTCTCGCCGCTCCGGACTTCACCGTAAGGGCCTGCTGGCATCACCGCAGCCGGGATAATCAGACGGTATACGTCAGGCGCCCGTCCAAGCCGTACACGCCGACTGTACGAACGAATGCATCAACCGACCGGACGAGCAGACCAGACAAGCCGACTAGGCCCAACCGGACGGACGGGGCGACGCGGGCAGGCATGCAGGCGGGCCAGCCGGGCGGACCGGATAGGGCCGCCGGACAAAACAGGCGGACGGACATACTGACGGGCCGCGTGGCCAGACCGACCAGGCAGACAGGCCGTGCCGACCAGGCCGATGAGCCGGACCGACCAGGCGGACCGACCAGGCGGACGGGCCAGGCGGACAGACGGGCCGCGTGGACGGACCAGACCGACAGGCCCTGTGGTCAGTCGTCCGTGGCGACGTAGCCGATGATGCCCCGTAGTTTCTCCACCGGGATCGCCCCCCGCCTGAGCATCCGCGGCACCGCCGTGGTCAGGTCCAGGATCGTGGAGGGTGTGTTGTCCGTGGTCTTGCCGCCGTCCAGATAGACCGCGACCGACTCACCCAGCTGCTCCTCGGCCTCCGCCGCCGTCATGGCCGCCGGGGCGCCCGAGCGGTTGGCGCTGGAGACGGCCATCGGGCCGGTCTCCTTCAGCAAGTCGAGCGCGACCGGGTGGAGCGGCATGCGCAGCGCGACCGTGCCCTTGGTCTCGCCCAGGTCCCAGGACAGCGCCCGGTTGGCCTTGCAGACGAGCGTGAGCGGGCCGGGCCAGAAGGCGTCGATGAGGTCCTGACCGTACGGTCCCAGGTCGTCGACCAGGGCGTTGGCCGCCCTGACGGTGCCGACGAGGACCGGTGGCGGCATGTCGCGGCCGCGGCCCTTGGCCTCGAGCAAGGCAGTGATCGCCGCGGGGGTGAAGGCGTCGGCGCCTATCCCGTAGACCGTGTCGGTCGGCAGCACCACCAGCTCGCCGCGGCGTACGGCGGAGGCGGCCTCCGTCAGGCCCTCGGCCCGCTGCTCCATGTCCGTGCAGTCAAAGCGTCTTCCCACGGTCTTATCGCCTCGCTCCGCTCGGCGGGGAGCGGCGCTCTCGAGGCTCCCCCCTCCTCATTCGGTCACTTCGCGGCCTCTCGCCGTCAGGAGAAGGCCGCGCCGCTCGCGTGCATCCTAGTCCTGGCCAAGTCTGGCCGTGACGAAGCGGTCCCTGCGGGTCAGATCCTGCCGCAGTCGTACGTCCCGCCAGCCGTTGTCCTCAGGGAACGTCAGGTAGACGGCCCTACCCTGCTCGTCGGCGTGTTCGACGGAGACCCAGCCACCGGGGCGCAGCAGGCGGCGCGCGGTACGTTCGACGGCGCGTACCTCGCCCAGACCGTCGTCCCCGGTGCCGTAGAGGGCCCGCGAGGGGTCGTAGTCGCGCACCTCGGGGTCACGCGGAATCGCGCCAGGAGGGATGTAGGGCGGGTTGGAGATGACCAGGTCGACCTTGCCGTTGAGCTCGGGCAGGGCTTCGGCCAGGTCATCCGGATGCAGGTGGGTGCGGCCCTGGCCGTGTTCGGAGATGTTGCGCTTGGCCCAGCCGTACGCGCCCGGGTCGACCTCGACCGCGTGCACCTCGGAGAGCGCGACCTCCTGGGCGATCGACAGCGCGATCGCGCCCGAGCCGGTGCCGAGGTCGACGACCAGGGGCGCGGCGACGTCCATCGCGCGCAGCGTCTCGATGGCCCAGCCCGCCATGACCTCGGTCTCGGGCCGGGGTACGAACACGCCGGGCCCGACCGCGAGCTCCAGGTAGCGGAAATAGGCGTGGCCGGTGATGTGCTGCAGCGGCTCGCGGGCCTCGCGTCTGGCGACGCCCTCCCAGAAGAGCGCGTCGAAGTCGGCGTCCTTGACCATGTGCAGCTCGCTCCTGCGCACGGCGTGGACGAAGGCCGCGATCTCCTCCGCGTCCGTACGCGGTGAGGGCACACCTGCCTCGGCCAGCCGTGCGGTGGCGAGGGCGATTTCGTCCAGCAGAAATGTCATGAGTGTTGTGCGAGCTTCTCCGCCATTTCGGCGTCGATGAGGGCCTGGGTGACGGCGGTGAGCTCGCCGTCGAGAACTTGGTCGAGGTTATACGCCTTGAAGCCGACTCGGTGGTCGGAGATGCGGTTTTCCGGGAAGTTGTACGTGCGAACCCGCTCGGAGCGGTCGACCGTGCGCACCTGCGACTTGCGTTCGGCCTGCGCGGCGGCCTCGGCCTGCTCCTGGGCGATGGCCAGCAGCCGGGCGCGCAGGATGCGCAGCGCCGACTCCTTGTTCTGGAGCTGGCTCTTCTCGTTCTGGCAGGAGACCACGGTGCCCGTGGGCAGGTGGGTGATCCGGACCGCCGAGTCGGTGGTGTTGACGCTCTGGCCGCCGGGGCCGCTGGAGCGGTAGACGTCGATGCGCAGCTCGTTGGGGTCGATCTGGACCTCGACGTCCTCGGCCTCGGGGTAGATGAGCACGCCCGCGGCGCTGGTGTGGATGCGGCCCTGCGACTCGGTGACAGGCACCCGCTGCACACGGTGTACGCCGCCCTCGAACTTGAGCCTGGACCACACGCCCTCGTCGCCCTTGGCCTTGATCGCGACCGTGACGTCCTTGTAGCCGCCCAGGTCGGAGTGCTGGGTGTCGATGATTTCGGTCTTCCAGCCGAGCCGCTCCGCGTAACGCAGATACATCCTGAGCAGGTCGCCGGCGAACAGCGCGGACTCCTCGCCGCCCTCGCCCGCCTTGATCTCCATGATGATGTCTTTGTCATCGTTGGGGTCACGCGGGATGAGCAGGTGTTTGAGCCGCTCTTCGAGGCGCGGGATGCGCTCCTCGATCTCGGCCGCCTCCGCGGCGAAGCCCTCGTCCTCGCCCGCCAGCTCCTTGGCCGCGACCAGGTCGTCGCGGGCCGACGCCAGCTCCCGGTAGGTGCCCACGATCGGGGTCAGCTGCCGGTAACGCCTGCCGAGAGTGCGGGCCTTGTTCTGGTCGGCGTGCACGGCGGGATCGGCGAGCTGCAGCTCCAGCTCGGAATACTCCTTGAGCAACTCGTCGAGATTCACCGTGCGTCCTTCGTCTGGGGTGTAACGGTCTCTTCACCAAGAACGCCGACCCGGCGCACGTGAGTGCGTCCGGGTCGGCGTCGGTGAAGCTAGTTGCCCGAGGACTTCTTGCCGAAGCGCTTCTCGAAGCGCGCGACCCGGCCGCCGGTGTCGAGGATCTTCTGCTTGCCCGTGTAGAACGGGTGGCAGGCCGAGCACACGTCGGCGTGGATGACGCCGTTCTTGGCGGTGCTGCGGGTGGTGAACGTGTTGCCACAGGTGCAGGAGACCTGGGTCACGTTGTAGGCGGGGTGGATGTCGGGCTTCATTGCTGTCCTTTCGAGGTGCGGTCGCCGGGTCGCCAGAAGTCGCGATCAAACGCGGGCGGGAGCCGGAACCGCTGCGGGTCAGCTACCAGTGTGCCAGATGCTGTAACCGTCCCAGGCCACTGGACATTCCCGGAACCTTATAGCGGACTCACTGTCGTCACATTAGGCTCCCGCGCACAAACCATTACTTTTATCCCATAAGGACTGCGATCAGATGAAGAAGGGGCTGCGGTCGCTACTCGCGACCGCTACGGGGGCCGCGCTTCTCCTCGGATGCGTGAACCTCTCGGCCGCGCAGGCGGCCAGTGCTGGAAGCGACTTCAACGGGGCTGCCACGTCGGACGCGTTCATCCCGGTCGACCGGGACATCGAAGTCAGCGTCACTCTCAGGCTGAAGGACCCGGCGACCGTCACGGCGGCCGTCACCGGCAGCATCACTCCGCCCGGTAAGTCGGGACGAGACGTGGACTTCGACTTCCGGCCGTCTCCGACGAGCAAGGCCACTGAGACGACGATCACCGGCAGGTTCGGCATCGGCAAGGACGACCCCGCCGGCGACTGGAAGCTGAACGTCAGTGTCCCGCGTGCCTCGGGCACCGGAAGCAATGCCTTCGTCCTCAATGTCTCCGGCAAGCAGGGCATCACCAGCGGCGGCGTCACGCCCAACCCGGTGCGCCTGGTCAAGGGCAAGGACGTCAAGGTCTCGGTGAAGGCTTCGGTGACCGATGCGGAGTCGGTCTCCGCCAAGCTCATCAGCGAGGAGTCCAACGAGTCCTACGACCTGGGCGACCTGGAGCGCGGCTCCGACGGCTATTACCGCGGCAGCACGTTCTTCAGCGACGACACGCCTCCCGGGGACTGGACGCTGGAGGTGTACGCCAACCGCGGCGGCCAGTCGCTCAAGGGCGTCAGCTCCTTCACCGTCGTCGCCCCGGTGGGCGGCGCCTCGAAGAAGGCCAAGGTCAGGATCACGATCAAGGCCCCGGCCAAGGTACGGAAGGGTGCCTCCGTCACGGTCTCCGGCAAGGTCTATCGCGGCTCCAAGGGGTATCCGAACAAGAAGCTGGAGGTCTACTTCAAGACCAAGGGCACCAAGACGTACAAGCTCCTGCGCTTCGTGAAGACGAACTCAACCGGCAAGTACGCCAAGTCCTTCGCCATGAAGAAGGACGGCTACTTCCGCGTCAAGGCGCCCGGCACGAGCAGGACCCGCAGCGCGCTGTCGCCGCAGGAGTTCGTGGACGTCAGGTAGTCGGCGCGTCCCGCACATCCGTGGGACGTCAGGTGCTCACCGCCCCACACAATCCGTGGACGTCAGGTGGCCAACGTCACAGATGCTCGTGGGCGTCAGGTGGTCAACGGCCCAGATAGGTGAGTACGGCGAGCACTCGCCGATGGTCCTCGGGCGCCGGCCCGAGGGCCAGCTTGGCGAAGATCCCGGAGATGTGCTTCTCCACGGCCCCTTCGGTGACGACCAGCCGGGCGGCGATGGCCGTGTTGGAGCGGCCCTCGGCCATCAGCGCCAGCACCTCGCGCTCGCGCCGGGAGAGCGTGTCGAGCGGGGCGCCACGCCGCTGCCTGCTGAGGAGCTGCATCACCACCTCGGGGTCGATGACCGTGCCGCCCGCCGCCACCTGCCGCACGGCCTCCAGGAACTCGGCCACGTCGGCCACCCGCTCCTTCAGCAGATAGCCGACGGCCGGGCCGATGAGCTCGCCCGCGTAGCGTTCCTCGACGTATTGCGACAGCACCAGGATCGGGAAGTCCGGCCTGGCCGCCCGCACCTTCAGCGCGGCGCGCAGGCCCTCGTCGGTGTGGCTCGGCGGCATCCGGACGTCGACGATCGCCAGGTCGGGCGCATGCTCCTTGACCGCGGTGATCAGGGACGGCCCATCGGAGACCGCCGCGACGGTCTCGATGCCTCCGTCGGCGAGCAGCCGGGCCAGCCCCTCACGGAGCAGTACGGAATCCTCGGCGATGACCACGCGCATGTGCAATGCCTACCACTCGCAGGGCAACTCCGCGCGCACGAGGGTGGGACCGCCGACGGGGCTGTGCAGGATGAGCACCCCGTCTATGGTGGCCGCCCGGTCGGCTAACCCCGCCAGGCCGCCGCCCGCGCTGACCAGGGCGCCGCCGATGCCGTTGTCCCACACGTCGACGATCACCTGCCGGTTTTCCTTGGTCACCCGTACGGACGCCTCGGTGGCGGCCGAGTGTTTGGCCATGTTGGCCAGGGCCTCGGCCACGATGAAGTAGGCGATGCTCTCCACGGCCGGGGGCGGCCGCTCGTCGGCCGTGCCGAGCTCGACCGCCACGTCCACGTGCACCGGCGCCCGCGCGGCCAGCCCGGACAGCGCCGCGTCGAGCCCTCGGTCGCTCAAGATGGCCGGATGGATGCCCCTGGCCAGGTCGCGTAGCTCGGCGATCGCGGCCTTCGTGCCACGGTGCGCCTGGGCGATCAGCAGCCGGGCCTCTTCGGGGGCGTGGTCGAGCTTGGCCTGCGCCCGTCCGAGGTCCACCGCTACGGACAGCAGCCGCTGCTGGGCGCCGTCGTGCAGGTCGCGTTCGATCCTGCGGCGCTCCGCCTCGGCCGCGTCGATGCCCCTGGCCCTGCTGGCCCGCAGTCGCTCCTCCTCGCTCCCGCTGAGCAGCACCACGGCCAGCGTGCCGTGCAGCCAGGCCATCCCGCGTACGGCATAGGCGGTCACTGCCAGCATGCAGAAGCCCAAGATCGTACCGAGCACCGCCCCCGGCCAGCTGTCGAGGGCCAGGGCGTCGTTGAATCGCAGCACCTCACCCTGCGCGTGCCAGAAGGGCGCGGTGATCAGCGTGAGGGTCCCCACCCATGACAGGGCGGACACCACGAACTCCACCAGGCTCAGCGGAAACAGCAGTAACAGATAGCCGAGGTCCTTCCAGGTGGCCGGATCCTTGAACAACCACCCCATGTGGGCGCCGATCCCCCGCTCGGGCCGGGCGCGGTAGGGATCGGCGATCCGTACGCCCAGCGCGGCCCACAGCACCCGGCGCTCCAGCATCGCCGCTCCGCGCCACGTGAACATGGTCAGCAGCACCAGCGGGATGCCCACCCACAGGACCACCAGCGCGACGGAGAACGGCACCGCCACGGCCAGCACGGCGAACCAGCCGACCCCGAAGGCCAGACTGACCAGCATGTAGGGCACGGCCCGCCACGTGGCCGGATCCACCACAACGCCAATGGGCCCCCGGGGCCCCAACGGCACGCGCTCCCTCAACGGCACAGCAACCATGCCATCAAGGGTGCCCGTCCAACGGGCCGCTGAGAATGTGGCGGACTTCCGTCCTCAGGTGGGGTTATCCCCAGTGGCCGATCTCACCGCCTCGTCACAGCGGGCCACCCTCTGCTGCGGATCAGCGGCTGTGCCCGTGCAATGGCTCCCCGGGTACTCCTTCACACGACCGCCTCGATCCCTGTGACGGTCCGTGCGTGGCTGGGGTCCTTCGCAGGGATATCCCCTCCGGGGGGAAGGAAGAAGACGTCCGTCGTGGCTGGGGTCCCTAACGAAGGATGCCCCCTCAGGGGGAGGGAGCGAAGACGGCCCGTCCTCGCAGGCCGCCCCTGGTGGAGGCAGCGGCCGTGTCCCTGGAGGCCCCAGACCCCGCGTGGGGCTCGTGATGCATGCCGCACCAAAGAGAGAAGGCCGTACAAAGAGAAAGGGGCGGCAGAGAGAACTCTGCCGCCCCTTCACCAGCGTCAGTCGCGGTCGTTGCTCACCGTGGTCTTCTGGACCTGCAGGAGGAACTCGGCGTTGGACTTGGTCTCCTTCATCTTCTCCAGGAGCAGCTCCAGCGCCTGCTGCATGTCGAGCGCGTGGAGCACCCGGCGCAGCTTCCAGACGATCTGGAGCTCGTCCTTGGCCATGAGGATCTCTTCCTTACGGGTGCTGGACGCGTCGACGTCCACCGCGGGGAAGATGCGCTTGTCGGCCAGGGAGCGGCTGAGCTTGAGCTCCATGTTGCCGGTGCCCTTGAACTCCTCGAAGATGACCTCGTCCATCTTGGACCCGGTCTCGACCAGGGCCGTGGCGAGGATCGTCAGCGAGCCGCCGTTCTCGATGTTGCGGGCGGCGCCGAAGAAGCGCTTGGGCGGGTAGAGCGCGGTCGAGTCGACACCACCCGACAGGATGCGCCCGCTCGCGGGAGCCGCGAGGTTGTAGGCGCGCCCGAGGCGGGTGATCGAGTCGAGCAGCACGACCACGTCGTGGCCCAGCTCCACCAGGCGCTTGGCCCGCTCGATGGCGAGCTCGGCGACCGTGGTGTGGTCCTCGGCGGGACGGTCGAAGGTCGAGTGGATGACCTCGCCCTTGACCGACCGCTGCATGTCGGTGACCTCTTCAGGCCGTTCGTCCACCAGCACGACCATCAGGTGGCACTCGGTGTTGTTGCGGGTGATCGCGTTGGCGATCGCCTGGAGGACCATCGTCTTACCGGCCTTGGGCGGCGAGACGATGAGGCCGCGCTGGCCCTTGCCGATCGGCGAGACGAGGTCGATGATCCGCGTGGTGAGGATGTTCGGCTCGGTCTCGAGGCGCAGGCGGTCCTGCGGGTAGAGCGGCGTGAGCTTGTTGAAGTCGGGCCGGTTGCGGGCCTGCTCCGGGTCCATGCCGTTGACGGTGTCGAGGCGGACCAGGGCGTTGAACTTCTCGCGGCGCTCGCCGTCGCGCGGCTGCCGTACGGCGCCGGTGATGACGTCGCCCTTGCGCAGGCCGTTGCGGCGGATCTGGGCGAGCGAGACGTAGACGTCGTTGCTACCGGGCAGGTAGCCGCTCGTCCTGACGAACGCGTAGTTGTCGAGGATGTCGAGGATGCCGGCGATCGGGATGAGTACGTCGTCGTCGCCGATCACGGGCTCGTTGCTCTCGAAGCGCTCACGGCCACGGCCGCGGTTGCGCTCCCTGAACCGGCCCCGCCTGCCACGACCGCCGCGGTCGTCGTCGTCGCCGCCACCGCGCGGATCGTTGCGCGAGTCGCCCCGCTGATCGTTGCGGGAGTCGCTGCGCTGGTCACCGCGCTGGTCGTTGCCGCCACGCGGGTCACCGCCGCGACCGCCGTCGGCGACGCGCTCACGCTGGTCCACGCGACCGCCGTCACGGCCACCATCACGGTTGTCACGGCCATCCCGGCCGTCGCGGCTGTCACGAACGTCACGGCTGCTCTCGCCACGGCTGTCACGGCTGTCGCGAACATCGCGGCTGTCGCGGCTGTCGCGACTGTCGCGACCGTCACGAACATCGCGGCCGCCCTCACCGCGGTCGTTGCCGGAACGGTCGCTGCCGCCACGGTCACCACGCTCACGGCGCTCGCCCCTGGTGCGCCGCTCACGGCGGCTCTCACCACGGTCGCCACGCGGGTCGAGCTGGGTGTCGGCGGGCTGTGCCTGCTCCACGACCGGCTCGGCCGGGGCGGCGGCGGCCACGGGCTCGGGGGCCGCGGCCACCGGCTCGGGAGCCTGCGCGACGGGCTCTTCAACGGTCTTGGGGCGGGAACGTTCCCGGCGTGCCCTGGTGGGCCGCTCCGCGGCGGGCGCCGCGTCGGCGGCGGCCGGGGCCTCGGCTACGGCAGCGGGCGCGCCTTCTCCGGTGCTGCCACCCTGCTTCTCCTGGATGGCCGCGATGAGCTGGCTCTTCCGCATGCGCCCGGTGCCGCTGATGCCCAGCTCAGCGGCCATTTTCTGCAGCTCGGGCAGCACCTTGGCGGACAGGCCGGTGCCGGAGCGACGCGCACGGGGCTTGGCCGCGGCGCGGGTGGGGGTGTCGCCGGACGCGGGCTGCGCAGGTGAGCCTGGTGCGTCGGAGAGGAGTTCGGTGGTGTCGCTCAACTAAAGGTCCTTCCCAGGGGTCGGGCGCCGGTTTTGTTCTGCCGGGCGTCCCGGAGGTGCTTGCGATCCGGCGGGACAGACCGGGTCGGGGTGCACGTTGCGATCTTCGGCCGCCGCTGGGGACGACCGCCACTCTTGGGGAGAGGCACGTCCAAGCGGCCACAGGACAGTGACGCGTGGATGACACCCCTCAGATTGCTGTCGCCAGCCAGATGTCGAGGTGATTCGAACGCGCAGACCCCCGTCGTCGCCGCCTCACGTTGGGCCAACCGGGTGTGGGCCAACCGGAGGCAACGGATTCCGGGGAGACAGCCGCGCCGCACACGCCTCGCGACGTGCAGCATTATGCAGCGATGTGTGGCTGACAAGCACGCACCCACCAAGGGGGCATCTGGTGCGGCTATCAGCCTAACATCACCAGCGCACACGGCTATTCCCTGAAGGTCTAAAGAGGCATCAGCGTGTCTCGGGGAACTGAACGTTCGCACCAACTGGGTCGACGTCCATAAGCTGGATGTGCCAGTCATTACCCACTTCTGGCGCGATCAAATCCTGCGAATCCGATGTCGAAAACGCAAGAACTGTGGGACCTGCTCCCGAAACGACCGCAGGCACGCCCACTGCACGGAGACGTTCTACCAGATCCGCGCTGGCCCGCATCGCAGGCGCACGGTATTTCTGGTGAAGTCGGTCTTCGGTGGCGGCGAGCAGCAGCCCGCGCTCCGGCCGCTGAGTCAGCGCCGCGATCAGCAGCGCAGACCTGCCGGCGTTGAAAGAGGCGTCCTTGTGGGGCACGTCCTTCGGCAACAACCCCCGTGCGGTCTCCGTGGCCAGACGCGTCGCCGGAACGAACACGACAGGCCGGATGCGCACATCCGGGAGCAGTTTCACCATACGCGGTGATCCGGAGTGGTCGGTCCACGCAATCGTCAAGCCTCCGGCCAGGCATGGCGCGACATTGTCCGGATGCCCTTCCATCTCGGTGGCCAGGGCGAACACCTCGTCGTCGGAAAGGCCGTATCCGGCGGGGAATCCGGCCGCGCGCGGCCCCCCGTCGCCGGTATCCGCACGTGTAGATTCGCCGGGCCGCGCCAGCGCTCGGGCGGCCAGGATGCCCGCGCAGATCGCGGCCGAGGACGAACCCAGGCCGCGGGCGTGCGGGATGCGGTTGAGGCAGTGCAGCCGGATGCCCTCGGGCTGGGCGGCCCCCATGCGGTCGAACGTCCTGCGCATGGCCTTGACGACCAGGTGTCCTTCGCCGAGGTCGAGCTCGCCTTCGCCCTGTCCTTCGACGGTGACGTGGACGCCCCGCTCGCCGGTCAGCGTGGCCCGGACCTCGTCGTACAGGCCCAAGGCCAGGCCCAGGGTGTCGAAGCCGGGGCCCAGGTTCGCCGACGTGGCAGGCACACGGATGTCAACGGTGCTCATTCGCCTGATCTTTCCCCCGCCGCCTTCAGCGGCGACGGGCCTGTTTTCCGTACGGCAAAGCATCCGTGCGGCAAAGCTTCCCGTACGGCAACGCTTCCGTATGGCAACGCTTCCGTATGACAAAGCATCCGTATGGCAAGCAGAGCGCAGGCCACGGCATGCGCCCGCACGCAGTACGAGCCCCGGCGCTTCTAGCCCAGGTTGAGGGCGGCCGCGGCGGCGTGGACGTCGATGGGGATGGTGACCGGAGCCGGCGCGCCGGCGATCGCCCAGTCAGGGTCCTTGAGGCCGTTGCCCGTGACCGTGCAGACGATGCGCTGCCCGGGCTCGATGAGCCCGCGCGCGTGCGCCTGAAGGAGACCGGCGACGCTGGCCGCCGAGGCGAGCTCGACGAAGACGCCCTCCTCCTGGGCCAGCAGTTTGTACGCGGCCGCGATCTGCCGGTCCGTGACCGACTCGATGGCGCCCCCGGACTCGTCGCGCGCCGCCGTGGCGAGCTGCCAGGAGGCGGGATTGCCGATGCGGATGGCCGTGGCGATCGTGTGCGGGTGGGCGACGGGCCCGCCGTTGACGATGGGTGCCGCGCCGCTGGCCTGGAAGCCGAACATGCGCGGCGCCTTGGTGGCGATCCCGTCGGCGGCGTATTCGCGGTAGCCCATCCAGTAGGCCGAGATGTTGCCCGCGTTGCCCACCGGGATGCAGTGGATGTCGGGCGCGTCGCCGAGCGTGTCGACGATCTCGAAGGCGGCCGTCTTCTGGCCCTGCAGCCGGAACGGGTTGACCGAGTTGACCAGCGCGATCGGATAGCTGGACGACAGCTTGCGGGTCATCTCCAGGCAGTCGTCGAACGAGCCCTCGACCTGGAGCAGCGTGGCCCCGTGGACGAGCGCCTGGGCCAGCTTGCCCATCGCGATCTTGCCGCGTGGCACCAGCACGGCGCAGGTGAGCCCGGCGCGTACGGCGTAGGCGGCGGCCGAGGCCGAGGTGTTGCCGGTGGAGGCGCAGATGACCGCCTTGGCCCCCTCTTCGACGGCCTTGCTGATGGCCATCGTCATGCCGCGGTCCTTGAAGCTGCCCGTCGGATTGGCGCCCTCCACCTTGAGGTAGACGTCACACCCGGTCAGCGCGGAGACGCGGTGCGCGGGCACCAGCGGCGTGCCGCCCTCCAGCAGCGTGATGACGGGCGTCTTCGTGGTGACCGGAAGACGCTCTCGGTACTCCTCGATGAGGCCACGCCACGACCTGCTCATATTGACTCCCTACCTGCGGTCTTGGGCACCGAGTGTACGGGGTCCCGGCGGTGTTCACGGAGTCGAGTCCCGGGCCGCCGAGCCTCGGCCGCAACAACCCATATTTCAGGAAATTCTCAGCATCTCCCGGTAAGGTCCCCGGCAGGGGGGTCACCACCATGAACGCGCGTCCTGCCATGACGCAGAACGACTATTCTCCGCTGTCGCCGCCAGAGCTCGGCACCTGGTCACCGGCCCTGTCCGTGAGCGTGGTGATACCCGCGCACGGCGGGCCCCATCTGGAGCTGACGCTGGCCGCGCTGGCCGCTCAGACGTACCCGGACCACCTCATGGAGGTCCTGGTCGTGGACGACGGCAGCGAGCCGCCGATCCGGCTGCCGGAGATCCGGCCGGTCAACACCCGGATCGTCCCGGTGAAGACCGGCTGGGGCATCTCGAACGCCGTCAACACCGGCGCCAAGGCCGCCGACGGCGAGATCATCCAGCGCCTAGACGCCGACATGGTGGCCTGCCGCGAGCACATCGAGGCCCTGGCCCGCTGGCACCACGTGACCGACTATCTGGTCACGATCGGGATGAAGCGCTTCATCGAGGTGCCGACGATCACCGCCGAGCAGGTCTTCCGGGCGGGACACCTGGGAGACGTGTTCGACCTGGCGTCGGGCGTGTCGAGCTCCACCGAGGCGACGATCGCCAAGACCGACGGGCTCCGCAAGAGCCGCAATCCCTACCACGTGTGCACGGGACCGACCTTCGCCCTTCCCCGTGAGGTCTTCCACGCCGTGGGCGGTCTCGACCCGAACGTCGTACGCGGTGAGGACACCGAGTTCGCCTACCGGCTGGCCATGCACGGCGTCGTGTTCATCCCGGACATGGAAGCGCAGGCCGTACACCTCGGGCTGCCTGCTCAGCACCGTGACCGGGATCGCGCCGTGCGGGCCGTCGAGCCGTACCTTGCGCACCGGGTTCCGCTCCGCCGCGACCTGCGCAAGGACCAGGGCCGCCGCTGGCTCGTGCCGTACGTGGAGATCGTCCTGGACGTCACGGACACCTCGGAAGCGGTGGTCCGGCAGGCGGTGGCGGCGGCGCTCGACGGCAAGCTTCAGGACGTCGTGGTGACGCTGGTGGGTCCCTGGGCACGACTGCACGACGGGCGGCGGGCCGTGCTCAGCGACCCGCTCTTCGAGATGCGGCTGATGCGCGACCTGTTCGCCCACGACGACCGGATCCGGCTGATCGACGAGGCGGCCCCGACGCCGGCACCCGCGCCGTTCCGCTACCGGGGCCCGATCGACGTACCGCTGCACAAGGCGACGCTGGAGCGGATGATCGAGACGGTGCAGAAGGACCTGACGGGTGTGCTCGTCGTGGACCTGCCCGACGGCCGCGCGGCCCGCCTCGAACGCACCTCCGCCCTGGGCCGCGCCCTGCTGCTCGCCGCGCCGGGCGACGATCTCGACGAGATCATCCAGACCACGCACGGCGTACGGCACGAGGACCCGGACCGCTACTGGCCCCCGGCCCCGCAGCCGAAACCCACAGCCGAGAAGACCACGGCTCCGAAGGTGGCGCCTCAGAAGCCCGCCGCGCCGCTACCGCCGATCGTCACGGTTCCCGCCGCCGAGGAACGGACCCTCCTGGGCCGCCTCAAGTCGGCGCTCCGGCCCAGCTGAGCACGCAGCCTCAGGGCGCGCTCGAACCGGTTAGGCACCGCAGCGTCCGCCCGGGACGCTAGCCGCGCAGCCTCTTGCCCAGGGCGCGCTTGACCGTGGTGGCCAGCAGGACGCGCATGCTCTGCTGGGCCCGGTTGGCGGCGGCCAGCTGACGGCGCAGCGTACTGACATCGCGCCGCAGCTCCACCGCGCTCTTGCGCCAGCGCCCCGCCTCGTCGCGCCACTTGGTCACCTGCGCGCGCAGCCGTTCGGCCTCCTTGGTCAGCCGCGCCACGTCGGCCTCCGCCTTGAGCCTGGCCCGGTAGGCGCTGCGGCGGCCGAGCAGTTCCGCCGTTTCCTCGGCGAACCCGTACGTTTCGCCCTCCACCCACGCGACGCCCGCCACGTCGTCCACCGCGTCGTCGAGCTCCTCGTCGGGGCGTACGACGATCCGCGCACGGGCGAAGGAGGAGGCGCGCTCCAGCCGAGCGGCCACGACGCCGTCCTTGGACTCGTGGAGCAGGACGTTCACCAGCCCCAGCCCTTCGCCACGGGCCAGGTCGAGCAGCCTGGCCAGGCTGTCCTCCCCCGGCACCCAGCCGGCGGGCAGCCGCAGCACGTACGGCACGCCCGGGTCGACCTCGCCGGAGACCGCGAGCCGTACCCGGCCCTCGTGCAGGTAGTGGCCGTGGACCAGCACCAGGTCGAGGTCGGGGTCCTTCAGCGGGGCCCGGCGCTCGCGCCCGAGGGAGTCCCAGGGACCGACCACGACGACGGACAGGTCCAGCATGGTGCCCGCCAGCAGGGCGTCGACCGTGGCGCGGACCTGCTCGTAGCCGGCGGTGCCGTCGACGACGATCGCGACGTACGGGACCTTCCACTGGCGGGAGGGGTGCGAGCGGAGCCACCGGTAGGCGGGGATGCGGTCGGCGACGAACGCGTAGCTCACCCGGTCGATAGGCCGCTGGTCGCGCATGCGCATGGTCGGCCCGAGATGGTAGGCGCGGGCCTTGGGCTCCGGTACGAACACCGCCCCGGCCTGGTAGAGCCGGTAGCCCATCTCCGTGTCCTGGCCGAGGATCAGCTCGTCGTCCATCGTCCCGGCGGCGGCGACCAGCCGGGCGTTGACCGAGGTCGCACCGCCGACGTGCAGGCTGAAGGGGCGCTGGGTGTTGTCGGTGAGGCCGTTCGTCCGCTCGATGAGGTCGACGATCCAGGCGTGCGGCTCGGCCGGCTCGAAGGCCTTCTCCAGGTCATCGGGCAGCTCGGCGGGAAGCGGCGCGTCGGTGAACCTGATGTAGCTGGTCACGGCCAGATAAGGCGCGGCGTGGTGCCAGCGCATGTGCGCCTCGATCGAGCCGGAGGTGAGCACGACGTCGGAGTCGAGCCAGTGGATCACGTCGCCGGTGGCCTCGGCGAGCCCGGCGTTGCGCGCGCCGGCCCGGCCCGGATCGTGACAGACGATCAGCCGGGCGCCTTCGGGGCGTTCGTCCGGCAGCCGCAGGGGCGGGGAGCTGCCGTTGTCGACGACGATGACCTCGATCAGCCCGGCGGGGTAGGTCTGCCGGGCGAGCCCGGCCAGTGCCAGGTCGAGCTTGTCCTGGCCGCCGTACGCGGGCACGACCACGCTGACCCGCAGCGTCGGCGTGTAGGTCTCCGGCGGTTCGAGCATCCGGTAGTCGTTGCCGCGAACCCTCGTGCCGCTTCCAGAAGCAGGCTCGGCCCTCATGCCGCTTCCAGGAGCAGGCTCGGGCGGAAGCCGCGCCACTGGTTCGTGGCGACCTTCAGGAAGTGGGCGAGCGGGAGTTGCCAGGTGTGCTGGTCGCTCAGCGTGCGCCGGAGCACGTAGCCGAGGCCGTGGGTGCGGTAGATGCCGGCCCCGGCCGCCTGGGCGGCCTTGAGGAAGTCTCTGTCCACCGCCCGCGGCTGGGCCGGAAATCCCCCTAGGTCCTGAAATATCGTTCTTGAGGCGAGAATCGTGCCGCCTGCCACATGATCGCTGGAGACCTCGCTCGGATAAGCGGCGCCGCTGGCGAACGTGGTACGTCTGATCGTGGCGTGCAACGGCTCCAGGTAAAAGAATTCGGCCGTCGTGCCCACGATGTCGGCCCCCGAATAGGACGCCGCCATGATCAGGTCGGCGAGGTGGTCGGGGCCGTACCAATCGTCGTCGTCCCACTTGGCCACGTAGTCGCCGGCCGCCAGCGCCGCGGCCTCGTTCAGCACCTCGCCGAAGGACGTCGTGGCCGGGGCCTCGACCCAGGTCACAGGCAGGGGGCAGCTCTCGACCGCTTGCCGTACCTGCTCGAAGGGGACACCGTGCAGGCCCAGCAATACCTCGATGTCGGTGTCGCGCTGCCGGGCCATCTGCGCGAGCGCCCCGGCGACCAGCGCCGGGCGCCTGGTGGACATGACCACGCTGATCCGCGGCGTACGCGAGGGCGGCAGGCGGTGGGTCAGGCGGCGCAGCCGGACGCTGTGCTCCTCGCGGCGTAAGTCGGCCAGCGACCTGGGGCCGGTCCCGGTGTGAGCGAGCCAGTCGCGGTCCGTGACCAGTGCCGCCAGCTCCGGGGGGACCCACGCGGGGGCGTCGTCGGCGGTCAGTGGCACGCCCGCCGCCGCCAGCCGGACCAGTCCGGCGAGTGGCACCTGGTGATCGGGCCACTCGATCTCCAGGCCGCGCAGCGGACGCAGGGACGGCACGTCGGGCTCATGGCCGTCGACGGCCCATCCGGTGAAGGCCCCGGGCAGCTCGGCGGGGCGGCCCTCACTCCAATGCAGGCGAGCGAGCCCCTTCTCCGGGGTACGCGCGAAGCCGCAGGGGGTGACGGACATGGTGCTCCTCGACCGACGGGGACTCAGTCGGCGCCTACCTTACGCCGGTCTGACACCATCTGAGATGTTGAGTTCACCTTAGGGGTTGATGCCGGCGCGGACGGCGATCTGAGCTGAACTAGCAGGATCCTCCCAGTTTTTGTCCAGGAAGCTATGGCACGGTAGTGGCGAATGTTTATTAAGGTGTCAATATCCCATTGTCACCAGATACGTCATGACTACGAAAGGTATGCGCGGATGTTCTCGCCCCGCCGCCTGGCAGCGACCGCCGCAATCCTCGGAGTTCTGGGCGTCGCCGTGCTCGTGCTGCTCGTCCTCACCGATCTGCTCACGCTCGGCGCCGCCGCCGCTTCGGGGGCGTTCGCCGTCACGCTGGCCGGGCTCGCCGTGCTCGTGCTGACCGTACGACGCCTCGACGGCAAGGCCCAGCGCATCGACCTGCGAGCCAAGAAGCACGAGGCCGAGCTGGCCAAGACCGCCACCGCGCTCAAGCGCATCGAGGGCCGGCTGGACCGCCTGACCGAGGCCATCGAGCAGTCGGCGACGCGGCGCGAGGAGGATCTCGGCGCGATCCTGGCCTCGCTGGGCGAGGACCGGGTCAACGCCATGACGCGGGCGCGAGAGGTGGAGGAGCTGCGCGAGGAAGTCCGCGCGCTGGCCAAGGACCCGGTATGACGCGGATCAGGCACAACGACTGGGGCACGCTGGATCCGCCGGCCATCGGCGCCTGGCAGCCCGCGCTGACCGTCTCCGTGGTGATCCCCGCCTACAACTGCGCCGCGGCACTCGCCCGGACCGTGGCCGCGCTGGCGGAGCAGACCTATCCGGCCCGATTGGTCGAGGTCGTCGTCGCCGACGACGGCAGCGAGCCGCCCATCGACCTGCCCGGCGTCCGGGTCGTCCGGGTGAGCGAGGGCTGGGGGCGCGGCGCCGCCAGGGAGACCGGCCGGCTGGCCGCCACCGGCGACGTGATCCACTGGCTCGACGCGGACATGATCCTGGCTCCTGACCACCTGGAAGCGCACATGCGCTGGCACCACCTCATCGACCACGCCGTCGTGATCGGCGACACCCGGTTCGTGGCGGCGCTGGGCGAGGAGGGCACCCGGACCGAGTACACCCGCGCGACCCTGGAGTCCACCAGGATGCTCAAGGACGCGGGTTCGAGCGCGTACCTGCTGCACACCGGCGCCTCCTCCTCCGTCCGCGCCGACCTGCTGCGCGACGCGGGCGGCGTCGACCGGACCCTGAACATGGCCGAGGACACCGAGCTGGGCTACCGGCTGGCACAGGCCGGGGCGGTGTTCATCCCCGACGAGCAGGCGCGCGCCTGGCATGTCGGGCAGTCCACCGTGATGCGCCGCGAGAAGGACGTACACCGGCACAACTGGTCGTTCCTCGGCGATCTGATCCCCGATCTGCGCTGGCTGCGCGGCCATCCGCGTCGCCGCTGGCTCGTGCCGTACATCCAGGTCGTCGTGGCGGCGACCGGCTACGAGGAGACGCGCGCCGGCGTGGACTCCGCGCTGGCGGGCACGATCGCCGACACGGCCGTGGCGATCGTCGGCCCCTGGGACAAGCTGACGGACGAGCGCCGCGACAGCCTCGACGACCCGCTGCTCGACCTGCGCCTCATCCACAACCTCTACCGGAACGAGCCGCGCGTCACGTTCGTGACGGCCGCCCCCGACTCGGCCGCGCCCTCCCCCTTCCTGCTCACACTCCCGTCCGGCTGGGCGCTGGGCGCCGACACGCTGTCCCGGCTCGTACGGCTGGCGGAACAGGACACGCTGGGACTCGTCTGCGCCGCGCTCGCCGAGGCCGAGACCGGGGTCGTGACCGCCAGGCTGGAGCGCACCGCGGCCTTCTCCCGCGCGGCCCTGTTCCATGGGGGGACCGACGACCTGGTGGACGAGATGTTCGGGTCGGTCTGGGTGAGCGGGGCCGAGTACGGCTTCGCCGCGGAGGACCAGGCCGAGCCGCTGGCCGGAGACACCGCCAAGTGGCGGGCGCTGGCCGGCAAGCGGCAGAACGAGGTGAAGGAGCTGCGCGCCGAGATCGACCGGCTGGCGGCCGAGGTGGACCGGCTGGCGGCCGATCCCGCCCCCGACACAGTCGCCACCGGACCGCTGACCTCGCTCATCAGGCATCTGCGGAGCGCCGGATGATCCGCGAGCTGCTGGCCGAGATGCCCAAGGCGCGCATCTTCCTGGCCGGGGTCGAGCACGACGTCACCGCCGTGGACCTGGACCGGGACCTGCTGGAGCCGTCGGCGGACACGGAACGGGTGCATGAGGTGCTCGTGCTCGCCCGTACCCCCGCCGACCTGCGCCGGGCCGCCACGCTGCACAAGCTGCTGCCGGAGGCCCGGCGGGTGGTCGTGGCCGTGCTCGACACGCCCGCCTCCCATCCGGCCCCCGTGCCCACCCCGACGCCCGCGCACCGCTGGCGCTCGCTCACGGATCTGCGGGTCTACCAGCCGAAGGACCGGGTGTGGGTGGTGGACGCGCGGTTCTCGGCGCCCACTCCCGCCGGCCGTACGGTGACGGCGACGGCTCGGGCGTTCGCCGGGCACCGGCTCGATGTCATCACGGCGCCCGCGGCGGCGATCGCGGGCGTCGGCGCGGCGGCCTGGCGTCCCGGGGACCCGAACGCGACGCCCTCCGAGGTCACCGGGCCGGTGCCGGAACGGGTCGGCGCCCCGGGCAGCGACGTCGTACTCCGCACAGTCGACGCTTCCGGAACAGTTTCTGGAATGGCTTCCGGACCAGCTTCCAGATCCGAGGAGGGCTCGGACGACACGGCCGTGGCCGGCTGGTCCGGGTCGCAGACGCCGATCGAGCGGCCGACCGCACGGTCCGCGAGCTGGGAGCGGCTCGGCCGTCCCGGCGGCGCCGCGCTGTCCCTGGCCGACCCCGACGTGCTCGGTCAGCCGTCCATGATCCCGCCGGTCGACGAGCGGCTGGTGAACCCGCAGGGCTTCGTCACCACCCCGTCCCGCGGCCTGGCCTCCCTGGTGGAGCGCGACGGCCGCTGGTCGGTCGTGCTCGACGGGAAGATGGTGACGGCGTTCGCCGAGTCGGGCGGCGTCACGGACGCCGACGTGGGCAGGCTCAGGCAGCTGCGCGGTGTGGAGATCGACTGGCACCACGCCCACAGCGGCCCTCTCGCCGCCGTCCGCGTGCTCACGGGCCTGGCCGCGGCCGGCGTGCCGCTGATCGCGGACATGGTGCCGCGCTGGGCGGGCGCACTCGGCGACGAGCTCGCCCGGCTGCTGATGTCCGATCCCGACCTCTCCGACGAGCTCCGCCGCGAGGAGCACAGCATCCGGCTACGCCGCGAGGCGCTGCGCACCCATGGCGTCGCGGCCCGCTGGGAGCAGCTCGGCGCCCCCGCCCCCGCTCCCCCGCTGACCTCGGTGCTGCTGGCCACCCGGCGCACCGACATGGTCGGGTTCGCGCTCGACCAGGTCGCCCAGCAGCGCGACGCCCAGCTCGAAGTGATCCTCGCCCTGCACGGCGTGCCCCAGGGCCATCCGGACGTGGCCGCGGCCATCGCCGGCTTCGACGGCCCGCTGACCGTCCTGGAGGCCGACCACCAGGCGGTGTTCGGCCAGGTGCTCAACGACGCGGCGGCGCGGGCCTCGGGCTCGTTCCTGCTGAAGATGGACGACGACGACTGGTACGGCCCCGACTTCCTGGCCGACCTGCTGCTCGCGCACTCCTACTCGGGGGCCCAGGTGGTGGGCACCGTGCCGGAATTCGTCTACCTGTCGTCGATCGACGTCACCGTGCACCGCAAGCAGATCACCGAGCAGATCACCAGCTTCGTCGCGGGCGGCACGATCCTGGTGGAGCGCTCGGCGTTCCAGGCGGTGGGTGGTTTCCGGCCGCTGCGCCGCTCGGTCGACACCCAGTTCCAGGAGGCGCTGCAGGCGGCCGGCGGGCAGATCTACCGTACGCACGGGCTCGGCTACATCCTGCGCCGCGGCCCCGCCGCCAACCACACCTGGCAGGAGCCGATCGGCACGTTCCTGCAGCGCAACAGGAACCAGTGGCGTGGCTTCCACCCCAGCCTTCTCATGGAACTACCGTGACTCCTCGTATCCGCCGCAACGACTACGGGGTGCTCACCCCGCCCCTGCTCGGCCAGTGGACACCCGAGCTGACCGTCACCGTCGTCATCCCGGCCCACGACCGCCAGGAGACCCTCGACCTCACCCTGGCCGCGCTGTCGGCGCAGAGCTATCCGGCCGAGCTCATGGACGTCATCGTCGTGGACGACGGCAGCGCGGTGCCGGTGCGCCTGCCCGACCTCGTCCCGGCGCGTACCCGCCTCATCACCAGCCCGCCCGGCGGCTGGGGCCGGGCCTGGGCCGTCCAGACCGGCGTCGACGCCGCCACCGGCGAGATCGTCTTCGTGCTGGACGCCGACATGGTGCCCCATCGCCACCACGTCGAGGCCCAGCTCCGCTGGCACCACCTGGCCCCGTACCTGGTCGTGCTGGGCTGGATCGACTTCACCGTCGGCGACGTGCTGCCCACCCCCGGCGAGGTGCGCCAGGCGCTGGAGGACGGGCACGAGGACAAGCTGTTCCCCCTCTCCCCGCACCGCCACGACTGGGCCGAGAAGATCATCCTCGACCACGACGGCCTGCGCACCGCCCCGAACTCCCTGGCCACCCGCATCCACGTCGGCGCCACCGTCTCCTACCCCGCCTCGCTACTGCGCTCGATCGGCGGGCTGGACACCTCCCTGGTGCTGGCGGAGGACACGGAACTCGGCTACCGGCTCACGCAGGCGGGCGCCGTGTACGTACCGGACCCGGACTCGCGCGTGTGGCACATCGGGCTGCCGACGGCCATGCGTGATTTCCTGTCGTTGAAGCGGTACAACGACCCTTATGTGGCGGACCGCGTACCGTACCGGCGCTATCTACGCACGGACCCGGGCCGGCAGTGGCTCGTCCCGTACGTGGACGCGGTCGTCCCCGCGGCAGGCTACGAGGACGTCCGCGCGACGGTCGACGCCCTGCTGGCCGGCTCGCTGCCGGACGTCGCGATCACCATCACCGGCCCCTGGTCCGCGCTGGGCGACGGCCGCCGCTCCCCGCTCCGCGACCCCGACCTGGACCTCCGCCTCATCCACGCCACCTTCGAACACGACCCCCGGGTACGGCTGGCCGACACCACGGATCCTTCCGGCGTCGTGTCACCGTTCCGCCTCCTCATGCCGCCCGGCTGGGTCCCGGCTCGCGACGCCCTTGAGCGCTTGGTCGACCACCTGGAAGAGCACGACGGCGGCGCCCTGTGCGTCGCCCTCGACGAAACCGACCAGGGCGTCACCGTGGCCAGACTCGAACGCACCGCCGCCCTCTCCCGCGCCGCCCTGGTGGCCCGCCCCGGCGAACACCTGGACACCGTCCTGGACGAGGTCTTCGGCCTGGAATGGGTGGACGGCGACACCTGGGGCTTCACCCGCCGCCCCCCGATCTACCCACCCCGCCGCCGCCCCGTGCCCGAACTGGACCGCGTCACGGCCCAGTACGAGAAGGAGCTCACCCGCCTGCGCAAGCGCACCACCCTCATGCAGGCCGAACTCGCTCAACTCCGCAGGGAGGCGGGCAAAGGCCGCAGGGACGCGGAACGGTGGCGCGAGAAGGCCGAGTCATGGCGCCGCGAGGCGGTCCGCCTGTCCCGCGCCCAGGACCGCACGGTACTCAAACGCGCCGTCAAGCGAGTCCGCAACCTGGCCTTTCCCGACAGCTAACCCCCTAACTGCATGGCCTTCTCTTATGGGGGCGCTTCGCGCCTATTGGAACTCAGACTGTGTCTATTGGGGCTGCGCCCCAAACCCCATCGAGGGGCTGCCGCCCCTCGAGCTCCCCGCCCGGTGGGCCGGAGCGGATGGACAGCGAATTGACATCCTCCCCGGCCTGAAGGCCGAGGCTTTCTGCGGACCTTCGGTAAAGGGGATGGCGAAATGATGCGCATCGTCGGGAAGGCCGCGGCAATGCTCAGCGGGGCCGGCCTGTCGCTCGTCCTGTCAGCCTCCGCCGCACACGCCACCACTGTTCCGGTGCATCACGTCAAGGCGAGTTGCACCATGAGCGATGGCCAGAAGGCGGACTTCGAGCTGAAATACCGGACGTCCAGCGGGCACCACCGCGTCTCCGACATCATCTACCGATGGAACTCCGAGGTACCGATCCGCCTGAAGACCGCACACCTTCGCCTGATGGTCGAACGACGCGGCAAGGACAAGAAGGTCTTCGGGGAGACCGTCCATGAGAAGCACGCCTCCACTGACATCTCCTACGACATCGTCGTCGACGTCAAGGTCCCGGCCAAGAGGAAGCTCTATCTCGTCGTCGACTCCACGTTCGTGAAGAAGGGCAAGACCATGCGCTGCGCGGGGCACAATGCCAGCGTTTGACGCGCTCCCCGGTGTGAACCGGGTTGAGGCGTCTTCCCACAACTTCACGATCGCTGGATACTTACCGCCCAGACCTCGGCGAACTCCAAGAACCGAGCCAGCGCGTGCTTAGGACCAGGTCATGACCAGCTGGGTATGGCGTTTGCGGAAGATGCGGCCTACGGCAGGCGCAGGCGGGGCAACCTCGGCGGGGTAAAGGGCAAACGTCGGGATGGGGTGGTCTGGCCAGTGGCGGTACCAGGTCAGGACGTGATCGTGAAGTTGCTGTCCTGGCTCAGCGAAAGTGATGCGGCTCAGCCAAGCTGACGTCGTGACTCAGTAGGTTTGATGTCGGCTCAGTGAAACTGATGCGGGGCGCGCCTATAACCGGTTGCGCGCCAGTCTGGGCATGCCGCCAGAATTGGCGCGTGAGCGCGCCCGCCGATCTGGAGTTCCTGCCCCGGCTGCTGGCCGCGTGGGGTTTCCCCCCGGGCACGACGATCATCCGAGCCGAGCAGGGGACCAATAACCAGACGTTCATGCTCCGCCAGGCGGACCTCCGATTTGTGCTCCAGGTCAGCCAGTCCCTGTCCGCCGCGCAGGTGGACGCCGAGCACCGGATCTTGCGGTGGCTAGGGCAGGCCGGACTTCCCTTCCAGGTGCCTGAGCCAGTCGCCGCGCTCAGCGGGGACACGGTGATCGAGACCGCGGTCGGGCCCGCCACCGTCTGCCGGTGGATCCCCGGCGTGCGGCCCGACCTCACGGGCCAGGCGGCACTCGAGCGCTTCGGGCGGGCGGCCGGGCTGCTCGGCGAGGCGATGCTGGGCGTGCCGCCAGAAGACGGGCTGGGGGACTGGCGCGGTAATCCTCTGACGCACCCCGCCGTGCCGCACGTTGGCGCCCTTTGCCGTCAGCTGCGCGCCGCCGGGATCAGCGCGGAGCGGGTCGCCCGTCTCGACGCCGTGGCGCGCCGCGTCGAGCAGGAGTGGCTTGCGGGCGGCGGCGCGCTGCCGACCCAGGTCATCCACGGTGACCTGGCGGCCTCGAACGTGCTGGTCGACAAGGACACCGGGGAGGTGAGCGGGCTGCTTGACTTCGAGTTTGCCGGGGTCGGCTTCCTGGTTCAGGAGGTGATGGCGGCGCTGTTCTACAGCGGGGCCTTGGAGACGCACGACTGGCAACTCCGCACGGCGGCCTTTCTCCGGGGGTACGCCTCGGTCCGCCCGCTGGACGCCGCCGAGGCCGACGCGCTGCCCCGGTTGCTCCTCGCTCGGGCCGTCGGTAGCGCCCTGTCGCGAGGGGGCCGCTGGCTGAACGGGAAGGCACAGCTCGGCGAGGTCGCCGACCGGATCCGCAAGCTGGTAGACACGACCCGCTGGCTCGATGCCAACGGCGTGAAGCTCCGATCACTCGCGACCGCCGGCGGGAACGGGTGACTCTGAAGTGCGGCTGGCGCGAGCCCCACGACGGGGCTCGGTTCCTCGATATTTGCGCAGGTCAGAGAGTTCAGGATCCGCTCACGGCCGGAATTCCGGTTATCTCGGCTGACCCCGATCTTCTGCGCGCATCAGCTTCGCTGAGCCGCATGGCTTCTTCGTGGATCAGCGCAACTGATGCACTCCAGGTCGGCGCCATGCTCATGCATCAGATTCGGTGAGTCGAGACAGTTGCCGGGCGAGTTCAGCGCCGACGCGACCATAGCCGCAGACGCCGAACTCCCACCGCTGCGGTGCGGCCTCGTCGCGATCAGGCTCTCGGATCGTGAGCGCGGCGGCGGTCGGCGCCGAAGCCGCCACCGCACTCCCCGGCTAGGGCCATGTCGATGCCGGTTCCCGCCTCCGGCAGCCCTGCCGGAGGCGGCGAGGTCGCATCACGCGACGGCGGTACCCTCAAGTTCGATCATCAGAGTGGGGATCGCCAGCCGTGTCACCCCGAGCATCGTGGTGGACGGCGCCACCCCGGCGGCGCCCAACCGCGACGCCAGCACGCCGTAGTGCTGGAAAAGCAGATCGACGTCGGTGGTGTAGACGTTGAGCCGGACGAGGTTCGCGAGGGACATGCCGGCCTCGCCGAGCACGGCCTCCAGGTTGTCGAGGGTCAGCGCCAACTGCGCCGCCATGTCGCCGTCATGCTGGGGCTTGCCGTCATCGCTCATCGCGGTCTGCCCGGAGCAGTAGAGGGTCCGGGTGTGCCCGGAGACGATCTCCCCCTGGTTGTACCCCATCTCCACCGACCACGCCCACGGGTTGACCGCCGTTCGCTCCATTGCCATATCAGCTCCATTCGATTCGTCGACATCACGTACGTCGATCGGCTCGGTAGCCGCTCGCGCTTGATGAGCCTCCCAACAAATCACGACATCCTGTGTCGTATATTTCGCTAAAGTTCTTGTATGCGCGCCGACCGGTTGGTCTCGCTGGTGCTGCTGCTGCGCCAGCACGGTCGGCTGTCCGCAGCCGCGCTGGCCCGCGAGCTCGAGGTATCCACCCGCACTGTGCTGCGCGACATCGAGGCGTTGTCCGCGGCCGGTGTCCCGGTCTACGCCGAACGCGGCCGGCACGGCGGTTTCGCGTTGTTGCCGGGTTTCCGTACCGAGCTCACCGGACTGAACCCCGACGAGGCCCTTGCCCTGCTGGTCGCCGGATCGCGGCGCGGCGCGCAGGCGTTCGGCCTCGGCTCGGCGCTGGCTTCGGCGATGCTCAAGGTGGTTGACGCGCTGCCCGAAAGCTATCGGGACACCGCGGCCGGCGCGGCCGAGCGCTTGCTCATCGACCCGGAGACCGATTTGCTCTCGCGTCGGCTGGTCGCTGAGGAGGTACCTGACGCCATAGCGGCCGAGGTCCTGCGCGCGGTGTTCGCCGGGCACAAGCTGCGGATCCACTACGCGGCCATGGACCAGACCCCGGAATGGCGCACGGTGGACCCGATCGGCCTGGTGACCATACGCGACCGGGGCTATTTGCTGGCCACGAGGTCTGGCGCGGACCGTACGTACCGGCTGTCCCGGATCTTGGCCGCCGAGGAACTCGCCGAACCCGCACAGCGACCAGACCGGGTCGACCTGGACCGAGCCTGGCAGGAACGCAGCACCCGGTTTCGAGCCGGCGGCGACCAGGTCACCGTGCTGGTACGGATGAACCCGGCGCGGCGGGAGGAGCTGCTGGGCACCGCGCTGGCCGTCCACGCTGAAGAAGCCGACACCGAAGAAGCCGGCGCAGACGGCTGGCTGCGGCTGGAGGTGACCTTCCAAGACGCGAGACACGCCGAATGGGCGCTGTGGCAGCTCAGCACGGGCGCGGAAGCCCTGGCCCCGCAGTGGTTGCGCACCTCCCTGCACAACCGCGCCACCGCGATCGCCACCCGCTACGAAATCTCCTCCTGAGAGTTGTCGCCTTCTACGGGCCCGATCACTCGGACTGAGACCGGCGTACGCCTCCGGTTCCGGAAGCGTAGGGGCCTGATCATCCCGCCCGTGCCTGCCGGGGTCGCGCTCAATAGGCTGATCACATGCTTGATGAGGCAACCTTATTCCGGGCCTGTGCGACCGGTCAGGTCCTTCGGGCGCAGGACGGCGCGGAGTTCGTCGTCCAGAGCCGCCTGCTGCGTGAGCTGTGCCGGCGGGGCAGCGCGGACATCGACCCGCGCGGGTTGGCCATCGAGGGGGCGAGGATCGCCGGCGACCTCGACCTGAGCGGCATGCAGGTGCCCTATCCGCTGCGCTTCGTGAACTGCGTGTTCGACCGTCCGCTCGCCCTGGACGGCGCCGAGTTGCACCTGCTGGTGCTGGACGGCTGCACGGTGCCCGGCATTCTCGCCAACGGGCTGCGCGTACGCCGCGACCTGGATCTGTCCAGGTCACGGATCCACGGCGGCCTGTGGACCTCGGCCAGCACCTCCTGCAGCGCGGCGGTGTGGTTGTGCGAGTCGGAAATCGGCGGCCGCCTGATCTGCTTGGACACCGTCATAGACGCCGACATGCGGGCCGTACAGGCGGACCGGATGCGGGTCGGCGGGACGATCCGGTTGTTGCACGGCTTCGAGGCGCGTGGCGGGATGCGGCTGCTCGGCGTCGAGCTGGCGGGCTCGCTGGACCTGACCGGTGCCCGGCTGACCCGGCCGGACCGAGGGCTGGCCCTGGATCTGGGCGACGCCCAGATCGGCGGCAGCGTCTTCCTCATCGACGACCAGACGGGCCGCCGTCCGCTGATCGACGGCCGCCTCACCATGAGCAACGCCAGGGTCGCCGGGAAGTTCCTCATCCGCAACGCCGACTTCAGACCCAGCGAAACGATCACAGGTGCGGGCTACTCCAGCCAGCGCGACGGCGGGACCGCGATCAGCGCGCCGGGCCTTTTCGTGGGCGGAGATCTCAGCGTCGAAGGCGAGTGCCGGATCGGCGGCGGCGTGGATCTGTCCATGGGGTCCTTCAGCACCATCCAGATCCGCAAGGGGTGCGAGTTGGCCGTCGCCGGCGGGCGCGCCCTCGACCTGACGAACGCCGAGCTGCGGTCAAGTCTCTTCTTCGAAGAAGGAGCGGCGGTCCAGGGCACGCTAAAGCTGACCGGGGCCCACATCAAGGGATCCCTCACCCTCCGGGGAACCCGGTGGAGCGAGCCAGAGGACGGCTCGCTCATCTCAGCGCAAGGCGTGATCGTCGACAGCGCGGTGAACCTGCGGGACGTGGAGACCACGAGTGGCAGACTGCTGTTCCGCTCGGCGACCGTCGGCGGCATCCTGGACGCCCACCGCGCCCGGCTGCACAACCCCGATGGCGAGGCACTCTCGCTCCAGCGGGTGGTGGCCAGAGGGTCGATACATCTCACCGGCGGGTTCACCGCCCACGGCCTCGTGTCGCTGAACCGGTGCGTGGTGGAAGGGCGGCTCGACTGCGCGGACGGCACGTTCACCGACGGGATCGAGGCGGTGTCGGCCACGGTCCGCGGCGGCATGCACCTGCATTGGAAGGACGTCCCGAAGTCGGTGGACCTGACGGGCGCGGTCACCACCGTGCTCGACGACGACCCGGCCAGGTGGCCGAGGCGTTCGGCGATCGCCGGATTCGCGTACGACCGCTTCGACGGCCCCTGGGACTGGCGGACGCGTCGCGACTGGCTGCGCGCCATGGTCCCGTTCGACGCGGGACCGTACGAGCAGGCGGCCAGGGTGTTCCGCCAGCACGGCCATCCCGCCGAGGCCGAGCGCCTGCTCATCGAGCAGCGCAAGCGGGCCAGGCAGGAGCAGCCACCAGGTGGCCGCTCGCCGGGCCGCCGGCTTCGCGACCTACGGGATCTTCTGTATGGGATCACTGTCGGCTACGGCTACCGTCCGGGCCGTACTTTGTGGCTGCTGGGCGCCCTGCTCGCCTTGGTCGGCGTCATGATGCTGACTCCCGCGGTCCAGCAGACGCTGCGCGCCACCGACCCCCGCGGGAACGTGTACGCGGTCGATGGCCGCCTGGTCACCGTGAACGGGACGTCGGCGGCGACGGCGACGGACGGCACCGCGACACCGGCCCGGCTCGCCGCCCGCCCTGGGCCGTGCGGCGACGGTCAGGTGCGCTGCTTCGACCCGGTGTTCTACACGGTGGACACCGTCATCCCGCTCCTCTCTCTGGGCCAGCGCGCCACCTGGTACGCCGAGACGCGCAGCTCAGCGGGCGCCCTCACCTTTACACTCCTGAACCTGGCCAGCATGCTGGGCTGGCTCCTGTCGACCGTCGTCGTCCTGTCCTTCGCCCGGCTGGCCCGACCGGCGTAGCTCCCCTATCCGTCGGCCACCTGGAACGGCCTTGTCGTGGACCCAAGCCGCGCCGCTTCTATTACCGTCACCCGCTCCACTTCGCCGGGCGCTGGTAGATGCGCCCATCTGGACCCGGAACAGCCTCAGGCAGCAGGGAGGCTTGAAGGTGCTTCTCAGGTATCGCAAACGAGAACACCTGTCCCATGAAGTCATGCTTCGGACCAACGCGGCCGGGTGGGCAGGCGATCATCACCGGCCGGGCAGGGGCCAGCCGAAGCGATGCCTCGACTGCGGGGCGAAAGTCGGTGTCAGTCGACATGAGCAGCGACATATCACCGTAAGCGGATGCCGCATCCATGGTCATCGCCACTGCCAGCGCCACGTCTGTCAGCTTCTCCTCGTATGTATGGAACGTCTGCACGGGATGACACGCGCACGTCCATCGAGAACCGCAGTCTCTGCACCGAGCGGTCTTCTTCTTGAAGTGGCCGCGGATGATCTCCACCTCTGCGCAGTAGGCAGTCAGAGCAGCCAGGTAGGTCTCCTGCCTCAGTGCCGCGTCAGGCTCACCCTTGACGATCGCAGTGAAGTACCGGACTTTGAGGACTACATCATGCTGGCGCATCTGCCGTACCAGCTCGACGAGATCAAGCCACAAGTACGCACGCCCGTACTTGCTCTTCAGCCCGTGATACAGGTTGAAGCCGTCGATGTACGCGACCACATTCACCAGCAGACACCTCCAACATTGGCCAGCCTCGCCGATGGTAGCTACGATGGAGGTACACGAAGTTGGTTACGGCCAACTGGGCGGCCCCGCGAGGGGCCGCATTTTTATGTGATGTCCCGAGTCGCCGGGGTGGTCGATGCCAGACCCGACCGCGCGCTGCTGGAGATCAGTTGATCAGCGCTCCAGGATCACCAAGGGGATCTCTCGCTCGGCTTTCCCCTGATAGGTGTCATAGAGCGGGAAGACCGACGCCATGATCCGCCACAACGACGACCTCTCGGCACCGGTGACAGTGCGGGCTCGGGCGGTGAACACATCCGCGAGCACCTGCACCGTCACCTCGGGATCGGCGACCAGGTTGAGATACCACGCCGGATGGCTGTCCGACCCGCCATTGGACGCCACCAGCAGGTAACGGTCACCGTCCCGGCCGTAGATCAAGGCCGTACGGCGCAGTTTGCCGGACTTCCGGCCGCGCGTGCTGAGCAGCAGCGTCGGCCATTCCTGGTACAGGTGGCCGTCCCGGCCGTCCGTCTCCACGTATCGGCGGATGTGGTCGGCCACCCAGTCGGTCGGGCTGTCGAGCACTTCTTCGCTGTTCTCCGTCATAGCGAACAGGCTCCTCCCTGAACTGGGGTTTAAGTCAAGCGCCCCGCAACCATCTGGTCGGACCGGTAGTCCAACCGGACATGGGAAGCACGTTGCTCGACGGGGACCCGCAGCGCCTCGGCGAATATTGGCTGGCCGCGCGGATCGGGGCGGGCGGGCAGGGTGTCGTCTACGAGGCCTACGATCCGGCGGGGGCCAGGGTCGCGGTCAAGGTGCTTCATGGCGACCCGGCCAACCAGAACGAGCTGCGCGGTCGCATGGCCAAGGAGGCGGTCGCGACGCAGCGGGTGGCCTCGTTCTGTACGGCCAGGGTGCTCGGCGTCCATCTCGAAGGGTCCAGGCCGTACATCGTCAGCGAGTACGTCGAAGGCCCGAGCCTGCGGAAGGCCGGGCGGGTGTTCCGGGGCGACGACCTGCACCGGCTGGCCACGGCGATCGCCACCGCGCTGACCGCCATCCATGACGCGGGCGTCGTACACCGTGACCTCAAGCCCGACAACGTGCTGCTCGGCCCCGACGGGCCCCGGGTGATCGACTTCGGGGTGGCCCGCACGCTGGAGATGTCGCTCACCGCCTCGGGAGTGGTGGCGGGCACGCCCAATTACATGGCGCCGGAGGTGTTCTCGGGCCAGCGGGCGGGGACGGCCGCGGACGTGTTCGCGTGGGGCGCGGTCATCCTGTACGCCGCCACCGGCGAGGACCCGTTCACCGCGGAGGCCCTGGGCGCGGTCATGCACCGCGTACTCTCCCACGAACCCGACCTGGACGCGCTGCCCGACTCACTGCGTCACCTGGTACGCGCGGCGCTGGCCAAGGAACCGGCCGGCCGTCCCACCGCGCGCGAACTGCTGCTCGGCCTGGTCAACGGCGACGGCATCCTCGACACCTCGCGGCTGCTCGCCTTGGGCGCCGGCGACGGCCGGCGGGTCGGGATCGCCGCCGACGGCGAGCGGGTCGGGGCCGCCGCCGACGACCCCGCGCTCGGCGTCATCGCCGAGGACGCCTACGCCGCGCTCTCCCCCGCCGACAAGGAGCTGGTCCCCGAGCTGTTCCTGCGGCTGGTCACGGTGATGGCCAACGATGAGCTGGCGCTGCGCGAACTACGCAGGTCCGAGCTCCCCGACGACATCGAGCGGGTGCTGGACGCGTTCACGTACCTGGTCTCGAAAGGCGATCCGGTACGGCTGCTGCGTCCCGCCCTCCCCCTGGCCTGGCCCCGGCTGCGCACCTGGATCGCCACGAACCGGGACGGTCTGGTCATGCACCGCCAGATCTGGACGGCCGCCGAACGCTGGCAGGAGCACGGACGCCGGGACGCCGACCTGTTCCACGGCAGCTCGCTGGACGACGCGCTGCGCTGGGCCGCGGCCGAGCGCCGGAACATCACCCTCACCCCCAGCGAGCGGGACTTCCTCTCGGCGGCCGCCGCGCTCACCAGGCGACGGTCCCGCAGGACCAGGCTCCTGTCCATCGGCCTGGCCGTGCTCCTGGTGCTGGCCCTGGTGGCGGGAGGTCTGGCCGTACGGCAAAGCGTCATGCTCGCTGAGCAGCGCGACTCGGCCGAGTCCGCGCGGCTGGCCGGAGTGGCCGACACCGTGAGAGGCGCGAACCCTGTGCTGGGCATGCTGCTCAGCGCCACGGCCGCGCGCCTGTCCCCCACGGCCGAGGCCCGGTCGAGCCTGTTCGCCTCGGTCGCCGACCAGGGCCGCGCCGCCTTTCGCGACCCGGACACCGGCCCCGACGTGGTGCGCGCCCTCAGCGCCGACGGCCGGTCACTGATCAGCGTCAGCCCCGACGAGGTCAAGGTGTGGGACGTGTCGTCCGGCAGGCGGACCGGCGGCTTCACCGGGCTCGGCACCATCAGCAGGCCCCTGCGCAAGGCCGCGGTCAGCGAGGACGGGCGGCTGCTGGCCGTCGGCGACAGCAAGAGCGTCCGGCTCTGGGACCTGGCCAGCGGCAAGCGCACGGGCCCGCGCGTGCTCGCCTCCGACATGGGCGACCTGGAGCTCAGTTTCAGCGGCGGCCTCCTCATCATCGACTGGGGACAGGGAAAGACCGTCTACAACCCGCGTACCGGAAAGACGACCGCGCTGCCCGCGCTGGCCAGGGCCGCGATCCACCCAGGCGGCGACTACGCCGTGGCCGGAAACCAGCGCTGGGCGCTCCCGTCAGGCAAGGAACAGCCCGGATTTCCCGGCATCTGCTCCGACTGCCTCCCCTACTCGGCCTTCAGCCGCGACGGACGGCTGCTCGCCGTCAGCGGCAACAACGGCCTCACCGTCTTCGACACCCATTCTCGCAAGGAGATCACCTCGATCTGGGACTGGGAGGGCATGGGGGTGCCGGTGTTCAGCCCTGATGGCAAGGTGCTCGCGGGGTTCGGCTCGACGGTCAAGCTCTACCGGCTGAACGCCGACGAGCCGCTGATGCTCAAACGCGACATGGTGGACCCGGTGTCCGCGGTCGCCTTCGGCCCGACCGGGCCGCGTTACCTGAGCGAGGACACGGTCGTCACGCTCCAGCCGTACTTCGCCGGGGAAGAGGCCCTGGACGAGATACAGTTCAGCGCCGACGGCAAACTCCTCGCCACCCACGCGCTGGATTCCACCAAGATCACGCTGAACGGCAGGGACTTCGAGGCAGGGGCGTTCCAGAGCTACGACACCGACCTCTCCTTCAGCCGGGACGGCGGGCGACTGGCGATCAAACGCGGCAACGATGTCACCGTCTGGGACACCGCCACCCGGCGCGAGCTGGCGAAGGTCCCGGCCGTCACCGGTTCGGACGGCGTACTGCTGGCCCCGGTCGGGCTCTGGACGCCCGATGAGAAGACCTTCACGCTCTGGCAGGTCCCCGGCGGCCGACGCCTCAAGCAGGTGACCAGACCACGCCTGCTCGGCTGGACGGTCGCCCCCGACGGACATCTCATCGGCCTGGACGCGAGCCTGCTGCGCCTGGTCGACCTCGAGTCCGGCCGACCGTTCGGGCCGAAACTCCTGTTCTCCGGTACGGCGGAGGAGGTCTGGTTCAGTGCCGACCTGAAGCTGGTCGCGGCGAACTTCGCCGGCAAGGTGGGCATATGGGACACGAGCACGGGCGCGCAGGTCGGCGATTGGCTACGGGCAGGCCAGGCAGCGTGGACCGGCGCGTTCTCCGCCGACGACCGGCTGTTCGCGTTCGCGTCCCAGGAAAAGTCGCTGACCGTCTGGGACGTGCGGCTGGGGCGGCGGATCGGGCCCGAGATCCAGCTTCCGGACGACGCGCGATCGATCGCCTTCTCCGCCGACTCCGCCGAACTGCTGGCCATGGGCAGGGCGGGCCGTCTGACCCGCCTGCCCATGGCGATCGAACCCCTGATGAAGGCGGTGTGCGCACGAGCCGGACGAGCACTGACCGAGGCCGAATGGACCCGCTATCTGCCCGACCAGCCGTTTAGAAAGGTCTGCTAAAAGTCGAATTCGCCGTTTCGCCAGCCCTTGCCGAAGGCTGCCCAGACTGAGCCGCTGACGACCCACGGCTCCAGGTCGGGACGCTCGGTGTCCCGCATCGCGACCCGCCCACCGCTCAACGGAGCGACCTCGATGCAGTTTCCGCCGTTGTCACCGGAGAATGAGGATTTGCGCCAGGCCGCAGTCCTCAGTTCTTCGTTCAGCTCCATGCTGTCACCAGTCTCTCTTTGATCACCTTGAGCGACACATGCTGCGGAAGCGCCTCCGCGCATATCGCGTCGTATCTAACACTCAGCGCGGCGACCTCGTCTGGAGCGTCCCGCACTTGGCCTTGTCCAGCCGACTCAAGATAGGCAGCCTCCGGCATTCCGTTGACTTTCGCCAGCATGAACCCACCGAGGAGGCCAGTGGTGGACAGGGCGGAGTAGGGAAGCACTTGAATGGTGATTCGCGTGCTTTCAGCCAATACGATGAGATGTTCGAACTGGAGGCGAGTCACCGTCTCGCCTCCAACTGGACGGTACAGGATTCCTTCATCCAGAACAGCCCAAAACATCGGCGGCTTCGAGCGCGCGAGGATGGCTTGCCGCTCCATTCGAGCCGCTAGCGCCTCTTCTACCTGCTCGGGGGTTGTACCTGGCTTGCCGGTGAAAATGGCGCGCGCGTAATCGGTGGTCTGGAGCAGCCCTGGGACGATGAGCGGCTCCCATGTCCGCAAGGTCGTGGCGCTCTGCTCGATCTCCAGCCACGGCCGGAACCATTTGGGGCTTCGTTCCCGGCTTATGCTCGGCCAGCGGGCGAGAAGTTCGCCGGACAGGCCCAGCGCCTCCTCGCAACGCTCGGTGAAGTCCTTGCTCGGGTTTCTGGTGGCCCGCTCGACGCTACCGACGAGGCTCGGACTGAAACCGACCCTGTTCGCGAGTTGATCGATGGTCAGCCCTTTGTCGATACGGAATTTCCGCAGCTCGTATCCGAACCAAGCCAGCGGCCCAGCGTCCGGGTCCAATTCACTAACGCTCACCACGAACCTCCGCCGTTCTGTCGCCACGAAACCACACAGGACGACACACACAACATGTGCCCAATCTGTGCGGAGATTGTCCCGCTGATCCCTCACTTAACGTAGCCGTTCGCTGGCACCGTGAGAGGTGACTTTCGAGAGACATCGCGTGAATTGAGGCTGGCTCATACGCCAGAAAAGCGATCTTGTGTGCAGACGACAAACGTAGCAACAGGACAAACTCGGGGATTTCATGCTCATGCGAACAGAGACGGTAACCCTCATCGGAGCGACCAGGCTGCGCCGTGGCGACAAGGCTCCGAAGCAGGCCCGGGCGGCCATGACGTGGTGGCTCACGACCGGCCATGCCATGCTGCTTGACGCGCAACAGGTCGTCAGCGAACTGGTCACGAACGCCTGCACTCACGTGGAGGGTGGCGTACACCGCGAATGGGTCATGGTAATCGCCAGTCGCGGCCCTGGCTTTCTTCGCATTGAGGTCACCGATCCGGGCGCGTTCGCGTCCGAGCCACACGTTCCCCAATGCCCTTCTCCAGAGATCGAGTCAGGGCGAGGCATTCACATTGTGCGGGAACTGTCCGACGGAAACTGGGGGACCTTCGTCAATTCAGCGGGCCACCGCGTGGTGTGGGCCGACCTGAGGTACTAGTCCCGCGAGGGGAGGCCGGGCCGAAATTCGGACCGTGGGTGGATGGCGGCGGCGACGCGTTCTTGAACACTAGGCCAGGCCAAATCCCCGAAGGAAGGTCTGTCCGTGTTCGAACGGCTCTCCGATCGCGCCGCGTCGATCGTTTTCATCGTCCTGGCGCTCACGATCTCGCTGGGCACCGCCAACATCGCCGATGGGCTCGTCCTCGCCTTATCGCCGCTGCTCGTCGTGCTGGCGATGCTGCTCGTCGTCACGCGAGAGGGATACTCCGGAGGCGGTTGGCGCCGGCTCGGCATGGGGCGGCTCGGAAGCCCAGGATAGAGCGGACGATCCTCTCCGATTGCCCGGCGAACGACGCGGGGGCTAGTACTTGACGCAGTCCTGCGTGGCCAGAACCAGGCTCATGTCGGCCACCTTGTTGTGCGACACATAGAACATGTAGAACGCCTTCTTGTTGCCCGGCACGGTGGCGGTCGGATACCCACCCGGACCACGGCGCAGACCGGGGTAGGCGGCCTTCAGTTGCGCGTTGCTGGAGCCGAGTCCGATGCCCTGAGGCGTCTTCAGGCCGGGCGGCGCGACGATCATGGAGAGACCGCGCTTCTTGGAGATGTAGATCCCCACCCGGTACTCACCGTACGGGTTCTCCTTGAGGTCCCAGCCCGTGCACCTGGCGTTGTCTCCGACCGCTTTGGGGACGATCCGCTTGGTCCTCATAGCGAACTTGGTGTTCATACCAAGCTTCAGATTGCCGTACCCGTACGGCCCCAGTGTCGCCTTCCGCGCGGCGAGCGCCGGGGACGCGACGCCGGCCGTCGCGACACCTCCCGCCAGCGCCACCACCAGCATTGAACGGCCGATCCGCCGGGCGATCGTCTGCTTCACCAGGTTCCTCCTCGATCTTTGACTTGATCACCTTAGTGAGGGTTCGGATAGGTTGTTGACCATTTGCCGGATTACGGACAGGCGAACGGCCACGGGCGGCCGATCAGTTCACCAGCACGATCTTTCCGCGGGCGTGGCGGCTTTCGCTGAGTTCGTGCGCGGCCGCGGCCTCGTCGAGCGGGAACGCCGCCGCGACCGGCACCCGCAGCCGACCCTCCGCGGCGAGCGTGACCGCGATCGCGAGGCCATGCACCGCCTGCGGGTCGGCGGGGGCTCCCACGGCCGTGCCCGTCTCCTCGGCCGGCGCTCCGTGCGACATGTGTACGCCATGGGCCGCCGCGGTGAAGTCGGCGATCGTCACCACGCGCGCCGTGTCGCCGGCGATGGCGATGAGGTCGGGCAGCGCCCCTCCGGCGCAGTCGAACACCGCGTCCACCCCGGCCGGCGCCAGCGCGCGGACCCGTTCGACGAGCCCCGGTCCGTACGTCGTCGGCTCCGCGCCGAGGGAACGCAGGAAGTCGTGGTTGTGCTCGCTCGCCGTACCGATGACGGTGGCGCCGCGGGCGACCGCGAGCTGGACGGCGACGGTGCCCACCGCACCGGCCGCGCCCTGTACGAGCACGGTGTGCCCGGCACCGACCGCGAGCCGGTCGAGGACCCGGGTGGCCGTCTCGACGCTGCCCGCAGCGCCGCCCGCCTCCTCCCAGCTCCACGCGGCCGGTTTGGGCGCCCAGGCGGCCAGGACCGCGAAGTCGGCATTGACGCCGCGCGCGAGCGTGTCGGCCATGCCGAACACCTCGTCGCCCACGCTCACGCCCGTGACGCCGTCGCCGACCTCGTCGACCACGCCCGCTGCGTCGAATCCGGTCCGATACGGGAACGTCGTGGGCACCATGTCACGCAGTGCCCCGGAGCGGATGTACGTCTCCCCGGGCGAGACTCCGGAGGCCCGTACGGAGACGCGGATCTCGCCCGGCCCGGCGTGCGGCGCCTCCACCTCGGCGACGTGCACAACACTGGGCGGGCCGTACTCGGTGAATTGAATCGCTCTCATGCGCCGAACGTAACGGAGCACCCTCTCCGTTTAGCTAAAGTGAGAGCGATGACGGCCCAAGTGATAACCCATCTCCGCTCGGACGCCCGCGACAACCGCGAGCGCATCCTCGCGGTCGCTCGCGCGGCCTTCGCCGCCGAGGGCCTCGACGTGCCGATGCGGGAGATCGCCCGGCGCGCCGAGGTCGGTGTCGCGACCGTCTACCGGCACTTCCAGACCAAGGAAGCGCTGATGGCCGAGGCCTTCGCCGAGCAGATGGCTTCTTGCTCGGCGATCGTGGAGGAGGGCATGGCGGCGGGCGACCCGTGGCGCGGGTTCCGCCTGGTGATCGAGAGGCTCATGGAGGTACACGCCCTCGACCGAGGCTTCGCCCGCGCATTCACCTCGCAACTCCCCCAATCGGCCGACTTCGCCGCGGAGCACGCTCGCACGCTGCGTCAACTGCTCGAACTGGTACGGCGCGCGAAGGAAGCAGGCCCTTTGCGGAAGGATTTCGTGCTGGAGGACATCAGCCTGGCGCTGATGGCGAACGACGGCATCCGCGCCGAGTCACCCGAGATGAGAGTGGCGGCGTCGCGCCGTTTCGCGGCCCTGATGATCCAGTCGTTCCAGGCCAACCCGGTCCCGACGCCGCTTCCGCCGCCCGTCCGACTGCCCCTCCTCAGGTGAGAGTACCTGCCGGGAGATGTCAGGTATGGCTGGCAGCCTGAGCCGTGCAGGGCACAACTGGAGGAGCAGGCAAGATGAGCGAGATCGAAAAGACGCTGCTGGAAATCGAGCAGCGAATGCTGAACGCCGACGCGGCTTACGATGAGAAATTCTTCGAGGAGTATTGTGCCGACGACTTCATGGCCATGGGAAATTATGGCATCGTGTCGAGGCAGCAGGTGCTCCAGATGTACACCCAGGGGAGCGGAAATCCGAACCGGCGCAACCAGGCAAACGATGCCGCCGTCAAGTTGCTCGGCGACTCCGGCGCCATTATCGCCTACACACTGACCAGCACCACCGGCGAAGAGACGACCTCGTGGTACGCGACGACCGCATATCGCCACACCCCCGAAGGCTGGCGGGTCGTCCTCATCCATCAGACACCGATGTAATCGATGGCGGGCGTAAACGAGGAATTGGATACGCTCTCTGCGCGAGCACCCTGAAGCGGCGATTCCCGGAGTTCACCGCCCATGAATCCAGTAATGATCACCTCCCCGCGCGCCAACCTCCGCGAGTTCGCCCCGGCCGACGTGGATGCCCTTCTGGCCATCTACGGCGACCCGACGGTGGTGAAGCACATGTCCTTCGAGCCGCGCAGCCGCGAGCAGGTCCAGGCCACGATCGACACCTTGATGACGTTGGCTCAAGCGGAACCGCGGCTCGAATACTCCCTGGCCGGGACCGACCCGGGCGGGCAGTTGGTGGCGTTCGCGCGGCTGGCGATCGACGTCGGCCATCCGCTGCAGAGCAGCGGTCAGATCGGCTTCGCACTTCGGGCTGACCGGTGGGGGCAGGGCCTCGGCGCCGCAGTGGTAGCGCTCCTGCTGCGGCTGGCCTTCGACGAGCTCGGCCTGTATCGAGTCTGGGGCGCGCGTAGCCCGGCGAATGAGCCCTCGGCCCGGGTGATGGGCAAGCTCCGCATGGTCGAGGAGGGCCGCATTCGCGGGCATATCCGTGTCCGGGACGGATGGCGAGACTCGATCATCCATTCCATTCTGGCTCCAGAATGGACCAGCGGATTGGGGTGACTCGGGCCGGCCCGTGAGACGCTGCCGGACGCTCACGAAGGATCACGCACCATTGCCCGACGGCGACCTGGACTTCTTCTTCAAAATGCTGTGGGACGCGGCATACAACCACCGAGAGATGGAGCCCTACGACGTACTGACGGTGACCATGGACGAGTTCCTCGATGAGGACCATCTCGTCCAGGCGGACTATGACGTCGAGGTCACCGATCCGCGTTGGTTGGCGGCGCTGGTCCCCGGCCATAGCCGGGGAACCCCGGTGTATTCGAGCGCGGCCGACTAGAACACGACACGACCGGAGACGGCGGGCCAGGTGATGGGCCTAGGTGACCCCCGCGCCCGCGGTCAGCGCCTTCAGCTCGTCGAATGAGTCGCGGATGAGTTGCGGGAAGTCCGGCTGGCCGGTGGCGAGCCAGCGGACGAACGCGATCTTGAAGACCGCGACCCCCGCCTCGGCGGCCAGGCTCGCGGCCGTGTCCGCGACGCCGCGCAGGCGCAAGGCGTCGGCGAGCGCCGAGGCGAACGACTCGAGTTTGATCAGCTCACGCTCTCGAAGCTCCGCGTTCGCGGCGATGATGGCCTGGCGCTGCAGGGAGTGTTCGCGGCGCTCCTGAAGCTGGGCGGCGGCGGCCTCAAAGGCCGCGGCGACCGCGTCGATCGGCGCTGTGGAATCAGGGGCGTCGGCGACGGAGCTCACAAGGAGCTCTTGCAGCGCGCCCCCGCCCCAGAACAGCACCTCGCGCTTGTCGGCGAAATGCCGGAAGAACGTTCGCTCCGTGAGCCCCGCCCGGTTGGCGATCTCGGCCACCGTGGTCTGTTCGTACCCGCGTTCGCCGTAGAGCTCCATTGCCGCTTGCACCAGCCGGCCGCGCGCGTTCGGCTCCCATCGCCCCATGCCCCGATCGTACCTTGATGACAGTGACTGACATTGCTTGCTACTCTGATGACAGCAACTGACATCAGTCGGCCGCTCACCTGTGCGCCGACTTACCTGGAGGTCTTCTCATGCGCGTTTTCGTCACCGGCGCGTCCGGCTGGATCGGCTCCGCCGTCGTTCCCGAGCTCATCGGCGCGGGCCATCAGGTCACCGGGCTGGCACGCTCGGACACCTCGGCCGCCGCCCTCACCGCGGCCGGGGCTCAGGTGCATCACGGCACACTCGATGATCTCGACGGCCTGCGGAAAGCGGCCGCCGCGTCGGACGGCGTGATCCACCTCGCGTTCAAGCACGACCTCGCCTTCTCTGGAAACTTCCAGAGCGCTGTCGAGGCGGACCGTCGCGCCGTCGAAACGATGGGCGAGGCGCTCGCGGGTTCTGATCGACCGTTCGTCCTCGCCTCCGGGCTGCTCGGGCTGGCACCAGGGCGGGTGGCGACCGAGCAGGACGGGCGTGGTCCCGCATCGGATGCGGGGCAGCCGGGCAGCGGTCCGCATGCTCGTCAGGCCACCGCGCGGCTGACGCTCGCCCTCGCTTCCCGCGGCGTCCGCTCGTCGGTCCTGCGGCTCCCCCCGACGGTGCACGGCGAAGGCGACTACGGCTTCATGGCGGCCATAGTCGGCATCGCCCGCGACAAGGGCGTCTCCGGCTATATCGGCGATGGGGCCAACCGCTGGCCCGCCGTGCACCGGCTCGACGCCGCCCGCCTGTTCCGTCTGGCGCTGGAGCAGGCCCCGGCGGGATCGGCGCTGCACCCTGTCGCCGACGAGGGTGTGCCGATCCGCGCCATCGCCGAAGTGATCGGCCGGCATCTCGGCATCCCGGTGGGCGCCGTCTCACCGGAGAACGCAGGAGAGCATTTCAGCTGGCTGGCCGGTTTCCTCTCGACCGACAGCCCGGCCTCGAGCACGCTGACCCGCGAGCTACTGGGGTGGCAGCCGACCCAGCCCGGACTCATCGACGACCTCGACAAGGGGCACTACTTCCACAATTCATCCGCTTGATCGGCTGCGGCTCTCTCTAGAGGAGCCTGCTAACGGACGCGCTCAGGGCAAAGGTCCGCCTGCGTTCAGGAGGGCGGACCTGAGCTGATCTCCACTTGCCTCCTCAGAGGAAGACGCGAGCGATCTCAAGCCACTTCTGCGCGTCCTCGCCTACTGCCTTGAGGTCAGTCTGGGTTCGGGACCTGCGCTGGGTGACTCGAAGGCAGAAGTCGAGGGCGCTGCCCTGAACCCGTTGTCCGGCATCTTCTGGGCCCCATACCCAGGTTCGGCCGTCGGGAGCGGTCAGCTCGACACGGAACGGCTCTGCCGGAGTGGGCAATTGGGCGGCGTAGAACGACAGTTCTCGCCCTATCACTCCCAACGAGGCCACATGCTGGAGCCGGCCCGTCGGACGGCGTGAGACACCCAGCGCGTCGAAAACGTCCTGCCCGTGAGCCCACGTTTCCATCAGTCGAAGCGGCACCATGAGCGCCGGGGTCAACTGCGAGCCGTACCACGGGAACCCATGGTCCAGTGGAACGTCACGTAGCGCCGCCGCCACCTCGGTTCGACCGGCGCGCCACTGTTCCAGCAGCACCGATCGCGGCTTGGCCGCTCCCGCCGCGGCGTCGAGATCAGCGTATTGGCTGCCCGCGGCTTCCGCCTGCTTCAGCACAGTGTCGAACGCCTCTGGCGTCCGAATGGCGATGAGAACGTTCGCATCAGCTGAAGCAAGGTGAGCGACCTGGTGGGCGATCGTCCACCCCACTGCCGGCGTCGGCTTCGACCAGTCGGCCTCCGCCGATACCAGGGCGTCAAGCTCATCCCCTTCAGCCACCAAGTCGGGCAGAGCCCGGTCGAGCTCTACACCGGACAGGTCAAGGCCATAGTTCAACATCGGTGTCACCTCCACACACTGACGAATAAAGTTGATCTAGGGTGGGCAAGCTACCTGAGGTTGATCTCGGCAAGCCGAACTCGTTCCCGGCCCCTGACCGGTTGGGAGCCGTGGACTCCCGGCCACGAGACCAGGCGCAGCCAGGCCGCTCCGGCACGGGCTGTCCGGCAACCGCCGGACAGCGCCCAGTGGCGGGCAGTACGGCCGTGGACCTCACGACCGCCCTGCGCGCCTGCGTTGCGGGCCAGGTCGGGTGGTCACGTGATGCGCTTCGCCTTGTCCGCCGTCTTGCGGAACTGCGTGCCGTCCCACTTGTAGGTTTGGCTGACCATCAGGTCTGGACAGCACCTGGGAGCCTCGTCGCTGAGAGCCTTGCCGTGCAGCTCCACACGCCCGCCCTGGATCGCGACCTTCAGGGACTTGAAGTAGCGGTTCTTGCCAAGTTTCCCGAGCAGGCGCGGAGCCGAGGGCTTGGAGGCTCCGTCGTAGACAAAGGCGATCAAGGGATTGCTCGACGTCGAGCTCGGGCACGACGACACGACGACGGTCTCACGCTTGCCGTCACGGGTGAGGTCGCCGACGGCGGCTACGCGGGCGCGCACGACGTACCAGGCGGCACGCGGCCTCGGTTTGGGGCAGTTCAGAGCCGGCTCCACAACGGACGCCCAGTCGATCCGGCCGGCGGCATTCGCCGCGATGGTGGTGGTGGCCGGTGCCGCCGCACTGTCCACGGTGGCCGCGTTGGCGATACCCCCGCCGAGGACGACCGTCAGGCAGGCGGCCAGGGAGGCGGCACTGGTCCAGGCTCCGTATCGGCGGGCTCTCGGGCGGCTCGTGCGCTCGGTAAGTGAGGTCATAGTCAGTCCGACGCGGGAAACCTCGGAGATGTTGTGAGCTATTTGTTCCTGCCGTGAGACAAATGCCGATCCCATCGTGATGCTCGAACCTCATCGGCCCTGCTTGGGGCGGGGGTCCGCGGGCTGAGCCGGGCTCGATGTCACGTCCCGGTCATCTCCGCGCTTTGGGCTCACGGTGTGAACACCTCGCCGTGATCCTCATCGGGCAGGGGCCGGCCCGTCTGTGCGGCCAAAGCCGGATCAGCCAGGATTCGGGCAGTCGCCCGCCATTCAGCCGTAATTCGATGCAACGTGGCATGCACGTCGAGATCGACGACGTCGCGAGTGGCGTCGACGATGTCACGGACGAATTCCTGACGCTCGCCAACCGAAAGATGGCGAGCCCACGGGAAAACCACCGGCAGGGCACGTTCGACCGCCCGCGCCCCCTCATCGCTCGCGACCAATGCGGCAAGCATGCGAGACACGACGTCGGCCGTCTCCTCCCGCTCCCGATCGTGCTGCGCGGTGGTGATGTACAGGTCTTCGCCGTCGCGGCGCTTGACCTGCAATCGATGCACTCGGTCGAGCGTGTCTGCCACTCGTTTGGAGTGCTTCGAGAGGTCGGAGAAAGGCATGGTCGGAGTAGCCATACCGCGACGCTACTTCGGAACAAATTCCAAAGTCATGGGAACGCCCGGCCGATCAAGGCGGTCCCAGATTGCTGTCGGACGCGCTCAGGCCAAAGGTCCGCCTCCGCAGGAGGGCGGAGCCCTCCTGCGGAGGGACGCCCGAGCGCAGCGAGGACCATGCCTTTGTGGGGGTGTGGGGGGCGCCGAGCCCCCCACAGAACACAGCCCGACCCTCAGAGCGCGAAGCGCCCCAAGGGGAGGACCATGCTTGTCAGAGGTCGCCCTCGACCCGCATCACGCTGGCGATCGCCCGCACGATGTCGAGGTCTCGCAACCCCTCCATGGTGGCCGACAGTGCCGCGTCCGTTGCCCGGTGGGTCACGATGACGAGTTGGGCGTCGTCCCCGTGGCCCTCCTGGCGTACCGTCTGGATCGATACGTCGTGCTTGGCGAACAGGTCCGCCACCCGGGCCAGCACGCCGGGCTTGTCCGCCACGTCCAGCGCCACGTGGCACCTCGTGACGGTCTCTCCCATGGGGTGCACGGGCAGGTCGGCGTACGTCGACTCCGAGGGGCCGCGCGTGCCCGCCAGGCGGTTGCGGGCCACCGCCACCAGGTCGCCGAGCACGGCCGAGGCCGTCGGCGCGCCGCCCGCGCCCTTGCCGTAGAACATGAGCTGGCCCGCCGACGCCGCCTCCACGAAGACCGCGTTGTACGCCTCGCGTACGCCGGCCAGCGGGTGCGTCCGGGGAATCATCGCCGGGTGTACGCGGACCCCGACCGAGCGGCCGTCGTCGGAGCGGGCGCAGATGGCCAGCAGCTTGATGACGTAGCCCATGGCCTTGGCCGAGGCCACGTCGGTGGCGGTGATCTCGGTGATGCCCTCGCGGTGCACCTCTTCCGCCGTCACCCGGCTGTGGAAGGCCAGGCCGGCCAGGATCGCGGCCTTGGCGGCGGCGTCGAAGCCCTCGATGTCGGCCGTGGGGTCGGCTTCGGCGTAGCCGAGCGTCTGGGCCTCCTCCAGGGCGTCGGTGAACGAGGCGCCCGTGGAGTCCATCTTGTCGAGGATGTAGTTGGTGGTGCCGTTGACGATGCCGAGGACCTGTTTGACGTGGTCGCCGGCGAGTGATTCGCGCAGCGGGCGCAGCAGCGGGATGGCTCCGGCCACGCTGGCTTCGAAGTAGAGGTCGCCGCCCCCCGTGCGGGCGGCCTCGTGCAGGGTCGCGCCGTCCTCGGCGAGCAGGGCCTTGTTGGCGGTGACGACCGACTTGCCGCTGGACAGGGCGGACACGATCAGCGAGCGGGCGGGCTCGATGCCGCCGATGACCTCGATCACGATGTCGACGTCGTCGCGGGTGACCAGCGACTCGGCGTCGGTGGTCAGGAGTTCGGGGGCCACCTCGACGTCGCGCTTGCGGCCCAGCCGGCGTACGGCCACACCGGCCAGCTCCAGCGGTGCCCCGATGCGGGCGGCCAGGTCGTCGCCCTGCTCGTGGATCAGCCGGATGACCTGCGAGCCCACCACCCCGCAGCCCAGCAGGGCCACTTTCAGCGGTTTCACAACTGCCCCCTCAACAGGTCGTCCTCGGTCTCGCCCCGCACGATGACACGTGCCTCGCCGTCGGTGACGGACACCACGGCGGGCTTGGGCAGATAGTTGTAGTTGCTGGCCAGCGACCGGCAGTAGGCACCGGTGGCCGCCACGGCGATCAGGTCGCCCGGCGCGAGGTCGGCGGGCAGGAAGCAGTCGCGCACGATGATGTCACCGCTCTCGCAGTGCTTGCCGACCAGGCGGCTGAGCATCGGCTCGGCGGAGCTCTCGCGGCTGGCCAGCACGGCGGTGTATTCGGCCCCGTAGAGCGCGGTGCGCACGTTGTCGCTCATGCCGCCGTCGACGCTGACGTACGTGCGCAGCCCCTCGACGTCCTTGACCGTCCCGACCTCGTAGAGGGTGATCCCGCCGGGCCCGATGATGGTGCGGCCGGGCTCCACGGTCAGCCTCGGCACCGGCAGCCCGGCGTCGGTGCAGACCTTGGTGACGATCTCGCGCAGGCCGTCGGCGATCTCCTTGATGTCGGGGGCCTCGTCACCCTCGACGTAGGCGATGCCGTAGCCGCCGCCCAGGTCGAGCTCGGGCAGCACCACGTCGTGCTCGTCCTTGATCTGCACGAGCAGCGTGGCGAGGCGGCGCGCCGCCACCTCGAACCCGGCCGTGTCGACGATCTGCGAGCCGATGTGCGAGTGGAGCCCGACGAGCTCCAGCGAGGGCAGCGCGAGAATGCGGCGTACGGCCTCGGCGGCGGCCCCGGTGTTGAGCGACAGGCCGAACTTCTGGTCGTCGTGCGCGGTGGCGATGAACTCGTGCGTGTGCGCCTCGACCCCGGTCGTCACCCGGATCATGACCTTGGGCCGCGTGCCGTGCTTCTCGGCGAGGAACCCGAGCCGGGCGATCTCCTCGTAGGAGTCGACGACGATGTGCCCGACGCCCGCTTCCAGCGCCCTGGACAGCTCGGCGGCCGACTTGTTGTTGCCGTGCAGCGTGATGCGCGCGGCCGGGAAGCCGACGCTGAGCGCCACCGCCAGCTCGCCGCCGCTGGCCACGTCGAGGCCGAGGCCCTCGTCCTTGAGCCAGCGGACGATCTCCTTGCACAGGAACGCCTTGCCGGCGTAGTGGACCTCGGAGCCTGCGAAGGCCGTGGCGTAGTCGCGCATGCGCGAGCGCACGTCGTCCTCGTCGAACACGTAGAGGGGCGTGCCGTGGTCGCGGGCCAGATCGCGGACGTCCACGCCGCCGATCGTGAGCGCGCCATCGGTCCGGCTCGACGTTCGCGGCCAGATCGAGGGATTGATCCGGTTGAGGTCGGCGGGCGCCAGCGGTGGGCGCTCGTGGGGCAGCATCTCTGCGTGCCGGTCCCCGGCGGGATGGACGAATCGACTCACCCGAACGAGGCTATCGGAACCGTCGAACCGCCCGGACCCGCTGCCCACGTATCGAGACGCGATCAAGCTCCAGGAGGGATATTTTTACGATTTTTCGCCCTTTGGCCGGATATTTTGCCAATCACAGACGCTCCGGGCCCGGCAGCACCTTCAGCACCGCCGCCGCCAGCCGGACGCGCGCCGTGTGCACCGGTGCGGGTGGATCGTCTCCCATGGGTACGGCGGGGGCCAGCTCATGGGCGTCGTGGTACGCCGTCGCCAGCCGTACCAGATAAGGCTCCCACCCCGGAGACCTGCTCAGCCGCCGCCCCGGCAGCTCGGCCAGGAGGCGGAGCACGGCGCGGTCACGCGGGTCGGCTAGCAGCTCCGGGTGGAAGGGTTCGGCTGGGACACCCAGGTCGCGCGCCCATCGCTGGACTGCCGCCGCCCGCGCGTGGGCGTAACGGACGACGAAGCCCGGGTTCGCCCATGTGCGGGGGAAGTCCGGCCAGGGGTCCTCAGGTACGTCGAGCGGCTCCACGGAGTCCACGAGCGTCCCCGGTACGTCCACGACGATCCGCAGGAATCCGTTGTCCAGGACCTCGCCGGAGACGCGCGCCGCCAGGGAGGCGGGGGGTACGCCGCGACGGAGGGCGGCGGCCGAGATGTAGACCGCCTCCCGCTCCCACGTCCCCTCCGGCACCGGCGGCTCCCCCAGCACCTCGGCCAGCTGCTCCGGCGTCACAGGGCGCTCCTGGACGCTAGATGAGCGCGTGTGGCTCGGCGGAGCCGTACTCGACCAGTTGGGCGGCCCCCAGGAGCCACCGGTCCTCCTCGCGTACCCGCACATAGCCGAACCGGTCGGCCGAGAACACCCTGATCCCGTCCGCCCGGCACTGCCGCATCAGCACCTCGTCCCACCCGTCCGTGAGGTCGGCGAAGCCGAGCTCACGCAGCGTGTTGCGGCGGGCCAGGAGCGTGGCGCCGGCGATCTCCGGCAGGTAGGAGTATTCGGCGTCCGGCTGCTTGAGCAGGGTCGCCTGCGGCTTGCGGAGGTGGGCGTAGAAGGCGGCCTTGCCGACGATGCCGGCCGTGCTGAACAGGAACGCCCTGCGCAGGTCGGTCAGATAGTGGGCGCCGTAGACGTCGCGCGGGTCCATCACCGCGACCAGGTCGGCCTCGCACAGGTCGAGACCGTGGTTGAGCATGGCGCCCGTGCTGGCGGCCGGGTCGAGGTCGCGGAAGACCACGTCGACGCCCGTCAGAACCTCGCGGACGCGCTGCTCGGCCCCGCGCCAGGCGAACACCACCACCTGGGTGACCCCCGACTGCCTGGCCACCTGGGCCAGCGCGTGCTCCAACAGCGCCGAGTCGGGCACCGGCAGCAGCACCGAGACGTTGAGCGTGGCGCGTACGGCGGGCAGGCCGATGGCCTCCAGCAGCTCGTCGGTCCGCTCGGACATCGTGCCGGTGGCGTGGGCGCGGCGCAGGGCCGCGTGCGCGCGGCGCGCGTCGGGCTCGGTGCCGATCGAGGTGTTGCAGGCCGCGAGCTCGGCCAGCACCCACTGCGGGGTACCGGGCGGGCAGTCGACGGAGGCGGGCCAGCGGTAGGAGGTCAGCACGTCGGGGTAGGTCAGGTGCCCGGGCAGCAGCTGGTCGAGCGTGAGCACCCGGTCGATGCGGCCGCCCGAGAGCGGGATCGGGTTGTGCACCCGCGGCTGCACCCCGAAGTGCAGGCGCGGCCAGCCCACGGTGAGATCGTTGGTGAAGCGGTGCTCGAACAGCTCGGCGGCGGCCGCGTAGGGGGTCACGTCGCCCTGCGTGTGCCAGAACACCGTGCGGATGCCCCGCTCGGCGCACCAGGCCAGCAGGGCCTTGAGCCCTTCGCCCGGCTCGCCGGTGATCTCCTCGGCCCACGGACCCTGGGTGACCGACTCGACCACAAGCAGGTGCGGCACCTCCAGCGGCAGCACCCTGGCGAAGTCGCGCGGCGTGAAGCCGGTCGTCTGCCGCCACTCGTAGCGCAGCAGCGCCTCGGTGTGCGGGTCGGCGATCACCGCGGCGGTCAGGTGCGGGCGGGTGTTGGGCCCGGTGGGCACGCGGAACGGCTTGAGCTTGAACGAGGCGCCGTTGAGCGTACGCACGGAGGTGGTGGCCTGGTAGGCGGCGCCCGGCCGCTCGTCCTTGTCCTTGGCCGCGGCGGCGACCGGCTTGCGCTTGGGCGCGGTGGGTCGTTTGACCGGTTTGGCGGCGCCCTTGAGACCCCTGGCCAGGCGGACCGGGTTGCTCTTGCCGCTCCTGATCGCGTCGCCGAGCCGGTTCCAGCGGGCCACCTTGATCGAGGAGAGCTTCCAGTTGGCCACCTCGGCCTGGAAGCGCTGCTCGGCCAGCTCCTTGCGGAGCTTCTCCGCGGCGGCGCGCTCGATCTCCAGCCGCTCCTCCGCGTCGGTGAGCCGCTCGGCGAGCGCCTTGGCCTCAGCGGTGTGGTGCTCGGCCTCCACGAGCCGCGCCTGGGCCGCGTCCAGCAGCCTGGCCAGCTCGGCCGCGTGCTCGGCCTGGGCGATCGCCTCACGCAGCGCTCGCCTAGTGCTCTCCAGCTCAGTGCTCACCGAGACCTCCGATTCCTAGCCCGGCAAAGGATACTCTTTTGCGGGAAGCAGCTCGAAGGGATGAGATCCGGTGCAGTTCAACGTGCGGCCCTATGTCTGCGGCGGTCTCGGCCGGATCGACACCGTCATACTCGGCAAACTCGCCGCCGCGGGGCCTCGGGTCAGACCGGCGCTCCAGACGGCCGAGGCGGCCCTGTACAGCTCGACGCCGCTGCCGCCCTATCACCGCGCAGGGGGCTCGTTCGCGTTCTCCTGGGGTGAGCGCAGGCCCTCGGCTCTCGACGGCTGGATGTCCATCGCCGAGACGTACGAGGTGCCGGGGCTGATCGGCGACGGCCCGCGGGTCACGCTGCACGCGGGCGCGCTCGGGCTGGTCGACGTCTATTACGTACGGCACGGCGACGCGATCTACTTCTCGTCCCTGATCCAGCCGTTGCTGTCGCTGGTCCCGGTCGAGATCGACTGGTCGGCCTGGGCCTCGATCATCCAGGTGACGTTCCCGCTCGGCGAGGCGACGCCCTACCAGCGGATCAAGCGGCTGCCGGGGTCGAGCGCGCTGGTGTTCGACGGCGAGCGGCTGGCCACGGAGCGCGGGCTGCCGCGCTGGCTGCGCCGCGAGCCGTACGAGAGGTGGACCAGCGCCCACGAGATCGTCGAGCTGCTGCACGAGGTCTACAAGGACTACGACGGGCGCAAACTGCTGGTGCCGGTCAGCGGCGGCTACGACTCGCGGCTGCTGGCCAGCGTGGCGAAGGCGCGCGGCTTCGACGTGGAGTCCTGGACGACCAGCCCCGACGAGGGCACCGACACCGACATCGCCTTCGCCCGCTCGATCACCCGCGAGCTGGGCATCCCGCACCGGGTGATCACCCAGTCCGCCGACGACTACCCCGGCGACGCGGCCGAGGTGGCGCGCCGGCTCGAATACCTGACGCCGCACCACGCCTGGTACGCCCCGTTCGCCAAGGAGGTGCAGCGGGCGGGCCGGGTGCTGGTCGACGGCCTGGCCGGCGGCCCGCTGCTGAAGAACTTCATGGTGAGCGGGGCCGCGCTGGAGGCCACCTCGCAGGCCGAGCGGTCGGCCGCGGTGCTGAAGTCGCTCAGCCTCGGCGCCCCGTCACAGCCGTTCCTGTCGGCGGCGGCCGGCGCCTGGATGGAGGAGGCGGTGCGCGAGCAGTTCGCCGCGGCGACCTCCATGCTGCACGGGCACCGGGCCGAGCTGCCGCTGTCGGTGCTGCACACCCGCACCGTGCGGGGCATCGCCCGCTCGGCGGTCAACCTGGTCGGGCCCGAGGCGTCGTTCGCGGCGCCGTTCATCCACCCCGACTTCTTCGACGCGGCGTTGTCGGTAGGGGTGGCCCGGAAAGACAAGGGTCGCTTCTACCGCGAGATATTGCACGCCGCCAACCCGCGGGTGGCGGCCCTGCCGTCCACGAACGTGGTCAAGCAGCCGCTACTGCGGGTTCCGCTGCGCTCCACGGCCGCTCCCGCGCGGGCGTACGCGCACCGCATGCTGGAGACCGTCGCCGCGCGGGTGCCCGAAATGCTGTCGGACGAGTTGCACATGGTCATCGCGGGCGGCCCCGACGCGCTGACCCGGTTCAGCGGGTGGAACGACCGGTTCTGGGTGCGGGGGCTGGTGCTTTTCGGGCTCTGGCTGGGCGACTTCGAGAACGATCTCAGTGATGTGTCGTCCCCTTTCTGATGAACTCTCGGTAACATCACGGTTACACAGTGATCTCGTGGGTATTAACTCGAGCACAGCACAAGCGGGTTCCGGAAAGCCAACGGGCTGGTAGTGTTCGGCCCGTAAGCGCCGCACAAGCGGGCACCGGGTCACAAATCCGGTCCGTTCAGGGCATGAGGTTCGCAGGGATGACGACCTCAGGCGGCGCGGTCACCAGCTAGTTAGCGCCGGGGAAACCGGTGACTCCGTCCTGCCCACATCTCCTTCTGTGAGCGACATATGATCAACGCATCCCCAGCACCGGAGCCGATTTCCGAGGCGTTCGTCTCGGAGGATCCCTCCTGGTACAAGCGGGCGGTGTTCTACGAGGTTCTTGTCCGAGGGTTCAAGGACTCCAACGGCGACGGCACCGGAGACCTGCGTGGTCTCACGGAGAAGCTCGGCTATCTGGAATGGCTGGGCGTCGACTGCCTTTGGCTACTGCCCTTGTACGAGTCGCCGCTGCGCGATGGCGGGTATGACATTTCCGACTATATGAAGATCCTTCCGGACTTCGGGGACCTCGGGGATTTCGTCCATCTGATCGAGTCGGCGCACGAGCGCGGGCTGCGGATCATCACCGACCTGGTGATGAACCACACGAGCGACCGTCATCCCTGGTTCCAGGCGTCGCGGCACGACCCGGAAGGGCCGTACGGCGACTTCTACGTGTGGTCCGACGAGCCGACCGGTTTTCCCGACGCCCCGATCATCTTCATCGGCGCGGAGGAGTCCAACTGGACCTACGACCCCGTGCGCAAGCAGTACTACTGGCATCGCTTCTTCCACCACCAGCCGGACCTGAACTATGACAACCCGGCCGTGCAGGAGGCCATGCTGGAGGTGCTGCGGTTCTGGCTGGACCTCGGCATCGACGGCTTCCGGCTGGACGCGGTGCCCTACCTGTTCGAGCGCGAGGGCACGGCGTGCGCGGGGCTGCCCGAGACGCACGCGTACCTGAAGAAGGTCCGCGCCGAGGTCGACCGCCTCTACCCTGACCGGGTGCTGCTGGCCGAGGCGAACGGCTGGCCCGAGGACGTCGTCGAATACTTCGGCGACCCCACCGTGGGCGGCGACGAGTGCCACATGGCCTTCCACTTCCCGCTCATGCCGCGCATCTACATGGCGGTCAAGAAGGAGACGCGCGAGCCCATCTCGGAGATCATGTCGCGCACCCCCAAGCTGCCCGACACGGCCCAGTGGGGCATCTTCCTGCGCAACCACGACGAGCTCACGCTCGAGACGGTGACCGAGGAAGAGCGCGACTACATGCACAGCGAGTACGCCAAGGACCCGCGCATGCGGGCCTACCTGGGCATCCGCCGCCGGCTCGCGCCGCTGCTGGACAACGACAGGGACCGGATCGAGCTGTTCACGGCCCTGCTGCTGAGCCTGCCGGGCTCGCCGATCATGTACTACGGCGACGAGATCGGCATGGGCGACAACATCTGGCTGGAGGACCGCGACGCGGTGCGCACGCCGATGCAGTGGAGCCCCGACCGCAACGCCGGCTTCTCCTCCGCCGACCCGGGACGGCTCTACCTGCCCGCGGTCATGGACCCGATCTACGGCTTCCAGGCGGTCAATGTGGAGGCGCAGCAGCGCAGCGAGGGTTCGCTGCTCCACTTCACCCGCAAGATGCTGGAGATCCGCCGCAGTCACCCGGTGTTCGGCCTCGGCGCCTACACCGAAATGTGGTCCTCCAACAACAGCGTGCTCACCTACGTCCGCGAGTACGGCGACGACGTCATGCTGTGCGTGAACAACCTGTCGAAGTATCCCCAGCCGGTGGAGCTCGACCTGCGCCGCTTCACGGGCATGACGCCGGTGGAGGCGCGGGGCGGGGTGCACTTCCCGGTGATCGGCGAGCTGCCTTACCTGCTCACGCTGCCGAGCCACGGGTTCTACTGGTTCGCGCTGAAGAACTTCAAGGACGACGCCTCAGCGTGAGGTGACGGGCACCTGGGCGCGGGCCGCGCGGCGAGCCGGGATGAGCGCGACCGCGAGCGCCGCGCCCACGGCGACCAGCACGGCGACGATCAGCGTGAGGACCGAGGGCGGGCGGCCGATGCCCGCCCCGACTCCGCTGGTGTAGCCCTGGAGGTCGATCAGCCCGGTCACCACCGAGGCGCCGGCCGCCGTGCCGGCCACGATGCCCAGCACGACCAGCAGCCCGGTGCCCGTCACCAGGGTGGCCATCACCTGCCGCGGGGTCAGCCCCATCGCCTTGAGCACAGCCAGATCGAAGGCGTGGTCGCGCAGCCCCAGGGCGCTGGCCGTGAGCAGGTTGGCCAGGCCGATCAACGCCAGCACCGCGATCAGCGCCACGATCACCACCCGGATGACCGACAGCCGGTCGGCCGGGTTGACCACCCGCTGCACGTCGAGGCTCTCCCCCGAGGCCGCCAGCAGCCTGTCGCGCACCTCGCCCGGATCGGCGCCCTGGCGTAGCGCGAGGGCGTAGAACTCGGGCGGCACGGAGTCCTTGGCCGCCAGGCTGTCGAGCCCCACGGACAGCACCTCGCCGTCGAGGTCCGGCTCCACGGTGCGGCCGACGATCCGTACGATCAGCGGCGAGCCGCCGACGGTCAGCCGGATCCGGTCACCGATCCTGGCGCCGAGCAGGTTGAGCAGCCCCTGCCCCGCGACGGCCTCGCCGGGCTGGCCGTACATGCGGCCTTCGACGACCGGGAACGGGTAGGGGTCGGCCGAACTGCCGATGGCCCGGACCCTGACCGAGCGGGCCGCTCCGGGGGCCAGGGCGTTGACGTCGGTGCCCGGGTAGACGCTCTGGACGGCCCTGTCGGACTCGGCGATGCGCTGGGCGTCGGCCGCCTCCAGCTTGCCCGGCCGGACGTACAGGCTGGCGTGCTGGCCGACCTGCTCGGGGTGGCTGAGGAAGTTGTCGAGCGTGGCCCAGACGCCGAGCCCGATCGTGATCATCATCATCGGCACGGCCAGGCCGAACGCGGTCAGGAACGCCGGCAGCCGCCTGGTGAAGGCGTCGCGGGTGCCGAGAATGAGCGCGGGTGGCAGCCGTACGAGCAGGGCCAGCCTGGCCAGACGGGACAGGTGGCCGCGCGGCGGCGCCGCCGGGGCACCGGGGATGGGCGGCGTGCGCCCACCGCGCCAGGCGGGCACTCCGACCGCGGCGAGCACGGTCAGCGCGGTGCCACCGACGATGGCCAGCACGGGCACGGGCGCGACGGAGGTCGTGCCGAGCACCGCCACCGTCGCCGCCCATCCGGCGAGCGTGCCGACGCCGACGCCGAGCAGGCCGAGTGCGCCGTGCTCGACCAGGAGCAGCAGGGCGACCTGGCCCCTGGTGAAGCCCATCGACTTGAGCGTGGCCAGGTCGCGCAGTTGGCCGAGCACCCGCCCACCGGCCGCGTTGGCCAGCGCCAGAGCGGCGGCGACCAGCCCGACCACACCGAACAGCGCCAGCAGCGTGCCGAGCAGCCGGTTGTCGAGCTCCATCGCGGCGCGTACCTCGCGCCAGGTGTAGACGCGCTGCAGCTGGTCCTCCAGCATGACCACGACGCGCTGGGAGACGACCTGGGTGGCGTCGGGGTCGGCCAGGCGCAGGCCGGTCACCCACTCGCTGCGGCCGAGCATGGGCTCGATCCGGTCGAGCGTCGCCGGCAGCACCCAGGCCAGGCCGGGCGTCCATTCGGGGTAGAAGCCCTGCTCGGCGGAGTCGGCGATGCCGCGTACGTACAGGGTGTGGCGCTCGCCGCTCAGCGCGATGATGGAGAAGGCGTCGCCGAGCTTGAGCCGCAGCGCCCTGGCGAAGGAGCGCTCGACCACCACGCCGTCGGACTGGGCGGGGTCGAGCCAGCGGCCCTCGGCCACGACCGGGTGCGCCACCCGGGGCAGCGCGGCGGGCATCGCGCGCAGCGCCGCGGGCTCCTTCTTGCCGTCCTGGACCACGGTGACGGGCGCGGACCTGTAGGGCCCCGCGGTCTGGCTGACGCCGTCGATGCCGCCCAGCCCGACCTGGGGGCTGTCCTTGGTGTAGAACCACACGTGGGCGCCGTCAGTCTGGGCGAACAGGCTGCGCCACGGGTTGGTGCCGTCTTCCAGCAGGGTGACCGCGGTGATCAGCGCGGCCACGATCCCGGCCACGGCGAGCACGGTGAGCAGCGCCTGGCCCCGCCTGGCCCGCAGGTCGGCCCTGATCCACCGGCTGCCCGCCCTGGCCGTGCTCATTCTCTGAGGCTCATTTCGCTGAGGCTCATTTCTCTGAGGCTCATCGGAGGTCGATCACCTCGCCGGCCGTGCCCGTACGCCTGCGGGCGATCCGGCCGTCGTCGACGATCTCGCCGTCGAACAGCGACACCAGGCGGTCCGCGAGGGCGGCCACCCGGGCGTCGTGGGTGACCATGACGATGGTCTGGCCGTCCTTGTGCACGTCGCTGAGCAGCCGGAGCACGTCGCGGGTGTTGCGGCTGTCGAGGTTGCCGGTCGGCTCGTCGGCCAGCAGCACGCTCGGCTGGTTGGCCAGCGCGCGGGCCAGCGCGACCCGCTGCTGCTCACCGCCGGAGAGCTGGCCGGGCGCGGCGTCGGCGCGTTCGGTGAGGTTGAGGGCGCCCAGGAGGCTCTCGCGGCGTTCGCGGGCGTCTTTGGGCGAGGCTCCGGCCAGCAGCGCCGGCAGCTCCACGTTGTCGGCCACGGTCATGTTGGCGACCAGGTTGAAGAACTGGAAGACGAAGCCGACCTTCTTGCGCCGCAGCAGCGCCCAGGCACTTTCCGAGAGCGTGTCGACGCGCTTCTCGTCGAGCCAGATCTCACCGCTCGTACGAGCGTCCAGCCCGCCGAGCATGTGCACCAGCGTCGACTTGCCCGACCCCGACGGCCCCATGATCGCGACGAACTCGCCCGGCTCCACCCGCAGATCCACCCCGCGTACGGCCGGCACGGGCACCGCCCCATCGGAGTAGATCTTCACCAGGTTGACGGTCTTGATCACGCTCATGCCAGATCCTCCTGACACCGTGCCAGCCAGTCGAGGTCGGCCTGCAGGTGCAGCATGGCCCCCTCGATGAGCAGGACCGCCACGGTGTCGGCGGGCGCCGTGCGGGAGAGGAGGTCGTTGAGGTCGCTCATGAGCGAAAGATAGTGCCGGCGCTGCCGGTTGATGAGGGCCATCCGGTCGGCGATGCCGGTGAGCGGGGCCAGCACGAGCTTCATGAAGAACTCGTCGCGCACCCGAGGACCCTCGGTCGGCTCGTCCACCCAGGTGGTGAGCACGTCGCGGCCCTTGGCCGTCAGGTAGTAGACCTTCTTGTTCGGCCGGTTGGACTGCTCCACGTCGACGGCCCTGACCAGGCCGTCCTTCTCCAGCCTGCCGAGGGTCACATAGATCTGGCCGATGTTGGGAGAGGGATAGGCGCTGCCGAAGGTCTGCTCAAGGGCCTGTTTGAGCTCGTACCCGTGGGCAGGTTCCTTGGCCAGGAGCGCCAGCAGGTGCAACCGCAAGCCCCACCTCCCCCTTGTGTTACGGATGCGTTACGCGCTTCTCCGTTGACCGCCAGATTACATGTGTGCATAACATGAATGCATCTACCTAACACGAATGTAATCCTTCTGAACTGGGAGGTCATCGGGTGCATCGCTCGTTGCCGATCGTGCTGGCCGTCTCTCTGGCGGCCGGGTGCGCGGCGACGGGTGACGAGGTCGGCGGCGATACCGGCACGGGCGGCACCGGCCCGATCACCTTCGCCACCGGACGCGACACGACGGCGTACCTGCAACCCCTGCTGGATCGCTGGAACCAGGCCCACCCGGCCGAGAAGGTGACGCTCCTCGAACTCCCCGAGGCCGCCGACGAGCAGCGCGCGCAGATGGTGGCCAATCTCCAGGCCCGGAGCAACCGCTACGACGTGCTCGGGCTGGACGTGGTGTGGACCGCCGAGTTCGCGGAGAACGGCTGGATCATCCCCCTGGAGCGCGGGCTCTTCCCGCTCGACAGGCTCCTGCCGCCCGTCGTGGACACCGCGGTCTACAAGAACAAGCTGTGGGCGGTGCCGTACACGAGCAATGCCGGCCTGCTCTACTACCGAACCGACCTGATCAAGAAACCGCCGCGCACCTGGGCGGAGCTTCGCGAAAAAGCCCTAGAGGTCACGAAAAAGCGGGACATCGGGGGTTACGCCGGGCAGTTCCTCGCGTACGAGGGGCTGACCGTGAACTTCTCCGAGGCCGTGCAGTCGGCGGGCGGGCAGATACTCAGCCCCGACGGCACGGAGGTGACCCTCGACCCGGCCAAGGCCAGGATCGCGCTGGACTTCCTCATCCAGGGCCTGCGCGAGGGCTGGATCCCCAAGGAGTCGCTGTCGTACAAGGAGGAGGAGTCCCGCCTGGCCTTCCAGGAAGGGCGGCTGGCCTTCGCCCGCAACTGGCCCCACGCCTACGGCCCGGCGACGGCCAAGCTCGGCGGCAAGTTCGCGGTGACCAGGCTTCCCGGGCTCAACGGCCCGGGGTCGAGCACGCTCGGCGGGGTCAACCTGGCCATCAGCGCCTACTCCAAGCACCAGCACACCGCCCAGGAGTTCATCCGCTACTTCACGGGCCTGGAGAACGAGCGGCGGGTGCTCACCGACGGCTCGTTCCCGCCGGTGTGGACCGAGCTCTACGACGACCCGGCCCTGATCAAGCGCTTCCCCTACCTGCCCGTACTCAAGGAGAGCATCCTCGCCGCCAAGGCGCGGCCGGTCAGCGCGAACTACAACCAGCTCAGCCTGGTGATCGCCAGCTCGGTCGCCAAGGCGCTGAGCCCTCCCTACACCGAGTCCGCCGACGACGTCGCGGTCTCCATGAAGTCCGAACTGCAAGAGATCATCAGCACACAGTGAGGCAGCCATGCGAAAAGCCAGAGCAGCAGCGATCCTGGCCGGGCTCGCGGTAGCGGTCGCCGCCTGCGGAAACGCGCCGACGACCACCCAGCCCACAGCGTCGGGCTCGGCGCCGGCGAGCGACGGCGGGAGCAAGACACTCCAGGGCGTCAAGCTCGAGATCGCCGCCAAGTGGACCGGCGAGGAGCAGAAGAACTTCGAAAAGGTGCTCAAGGCTTTCTCCGACAAGACCGGCGCCACGGTCACCTATGCCTCCACCGGCGAGGACACCGGTGCCTACCTCGGCCCGCGCATCCAGGGCGGCAACCCGCCCGACGTGGCCGTCCTGCCGCAGCCGGGCCTGGTGCAGCAGTACGCCAAGCAGAACGCGCTGAAGCCGCTGACCCCCGAGGTCACCAAGGAGATCGACACCAACTACACGCCGTACTGGAAGGAGCTGGGCTCCGCCGACGGCAAGCCCTACGGTGTGCTGATCAAGGCCGCGCACAAGTCGCTGGTCTGGTACCGCGCGCCGGCGTTCGAGGACGCGGGCGTGCAGCCGCCGACGAACTGGGACGAGCTGATCAAGGCCGCCCAGACGATCGCCGACTCCGGCACGGCGCCGTTCTCCCTCTGCGGCGCCCACGGCTGGACGCTGACCGACCTGTTCGAGAACGTCTACCTGTCGAGCGCGGGCCCGGACAACTACGACAAGCTCTCCAAGCACGAGATCCCCTGGACCGACCCCAGCGTGGCCACCGCGCTGCAGAAGATCCAGCAGATCGTGGGCAAGAAGGAGTTCGTCCTCGACGGCAACTCCGGCGCGCTGCAGACCGACTTCCCGACCTGCGTGACCAAGGTGTTCGGCCAGAAGAAGGCGGCCATGGTCATCGAGGCCGACTTCGTCGCCACCCAGGCGACGCAGGACGGCGCCAAGGTCGGCGAGGACGCCAAGTTCTTCCCGTTCCCCAAGGTCGGTGACACGGCTCCGGTCGTGCTGGGCGGCGACGTGGCGGTCGCGATGAAGGACTCCCCCGGCGCCATGGCGCTGCTGCAGTTCCTCGCCTCCAAGGAGGGCGGCGAGATCTGGGCCAAGCTGCCCGGTTACCTGTCGCCCAACAAGAACGTCTCCCCTGACAACTACCCGGACCCGCTGACCAAGCAACTCGGGCAGACGATCATCTCGGCCGGTGACGCCGTCCGCTATGACATGTCCGACCTGGCGCCCAGCGCCTTCGGCGGCACCGACGGCAAGGGCGAGTGGAAGGTGCTCCAGGACTTCCTGCGCAACCCGAGTGACATCAAGGGCGCGCAGACCAAGCTCGAAGATGAGGCCAAGAAGGCCTGGAAGTAAGAGGTAAGGCCGTGACCGAAAAGGTGGACGGCCCGAAGGCCCCGCGCGAGGACGACACCTCGCGCGGGCCCGCCTCCGGACCGGCTGAAACCCCCCGCACGCAACGACGCCTCGGCCCTTCGCCGACGGTCGCGATCGCCTTCCTTCTCCCCGCGGCCCTGCTGCTGGGAATCTGGGTGGTCTACCCCATCGTCTATTCGATCTTCCGCAGCCTGTTCGACGCGGCCGGCAGCGGATTCGTGGGCCTGGGCAACTACGCCACGATCTTCACCGACGCGGGCATGCTCACCACGATCAGGAACAACCTGATCTGGGTGGTCGTCGCCCCGATCGTGGTGACGACGCTGGGCCTGATCTTCGCGGTGCTCACCGAGCGCATCAAGTGGGCGACCGCGTTCAAGCTGATCGTCTTCATGCCGATGGCGGTCTCGCTGATGGCCGCGGGCGTGATCTTCCGGATCGTGTACGACGAGGACCCGGGCAAGGGCGTCGCCAACGCCATCCTGACCACGGTGCACGACACGTTCTCCTCCTCCAAGGGCTACCCGGACGCGCGGCCCCGCGAGGGCGACCAGTCGGGCGTCGTGGCGGACAAGGGCGCGATCGTCACCAAGCAGCCCGTCCAGTCGGGCCAGCCGGTGCTGATCCCGATCGTCGGCATCAAGCCGAACATCATGCCGAGCGCCGCCCAGCCCGCCAAGGCCGCGCCGCCGGGCAACGCCCTGTCCGGAACGGTGTGGTTCGACTTCACTCCGGGCGGCGGCGGCAAGAACGGCACGCCCGACGCCACCGAGAAGGGCCTGCCCGGCATGACCGTGGAGGCGGTCAAGGACGGCCAGGTGGCCGGCACCGCGACGACGGCCGACGACGGCTCCTTTCGCTTCGACGGGCTGGCCGCGGGTTCCTATGTCGTACGGCTGCCGCAGTCGAACTTCGAGGCGGCCTACCACGGCCTGACCTGGCTCGGCCCGACGCTCATCACCCCCGCGATCATCGGCGCGTTCGTCTGGGTGTGGGCCGGGTTCGCCATGGTGCTGATCGCGGCCGGTCTGGCGGCCATCCCGCGTGACGCGCTGGAGGCGGCCCGCATCGACGGCGCCACGGAGTGGCAGGTGTTCCGCCGGATCACTGTACCGCTGCTGTCACCGGTGCTGCTCGTCGTCTTCGTGACGATGATCATCAATACGTTGAAGGTATTCGACCTGGTCTTCATCATCGCGCCGCCATCGGTCCAGCCGCAGTCGAACGTGGTCGCGCTGGAGATGTGGCGGGTCTCGTTCGGCGGTGGGAACAACCAGGGGCTGGGCAGTGCGCTCGCCATCTTCCTGCTCATCCTGGTCCTCCCCTTCATGATCATGAATATCCGCCGGTTCAGAAGGGAAGACACGTGACCACGGCAACCGCCCCGGCTCCTGCCGAGGTCCATACGGGCGCTCCCCGCCGGAGTGTGATCACGCGCATCGTCGACCGTCTCGGCGGTGGCGCCATCCAGGTCGTGATGGTGCTGCTGGGCCTGTTCTGGCTGGTCCCGACGCTCGGCCTGATGGTCGTCTCGCTGCGCACCCCGGCGGTCAACGGCGCCGAGGGCTGGTGGACCATCTTCACCAAGCCCGCCGAGCTGACCATCGAGAACTACAAGAACCTCCTGGCCAGCGGTTTCACCTCCTCCTTCTGGAACACCGTGTTCATCACGGTGCCGACCACGGTCCTGGTGATCGGGATCGCCGCGATGGCCGCCTACGCGTTCGCGTGGATGGACTTCCCGGGCCGTGACCTGTCGTTCCTGGTCGTGGTCGGGCTGCTCATCGTGCCGATTCAGATCGCGCTGATCCCGGTCGCCATCTTCTACGGCGGCGTCGGCATCTTCGGCACGATCCCCGGCGTGGTGCTGTTCCACGTGGCGTTCGGGCTGCCGTTCGCGATCTTCCTGCTCCGGAACTTCTTCGTCGGCATCCCGGCCTCCTTGCTGGAGGCGGCGCGGATGGACGGGGCGTCGGAGCTGAAGATCTTCGTACGGGTGGTGTTCCCGCTCGGCAAGCCGGCGATCGCCTCGCTCGGCATCTTCCAGTTCTTGTGGGTCTGGAACGACATGCTCATCGCGCTGGTCTTCGCCGACACGGACAACCAGCCGATGACCAAGCAGCTCCAGTCTCAGATGCGGCAGTTCGGGTCGAACGTCGACATCCTCTCGTCGGGCGCCTTCCTGTCGTTGATCATCCCGTTGGTCCTCTTCTTCGCGTTCCAGCGGTACTTCGTGCAGGGCATGATGGCCGGTTCTGTGAAGTAGCTCCACATGTGCCGGCCAGATGCGGGGGCATGGGCACCCGCCTGCCAAGGGGGGCAGGCGGGCGCCCGTAACGCTCTCTCTGACGGCCCCTAAAATTCACTCATGAAGCTCCTCGCGGCGGCGGTCGCCACCTTCATCGCTCTTGGCCCCGGCTCCGCCGGTGCGGGCGCCGGCGCCGAGGGCGCGGGTGATCCGTACTTCCCCAAGCAGGGCAACGGGGGCTACGACGCCACGCACTACGACCTCGCGCTGGGCTACGAGCCGGGATCCAACCAGCTGAGCGGCGTGGCGACGATCACCGCCCGGGCCACGCAGGAGCTGAGCCGCTTCGACCTGGATCTGGTCGACACCCTGACCGTGCGGTCCGTGGTGGTGAACGGCGCGGCGGCCTCCTTCCGGCGCAGCGGTCCTGAGCTCGTGGTCACCCCGCCCGGCAGGCTGGCCTCCGGGCGCCCCTTCTCCGTCGTGGTCCGGTACGACGGCAAGCCCACGTACGTCGTCGACCCGGACGGCTCACACGACGGCTGGATCCGTACGGATGACGGGGTGTTCAACGCCAACGAGCCGCAGGGGGCCATGACCTGGTATCCCGGCAATCACCACATGACCGACAAAGCCACGTACCGTTTCACGGTGACCGTGCCGAGCACGCGGGTCGCGGTGGCGAACGGCGACCTGGTGTCGAAGACGTCCCAAGGCGGTCGCACGACGTACGTGTGGGACGAGAGAGAGCCGATGGCCAGCTACCTCTCAACCGTCACCATCGGAAAATTCCAGCTTTCCGACACCAAGATCGGAAATTTCCGGGTAATCACCGCCGTGGACCCGCGGAACGCTGCGAAAGCCGGAGACTTCGCGAAGCGCCACAAGCCCATCCTTGACTACTTCGGCTCGCTCTTCGGTCCCTACCCGTTCTCCTCGACCGGCGGCATCATCGACCGCGCGTCGGACGTCGGCTACTCGCTGGAGACGCAGACCCGCCCGATCTACCCCCAGGTGCCGAGCGAGCCGCTGCTCTCCCACGAGCTCGCCCACCAGTGGTTCGGCGACGCCGTGACGCCGACACGCTGGAAGGACATCTGGCTCAACGAGGGCTTCGCCACCTACGCCGAATGGCTCTGGCAGGACAAGCTGGGCACCAAGAAGCTCCAGGACTCCTTCGACGAGGCGTACAGCCGTACCCCGGAGGACGAGTTCTGGCAGACGCCCCCCGCCGACCCGGGCGGCGCGGCCGGGCTCTTCAAGGACGCCGTCTACTCCCGCGGCGCGATGACGCTGCACGTCCTGCGCGGCGCGGTCAGTGACCGCGCGTTCTTCACCATCCTCAGGACCTGGGTCAACGACCACAAGTACGGCAACGCGGACACCGCCGCCTTCATCGCCCTGGCCCAGCGGGTCTCGGGCCGGGATCTCGGCACGCTCTTCGACCAGTGGCTGTTCCAGCGGGGCAAGCCCACGCTGTGATCATTCTGGTACGGCCGCCCACCGGATTCGGACCGCAAGCCGTACCAGACCTGGCTAAGCTCAACAGCCATGGCCAGTCGTCCCTTGAACGAAGTCGTCGAAGCCGGATGGGCCAGTGCGCTGGAGCCCGTCTCCGAGCGCATCTCCCATATGGGCGAGTTCCTCCGCAATGAGATCGCCGAAGGCCGGCAATACCTCCCCGCGGGCGCCAACGTACTGCGCGCCTTCAACCAGCCCTTCGACGAGGTCAAGGTGCTGATCGTGGGCCAGGACCCCTACCCCACGCCCGGTCACCCCATCGGGCTGTCGTTCTCCGTCGCCGCCGACGTGCGGCCGCTGCCCGGCAGCCTGCTCAACATCTACAAGGAGATGGAGACCGACCTCGGGCTGCCGCGGCCGTCCAACGGCGACCTGACCCCCTGGGCCGACCAGGGCGTACTCCTGCTCAACAGGGTGCTCACCGTGATGCCCGGCAAGCCCGCCTCCCACCGGGGCAAGGGCTGGGAAGAGGTCACCGAGCAGGCCATCCGCGCGCTGGTCGCCCGCGACAAGCCGATGGTCGCGATCCTGTGGGGCCGCGACGCGCGCAACCTGGCGCCGATGCTCGGCAGCGTGCCGCGCATCGAGTCCGCGCACCCGTCTCCGCTGTCGGCGCGCAACGGATTCTTCGGTTCCCGGCCCTTCAGCCGTGCCAACGAGCTTCTCGTTCAGCAAGGCGCCGGTCCTGTCGAGTGGAAGCTGCCCTAGCATCTTCGCCATGAGTGATAACGAGAAGTTCCTGCGCCTGACGGTCGAGCTGACCGTCGAGGTGCTCGACGTGGACGCGCTGCAGGCCGCGGCGCTGGCCGAAATCCGGCACCCCGACGCCGACCTCACCGAGGAAGAGCGGGCCGAGCAGGTGGAGCTCGTCAACTCCGACGACACCGGCGCGTCCGCCCTGCAGTGGCTGATCGAGCCGGACCACGTCCTGCAGCTCGTCGACCACATCGACGAGATCGAGCCGCGCGAGGCCGTCCTGGGCGTCGAGCCCTCCGACGGTCCCAGCGAGGAAGAGGAAGAGGACGACCACGAGCACGCCTGAGTCCAGTGCGGGCCACGAGGTCTGTTCGATCGAGCACCGATTGGCTTCGATCGGCATCGTGGCCCGCGCTGTGAGCTTTGAGAGGACATTGAGTTGATCGTCGCGTTCTCGATCACGCCGCTGGGCGTCGGCGAGGGGGTCGCCGAGCCGGTCGCGCGCGCCGTCAAGGTGGTGCGGGAGAGCGGGCTGCCCAACCGGACGGACTCCATGTTCACCACCATCGAGGGTGAGTGGGATGAGGTCATGGCGGTGGTCAAGCAGGCGGTGGACGCGGTGGCCGAGGTGGCGCCGCGGGTCAGCCTGGTGCTGAAGGCCGACCTCAGGGCCGGTGTCACTGACGGCATGACCAGCAAGATCGAGTCCCTCGAACGCCACCTGTCCTGACCGCTGGGGACGACAGCTTGGGCACGCGGCGCTGCCGGCGGGCGGCAGCGGCGCCTAGTCGGCGAGGGCGTGCCGCCAGTGCTCGGCGGCTTGGGCCATGTCCTGGTGAAGGTGCTGGAAGAACCGGCTGGCGGTGTGCATGCGGGAGCCCGCCGGGTTGGTCACGCCGTAGATCTGGGCTCCCTGCCGGGTGAAGTCCGCCCACAGGACCATGCCCTGGAGGCTGGCCAGCCAGGCCTGATAGCAGACGTGGTCGTCGATCAGGTACCTTTCGCGCCGTCCCTGGCGTTCGCGGGCGACCAGCCCGCGCTGGTCGAGCCAGGCGACCGCCTTGGAGACCGAGGCGGGGCTCACCCGCAGCCGGGCGACGAGTTCGGCGGCGGTGGCGCCGCCGCTATCGCTGACGAACAGGCAGACGAGGACCTTGGCCATCATGGCCGGAATCCCGGTCTGGGTCATCATCGTCGCGAAGCGCTCCTCGAAATCCCGCACCGATTCCGGGTCCCACCCGGGCGCGTCCGCGTGGGCGACGGGCGCGACGTGCGCGACCGGCCTGTGGCGACGGGCCCGCCACTGCGTGGCCTGCTGGGCCTGGTTGGCCCGGTAGCGGTGGTGTCCGCCATTGCGGGCGACCTCGCGAATGATCGTGGACTTGGACCGTCCGAGCCGGCGGGCGATCTCGGCATACGGAAGGCCCGCGGTCAACCCGGCCGCGACCTGCTGGCGCTCCTCGAAGGTCATCCGGCCTCCTGCCATCGTCACTCCTCTCCTCCGGCCGATCACGCCTGCCGGTGCATTCAGCTGCAGAGTCAACGCATCGACCGCGTCGCTTCTAGCTCGGCTTATCGCCGCGACTTGTTGTTTCTGATGGAACCACATTCCTAGCGTTTCGCTCATCGCAAACACAGCACACGACAAGGAGACCGCTATGAGCGCAACATTGCCGACCGAGCGGAGCGCGGGCCACCCGTTCGACCCGCCCACGGGATTGGCCGAGCTCCGCGAGCAGCGCCCGCTGAGCCGGCTGGCCTACCCCGACGGTCACGAAGGTTGGCTGGTCACCAGCCACGCCCTGGTGCGCGCGGTGCTGGCCGACTCGCGGTTCAGCGTCCGGGCCGAGCTACGGCACATGCCGATCTCCGGGGCCCCGGACAGCGACCAGCCCCCACCTCCAGGGATGTTCGGCGGCATGGACGCACCGGACCATACGCGCTACCGCAACCTGCTCACCGGGAAGTTCACCGTTCGCCGCATGCGCCAGTTGAGCGAGCGGGTCACGCAGATCACCGAAGAGCACCTGGCCGCGATGGAGCGGCAGATCGGCCCGGTGGACCTGGTGACGGCCCTGGCACAGCCGGTCCCCGCGCAGATGATCTGTGAACTGCTCGGCGTGCCGTACCAGGACCGGGCCCGATTCCAGCAGCACGCGCTGGACTTGTTCCGCCTGAACGCCCCGCCGGAGGAACTGGCGGCAGCCTACGGAGCGGTGCACGCGTTCGTCCAGGAGCTGGTCGCGGCCAAGCGCACGACCCCCACCGACGACCTGCTCAGCGATCTGACCGAAACCGACCTCACCGACGAGGAACTGGTCAACATCGGCTTCTCGCTCCTGGGCGCCGGCATGGACACCACGGCCAACATGCTCGCGCTCGGCGTGTTCGCGCTGCTCGTCCATCCCGACCAGCTCGCCGCCCTGCGCGCGAACCCCGGCATCGCCGACCGCGCGGTCGAGGAACTGCTGCGGTACGCGAGCATCATCCCGTTCACCATCCGCACGGCCCTGACCGACGTGGAGCTGAACGGCGAGGTGATCAAGGCCGGGGAGACGGTCACCATCTCGGTACCGGCGGCCAACCGCGATCCCGCGCATTTCGCCGACCCCGACACCCTCGACCTGCTCCGCTCGACCAGCGGCCACGTGGCCTTCGGCCACGGCGTGCACCAGTGCCTCGGTCAGCAGCTCGCGCGGGTGGAACTCCAGGTCGCGCTGCCCGCGCTGATCACCAGGTTCCCGGGCCTGCGGCTGGCCGTCCCGGTTCAGGATGTGGCCCTGCGCACCGACATGCTCATCTACGGCGTGCACGCGCTGCCCGTCGTCTGGGGAGTGTGACCCATGCCGAAGGTCTGCCTGGTCACCGGGGCATCGGCCGGTATCGGTCTGACGACCGCCCTGGAACTACTGCGCGCCGGCCACGTCGTGTACGGGGCCGCCCGGCGCGTACGGAAGATGGACGTCCTGCGCGAGGCCGGCGGGCACGTTCTGGAGATGGACGTGCGCCGCGACGCCGACCTCGACCGGGTGATCGCCACGATCCTGCGGGAGCAGGGCCGGATCGACGTTCTGGTCAACAACGCCGGAACGGTCCTGCACGGCGCGGTCGAGGACGTCCCCCTGGACCGGGCGCGCGACCAGTTCGAGGTCAACGTCCTGGCTCCCGCCCGATTGATCCAGCTCGTCCTGCCGCACATGCGCGAACAGGGATCCGGGGTGATCGTCAACGTATCCTCGATCGGCGGCGAGATCAGCCTGCCGCTGGGCGCCTGGTACTACGCCGCCAAACACGCCCTGGAGGCCCTCTCCGACACGCTGCGCATGGAGGTCGCGCCGTTCGGGATCAACGTCGTGATCGTTCAGCCCGGCATCATCAAGACCGAGTTCGAGGACCAGACCGCCGCGCAACTGCGCGAGCACTCCGGGCTCGGCGCCTACCGTTCGATGGCCGAGGCGATGGCCGAACGCAGCGAGAACGGGCTCGCCGAGGGCTCCGATCCTCGGGTCGTCGCCGAGACCATCCGCGCGGCAGTCGAATCCGACGCTCCGCAGACCCGCTACGCCGTCGGCTGGCTCGCCGACAAGCTCCTGGAACTCAACCGGACCCTGCCTGACCGCGAGTTCGACGCACTCGCGAGCCGCTCGATCACCCTTCCCCCGTAGGGGTCTCCCCAGGGACCCCAACCGCGACAGACCGCCTTCCTCTTCTCCTCCGAAGGAGGCATCCCTCCGGAAGGGCCCCAGCCACCACGAACCGCCTCCATCCGCTCCTCCGAAGGAGGTTTCCCTCCACAAGGACCTCGGCCACCACGGACCGTCACAGGAGATCGAGACGGTCGTGTAGCGAACCGCCCGGGGAACCCCACCTCATGGGGCGGCCCCTAACCGGCGCAGTGCCGGTCAGCCGTTGCGGCGGCCCCCAGCCGTCTGCTCCCGGTCCACTACTTACGGGGTTTCGCCCTTCCGCCCTCTAGTACATTTCGAGATATGTCTTGACCCACCACACAGACGCGACATATCGTGTCGCTCGAGCGATAACGCGATACTACGCGTTCCAGGAGGTGGGTTGAGTGCACGAGCGAGTACCCGTTCTCGTCGTCGGTGGCGGTTACGCCGGGCTGAGTGCGGCAGCGCTGCTGGCGTGGCGTGGAGTGCCTGTCATGCTGGTCGAACGGCACCCCAGTACGTCGGTCCAGCCCAAGGCGTTCGGGATAGGCCCCAGAGCCGTCGAGTTACTGCGGCCGGTGCCCGGGGTCGAGCAGTCGCTGCGGGACATCTGGCAGGGCATCGGTGACGGCATGCGCATCGCGATCGCGGCGAACCTGGCCGACCCGAACCCGCACATGATCGTGACCGGCGACAAGGACGACTTCGCCTTCCTCGCCGACGTCACGCCCGTCGTCCAGGTGGGCGCCCCTCAGGCGGAGGTCGAGCGGGTGCTGCGGGCCAAGGCCGAGGAGCTGGGAGCCGACCTGCGGTTCTCCACCGAGCTGGTCTCGCTGGAGCAGGACGCCGAGGGTGTCACGGCGGTCATCCGCGCCGACGGCGTCGACAGTGTCGTACGGGCCGACTACGTGGTGGCCGCCGACGGCTTCCGCAGCCCGCTCCGCGCTCAGCTCGGCATCCCCACTTCGGGGAAGGGCGAGCTGGGGCTGATGTGCTCGATCATGTTCGATGCCGACCTGACCGGGCTGGTACGGGAGCGCGAGGTCACGCTCTGGTACCTGCAGAACGAGGTCTTCACCGGCGTCATCGTGACCGGCACGGGCGTGGGTGCGCACGTGGTGGGCGTCAACTACGACCCCGCCAAGGGTGAGAGCGAGGCCGACTTCACCGATGAGCGCTGCGTCGAGCTGGTACGGGTGGCGACCGGCGTGCCCGACCTCGACGTACGGGTGCTCGACAAGACCACCTTCGCCATGGCGCACGTCGTGGCCGACCGCTACCGCGACGGGCGGGTGTTCCTGGCCGGCGACGCGGCTCACACGATGCCGCCCACCGGTGGGCAGGGCGGCAGCACGGCGCTCCAGGACGGCTGCGACATCGCGTGGCGGCTCTGGCTGGTGGCGACCGGGCAGGCCGGGCCGGATTTCCTCGACACCTACGACGCCGAACGCCGTCCCATCGGCACGCTGACGGCCGACGCCCAGCTCGCGAACCTCGGCTTCCGGATGCCTCCCGCGATGCGTACCGAGTACCCGGAACCGCTCGAAGACCCTATGGCCGCCATGATCGGATACCGCTACCACTCGACGGCGATCCTGGAGGAGCCCGATGACGACGGGTCGATCCTGGAGGATCCGCGCGTACCGACCGGGCGTCCGGGCAGCCGCGCCCCGCATGTGCCGCTCGACTGGGACGGGCAGCTGATCTCGACCATCGACCTGTTCGGGTCCGGTTTCGTGCTGATCGCCGGGCCTGGGGGGCAGCACTGGATGGACGCGGGGCGGCTGATCAAGGAGCGGCTGCGCATCCAGCTCACGCGCGTGCTGGTGGATGAGGAACTGATGGACGTCGAAGGCTGCTGGGCGGAGAGGTACGGCGTGGACAGGGGTGGCGCCGTGCTGATCCGGCCCGACGGCTACGTCGCCTGGCGCTCGCCGTACGCCGACCCGGACCCCGCGACCACCCTCGAACGGGTGCTCCGGCAGGTGCTCAGCCGCTAGTTTCCCTCGGTCATCTCAGAAGAGGCGCAGCTGCCCGGTCCGCTGGGCTCGTGCCTCTCCCAGCCGGAGCGCGACGACCGCCGCGAGCAGCAGGGCTCCGGACAGTACGGCCAGCCCGGTCAGCTCCCCGGCCAGGTCGCCGATGCCCTGGCCGTCGAGCAGCGCACCACGTACGACCGCCAGGCTGCCGGTGAGCGGGAGCACCGAGCCGACGGCCCGGATCCAGCCGGGCAGCGCGAACACCGGCAGCCGCACCCCGCTGGCGAACCACATCGGATCGTCCAGCAGCGTGTAGAGGAAGGCGGCGTCCCTGGAGAAGATCAGCAGACTGTTCAGGAACGCCCCCCACGCGACCGCGGGCACCAGCATGGCCAGGAAGACCACCGCGTACATGGCCGGGTGTGCCACGTTCACCACGTCCAGCAGCGTGAACATCGCCACCGCGAAACAGGCGAACAGCCAGGCGTTCTGCACCAGCGCGCCGAACCCGTTGGCGACGACCACGACCAGCCGGTTCGCGGGTGACAGGAAGAGGAGTTCCAGCGTTCCGGTCTGACGCTCGAAGGAGAAGTGCCAGGCCGACTGCACCAGCGAGAAGAAGAACGTGAACCCGAGCGCCCCCGTGGCCAGGAAGGCGAGCAGCCGTTCCGGGTCGGCGGCGAGTGGCCAGCGCTCGGCGATGCCCGGCGTGGCGGCCAGCGGTCGGAGCGTGTAGTAGGTCTCGGCGAGCTTCAACAACGGCCAGACCAGCATCGAGAACAGGACCAGCTTGCTGCCGAAGATCTGGCGATGCTGCTTGAGCGCCTCGGCCCGCATGACCTTCATCGCGTGCCTCACGTCATCACCTGCCACCGGCTGGTGGTGCGGCTGCCGAGCGCACAGGCCGTACAGCCGGTGCCGGTCTCGGTGCGACACCACGCCGGCGTCGTACCGACCTCCGCGCGGGTCCACGGCGGAGTGACGCCCATCCGGAGGCGGCACCACGTCGACGTCACGCCCAACCCCGTGCGGCACGGCGACCAGCTCGTGTGCGGCGCGATCACGCGACCACCTCCAGGGAGCGGTCGCTCAGCGCGAGGATCGCGTCCTCGAGGGACGGCTCGACGATCTCCAGCCCGCCGAGCGCGCCGCCCGCCTCGATGATCGTCGTGGTCAGCGCCCCGGTCAGGTCGTCCGGATGGTTCAGCTCGATCACCCCACCCGGTGCGAGCCGTACGCGGCTGTCGAAGGCCCGTACGGCAGCCTCGATCCGGGGCGACAGGTTCGTGACCGTGACCCGGACCGTACGATGGCAACCGGTCTGGGCCATCAGCTCGGCCGGCGAGCCTGCCGCGAGGTGGCGGCCGTCGCCGATCACGTACACGTGCTCGCAGAGCTGCTCGACCTCGGCCAGGTAGTGGCTGGTGAGGAGCACGCCCTTGCCCCGCTCGGCCAGCCCGGCCACGACCTTGCGCAGGTCACGGGCGATCGGCGCGTCGAGCCCCAGCGTGGGCTCGTCGAGCAGCAGGTAGTCGGGCTCGTTGATCAGCCCCCGGGCGATGGACAGGCGCTGGGTCATGCCGCGCGAATACTGTTCGACCCGCGTGGCGGCGGCGTCTGTCAGACCGACGAGTGCGAGCAGCTCTTCGATGCGCGGTTTGAGGACCTTTGTGGGGATGTCATAGAGCTGGCCGAAGTACCAGAGATTCTCCCGGCCGGTCATCCGTGCGTAGACCATGCGCTCGCCGCCGGCGATCAGGTTGATCCTCTTGCGTACGGCATGCGACTGCCTGATCGGGTCGAGGCCGCCCACGCTGACAGTGCCGGACGTCTGCCGGAGCAGGGTGGCCAAGATCTTGATGGTGGTGGTCTTGCCCGCGCCGTTCAGCCCGAGCAGCCCGGTGACGCGGCCGCTGGGGATCGACAGGTTCAAGCCGTCAACGGCCACCTTCGCCCCGAACTCCTTGCGCAGGTTCACGGTCTCGATCATCAATAACTCCGTTCCATAGCCCTGCGCTCCGCCCAGGGCATCGCGAGTAATCCGGCGGCGGCGTAGGCGAGACCGAGCGCGACGGCGACAGCGAGGCGGCCGGGATCCAGTCCGGTGCCGCCGGTGAAGACGCCGCGGATCACGTCCATGGCGGCCGTCACCGGCACGACCTCGCCGAGCCATCGGACCGCTTCAGGCAGGTACTCCCTCGGAAAGGTGAACCCGGACAGCAGGGCGATCGCGTGGAACACACTGTTCTGGGTGATGTGCGCCTCACCGGCGACGATCATCACGTTGCTCAGCACGGCCGACATCCCGAACACCGCCAGAGCCAGCCCCGCCACGGCCAGCACGGCGTCCACCGCCCCCGTGGGCACCGGCCGTACCCCGAACAATGCCGCGCACCCGAACAACACGGCCACCTCGACCGCCACTGCGGTGAAGGCGAACGCCGAGAACCCCAGCAGGTACGGCAGGCGCCGCGCCGGAGCGACGAGCAGCGCGCCCATGGTGCCTTCGCGCTGCTCCTGGATCATCGCCTTGCCGGTCCAGAGGATGCCGTGGACGACGAACATGTACGCGCTGGCGCCCACGGCGATGTACCCGAGATAGTCGCCGGTGCCCGCCTTTCCGCGGAACTCCGCGGATATCTCCCCGCCCGCCACGGCCCGCAGCCCCAGGTAGGCCAGCCCGATGGTGAAGACACCCAGCAACAAGGTGCCGATGAAGTATGACCATGGGTAGGCCCGCCTGGTCACCAACCACGACCGTCTCAGGGTCGCCCATGCCACGCTCATAAGTCTCCTTTGGGAACTGACTAAGTTTCTATCAGAGACTCACTTGGCGGTAAAGTCGGGGAATGGCCAGAGAGCTGCGCTCGCAGGACGCCGACTGCTCGATCGCCCAGGCGGCCGCCGTGATGGGTGATTGGTGGAGCCTGCTCATCGTCCGCGAGGTGACCCGCGGACATCGCCGGTTCGACGACCTACTGGGCGAGCTGGGCATTTCCCGCAAAGTCCTGACGGAACGCCTCAAGCACCTGGTGGAGCACGGGGTGCTGACGCGTGAGCCGTATCAGAGCGGGCCGGTGCGGTACGAGTACGTACTCACGGACGCGGGCTGGGCACTGGCGCCCATGCTGATCACGATGCAGGACTGGGCAGACCGCTGGCTCCTCGGCGACGGCACTGTCACGGGGGTGGCAGCCCCGCGAAGCCAGGAAGCCGCCCGCGTCCACGCCCTACTGGGCACCCACATCCCGGACCCGCTGCGACTGCCCGCCGCCATCGATCGTCCATCGGTCGCCGTGGGACGAACCGCCTCCACGGGTGAGCGAACGGCGTCGCTCGATGTCGTGGCGGATGCGCGGGCGACGGTCCTGTTCGCGTACCCGTCGACAGGTATGCCCGCGCCGCTACCGCCCGGCTGGAATCAAGTCCCCGGAGCAGTGGGCTGCACGCTCGAGAACCGCATCTTCCGTGACAGGCACCCCGAGTTCGCCGCCCATGACATCGCCATCCACGGAGTGAGCACGCAACGCCCCGACGAGCAGGCCGCCTTCGCTGCCGCTGAAGACATCTCGTTCCCCCTGCTCTCGGACATGGACCTGCGCCTGGCGGCGGCTCTCCGCCTCCCCACCTTCCGCGCCGGCCAGGCCTTGCGGCTCAAGCGCCTGATCCTGGTCGTGGACCGTTTCCGGGTGATCCGCCACGTCATCTTCCCCGTACTGGACATCCCGGCCGCCATCACCGAGGCACTGACAGCCGCCGAAGCCATCAGCTGACGCAACGCAGGCACCCGACGCAACGCAGACACCTGCCGATCCTCGTCCGGCATCCCCTCAGGCCCATCCCCCGGCCCTCGTCCAGCACCCCTCGCACCATTCCCGGGCTCTCCTCCAGCACCCCCTCAGGCCCATCCCCGATGCTCGCCAGAGGGTCAGTTGGCGAGTAGTTGCTCGCGCTCTGCCAGCAGTGCTCTGTGCTGGGCTTCCAGTTGCGTACTGCGACCGGCCAAGGCCTGTACGGTCTCGGTGACCCACTGGGAGATCGAGGCCACCGCGTCGCGCGTCTTGTTGATGCGCTGGTGTTTGAGTGCGTCAGTGATGATGTTGTCGAAGAACGAGTCCACGAACCACCGCGTGTCCACCTTGGGCATCTGGAGGTCGCCGACCCACCCGATGTCCGCCAGTTCGCGGGAGAAGACGTCGAGCGCCCGCTGGGCGTGCCAGGCTGCCTGGTCCGCCCTCGACAGATGGCCGTGTTCGATCGCGTCGGCCAGCACACCGCCGCCGAGCATGTCCCAGGTCGACGCGCCGCGTGCCTTGCTCAGCAGTGTCAGGACGATGCCCAGCGCCTTGCCCGCGGCCTTGCCTGCTTGCCAAGCTTCGAGGTGTTCCCTGATGTCGGCTTGCGTGTCGGCCAGTTTCTTCGATGTCCCGAGCAGCTTCTGACCGCGTTCGTCGCCCAGCCCGATCAGCAGCCGCTCCTTGTCGGCCAGCAGTTTCTCGTACGCCTGATGTGCCCCCGAGATCGAGGCCAGTTCGCGGTCGGTGACCTCCAGGTCGGCGGTCAGATCCTCGAGCCGCCTCCGCTGGCCGTGCAGCCGCTCCCAGGCGGCCTCGGCTTCGGCTCGTTCCCTGGCCAGCCTGTCCTCCTTGGAGCCCGCGACGGGGGCCGCGAGTAGGGCCAGAAAGCCGCCTAGCCTGCCTTCCAGGCGGGCGACGTCGTGCTGCTCTTTGGCCAGTTGTGTCTCCAACTGGCCGGTCAGCTTGGTGACCTCCCGGATCTGGTCGGCTGTCGCCTGCCGCCGGGTGGTCAGGTGGTCGAATCGGCGAATCTGCTCGCGTGACTCACGTAATTTGCGGTCAACGTCTTCGAAAGCGTCCACATGGGTTCTACGAATGGCAACCATACGGGGTTCCTCTTGTAAGGGTGCGGGCCGGTTTACGCCACCAGGGTTGGGGGCCGGTTCTGTCAGCTCACTGCCAATGACGACCGATATGTCGCATGCCGGGCTTCCTCCTGAAAGGTTGTGGACTGGTTTATGTCACTGAGGCTGAGACGGATCCATTTGGTCACTGCCGACGATGGCCGACAGATGGCAGGCCGGGCTTCCCCCTGGAAGGTGTGGGGCGGTTTACGCCGCGAGAACTTGGAATGGGTCCGTCAAGTCGCAGCCGAGGACGGTCGGCATGGCGTGGGTGGTGCGGTGGGTGGCGCACAGCCAGTCGTTGAGGGAGCCGCTGAAGCCCGATGGTGGGCCCACCTTGAGGTGGGTGACCTGGCCGGTGCCCGGAGGTGGGTCGGCCCTTAGGTAGGCGACCTGGCCCGCGCCTGGAACCGGGGCGACCTTGAGCCGGCCGATGCGGCCGTGGCTGGTCGGGTCGGTGTCGCAGGGGGTGAGGTGGACGGTGAAGGGTGAGCCGCCGTGCCCGGCTGAGGTCGCTATTCGCACATGGTCGTCGATCGAGCGCTCGGTGGCGTCCGGGTGGGTCGCGAGGAAGGCCAGGTGATCGGTGACGAGGTGGTGTGCCACTCTGCGGAGCAGGCTCGTGGCGCACAGGCTGTGGGCGCAGGCTGCGCCGTCCAAGGTGATCTCGGGCAGGGCGAAGCGACGCAGTCCCCGGGAGGTGACGCGCAGGCAGTCGCAGGCGCCGGTGTCAGCCGGGTCCCACGGCGGGCAGGTGGCGTCCCCGTGCACCTGCACGTCCCAGCCCAGCCAGTCGTCGGCCAGGCGGAACACGGGCGACTCACCGATTGCCGGGAAGGCGACCGGGTCGTCTCCCCGCCGACGACCGACCGCCCCGGACACCGGCCCGGCGACGACCGACCCAGAAGCCGATCCGGACACCGGCCCAGAGACCGGCCTGGATATCGGCCCGGACACCGGTTCAGAGGTTGGTTGGAAGCCGCCGGTGCTGGGTGGTGGCGAGGGAGTGGTCGGGATGCCGGTGTGTCGATCGCAGGTGAGCAGTGTGATGCCAGTCAGCGGATCTATGACCAGCCCCTCGCACTCCTGCGCCACCGCACGCGCCGCCGCACGGGCTACCTGGATGCTGGTGGGCAAGGCGTGCGGGGGTGCTGTGGAGGAGACCAGGACGTGCTGCTGGGCTCGGCGGAGCAGGTGGCGCTCCTCGATCGCGAGCGTGACACCGGCCGGTCTCCAGGGTGAGCGGTGATGGGTGACGGTCAGGAGCGGGCTGCCCAGGGCGGCGCTCACCGCCCGTCTGTAGGGTCTGCCGACCCGCCATGGCATGAACGACTCGATGTCGAAAGGGACATGCACGACGGGGACGACGAAGTGGGACGTCAGGAGGGCAGGCAGGGGGAGAGTGATCTTCACGAGAGCCTCCGGGGGTGCGGTGGGGCACCAGGATCGGTGATCGGGAGGTGGAGGCGTGGAGGCGAACGGCGTTCTGGGGATAAGTCTCGGCAGATGGGGCATGGGCTGTGGACAACAAACGACAGGCCAAGGGAATCCGTCCGCCGAGACCCCTGCGGGCCGCCAGAGCAATGCCGAACCGATCAGCGATATTCAAAACATGATCCAGGTCCGCTCACCAGAAGTTCAGACACGTGATCCACGCCCGCTCTTCTGGATGGTCAGACAGGTGATCCAGGTCCGCTCTTCTGCCCACCGGGAGATCTGAAGATCGCCATGCTCTGCCCAGGCAGCCAAACCCCGTCCTCACCAGCGGTGACCGGCTCATCAGAGGCCAGCAGGGCCGCCCCCACCGACACCGGCAACGTCACCGAGTCCGCCCCGAAATTGACGGCGACGCACAGCGATCCCCGCCACATCACCAGCCACTTCCCGTCCGGGTCGAACTCCACCCGGACGCTGTCGAAATGCGGGTCCGACAGCTCGGGCAGCGCCTTACGCAGTGCGATCAGGTCGCGGTACCAGCAGAGCAGCGACCAGTGGACCTCCTGTTTCACCTCATCCCAGTCCAGCTTGGAGCGCAGGAACGTCTCCTCACGCGAGGGGTCGGGAGCGTCCCAGGCGTACCCGAAGCCGTCGAACTCCTGCTCCCTGCGCCCGCCCTCGCTCTCCCGCAGTTGCGGGTCGACGTGGTCGGAGAAGAACAGGAACGGCGTACCGGCACCCCACTCCTCCCCCATGAACAGCATCGGGGTGAACGGCGAGGTCAGCAGCAGCCCGGCGCCGAGTTTGAGCGCGGAGACGGGCAGCCGGTCGCCCAGGGGCCGGTTGCCGATCTGGTCGTGGTTCTGCAGGCAGGCGACCAGCCGGTGGCCGGGCACCCCGGCGTACGGCGCCCCATGCGTGCGGCCGCGGAAGCTCGACCAGCCGCCCTCGTGTACGACACCGCGGGTCAGTGCCTTGGCCAGCGCGGACAGGTCGGTGAAGTCGGCGTAGTAGCCGTGGCTCTCGCCGCTCACCGCGCAGTGCAGCGCGTGGTGGACGTCGTCGTCCCACTGCGCGGTCATTCCCAGCCCGCCCGCGTCGAGGGAGCGGACCATGTGCGGGTCGTTGAGGTCGGATTCGGCGATGAGCGACAGCGGTTTGCCCACCGCGCAGGACAGCGCGTCCACCTGGTCGGACAGCTCGGCCAGCAGGTGTGTGGCGCGCTTGTCGTGCAGCGCGTGCACGGCGTCGAGCCGCAGGCCGTCGATGTGATAGTCGCGCAGCCACTGCAGGGCGTTCTCGATGAAGTAGCGGCGTACCTCGTCGGACCCCGGCCCGTCGAGATTGACCGCCTCGCCCCAATAGCTCCCGCTGAACCCGGCGAAGTAGGGCCCGAAGGGGTGCAGGAAGTTGCCCGACGGTCCCAGGTGGTTGTAGACGACGTCGAGCAGGACGCCGATGCCGGCGCGATGGCAGGCGTCGACGAACGACTTGAGCCCGTCGGGGCCACCATATGTCTCGTTCACCGCGTACAGGTCCACCCCGTCGTAGCCCCAGTTGCGTCCCCCGGGCACCGGGGCCACCGGCATGACCTCCACGAAGTCCACGGACAGCTCGACGAGATGCGGCAGCTTCTCGATGGCCGCCTCGAACGTGCCCGTCTGGGTGAACGTCCCGATGTGCAGCTCGTAGATCACCGAGCCGCGCAGGTCACGGCCGGTCCACTCGTGGTCGGCCCACGTGTAGCGCGCGTGGTCGTAGACGGCGCTGGGCCCGAAGACGCCATCGGGCTGGCGGCGGGAGCGGGGGTCGGGGTACGGGCCTTCGCCGTCGAGTACGTACCGGTAGCAAGTCCCATGCCCGGCCTCGGGTACGTCGGCCGCCCACCAGCCGCCCGCACCGGCGGTCATCGCGCGGCGCCCGTCGAGGACGTCGTCCAGGTCTACCTCCACGGTCGTGGCGTTCGGAGCCCACACCTCAAAGATCATGTCTCTCCAGCAGCGCGACGGGGTATCGGGCGAGCAGGTGAGCGAGCGGGACGCGGCCGGTGAAGACGCCGCCGGTCAGTAGTTCGCGCCAGGTGCCGGTCGGGAGGGTCAGCGTGGTACCGCCCCAGCCGAGACACATCTCCCGCTCCCCAGGCCATACCTCCGCGGCCTGAGCGCGGCGGGCGAGGCGGACGGGCAGACGCGTGGCGACCGCGACCGCGCGCGGCGGTTCGTCACCGCGCGCGAAGGCGATCGCGTGCTCCGCCGCCTCCCCTTCCGCCAGAAGCGGTGTGTACGGCGCCGCGGGGTCGAGCCGGCGCCGCAGCCGCAGCGCCTGGGTCGTCACGGCGAGCTTGGCCTCGTCCCACCGGGACACCGGCGACCGCCCGAACGTCACCGGCCGCCGATTGTCCGGGTCGACCAGCGAGAAGTCGGTCATCTCGTTGCCCTGGTAGACGTCCGGCACCCCGGGCATCATCAGCTGGACGAGCTTGGCCCCGAGCGAGTTGGCCATGGCGAAGGCGTCGATGCGCTCGGTGAACTCACCCACCGGCAGCTTCACGGCCGCCGAAGAAAAGTCGCGAAGCCGCTGTTCATACCCCGGATCCGGATTTATCCAGGAAATGGAGGTCTTCGCCTCCCGCGCCGCCTTGAGCAGGTATTCGGCGAACCGTTCGCCGGAGATCGGCCAGGCCGCCATGAGGTTCTGCCAGGCCAGGTAGTCGAGCCGCGGATCGAAGCTCACGGCCGCCGACCATTCCGACACCGCGTCCGCCCACTCACCGGGCAGCTCTGACAGCACCGCCAGCCGGGCGCGTACATCCTCCGACCGCTTGGTGTCGTGCGTGGACAGCGTGGTCATCGTGTACGGCCGCAGGTCACGGCAGAACGCGTGGAAGTCCGGCACCGAGACGCCGAACAGGTCCGGATCGCCGCCGACCTCGTTCAGACACGACAGGGGGAACCACCGGTACAGCGCCGTGTCCTCGACCCCCTTGGCCATGACCGGCCCGCAGGTCTGCTGGAAACGCGTGATCACGTCGGCGGGGCCGTACAGGACCTGCTGAACGAACGGTTGCACGGCGGGTGAGCACGCGTCGGCGGCGCGCTCGACGATCTCCACCGATGCGGGCGGCGGCGGCTCGCCCGGCACCATGTACGCCCGGTACACCGGCATCGCGGCGAGCAGCTCGGCGACGGCGGCCGGCGCGCAACCAGCGGCGCGCGCCAGACGGCGCACCTCGGCGCCGAAGAACAGCTCGATCACCTCGCGCTTGGCCTCCGCCACCACCGGCCGGGAATCGCCGGGCAGGCCGGTGAGCCGGGTGAACAGCTCGATCAGCGGCGCCTCGCCGGCCGGGTCGACGAACAGGCCGTTGACCCGGTTCAGCACCTCGTAGCCGGTGGTGCCCTCGCAGTCCCAGTCCTCGGGCAGCCGCTCGTCGCCGATCAGGATCTTCTCCACGACCGTCCAGGCGCCGCCGGACCTGGCGCGCAGGCGTTCGAGGTAGCCGCGCGGATCGGCGAGCCCGTCCGGATGATCGACGCGCAGCCCGTCTACCAGGCCCTCGTCGAGCAGCCAGAAGATCACCTCGTGCGTGGCGAAGAGCACCTCGGGGTCCTCGACCCGCAGCCCGATCAGCGTCGACACGTCGAAGAAGCGGCGGTAGCCCGGCCCCTGACGCCAGTCGACCAGCCGGTAGTGCCCGGGGTGGGGGAAGACGTGCTCGTGGTAGCGCAGCACGTCGCCGTCGACCACCGGCTCGACGTCGTCGCCGAGCACCGGCAGCGCCACCTTCCCTCCGTCCCAGTCGATGTCGAACCAGGCGGCGTACGGGGAGGCCGGGCCTTCGGCGAGTACGGACCAGAACTGGGCGTTGATCGTGTTCATGTGGTTGGGCACGATGTCGAGGACGATGCCGAGATCCTGTGCCGCCAGCTGCTCGGCCATCTCACGGAACCCCTTGGCGCCACCGAACTCCGCTCTGATCCGGGAGTGGTCCGTGACGTCGTAGCCATGCAGCGAGCCGGGCGTCGCCTGCAGGATCGGCGACAGGAACACGTGGCTGACCCCCAGGTCCCGCAGATACGCGGCGATCTCCCCCACCTGGGCGAACCCGAAGTCGGGCGTCAGCTGGACCCGATAGGTCGAGACCGGCCTAGACACGACGGAGCACCCGTACGCTGCGACCAGGCACCGCGACCCCTTCCCCGGCTCGGCACATCCGGACGTCGAGGATGATCGGCATGGCGGTGTCGATCTCGGTCTGCCACATCTCGCCGTAGTCCTTGGGGACCGTGAACGTGATCATGTCGTGGTGGGCGTTGAACAGCAGCAGGAACGAGTCATCCCGGATCGGCCGCCCGCGTCGGTCGGGCTCGGTGATGGCCTCGCCGTTGAGGAAGACGGCCAGCGACTTGGCGTAGCCGACGTTCCAGTCGCTGTCGGTCATCTCCTCCCCCGACGGGGTGAGCCAGGCGATGTCGTTCAGGCCGCGTACCGGTTTGCCGTAGAAGAAGCGCCTGCGCCGGAAGACCGGATGCTTCTTGCGCAGCGCGGCCAGCCTCTGGGTGAACTCCAGCAGCAGCCAGTTCTCCCTGACGTCGGACCAGTCGACCCAGGTCAGCTCGTTGTCCTGGCAGTAGCCGTTGTTGTTGCCGTGCTGGGTGCGGCCCAGCTCGTCGCCGTGGGAGAGCATCGGCACGCCCTGCGACAGGAAGAGCGTGGTCAGGAAGTTGCGCTTCTGCTGCTCGCGCAGCGACTCGATGGCCAGGCCCGCCGGGCCCTCCGCGCCGCAGTTCCAGGACCGGTTGTCGTCGGTGCCGTCGCGGTTGCCCTCCTTGTTGGCCTCGTTGTGCTTGACGTCGTACGAGACCAGATCCTGAAGGGTGAAACCGTCGTGACAGGTGACGAAGTTGATCGAGGCGGCGGGCCGGCGGCTGTCGTCCAGGTAGAGGTCGCTGGAGCCGGTGAACCTGGAGCCGAACTCGGGCAGCGTCGCGGGCTGCCCGCGCCACAGGTCGCGGATGGTGTCGCGGTAGCGGCCGTTCCACTCCGTCCATCGCGACGGGAAGTTGCCCACCTGGTAACCGCCCGGCCCGAGGTCCCACGGCTCGGCGATCAGCTTGACCTGCGACAACACCGGGTCCTGCTGGACCAGGTCGAAGAAGGAGCTCAGCCGGTCGACCTCGTGCAGCTCACGGGCCAGGGTCGAGGCCAGGTCGAAGCGGAACCCGTCGACGTGCATCTCGATGACCCAGTAGCGGAGCGAATCCATGATCATCTGAAGCGCGTGGGGCGAACGCATGAGCAGGCTGTTGCCGGTGCCCGTGGTGTCCAGGTAGTAACGCTTGTCGCCGTCGACCAGCCGGTAGTAGTCGGGGTTGTCGATGCCCCTGAGGGAAAGCGTCGGCCCGAGGTGGTTGCCCTCGGCCGTGTGGTTGTACACGACGTCAAGGATGACCTCGATCCCCGCCTCGTGCAGCGCCCGCACCATGGCCTTGAACTCCAGCACCTGACCACCCCGCTGCCCCTGGCTGGAGTAGCGGTTGTGCGGCGCGAAGAAGCCGATCGAGTTGTAGCCCCAGTAGTTGGACAGCCCGCGCTGCTCCAGGAGGTCGTCGGTGACGTACTGATGGACGGGCATCAGTTCGAGCGCCGTCACGCCGAGCTTGGTGAGGTGATCGATGATCTCCGGGTGGCCGAGCGCGGCGTACGTGCCGCGCAGGTGCTCGGGGATCTTCGGGTTGCTGATCGTCAGGCCGCGCACGTGCGCCTCGTAGATCACGGTGTCGTGGTACGGCGTGGCGGGCGGCCGGTCGTGCCCCCACCCGAAGAACGGATTTATCACGATAGAGCGGTGTACATAGGGCGCTGAGTCGGCGTCATTGCGCGCGTCGGGCTGGCCGAAAGGGTAACCGTAGACCGCCTCGTTCCAGGTGACGCCACCCTCGATCGCCATCGCGTACGGGTCGATCAGCAGCTTGGCCGGATTGCACCGCAAGCCCCGCTCCGGCTCGTAGGGCCCGTGGACGCGATAGCCGTAGCGCTGGCCCGGACCTATCCCCGGCAGGTAACCGTGCCAGATGAACCCGTCAACCTCGGTCAGCGGCACCCTGGACTCGACGTTGGCCTCGTCGAAAAAGCACAGTTCGACCTTGTCCGCGACCTCCGTATAAAGCGAGAAATTGGTGCCTGCCCCGTCATATGTCGCACCGAGAGGATAGGGGTCTCCCGGCCAGATTTCGATCATCGAGGCTCCCTTGCCGTCTTTCCCCATGTTCCGTTCCCGCGCTCCGCCGGACAAGCCCGGCCTCGAAGGAGGCGTCCGGCCCTGGCTGATCACAGGTCCTTCCCACCAGACGGCTTCGCACGCTTCCCGCCGGCGGGCCGCCCCTGACGGCGCGGTATCAGAGGCGACCCACGTTCACAGCATGCCTCGGGCGTGCCGAGCTTTCTCAGGGAGGGTTCGGAGGGAACGGCCCCGCCGGATGACTTCGAGCAGCACCCAGTGCGGGCTGCCGGCGCCCGGCCGGACGACCACCTCGGTGGCCCAGCAGGCGGCCGCGATGACCTCACGACCCTGCTCGAGGGTGGAAGGCGTGGTCCCGGCCCGGCACCACAGCCAGGCGCGCTCCCCGAACGGCGCCGGCGCGCACCACACGATGACCGGGATCTTGCCTCGCCTGTTGACGACGTACGCCTCGACGAGTCCAACGCGGATCCGGTGCGCGGTGACCACACACCGGATCCGCCCCCACGCCCCTGACCGCGCGGGCGGCCAGAGGACGATCACGGCGGGCACGGCCATGGCCGCCAGGGAGATGGGGCCGAACGAGGCCACGATCAGGTACGCGAGGAGTGGCAGGCAGATGACCGTCGCGACCTCATACCGCCACCGCCACAGCACGACCAAGGGGTTCGGCCGTGATATCGGGGTGGTGGCGCGGTTCAGTTCATCGAGGAACCGCCGGTTCATGGCCGCACTCTGCCCAGCCCCAGGCAGGCGCGGCACAGACCCTGCCTGGTGACGCCTTCGCCTTCGCAGGCGGCACACCGTACGTAGGTGTCGAACTCGGGGGCTCGATAGACCCTCACAAGCAGGGCGGGCCGGCGCACCTGCCAGCCCCGTCCCCTGGCTCTGGCGTCCAACTCGGCGAACGCCCAGGCATCGAGGACTTCGAGGATGCTGACGAGGAGGCGACGGACGGGATTACGAACCGTTGATTTTAGGGTTATGTTGCTAACATCCATGGCGGATCGTCCTTCTGCTCTGGCAGCGGGGGATGATCATCCTTCAGCTGGGCCGGTGCGCCTACACCGGTCCAGCTTCGTGTCCGGTCGGCGATTCCGGCCCCAGCGGCGCTGGTCCAAGCCGCCCCCCGGGACCGAGTCGCTCCTCCTACGGGCATCACGCCCTCCTTCTCTCGGCGTCCCTTTGGGGGCTGTTTACCCGTAAATGCGGATGCCTATGGCAATTGCCATAGGAACATGTCGGTGACGTTTGCCTTACTCACATGCCACCGGCAATCACCTCGGCATAGGATCTCGGCACGGCGTCACGAAGAGGTGATCGGCCATGGCCAGATGGATGAGGGATGATGGCGAACCCGACCCTGCGCCAGCGGCAGCTGGCCGCCCGGCTGCGCGAGATGCGCACCGAAGCCGGGCTGAGCATCGCCGAAGTCGCCGAGCAACTGCTCTGCTCCCCAGCCAAGATCAGCCGCATCGAGACCAGCCAACGGCGGGCCAGCCTGCGCGACGTTCGCGACCTGTGCGGACTCTACGGAGTCGCCGACCCGTCGGAGCTGATGGCGTTCGCCAGGGAGGCGCAACAGCTGAGCTGGTGGCAGGACTCCGAGGACGTGGGCTTCCGCCCGCTCATCGGGCTGGAGGCCGAGGCCGTCGAGATCTCCGAGTATGAGACCACGACGATTCCAGGACTGCTCCAGACCGAGGATTACGCCAGAGCCGTGATCCAGGGTTTCCTGCCGCGCATCGCGGGCGACGTGCTCGATGAGCGCGTGGCCGTCCGCATGAAGCGCCAGGAGATCCTGCACAAGTCGTCGCCGCCGCGCTACTGGGTCCTGCTCGACCAATCCGCACTGCATCGCCATGTCGGCAGCCAGCAGATCATGGCAGAGCAGCTGACCCAACTCGCCGAGCTGAGCCATCTGCCGGACGTCACCATTCAGGTCGTTCCGTACACCGTCGGCGCTCACATGGGGTTCGACAGCGCCTTCATGCTACTGGCGTTCGACCCGAACGCGGGGGTGGCCGACACCGTCTACCTGGACACGCTCGCCGGGCAGATCTTTCTGGAGAAGCCCAACCAGCTCATCCGGTTTCGGGAGGTGCTCAACCACCTTCGAGCCGCGGCGCTCCGCCCCGACGACTCCAGAAAACGGATACTGGAGCACCGCGACCTATTCGCCGCCCAAAAAGGCGGAAAATGATTCAGCAAGCGCAGACAAATGGCAGCGACAACCGACAGGAAGGGCTTAGCATGTGAGGTTAGGCCCGAACTTCAAGCGCGCCGTTTTCGCATGTCAGGGGCTCACTTTGCCATCGGCCTGGCGCGCTCCTGCTAGGATTCTCGCCATTCCTAGGCAGGAGAGTGACAATGACCTCGCATCCTCAGCTGGAGCCTATGTGGAGGATCTCCTCCCACTGCAACAACGGCAGTTGTGTCGCTGTGGCCAAGCTTCCAAACGGTCGAATCGCCATTCGTGACACCAAGGTAGCTGAGGGCGACATCCTGCAGTTCTCTCCTGAAGAGTGGGCCAGCTTCATCGGGAGCATCAAGGGGTAACTCTCGAAGACATGCGGAGGGCAGGCATGAGCCGCCTGCCCCTTCCGTTGCATATGACCCATCAATCCCAGTATGGGGTAGATGCCGGGTTACGATTGCGAGCACAATGCCCTGTCGCCGACCCCCTGCGAGGTACCGCATGAGTTCCCCCCAGGCTCCGCGTGATCTGACCTGGCACTCGTGCAACAACGGCAATTGCGTCGAGGTGGCAAAGCAAGCCGACAGAGTGCTCGTCCGAGTCGGGACCGACTCCACGGGCGTACATCTGTCGTTGACCCGGCAAGACTGGGAAGGCTTCCGGGACGGCGTCAAAGCCGGGACCTTCGACGCCGTCTAGCTGTCCCCTCATTCGCGCTATATGCCCGTAGCAGCGGGGAAAGGTTTGACTCTTCCTTGCCCGGCTATTTACCCAGGCCATGGGCGGATTCAAGAAGTTCCTGCTGCGTGGCAACATCGTCGAGCTGGCGATCGCGGTGATCGTCGGAGCGACCTTCAGCGGGCTGGTTCAGGCGCTGGTCGCCGACCTGGTCACCCCGCTGATCGGGGCGGTCACCGGAGGGAGGCAGCCGAACTTCGCCGAATACTCCTTCACCGTCAACGGGAGCGAGTTCAAGTACGGCGACTTCCTCAACCACCTGCTCACCTTCCTGATCATCGCGGCGGTGGTCTACTGGCTGATCGTTCTGCCGATGAACCGGCTGATCAGCCTGTTCGACAAGAACGAGGCCGCGACGACCCGGCCGTGCCCGGAATGTCTGAGTGACATCCCCCTTGAGGCGCGCCGATGCGCTCACTGCACGGCACAGCTGGTTCCGGAGTCGGAGAAGCCGCGCTAGACGCGGTCATGAAGCCGGGCGTTCCCGCTTGTGCGGGGGTGAGTGCCACCAACTGCTGCTCAATCCGACAAGATGAGCGGGTGAGCGTTGAGTTGATGGTCTGGGACGAGTCCGCGCCGATCAGCCGGGATCAGGCGCGGGCCGCCTACCTGGCGGTCAAGAAGACCGAACCCGTCGCGGGCGAGGTGCCGGAGGTGGCCAAGGAGCTGCCCGGCGAGGTCACGGTCTATCCGGGACATCTCCTGGTGACGATGGACCTCGACACGATGGACGAGATGTCGGCACAGGTGTTCACCGTCGCACGGGCTCATGGTCTCGTCTGCTACGACCCGCAGCGTGATCTCGTGCACAACGTGGCGCCGCTCGGTGTCTACGAGGGCATGCAGCTCCACACCGGTGACGGGATGATCGTCCACGATCCGGACCTCGGGCTGGTGCACGACGTGCTGGCTACCATGTCGCCGCAGAACCCGTTCGTCACGCTGGTGAACTTCGGGCGCCACTTCATCCAGGTCTCCCCCGGCTACGAGCTGGAGTACAAGGAGGCGGCGCTGGCGCGGACGATGGTGGCCGAGCTGGCGGAGGTGCAGCGGGCCTTCCAGGAGTACGCCACCGGGGACCGGTCGTTCCTGGCCCGCCACGAGTGGACCGCCTGAACAACTGGACGTCTTAGACCACCTCGCGCAGCAGGTCCGGGTTGACGTTGCCGCCGGACAGCACCAGGACCGTCCGGCCCTCGGGGACGCGGCCCGACAGGTAGGCCGCCGTCGTGACCGCTCCGCTCGGCTCGGCCACCAGGCGGGCCGAGCGGGCCAGGTGGCCCATGGCGTGGCGGATCTCGTCCTCCGACACGGTGACGATGCCGTCGAGGTGCTCGCGCAGGTGCGCGAACGTCAGCTCCGACAGATCGGCCCGCAACCCGTCGGCGATCGTACGGAAGGTCCGGGCCGGCTCCCAGGGGACCACGTGGCCGACCGCCAGGCTCTCGGCCGCGTCGGCGGCGAGTTCGGGTTCGACGCCCAGCACGGTGACCTCCGGCCGCAGCGCCTTGACGGCCGCGGCGATGCCCGAGGCGAGTCCGCCGCCGCTGACCGGTACGACCACCACCTCGACGTCCGGCAGGTCCGCGACGATCTCCAGCCCGATGGTGCCCTGCCCGGCGATCACCGCCAGATGGTCGTACGGCGGGATCATAGTGAGCCCCCGCTCCTCGGCCAGCTTGAGTGCCCCGGCGATCCGCTGCTCGGGCGGCACGACGACCAACTCGGCGCCATGCCCCTTGATCGCCGCCGCCTTGACCTCGGGCGTCCCCTCGGGCACCACGACGACGCACGGCACCCCGAACTGCTTGGCCGCGTACGCCAGCGCCTGGCCGTGATTGCCGGAGGAGTGGGTGACGACCCCGTCGGGCCGCAGCGCCGCAACGGCGTTGTAGGCACCGCGGATCTTGAACGATCCGACCCGCTGCAGGCTCTCCGGCTTGACCCAGACCTCCCCCATGGGCACCAGCGGGGTCCGCACCGCGACCGGCTTGATGCGCTGGGCCGCGTCCCGGATGTCATCAATCGTCACCAGCTCCATACCCGCACCCTAATCTTCGGTGATCGGCACCAGGCGAGAGCAGGCGGTATCGGATAAGTTCCGGAAAGAATCGACCACAGGAGCGCGCATGAGAAACCTGTATCCCCCCATCGAGCCCTACGACTCGGGCCTGCTCGACGTGGGCGACGGCAACCAGATCTACTGGGAGGTCTGCGGCAACCCGGACGGCAAGCCCGCGGTCATGCTCCACGGCGGCCCCGGCGGCGGCTGCAGCGCCAAGCACCGCCGCCAGTGGAACCCGGAGCTGTATCGCATCGTCCTGTTCGACCAGCGCAACTGCGGTCGTAGCCTGCCGCATGCCAGCGACCCGGGCGTCTCACTGGAGGCCAACACCACCTGGCACCTGGTCGCCGACATGGAACGGCTGCGCGAGCACCTGGGCATCGACAGGTGGCAGGTGTTCGGCGGATCGTGGGGCAGCACGCTCGCCCTGGCGTACGCGCAGACGCATCCGGACAGGACCACCGAGCTGGTGCTGCGCGGCATCTTCACCCTCCGCCCCGAGGAACTGGGCTGGTTCTACCAGGAGGGCACCTCCCGTCTCTTCCCCGACGTGTGGGAGTCGTTCATCGCGCCGATCCCCGTCGAGGAGCGCGGCGATCTGATCGCCGCCTTCCGTGCCCGGCTGGAGGGGGACGATCCCGAGGCGCGGCTGGCCGCGGCCAAGGCGTGGGCGCAGTGGGAGGGCAGCACGGTCACGTTGCGGCCCGATCCCGAACTGGTCGCCGAGTTCGGTGAGGAGAAGATGGCACTGGCGTTTGCGCGGATCGAGAACCACTACTTCACCCATCTGGGCTGGTTCGAGCCCGAGCAGCTGATCGCGAACGTGGACCGGATCCGTCACATCCCCGCCGTCATCGTGCAGGGCCGCTACGACGTGTGCACGCCCATGGCCACCGCCTGGGACCTGCACAAGGCGTGGCCGGAGGCGCGGTTCGAGGTGGTGGACGACGCCGGGCACGCCGCCACCGAGCCGGGCATCGTCAGTCGGCTCGTTGCGGCGACAGACGGGTTCGCGCCAGTCGTACCATCGGCGTGACGGCCCCCACCAGCAGCAGCGTGAAGAGCGGGGCCAGCGCCAAGCCGATCAGGAAGCCCGCGGCGACGTCGTGCGGGTAGTGCACGCCGACGAACACCCGCGAGAACGCCATCACCGCCGCCAGCGGGAGCACCACCCAGGCCAGAGCGCGCCAGGCCAGGATGAGCGCCCCGGCGGCGCCGGCGGCGATGACGGAGTGATTGCTCGGGAACGACCAGTCGCTCGAGGGCGGGCATTCGGCGATCGTCGGGATCCCGCCCCGGCACGGCCGGTCCTCCCTGACGAAGGTCTTCACTACCTCGCTGAAGACGTACGCGCACACCACACCGGCGGGTCCGGCGATCGTGATGGCCAGGTCGCGCGCCGGCGCGTTCCTCTCCCGCCACCAGCACCACGCGAACAGCGCCGCGAAGAGGAACAGCCCGGCGTCGGTGCCCTTCTCGGCGAGAGTGTGCAGCCACGCGGGCGTGGAGAGGGCGAAGTCGACGATGTCGCGGTACAACAGGTGTCCAATCCGTGAACGGGCAATGGACATAAACCCTATGGAACGATCACCCCTCGCCGCCTCCCCCGAACGTCCAAAGGTGCTGAAAGCCGGCCGATCCCCCCGGAGAGGTCCGGCAGGCTCGCGTAGTCCCAGTTCAGAGCGGGTAGGGAGGCAGTCGTGATCGGAGAGCACGTGGTCGTCGGCTATACCGACGAGTCAGGGGGACGCGACGCGCTCGCCCTGGGTGCCGCGATCACGCGGGTCACCGGTGGCGAGCTCACCGTGGCCGCCATCTACCCGCCGGGCAGCCCGGGGTTGGCGGTAGAGGCACAGGCCGGCCTGGCGCACGCGGCGGAGGAGCTCGGCGATGTGCCGGCCGAGTACATCACGTTCGAGAGCAGGGGCGCGGGTCGCGGGCTGTCGGTGCTGGCCGGCCGGATCAAGGCCGATCTGATCGTGGCCGGCTCGGCGGGCGGCGGGCAGGCCGGGCGCATCTCGATCGGGGCGACCTCCGACAGCCTGCTCCACCTGTCGTCCGAGGCGGTGATGCTGACGCCCGCCGGCTACCGGCCGCCGGCCGAGCCCTCGCGGCTCACGCTCGCCTACGTCCACCGCCCGCAGTGTGACGAGGCCGTCGAGCGGATCGCGCAGGCCGCGCTCCGGCTCGGCGTGCCGCTCCGGCTGATCACGCTCGACCTGCGTACGGACGATCCGGGCCGGCTCGGGGACGACCTGGCGCTGGCCGTACGACTGGCCTGGGAGTCGAGCGGGATCGAGGCCGAGACGGAGATCGCCGAGGGGCACAACGTGACCGCGGCGCTGGAGGCGATCGAGTGGCTGCCGGGTGAGCTGCTGGTCTGCGCGGCCAGCGAGGACGCGCAGCCGCACCGGGTGTTCCTCGGGGAGCTGGCGATGAAGGTGCTGCGGGCGTCGTCGTGTCCCGTCACGGTGCTGCCGCGCGGCTTCTCGTGACTTCCGTGTACAGCTCCAGGTAGCGCTCGGCCATGACGGCCGGTGAGAAGCGGCGGCGGGCCTCCCGGCGGCACTCCTCAGGGTCGATCTCCGCCACCCGCAGCACCCACTCGGCCAGCTCCTCCTCGGTGTCGGCGAGGAACCCGGTCCGGCCGTGGTCGATGATCTCGGGCAGGCAGCCGCGGCGCAGCCCCACGGGCGGCACGCCCAGGGCGAGGGCCTCGACGACGGCGGTGCCGCCGGGCTCGTCCCACTGGATGGGGAACAGGGCGGCGCGGGCCGAGGCGTAGAGCTGGTCGCGGGCCTCGCCCCCCACGGAGCCGACCCATCTGACCAGGTCTCCGTCGAGGTAGGGGGTGACCGCGTGCACGTGGTAGCGGACGTCGGGGTGGCCGTTCAGCGGATGGTCCGGGTCCTGGACGACGGCGTCCAGCTCGGCGGGGGTGTTCAGGCCGCTCACCGGGCCCGCGAGGACCAGCGGGAGGCCGAGCTTCTGGCAGAGCCTGGCGGCCACGTGCGTGCCCTTGAGGCCGCAGACGCGGCCCATCGCGACGAGGTGCTCGCCGCGTTCGGTACGCAGGTCGCGGTCGGCGAGCGGGGTGGCCAGGTGGATGGCGCCGAGCGAGGCGGCGCGCAGCGCGTCGGGCGCGCGGGCCAGCTGGGAGTTCGAGACGCCGTTGACCGCGATCGACCGTGGGAAGGCCCCGTAGAAGGCGGCGTGCTTGCGCAGGTCCCAGTGCAGGGTGTGCAGGACCGGCGGGCCGCCGAGCGCGGACAGCACGGCCGGGCCGACCACCTCCAGGTGGTCGTGGACGAGGTCGAGGTCGTCGCGACGGCCGATTTCGAGCGCCACGCGGGCCTGGTGCGCGTGCGCGAGGCCCATCACCTGGTTGTACGGCTTCTGCAGCTCGGCGAACTGGCCGTCATCGAAGACGCCGATCAGCTCGTCCACCTCGAGTGTGCTCGATCCCACGGAGGCCAGGACCACTCGCACCCCGCGCTCGCGCAGGGCGGGGACCAGTGTGGCCACCACGTTCTCGATCCCGCCGTAACCCGGTGGCGGCACCCGCAGCCACGGTCCGGCGTTCACCAGGACGTTCATGCCACGTCCTCGACGGCGAGGGAGGCCAGCGGCGGGCGCTCGGCCACGGACATGTCCACCAGGTCGACCTGCCCGTCGAGCCCGAACTGCAGCAGCCTGCGGTCGGGGGACGTGGCGGACAGCACGCGGCCCTGGCGCTCCAGCCGCGACCACGCGGTGAGCATGATCTGGCCGGCCATCCGGCCGAGCGCGGGCATGGCCTGGTGCCCGTGTGCCCGGACGCCCAGGTCCACCTGGGCCATCGCGTCCAGCCCCACCAGCTCCAGCAGGTCCACCAGCAGCCCGAACTCCACCCCGTACTCGGTGACGAACGGGACCCGTTCCAGCACCGCGCGGCGGGCGGCGTACTCCCCGCCGAGCGGCTGGACGAAGCCTGCCAGCTCCGGCCAGAACATGTTGATCAGCGGCCTGGCGACCAGCTCGGTCACCCGTCCGCCCCCGCCGCGCCACAACACCCCGTCCGCGCCGGTGAAGGGCCGCTCGTAGGCGGCCTTGACGAACTGGATGGCGTTGTCGGCGAGCAGCGGCCCGAGCAGCCCGGAGACGAAGTGCGCGCCGAAATTGCGCAGATCGGAGTCCACGAACACGATCAGATCCCCGCTGGAGGCCGCCAGCCCCTTCCACAGCGCCTCTCCCTTGCCGCTCAGCGGCGGCAGATGCGAGAGAACGGCGCCCTGCGCCACCACGCGGGCCCCCGCCGCGGCCGCTCGGGCGGCGGTCGCGTCGGTGGAGTTCGAATCGACCACGATGATCTCGTCCACGAGCGGCGCCCGCTCGACGAGGTCGCGACGGAGCACGGTGACGATCTCGCCGACCGTCCGCTCCTCGTCGCGAGCGGGCAGGATGACGCTTACCGCGGTCCTGCCCTTGGCCCGGAGCAGCGCCTCTACCGGCCACTCGGCTGCGACGCTCGAGTGGGGTCCGTACCAGTCCTGGACCCTGGCCAAGGCGCGCAGATCTGTCTCCATACGGTTAGCCCCGATCTCATTTGGTCAGGTTGGCGACATCTGCCCCGACGACGCATCATCGAACATGTTTGTTTCATTCTCCGTAAATGTGGGATAAGCCGGTCTGTGTTCCCCATCACTCGGGTCGGCATCATCGGTGCCGGAAATGTCGCCGCTCGCCACGCGGATGTCCTGTCAGGTTTCTCCGACGTGGTGATCGCGGGAATCGCCGACACAGATCCCCGAAGAGCCGGGGCTCTGGCCGCACGGCATGGCTCCCCTGCCTACGGCAGCCATGCCGACCTTCTGGATGTCGGCGGATTGGACGCGGTCTATGTCTGTGTTCCTCCTTTTGCGCACGGTAACCCGGAAAAGGATGTTCTAGCATGCAATCTGCCGATTTTTGTAGAAAAGCCGCTTTCGCTTGACCTGTCGACAGCGGAAAAGATCGCCGATGAAATTGATCGCCGGGGCCTGCCTTCGGCCGTCGGACATCATTGGCGTTACCTGGACATCGTTGACCAGGCACGCGAAGTCCTGGGCGACCGTCCAGTACGGCTGGCGCTGGGCCACTGGCTGGACAAAGTACCGCCGGTCGGTTGGTGGCTGAAGCCTGAGATGTCGGGCGGCCAGCTGGTCGAACAGGCCATCCACATCCTCGACCTGGCCAGAGTCCTGGTGGGCGAGGTGACGATGGTGCATGCCGTACCGGCGGACAACGACACGGACGGCGAGGTCGACCGGGCCACGGCGGCGGTGCTGCGGTTCGCGGGCGGCGCGGCGGGGCTGCTCGCCGCGACCAGCCTGCTCGCGCGCAAGCACCGGGCGGGGCTGGAGGTGCATGCCGAGGGGGTCTCGCTCGACCTGAGCGAAGACCGGCTACTGGTGGACGGCGAGACCACCGTCCAGGACGGCGGAGCGGCGAAGGTGCGGGTGGACCGGACCTTCATCGACGCCGTACAGGGCAAGGAAGCCGACGTACGCGTGCCGTACCGGGAGGCGCTGAAGACCCACCGACTCGCGCTCGCCCTGGCGCGGTCCGCGGCGTCACGGAAGCCGGTGACGACGCTCGATGGATGAGGTGCTGAGCATAGAGGCGCCCGGCGAGGTCAGGCTGGTCGGGGAGAAGCTCGGCGCCGTGCCGGAGGGCGGGTTCCGGGTGGTCACCACGCACAGCGGGATCTCGGCGGGCACCGAGCTCACCTACGTCAAGGGCAGCAACCCCTACCTGGCCGCGACCTGGGATCCGGCGCTCGGGCTGTTCGCCGAGGGCACCCCGTCGATCGGCTATCCGGTGCGCGGCATCGGGTACATGCAGGTGGGCCGGGTGGTCGAGACACGCACCCGGGCCGTCCGCGAGGGCGCACTGGTCGCAATGGCCTACGGGCACCGCACCGGCTACGTGGCCGACCCGATGAACGACCGATTCGTGGAGCTGCCCGGCGACCTCGACCCGATGCTCGGCGTCTTCGTCGCCCACATGGGGCCGATCTGCGCGAACGGGCTGCTGCACGCGGCCACCGACCTGCACGGTCCCGGTGTCGCGGACCTGGGTGACGGGGTACGCGGGCGGCGCGTGGCCGTCGTCGGCGCGGGCGTGGTCGGCCTGCTGACCGCCTCCTTCGCCCTCTCGTACGGCGCGGCGGAGGTGGTGGTCGTGGACGAGACCCCGGCCAGGCTGGACATCGCCGAGGCGCTCGGCGCCGGGACCCTGGCCTTCGACGAAGACCCGGCCATCGAGCTGAAGCGGCGCTGGCGGCACGCGCCCAGCGACCGCGGCGCTGACGTGGTCTTCCAGTGCCGCGGCAGGCCCCGCGCCCTCGCTCTGGCGCTGAAGCTGCTCAGGCCGCAGGGCACGGTGATCGACCTGGCCTTCTACACCGACGGCGCCGACGAGGTGCGGCTGGGTGAGGAGTTCCACCACAACGGCCTGTCGCTGCGCTGCGCCCAGATCGGCCGGGTGCCGCGCGGGCTGGCCCACGCCTGGGACCGGGAGCGGCTGTCGTACGAGACGATCGCGCTGCTCCGGCGGCGGGGCGACCTGCTACGCGAGCACCTGATCACCGATGTCGTCGGTTTCGCCGACGCCCCCCAGCTCCTGGCCGATCTCGCCGCCCGTAGGAGGCATACCGTCCAGGCCGTGCTCCGCGACCACGTCGAGGATGAGCGCGGCTGACCAGCTGAAGTCGCGGCAGCCGTGGCCCTGCAGGGTGAACGGGTCGAAGTACTCGCGGAAGCCGGACTCGGTGACCGCCCTGATCATGCCGTCGGCCAGCGGGTCGGCCAGGTCCGGGCGGCGGTCTCGCAGGCCCTGCCAGACCAGCCAGGTCAGGTTGATCCAGCTCGGCCCGCGCCAGTAACGCGCCGGGTCGAACTCCGGCGCGGCGGGCGCGAAGCTGGGCAGCACGCCGTCCTTCAGCCCGAACCGGTCGAGCGCCGTGCCGATCAGCGCGTTGACGATGTCGCGCGGCAGGTCGGGCAGCATGAGCGGGACCAGCCCGGCGGCGCTGTTGGAGCGGATCGGGCAGCCGGTGAGCACGTCGCGGGCATGGAACAGGCCGTCGTCGTAGAGATGCTCGACCATGGCCGCGGTGACCGCGGCGGCCTCGCGCAGGTGCGGCTCCGGGTCGCCGCCGCACACCTTCGCGATCTCCGCCAGCGTCAGCTCCGCCACGCCGTACGCGGCGTTGAACAGCGGGTCCTCGACACAGAACGCGCCGGCCCGGCGGTAGCCGGTGTCGCGGTAGGCGCGGGCGAGCGCGATGTAGCGCTCGTAGTCCAGGTCGGTGGGCCGCTCGTCGGCGCTGACGGTGTCCAGATCCCGGCGCGTGAACGCGACGGACCCCGCGTCGACGGCGGCCAGCGGGACGTCCCAGGCCGGGCTGTTGTCCATGCCCGACTCCCACGGGTGCACGATCGAGATCAGCCCCTCGGGAGAGCGCCGCGCGTTGCGCAGGTATTGCTGCTGCGCCACCAGCCGGGGATAGAGCCGGCGCAGGAAGGTCGGGTCCGGCTCGGCCTGGTGCACCCGCCAGACGGCCAGGGCGTGCACGGGCGGCTGCACGATGCCGGAGGTCGCCGACCCGGACGGGGCCCGTGACTGCCAGAACTCGGGGCCGGGGAAGTAGGCGCCCTCGGGCACCCTGGGGTTGAACGCGATGTGCGGCACCCTGCCGTCGCGCCACTGCGAGCCGAACAGGGCCAGCAGCTCCGACCTGGCCCGGCGCGGGGACCAGCGGGCGTTGCCGATCGCGACGAAGGCGGAGTCCCAGCTCCACTGGTGGGGATAGAGACGCCGGGAAGGAACCGTGTAGCTGCCGTCCCAGTTGGCCACCAGCACGCGCACGGCGTCGCGGATGATCACAGGAACTTCCTGATGAAGGCAGCCGTCTGCGGCAGGACGATCTCGGGCTCGCCGCGCAGGCGGCATTCGAGCGCGAGGTAGCCGTCATAGCCGAGGGCGTCGAGCGTTGCCAGCTGCGCGCCCCAGTCGAGATGGCCGGTCCCGGGCTCGTTCCGGTTGGACTCGCTGATCTGCATGTGAGCGAGGTAGGGGGCCGCCTCGATCAGCGAGCGGCAGGGATCGTCCTCTTCGATGTTCATGTGGTAGGTGTCGCCGACGACCTTGATGGAGTCCATCGAGCAGTACGACACGGCATCGGCGAGGGTGTTGACCATGTGGTTCTCGTAGCGGTTGAGCGGCTCCAGCATGATCAGCACGCCGTTGCGCTGCGCGTGCTCGCCGAGCACCCCCAGCGCCTCGGTGAGCACCTCGCGGTCCTCCGCCGCGCTGCGCGGCGGCTCGAACGGCGGCAGCCGGCGCGAGAACTGGCCCCAGGAGGCGGGCGTCATCACCCCGACGCCGCCGAGCTCGGCGATGACGGTGAGCTGCGATCTGAGCTGCTGGATCGCGTCCGTGCGCTTGGCGGGGTCGAAGTCGCCGATGAAGTGCGGCATGTCCACGCACACCGTCGGCATGACCACGCCGTCAGCCAGCGCCCGTTTGAGCTCGGTCAGGCGGTTGGCGAAGTGGAAGTCCCCCTTCCCGCGCAGCTCGATCGCGTCGAACCCGGCCTCGGTCGCGAACGCGAACTTCTCCTGCAGGGAACGGCCGGGCAGCAGCTGCTCCTGTGCCGCGAGCTTCACTGTGACTCCTCCTCTTGCGATGGCTCCTCTTGCGATGGCTCCTTCTCGAAGGCGAAGACGAGCTGGAGCACCTCGGACGGGTGCTTGTCGAGCAGGTCGAAGGCCTCGGGAGCGCTGCCGACGGGTACGACGTGGCTGATCAGGCCGGTCACGTCGACCTCGCCCGTGTATATGAGGTCCATGAACGTGCGCTGCAGGCGTTCGACGTCCCAGCGGTGGGCCAGCCAGGAGGCGACGCCGCCGATCTGGGAGGAGACGAGCTGCACCTGGTTGTGGTGGAACTCCTCGCCCAGCCGCAGCCCGATGCCTTCGCCCTGGTAGAAGCCGCCGGCCACGACCCGGCCGCCCTTGCGGACGGTCCTGATCGCCTCGTGCAGGCCCAGGTTGCTGCCGCTCAGCTCGATGGCGGTGTCGGCGCCCTCGATCCGCTTGCGGACGAACTCGGCAACGGAGCCGGACGCGATGTCGAACGTCTCGGTCGCGCCGTAACGCCTGGCGAGTTCGAGGCGGGCGGGGATCGCGTCGGCGGCCACCACCCGGGCGCCGCTCAGCACGGCGAGGCGGGTGGCCAGCAGGCCGATGACGCCCTGCCCGAAGATCGCGACCTGGTCGCCCAGGTGCACGTCGGCGGCGTGCACGGCGTTGAGCGCGATGGCGCCCACGCGGGCGAAGACACCGCTCAGCGGATCGGCACCCGGCGGCAGCACGTGGCCGACCAGCTTCTCGGCGGGCACCACAGCCTCGGCCCGGTGACCCCAGACGCCCCAGACCAGGTGGCCGACCGGCGGATCGGTGACATCGGGCGCGGCCTCCACCACCTCACCGACCTCCTGGTAGCCCCAGCCGGTCAGCGGGTAGGCGTGCGTCTGGCCGTCGAGGAACAGCCGCTGCTCTGTGTCCCACTTTCGGGTGAGATAGGGATTTGTGCCGCGATAGGCGGTCAGTTCGGTGCCAGCGGAGACGCCCGAGTAGATCGTGCGAACCCGCACGCAACCCGGTTCAAGCTCGGCGGGCGACTCCAGGCTGACGCGGACACGGCCTGGCTCTTCAAAGGTGATGACGCGCATTCCCCACACTTACGCTTTATGATCAATCGCAACTTAAAGGTTTAGTAGGTGTTTCTATACCATAGTTGCTCTCCCGACACCCTTAAGTCAAATGACGGCCACCGCCGGCAACTAGCGAATTAGGGGTTTCTCTCCGACGGTCTTCCGGTAAGCGATCTTACCGACATAACCCGCCCGGAGATCGCTTTCCGTGATCGACGCGCCAGAAAGCCCGGGACGGAACACGGACGGAGTACAGACGGATCTCGGAATCGCCTGCGTAGTTGCGTCTTCTCGCATGGGGGTAAGTGCGGCATATCCCCGGACGTAGGAGCGCGCCATGCCGAAGAAGGTAGTCGCTGTCCTCTCCATCGCGCTGCTGGCCGCGGCCTCGACCGCCGCGTGTGGCGATGACAGCAAGAAGGCCGCCAACGAGATCACGGTCTGGACCGAGGAGAACCTCGACGATCGCATGACCGTGCAGAACCAGATCATCGCCGACTTCACCCAGAAGACCGGCATCAAGGTCAAGCTGGTCGGTGTGGCCGAGGACCAGTTCAGCCAGGTGATCACGTCTGCCGCGGCCGCGGGGGACCTGCCCGACGTGATCGGAGCCCTCCCTCTGGCCTCCATCAGGGAACTGGAGGCCAACGACCTGCTCGACACGGAGACACCGGGCCAGGTCGTCGACAAGCTCGGCAGGAGCGGCTTCTCGGCGCGGGCCCTGGAGCTCGACAGCGCGGGCGGGAAGCTGCTGGCCGTACCAAGTGACGCGTGGGCACAGCTGATCCTCTACCGCAAGGACCTGTTCCAGAAGGCCGGGCTGGAGCGGCCCGACACCTACGAGGCGCTGGAGGCGGCGGCCGCGAAGCTCAACGCGGGTGGGGTCGCCGGCATCACGCTGGCCATCGCGCCGAAGGACTCGTTCACGGCGCAGAGCTTCGAGCACGTGGCGCTGGCCAACGGCTGCCAGCTTGTCGACAATTCCGGAAATGTCACCCTTTCCTCCCCGCAGTGCGTGAAAGCGTTCGCGTACTACGCGAAGCTGGCGAAGGACTACTCGGTCAAGGGCAAGCAGGACGTCGACTCCACCAGGGCCACCTACTTCGCCGGCAAGGCGGCGATGACCATCTGGTCGTCGTTCATCCTGGACGAGCTGGCGGGGCTGCGTAACGACGCGAAGCCCAGCTGCGCCGAGTGCAGGACCGACCCCGAGTGGCTGGCCAAGAACACCGGCGTGGTCACGGCGCTGAAGGGCCCCGACGGCACACCCGCCCAGTACGGGGAGATCGTCTCCTGGGCCGTCACCCGGGACGCCGCCAAGGATGCCGCCGCGCAGTTCGTCACGTACCTGATGAACGAGGGCTACGAGCGGTGGATCGGGATGGCACCCGAGGGCAAGTTCCCGATCCGGAAGGGCTTCGCGGAGAAGTGGAACAAGCTGCCCGCCGGGGTCGACGCCAAGAAGCCGCTCGCGGACGTCTACCCGGCCGAGGTGCTCGACGCGCTGCGCCGGAGCCCTGACACCTTCGCCCGCTGGGGCATCCCCCAGGGGCAGGGCAAGCTGGTCGGAGCCACGATGGGCGAGCTGCCCGTGCCCAAGGCGCTGAGCGCGGTCGTGGACGGCTCGCTCACCCCGCAGGCCGCGGCGGTGCGGGCCAAGACCGACGTGGAGACCATCAAGCGCGGGATCCGGCAGTGACGGGACGGCGTGGCGGGACACTACGGGAGCAGGAGGGCAGGGCGGGGCTGGCGCTGATCTCCCCCACGCTGATCATCACGCTGGTCGTGGTGGTGCTGCCGCTGCTCTGGGCGATCATGCTGGCGTTCCAGGACACGCGGCTGATCAACATCCGCCGGGTGGGCGTCTTCGGGCACTACACGCTGGACAACTTCGGCTACGTCATGTCCGAGCCGGGATTCTGGACGTCGCTGGTCAACACGCTCGTCTACACGGTGGTGGGCACCGCGCTGTCGATCGCGATCGGGCTGGTGGCCGCCCTGGCGCTGCGCGACCGCTTCCGGGGCCGCACGTTGGTCAGGGCCTCGATCCTGGTGCCGTACGTGGCGCCGGTGGTGGCGGTGGCCTTCCTGTGGGAGACGATGCTGAACCCCCAGTTCGGCATCGTGAACTCCTGGCTGAGCACCCCCATCGCCTTCCTCACCCAGGCCAAGGGCAGCTTTCTCGGCATCCAGGTGCCGGTGGCGCTGCTCACCGTGATCGCGTTCGAGGCGTGGCGGTATTTCCCGTTCGCCTTCCTGTTCATCCTGGCCCGGCTGCAGGCACTGCCGGCCGAGCTGGACGAGGCGGCCGTGGTCGACGGCGCCACGCCGACGCAGCGCTTCCGGCATGTGATCCTGCCGCAGCTCTGGCGGATCATCGCGCTGCTGTCGGTGCTGCGGTTCGTGTTCACCTTCACCAAGTTCGACGACGTCTACCTGCTCACCGGCGGTGGGGCCGGCACGGAGGTGGTGAGCGTGCGGGTCTACAACTTCCTGACCGCGCGCGACGACATCGGCGCCTCGGCCGCCCAGGCGATCGTGCTGGCGGTCGTCCTGGTCGTGTTCCTGACCCTGTATCTGAGGTTCTTCTCGGGAGGTGAGCGTGACCAGGGATAGATTTGAGCGCGGGTTGTTCCGGGTGCTGAAGCCGCTGGTGATCCTCTTTCTGTTCGTGATCACCGCGTTCCCGTTCGTCTACATGGTGATACTGTCCTTCCGCGACATCCAGGAGCTGATCCTGGACCCCGGCTCGATCTGGCCGCGCAGCTTCACCTTCAACACCTACGCCAACGTGCTGACCAGGCAGGGCTTCCTGACCTTCATGCGCAACAGCGCCATCGTGGCGGTCTCCTCGGTGGCGGTCACGCTGTTGATCTCGATCCCGGGCGCGTACGCTGTGGCCAGACTGCGGTTTTTCGGGCGGCGGCAGGTGCATTTCGTGTTCCTGGCCGTGTACCTGTTTCCGGCGATCGTGCTGGCAATCCCGCTGTTCGTGCTCTTCACGATGCTCGGACTTCGCGGATCCTTGCTGGGATTGATCCTGGTTTATATCGCACAGACGGTTCCTGTCACGGTATACATGCTCCGAAATTACTTCGAGACTGTGCCGCAGAGCGTGGAGGAGGCCGCGGCGATCGACGGCTGCACGCGCCTGTCGACCATTTGGCGGGTGGTGCTCCCGCTGTCCAAGCCCGCGCTCATGGCCACCGGCCTCTACGCGTTCATGATCGCCTGGAACGAGTTCCTGTTCGCCCTGCTCTTCCTCGTCGAGAAACGGGAGAGCTGGACGGTCTCGCTGGGGCTCTCCCAGCTCGCGGGCAGTATCGAGATCCCGACGACGGTTCTCATGGCAGGATCGGTGGTTCTGACGCTGCCGATCGTGATCGTGTTCTTCGCCGGCGAGCGGCTCCTGACCGAAGGACTCACGGCGGGAGCGGAGAAGGGATAACCATGCTGACGGCAGGGCAGATCCTCCAGCTGATCCGCAATGGCACCTGCCGCACCCGCAAGGAACTCATCGCCTACACCGGGCTGTCCCGCTCGACGATCACCGAACGGGTGGACCGGCTGATCGAGGCCGGATACATCCACGAGTCCGGCTTCGCCATCTCCGGGGGCGGGCGACCGCCCTCAGTGCTCGACATCGACGCGACGAAGCGCCTGGTGCTGGTGGCCGACCTGGGCGCCGGCCACGCGCGGGTGGCGCTGACCGACCTCGCGGCCCGGCCACTGGTCGAGGAGCACTCCGAGATCCGCATCGACCGCGGCCCCAAGGTCGTCCTGTCCTGGGTACAGCGGGCGTTCCAGCGCCTGCTCGACCGCTCGGGACGAGTGCCGGACCAGGTGTGCGGCATCGGCCTGGACCTGCCGGGCTCGGTCGACCACGCCTCCGGCCGGGTGATCAGGTCGTTCCTCATGCCCGGCTGGGACGACCACCCGATCGGCGAGACGCTGCGGGAGGCGTTCGACGTGCCGGTCCTGGTCGAGAACGACGCCAACGCGATGGCCTTCGGCGAGTGGTGGTCCTCCTGGCGGCGGAGCCGGTCGCTGATCCTCATCAAGGTCTCCACGGGCGTTGGCACCGGCATCATCCTCGACGGCCGGATCTACCGCGGCGTCGAGGACGCCGCCGGGAACATCGGCCACGTCCGCCTGCGCGACAGCGACGACCGCGTCTGCACCTGCGGCTCCCGGGGCTGCGTCGCCTCGCTGGCCAGCGGCCACGCGCTCGCCGCCGACCTCGGCAGGGGGACCAGCCGCGAGGTCGTCCGCCTGGTCCAGGCCGGCGACCCGACGGCCATCGCCCTCACCCAGGAGGCCGGCCGCACGATCGGCATCGTCCTCGCCACGGCGGTCAGCCTGCTCAACCCCTCCGTCCTGGTGCTGGCCGGCGACATGGCCGAGACCAGGGAGCACTACCTGACGGGCATCAGAGAGAGCGTGTACCGCCGCAGCCTGCCGTTCACCACCCGCAACCTGGAGATCGTGACGAGCACACTGGGCGACCGCGCGGGGATCGTGGGGACCGCGGTGATCGTCATCGACCACGTGCTGTCCCCCGCCGCCGTGGACGCCGCCTTCGCCAGTCCCCCGACGACGAACGTCGTGTGACGCCGCCGGTCGGTCGTCGTGTGACGCCGCTGGTCGGCCCAGCCTGTCGACGGCCCGGCTTCGGTCAGCCCAGGCTCGTGACGAGGCGGTCGCGCGCCTGGACGAGAGAGGGGCCGTACCAGGTCAGATCGCGTCCGCTCACCAGCGCGCACCGGTGGCCGGGAAACGACTCCGGCCCGTCCTCGGCGCTGAACGCGTAGGGCTCGTCAGGCAGGACCACCAGGTCGGCACCCTGGGCCACCAGCTCGGCCAGCGGGATCTTGGGATAGCGCTCGGCATGACCGGCGTAAAGGTTGCCCACCCCGAGCCGCGCGAGCACGTCGCCGGTGAACGTGTCGCGTCCCACCACCATCCACGGCCGCCGCCAGATCGGGATGATCGCCGTCCGGCGCACCTTCACCGGCTCGGCCCACACCGACTCCGCCCGGTCGAGCCAGCCGGGCCGCCCGGTGCGGCAGGCGTACCGGAACATCCGGTCGAGCGACCTGAACGCCTCGTCCACCGTCTCGATCCTGGTGACCCACACCGCGAGGCCCGCCGCCCGCAACGCGTCGACGTCCGGCTGCCGGTTCTCCTCGGCGTTGGCGAGCACCACGTCGGGGGCGAGCCGCCGGATGGCGTCGAGATCGGGGTTCTTGGTCCCCCGCACCCTGACCACGTCCAGGTCGGCCGGGTGCGAGCACCAGTCGGTCGCGCCGACCAGCGCCTCGGGGAGGGTCGCGGCCACGGACTCGGTGAGTGAAGGCACCAGCGACACGATCCGCCGGACGTTCGAGGGAACGGGGACGGGTGCACCGGTGTCGTCAAGGCTCACACTCGCACCTTAGACCGCCACCCGCACGACAAAAGGGACTAAAGGCAAGTAACGCCCAGCGTGCGGGAATATCACCCCAAGGCAGGTCACATATCCGTAGAATCCCGAGAAAAGATCGTTAACTCTCGATCGGGGGATCGTTGGGTGGAGCGAGAATCGCTGGGCTTCGACCCGAACACGCCCAACGTCGCCCGGCTGTACGACTACTACCTCGGCGGGAAGGATCATTTCCCGGCCGACCGGCGAGCCGCTGAACGGCTGCTGCGGGTGGCTCCCGAGGTCCGTACCGCCGCCCGCGCCAACCGGGCCTTCCTCGGTCGTGCCGTACGCTTCCTCGCCGGCGCCGGCGTCACCCAGTTCCTCGACATCGGCACGGGCCTGCCGACGCGGGGCAACGTCCATGAGGTGGCCAGAGCGGTCGCGCCGCAGTCGCGGGTGGTCTATGTCGACCATGACCCCGTCGTGCTGGTCCATGCCAGGGCGCTGCTGGCGGGCAGCGAAGGGATCACCGTGGTGGACGGCGATCTCCGCGATCCCCACGATCTGCTGAAAAATCCGGACGTGGTGGGGGCGTTGGACTTCGACCAGCCGGTGGGCGTCCTGCTCGTCGCGATCATGCACTTCATCGGCGAGGCCGACGACCCCCTGCGCATCATGGCCGCCATCCGCGAATCGCTGGCCCCCGGCAGCTATGTCGTCATGTCCCACGGCACGAGCGACGCCCGCGCCGCCGCCGTCAGCAAGGGCACAGAGGTCTATCGCCGGGCCAGCGCTCCCCTGACCCTGCGTACCCGCCGGCGGATCGAGGAGCTGTGGGCGGGGCTCGAGCTGGTCGAGCCGGGCCTGACCTGGCTGCCGCAGTGGCGCCCCGACGAGGCCGACCTGATCGACCTTGCGGCCGGCCCCGAGTCGTCGCTCATCCTCTGCGGGGTGGGCAGGAAGAACTGAGACCCGGGGGCGGACCGGTGTGCGGCTTGACCGAGCGCCGGGGGCGACCCCGCGTACGGCCTGATCGAGCGCCAGGGCGGCCCGGCGGACGGCCTGATCGAGCGCCGGGGCGGCCCGGCGGACGGCCTGGTCGGCCTACTTGAGTGCGCCCAGCGCGCCCTCGTAGTCCGGCTCCTGGGTGATCTCGGGCACCAGCTCGGAGTAGATGACGCGGTTGTCGCCGTCGAGCACGACCACCGCGCGGGCGGCCAGCCCGGCCAGCGGCCCGCTCTCCTGCGCCACGCCGTAGTCGCGCAGGAACTCGCGGCCCCGCATGAGCGACAGCATGGTCACGTTGTCGAGCCCCTCGGCGGCGCAGAACCGCTTCTGCGCGAACGGCAGGTCGGCCGAGACGCACAGCACCGCGACGCCGGGGTGTCCGGCGGCCACCTCGTTGAAGCGGCGCACCGAGGCGGCGCAGACGCCCGTGTCGAGGCTCGGGAAGATGTTGAGCACCTTGGTCGCGGAGCCGAACCCGGCCAGCGTGGTGTCAGCGAGATCCCCGCCCACCAGCTGGAACGCGGGCGCCTGGTCGCCGGGCTTCAGAAACGTCCCGCCCACGGTGACCGGATTGCCCTTGAAAGTGACGTCAGACATGAATACCTCCAGTTAGCGATAGTGCCCCGACCCGCAATCCTATCGACGCCCACGGGACCCCACAGAACCTCAACAGATCCTCAACACCCGCGGACCTACCTTCCTCTCATCGAGCACATCGAGCACATCGAGAGAGGAACACGACAATGAACATCACCCTCCGCAAGTCGGTCGCCGCCCTGGTCATCGCCGGAGCCGCGTCCGCCGGCCTGGTGGCCGCCGCCCCCGCACAGGCCAGCGCGCTGGGCAAGGTCCCGTCCTGCGTGAGCGTCTGGCAGAAGACCGGCACTGTCCACAAGACCGGTTACGCCTACAACGGGTGCGGCCGCTGGATGAACATGAAGATCGTCTGGGCGCACGGCTCCGATGGCGGCTGCCACTCCGTGGCCCCGAAGGGGACCATCTGGAGCACGGTGCCCAGGGGCGTCCGCACGTTCGACGGCGCCAAGTACTGCTGACTCAGCACGGTGCGCCGGTTCAGAACGTTGGGCCGGTTCAGAACGTTGGGCCGGTTCAGACGTTGCGGCGGTACTGTCCCCCGGCCTCGAACAGCGCGTCCGTGATCTGGCCGAGCGAGCAGACGCGGGCCGCCTCCATCAACACCTCGAAGGCGTTGCCATCGGTCATGGCGACGTCCCGCAACCGGGCCAGCGCCACGGGGGCCTCGGCCCGGTTGCGGTCATGGAAGGCGTGCAGGCGGTCGAGCTGGGACCGCTTCTCCTCCTCGGTCCCCCTGGCGAGCTCCACCTTCTTCTCGTGGGGCTCGTCGCCGCGCGGGTTGCGGAAGGTGTTGACACCGATGATGGGCAGCGAGCCGTCGTGCTTGCGCGACTCGTACAGCATCGACTCGTCCTGGATCCTGCCCCGCTGGTAGCCGGTCTCCATGGCGCCCAGCACGCCGCCCCGGTCCGACAGCCGCTCGAACTCCTGCAGCACCGCCTCCTCCACCAGGTCGGTGAGCTCGTCGATGATGAACGAGCCTTGGAGCGGGTTCTCGTTGCGGGCCAGGCCCCATTCGCGGTTGATGATGAGCTGGATCGCCATCGCCCGGCGCACCGAGTCGGCCGACGGCGTGGTCACGGCCTCGTCGAAGGCGTTGGTGTGCAGGCTGTTGCAGTTGTCGTAGATGGCGATCAGCGCCTGCAGCGTGGTGCGGATGTCGTTGAAGTCCATCTCCTGGGCGTGCAGGGACCGGCCCGAGGTCTGGATGTGGTACTTCAGCTTCTGCGAGCGCTCCGCCGCGCCGTACTTCTCCCGCATCGCGACCGCCCAGACGCGGCGGGCCACCCGCCCGAGCACGCTGTACTCGGGGTCCATGCCGTTGGAGAAGAAGAACGACAGGTTCGGCGCGAAGTCGTCGATCCGCATCCCCCTCGCCAGGTACGCCTCCACATAGGTGAAGCCGTTGGCCAGGGTGAAGGCGAGCTGGCTGATCGGATTGGCCCCGGCCTCGGCGATGTGGTAGCCGGAGATCGACACCGAGTAGAAGTTGCGGACGCTGTTCAGGGTGAACCACTGCTGGATGTCGGCCATCATCCGCAGCGAGAACTCCGTGGAGAAGATGCAGGTGTTCTGGCCCTGGTCCTCCTTGAGGATGTCCGCCTGCACGGTCCCCCTGACGGTGGCGAGGGTCCGTGCGCGCAGCTCGCGCTCCTCCTCCGCGGACGGCCGGCGCCCGTGTTCGGCCTCGAACCGGTCGAGGGTCTGGTCGATCGCGGCGTTGAGGAAGAAGGCGAGGATCGTCGGAGCCGGGCCGTTGATCGTCATCGACACCGAGGTGCTGGGGCTCGTCAGGTCGAACCCGTCGTAGAGCACCTTCATGTCGTCCAGCGTCGCGATGGACACGCCGGACGTGCCCACCTTGCCGTAGATGTCGGGCCGCAGATCCGGGTCGTGGCCGTACAGGGTCACCGAGTCGAACGCGGTGGACAGCCTGGTCGCGGGCTGGCCCTCGGACAGCAGCTTGAAGCGCCTGTTGGTGCGGAACGGGTCGCCCTCTCCGGCGAACATCCTGGTGGGGTCCTCGTCGTCCCGCTTGAACGCGAACACCCCGGCGGTGAACGGGAACCGGCCCGGCAGGTTCTCGCCGCGCAGGAACCTGAGGAGCTCGCCGTGGTCGGTGTAGCGGGGCAGGGCCACGCGGGGGATGCGGTTGCCCGAGAGGGTCTCGCGCCAGAGGGGGGTGTGGATCTCCCGGTCGCGTACCTTCACGACCAGCTCGTCGGCGGAGTACTGCTCCCTGGTGGCGGGCCAGTCGTCGAGGAGCGCGCGGCTCTCGTCGCTCAGCTCCCGCTCGGCCCCGGCTGCGAGCTCGGCCAGCCTGTCGTCGGCCGCGCCCTCTGCGCCACTGCCCAGGAGTGCCTGGACGGCCGTGAGCTGCTGGCGGCGACGGGCCACCTCCGCCTGGGCGAGCGTCTCCGCGTGGTAGTCGCGGACGGTCTCGGCGATCTCGGCCAGGTAGCGGACGCGCGCCGGGGGGACGATCGCGGCGGCCACCTGGGACGTACGGCCGCGCACCGGTGCCAGCAGGCCCGGCCCGGCCCGTAGGCCCTTGTCCGCCAGCTGCGCCTTCAGGTGGTGATAGAGCGCCGTGACACCGGCGTCGTTGTAGCGGGCGGCGATCGTGCCGAACACCGGCATGTCGTCGGGCGCCACCCCGAAGGCCGCGCGGTTACGCACCATCTGGCGGCGGACGTCGCGCAGGGCGTCCTCGGCGCCGCGCCGCTCGTACTTGTTGATCACGACGGCCTCGGCGAAGTCGAGCATGTCGATCTTCTCCAGCTGGGAGGCCGCGCCGAACTCCGGGGTCATGACATAGATGGGCACGTCCACATGCGGCACGATCCCGGCGTCGCCCTGCCCGATGCCCGGGGTCTCCACGATGACCAGGTCGTATCCGGCGGCCCGGCAGGCGGCGATCACGTCGTCGAGGCAGACGGGGACCTCGTTGGCGGCGCCCCTCGTGGCCAGCGAGCGGAAGTAGGTCTGGGGGCCGAGGCTGTTCATCCGGATGCGGTCGCCGAGCAGCGCTCCCCCGCCGCGCCTGCGGGTCGGGTCGATCGCGATGATGGCGACGCGCAGCTTGTCGTCGTTGTCCACGCGCAAGCGGTGTACGAGCTCGTCGGTGAGCGAGGACTTCCCGGAACCGCCCGTACCGGTGATGCCGAGCACGGGAGCGCGGTTGTCGCCCGAGCCGGGAGCGGCGCGCAGGCCGTCCAGGAGCTCGGCCGGGGCGCGGCCCGACTCGATCAGGGTGATCGCCCTGGCCAGGGCCGCCTGGTCGCCGGAGCCGACGGCCTCGGCCGAGGGAACGCCGTCCAGCTCGACGTCGCACTCCTCGATCAGCTTGTTGATCATGCCGGGCAGGCCGTACCGCTGGCCGTCCTCCGGCGAGAAGATGCGGGTGACGCCACGGGAGTGCAGCAGGTCGATCTCGTCCTGGACGATGACGCCACCGCCACCGCCGTAGACCTTCACGTGCCCGGCGCCGCGCTCGCGCAGCAGATCCACCAGGTAGGTGAAGAACTCCACGTGACCGCCCTGGTAGGAGCTGATCGCCACACCCTGGACATCCTCCTGGACGGCGGCGGTGACGATCTCGTCCACCGATCGGTTGTGCCCGAGATGGATGACCTCCGCCCCCTGCGACTGGAGGATCCGCCGCATGATGTTGATCGCCGCGTCATGGCCGTCGTACAGCGCCGCGGCGGTCACGAAACGGACAGGGTTCGCCGGAACGTGCACGCCTGATCACTCCTTTGTGAGGGGTCCTATTACAAGATACTAGGACGTCCTACTAAATCCCAAGGTTTCAGGCGGGTAGCGATCCGGCATGCGAACAGGGCCGGGTTCTGGTTTCGGGAGGTTGTCAGCGGCTTGTGCTGGTCAGGGCCGCTCGTACGGATTGCGGCGGGTGGTGGATCGGTGGGCGGCCACGAGTGTTCTGGCCGGAGCGGGAGTCGCGTCCGGGTCGGGCGGACCACCCACCCGGACCGGCTCGGGCGGTGCCTCCGCGTAGCTGGCGGACCTCGTCTTCTTCCCGACGGTCTTCTTCTCGCCGGTCTTCTTCCCGACGGTCTTCTTCTCGATGGCCTTCTTCTCGATGGTCTTCTTCTCGATGGTCTTCTTCTCGACGGCGGCGGCGCGCGTCTCCACCTTGGTGTGGCTGCCGCGACGGCGGCCCGCGAGGCGGAAGGAGACCACGACAGTGGTGAGCACCATCATGGTGAGCAGGGCCAGCGGGGACCCCAGGACGTCCATCGGCGATCCCTGCGACACCGGCTCCGGCTGGCGGGCCAGCGGCTGCTCGGTGGTCCGGATCTCGTTCAGCGTGGCGTTGGCCTTCACCAGGCGGGGTAAGCCGTAGCCCACGACCTTGTCCGTGTCACGGAACTTTCGCTTGAGCCAGACGTGGTCGACGTTGGCCTCGATCGTGTGGATCTTCTTGCCGTCGACCCGCTCGACGATGCCGACGTGGTCGATGCCCTTGTAGCTCTTGCCGCCGCCCCAGTCGAAGAAGACAAGGGCTCCGGGCTCGGGCTGCTGGGACCAGGCGCGCTGCTTCATGAACCAGGACGCGTGCGAGGGGGTCCAGGCGAACTGGCCGACGTAGTCACCGACCCCGGCCTTGTCGGCCGCCCAGGCGATGAACATGTCGCACCACGGCGCGTCCCGGTATTGCGGGTCCTTGACGCGATCCGCGTACCACTGCCCGAACTTGGTGAGCTGGCCGCCCTTCTCGCGGTAGCCGACTTCCCCACGCACCTCTTTCAGCAGATTTTCCGCGATCGGGTCCAGAGCCCACTCCTCCCAGAAAAACCGGCAGATCAGGATGGACTGTAATAGCGGCATCCCGCTTGCGCGCCGAACAATGGGAAAGTGTCAACCTATGAGCCGAAATTTCGGCTATGTGGCTGGTGTGACTCCTGAGGCTCCGTACCAAGGTGAGATCGTTTTCAGGCCCCCGCGCCCACCCGGAAGATCTGCTCGTCGCCCGCGCCCGGCGCCACCACGTCGGCGACGATCACGGTCACGTTGTCGGGTGAGCCGCCCTCGTTGGCCAGGTCGATCAACCGCTGGACGGCCGCCGCCGGGTCTGTCACCGTGGTCAGCACCTCGTGCAGGACCTCGGGCCCGAGCACGGTCGTCAGCCCGTCCGAACAGAGGAGGTAGCGATCATCCGGCTCGGACTCGCGCAGCGCCATGTCGGGCTCCGCCCTGCCCTCGCTGCCCAGCACGCGCAGCACCATCGACCGGCGCGGGTGCACGGCCGCTTGATCCTCTGTTATCCGTCCTTCGTCCACCATGGACTGCACAAGTGTGTGATCCTTGGTCATCTGGTAGAGAGCACCATCGCGCAGCAGGTATCCGCGGGAGTCACCAAGATGAGCAAGGGCGAACCGGTAACCGTCCCACAGCATGGCGGTCACGGTGGTCCCCATCCCCCTGCGCGCGGGGTCGATGTCGGCCAGCTCCACCAGCCTGCGGGCCGCCTCGTGCACGGCGCCCTCCAGGGCCGCCTCCAGGTCCGAGCCCGTCTCGGGAAGCGTGGCATCCAGCTCGCGCATGACCGCGATCGCGGCCGAGCTCGCCAGCTCGCCGGCCGCGTGTCCGCCCATCCCGTCGGCCACCACGAGCAATCGGCCACTCGCGTAGCCGGAATCCTCGTTCTGCTCCCTGCGGCGGCCCACGTCTGATCCGGCGGCATAGCGGATGTTGTGCTTCATACCCAGCAGTAAATCATTGGTTGAAAGACTTCACAAGCAGATGCACTGAAGACTCTTGTGAACTACTGTGGGCTCCATGACCCACGACCCGACCGTGAACGCCGGGGACATAGCCCGGCTCGCCGGTGTCGGGCGGGCCGCGGTGAGCAACTGGCGCCGCCGCCACGACGACTTCCCACTGCCCATCGGCGGCACCGCCAATCAACCGTTGTTCTCGCTGCGCCAGGTCGAGTCATGGTTGCGGCGCTATGGGAAGTCCTACCAGGTCTCGCTGGGTGATCGCGTGTGGCAACGCCTGAAAGCCGCCGGCGATTTGCGGCTGGGCGAGTTGGTCGCGCAGGCCGGTGTGCTGCTGACCACGGGCGATAGCAAGCTGGAGCCCGAGCTGGCCGGGCTGGTGTCCGAGCTGGCCGAGCAGCACGATCCGCTCACCGCCTACGAATTCCTCTGTGAGCGCTACCTGGAGGCGCACTCCAGGCAGCTGTCCGTCACGCGTGACGACGTGGCCGAGCTGATGGTCGGGCTGGTCCGCACCGACGACGCGACGATCCTCGACCCCGCCTGCGGCGTCGGCACGCTCCTGCTCAACTCCGGCGCGGTCAAGGTGCTCGGCCAGGACCTCAGCGAGACCTCGGCGATCATCACCGCCGCGCGGCTGCGGCTGCGCGGCGCCGAGGCGGAGGTCGTGCCCGGCGACTCGATGCGCCACGACGGCTTCGCCGGCGTGAAGGCCGACGCGGTCGTCTGCGACCCGCCGTTCAACGAGCGGGCCTGGGGCTACGAGGAGCTGACCGGCGACCCCCGATGGGAGTACGGCCTGCCGCCGCGCGGGGAGCCGGAGCTGGCCTGGGTCCAGCACTGCCTCACCCATGTCAGGCCCGGCGGCATGGTGGCCGTGCTGATGCCCCCGGCCGCGGCCAGCCGCAAGGCGGGGCGGCGGATCCGGGCCAACCTGCTGCGCGCCGGCGCCCTGCGCGCCGTGATCGCGCTGACGGGCTCCGACCTGTGGCTGCTGCGCCGCCCGGCCGCGGGCGAGCGCCCGCCGTCCGACGTGCTGATCGTCGACGCCACGGCCGATCTGTCCATCGTCGATCCCGCGTGGCGGGCCTACCTCGACGAGCGTTCCGACCAGACCGTACGCATCATCGACCTGCTGGCCGATGAGGTGGACATGACCCCGGCCCGCCACCAGCGCCGCGACGACCTCGGCCGGGCCTTCACCGAGGCGCGCGACCGGTTCCTGGCCGCGGCGGCCACCCCGCCCGATCTCAAGGTGCTCGACGAGCCGCTCGACCAGCCCGTCACCACGGTCGGCGACCTGATCAAGGAGGGTCTGCTGACCACGCTGCAGGCGCCGCCCAAGATGGCGACCGGCGGCGGCGACCTGCCGATGCTCACCGCCGACGACGTGACCGGCGGTGGCGCCGCCTCCGGCCGGGCTCCGGCGCAGCAGGGGCTCGTCCCGATCCAGCCGGGCGACGTGGTGGCGTCCTATTCCAGCGTGCGGGTGATGACCGAGGGCGGCTGCGTGCTCGGCCCGCATCTGACGCTCTACCGGGTCGACGCGCGCCGGCTCGACCCCGATTTCCTGGCCGGCCACCTGCGGGCGGCCGGCGGGCGCGCGACCACCGGCTCCAGCCGCTTCGACGTGCGCCGCACCCGCCTGCCCCGCCTGTCGCTCAAGGACCAGAAGTCCTACGGCGAAGCCTTCCGGCAGCTGGCCGTGCTCGAAGACGCCTTGCGCGAGACCTCGGCCCTCGGCCAGGCGCTGATCCGCCTCGGCCTCGACGGCCTGACCGACGGCCACCTGCGTCCGCAGTCCTGACGGTGTAGCTTTTTCCGGGAAAAGGCGGGGCTGGGAGGGGCAAATGGTCATCGGTGACCGCTATGTGCTCGACCATCTCCCGCTTGGCCAGGGCGGCATGGGCGCCGTCTACGCGGGTCATGATCGTCATCTCGATCGCCGGGTGGCGGTGAAGCTGCTCCACCTGCCGGGCGGCCCCGACGAGGAGCTCGAACGCCGCTTCATCCGCGAAGCCCGCATCCTGGCCCGGCTGGAGCATCCGGGCGCGCCGGTGCTCTACGACTTCGGCGCCCACGAACAGCGTCTCTACCAGGTGATGCAGTTCATCGAGGGCGTCACGGTGGCCGACGTGGTCAGCGAGCACGGCCCGCTGCCCGTGCCGTGGGCCGCCGCCATCGCGGCACAGGCGTGCGCGGTCCTGTCGGCCGCCCACGCCCTGTCGATCTGCCATCGTGACCTCAAGCCGACCAACCTGATGCTCTGCCCCGACGGCAGCGTGAAGGTGCTCGACTTCGGCCTGGCCCTGCTGCGCGACGCCGACGTCACCACGTTCACCAGGATCGGCCAGATACTCGGCACGCCCGCGTACATGGCTCCCGAGCAGATCCAGCACGGGGTCGCCGAGCCGCGCAGCGACCTCTACGCGCTCGGCTGTGTGCTGCACGAGATGCTGACGGGGCGGCAGCTGTTCACCGGGCCGACCGACTACGTGGTCTTCGAGAAGCAGGTCAAGGAGCGGCCGCCCGCGATCCCGGGCCTGCCGGACGCGCTGGGCGCGCTCCTGGCCGGGCTGCTGGAGAAGACGCCGGGCAACCGTCCCGCCGACGCCGACACGCTGTACGAGCGGCTGGAACCGTTCGCCGTCGGGCTGCCGATGCTGCCCGGCTTCCTGGCCAGGTCGCCGAGTCCGGGCCGGATGTACGCGCGGATGGTCGGCCGCGTCCTTAGTGGCTAGCCGAAATCCTCTGCTCGTTCATGGGAACAAATCTGTTAAGTCCCCATACAATCGCCACAAAATGGTTACAGCAGGGAGCGGAGCCCGTTGGCTGATGCCATCTTCGGCGTCCTCGGTCCCGTTCGCGCACGTCACGCGACCGGGCGCCACATCCGTCTGAGCGGCAGGCAGCGCGCCGTCCTGGCCACCGTGCTGCTCAACGTCAACACGACCGTCTCCCGCGACCGCCTCATAGCCGCCGTCTGGGACGACCCGCCCCCGTCCGCCGTGGCCAACCTCCAGACGTACGTGGCCCAGTTGCGCAGGGCGCTGCAGCCGGAGGCCCGGCTGCACACCAGCGGCGCGGGCTACCTCTTCGAGGCCGCGCCCGATGAGCTCGACCTGCTCCTGTTCGAGGACGAGGTACGGCGGGCCCGGGTCGAATCCGACCCCGCGTCGGCCGCCCGGCGGCTGGAACACGCCCTGGCCCTGTGGCGCGGCCGGCCCGCCGAGGACGCCTCGCTGGGCAACGCCATGACCCCCCGGCTGACCGAGCTGGAGGAGCGGCTGGCCGACGTCCGCGCCGACTGGGCCGACCTGCGACTCCAGCTGGGCATGCACGATGAGGTGATCGGCGCGTTACGCGTGTTCGTGGCCGAGCAACCACTGCGCGAGCGGGCCTGGCAGCAGCTCATGCTGGCGCTGGCGCGCTCCGGCCGGCGGGCCGAGGCGCTGGAGACCTACCGGCAGGCCCGCGAGACGCTGGTCACCGAGCTGGGCATCGAGCCAGGACCCGAGCTGCGGCTGCTCCAGGCCGCCGTCCTGTCCGGCACGCCGTCCGCGAACAGACCGGAGCAGCGGGGCGCGATCTGCCAGCTGCCGGCCGACATCGCCGACTTCGTGGGCCGGTCCGAGGAACTGACCGCCATCACCACGCTCCTGCGGCCCGAGATCACGCCCACCGCCCTCCCGATCGTCACCGTCACGGGACCTCCGGGAGTCGGCAAGAGCACCCTGGCCGTACATGCCGCGCACCTGCTGCGCGAGGACTTCCCCGACGGCCAGCTCTACCTGCGGCTCTCCGGCGCCTCGCCGGCGCCGCAGGAGCCCGGCGCGCTGCTGGCGGAGTTGCTGCGGGCCTTGCGCGTCGAGGGCGACTCGATCCCCGACACGGTGGCCGAGCGGGCCGCGCTCTACCGGTCGCTGCTCGCCGACAAGGCCGTGCTCGTGGTGCTCGACGACGCCGCCGACGGGCTCCAGGTGGCGCCACTGCTCCCGGGTACGCCACGCTGCGCCGTACTGGTGACGAGCAGGGGTCCGCTCATCGCCCTGCCCGGCGCGGTCGCGGTCTCTCTGGGCGTGCCACCGGAGCGCGAGGCCCGGGAACTGCTGGAGAGCGTGGCGGGCGGCTCGCGCGTACGGGACGAACCCGACGCGGCGCGAGCCATCCTGCACGCCTGCGGGCGGCTGCCGCTGGCCGTCAGGATCGCCGGCGCCCGCCTGGCCGCCAGGCCCGCCTGGTCGCTGAGGGACCTCGCCGCGCGACTGGCCGTCACCGGAGCGCCGCTCGACGAGCTGGCGCTCGGCGGCCAGAACGTGCGGGCCCACTTCGTGGCGAGTTACGAGGTGCTGTCCGCGCCCGCGCGCCGCGCCTTCCGCCTGCTGGGGCTGGCCGGGCTGGAGAGCGCCGCGGACTGGAGCGTGGCGGCGCTGATGGGCGTACCGCGGCGCGAGGCGGAATCCGCGGTCGAGACGCTGGCGCTGGCCGGGCTGGTCACGGCGAACGAGGTGGACGAGAGCGGCCAGCCCCGTTACCGCATGCACGACCTGCTGCGCGCCTTCGCCCGCGAGCGCGCGGAGGCAGAGGAGAGCCCGGCCGGACGGGCCGCCGCGCTCCTGGGGTTCGTCGAGGAGTGCCTGGCCCGATTACGCGCGGCGGCGCTGGAGTACCCCCCGCCCATGAGGCCGCCCATGGACAGCGTGCCGCCACCCGTGGAGTCCGCGCGGGTGGACGGCGGCTGGCAGCGGGCGTGGCTGCACGCCGAGCGCAAGACGCTGGCCGACGCCGTCGCACTGGCCGAGCCCGTCACCGCCGCCGAACTCGCCCAGCGGCTGGCGCCGTTCCTCGTGGCGCACGGCTTCTTCGCCGAGGCGATCGGCCTGCTGGAGAACGTCGCCGAACGGACCGGCGACACCCATACGACCATGCTGATCCGCCTGGTCAGGGCCGACATCCTCACCGACCGCCGCCGGACCGCGCTCGCCGAGCCCGAGCTGCGACTGCTGATCGACTACTTCGAGGGCGCGGGCGACCGGCACGCGGTCGCGTACGCGCTGGCCACGCTGGCCATCTGCGAGCTGATCTCCGGCCGGCACGAAAGCGCTCTCACGCTCGTCACCCGCTCCTTGCCGCTCTTCGAGGCGTACGGGGACACCAACGGGCTGATCAGCGCGCTGGTCACGACCTCAGGGATCCACCTCGACCGGTCCGAGTACGACCTGGCGATAGCGACCTGCCGGCGCGGCCTGGAGCTGGCGGCCGACCCGCGCTTCGCCGACTTCGCGATCAGGTTCCGCCGCGTGCTCGGCATCGCGCACTTCGAGCTGGGCGAGGTCGAGACCGCGATCGGGCACTACGAGGCGAGCATCGAGGCCAGCCGCGAGCTGGGCTGGGGCACCGGCGAGCGGATGGCGCTGCGCAGGCTCGGCCAGGCGTACTCCGAGCTGGGCCGGTACGAGCTCGCCGCCACGACGCTCGACCGGTGCGCGGCCATGTTCGCTCAGGCGGGCGACGGCCACGGCCAGGGGATGACGTTCTACGCGCGAGGCGAGGTCAGCCTGAAGCAGGGCCGACCCGACGAGGCGCTGCACTACTTCCGGCTCTGTCTCGACCAGGTCGAGGAGCCGATCTGGCGGGCGAGGGCGGCCGAGATGGTCGAGCGCCTGCGCCACGACCCGGCCTGAAAGCGCCGGCTCGGGTACCCAAGGACAGTGCGCTGTGGTAGCGGGGCGTGATCCGCAGGAACGGCCTGTAGATTCCTTCCGTGCTCTCCCACATGGCGAACTTCCTCGCTGAGACGGTGCGGCCGACCGTGGATTCGGTCGGCGTCCGCGCCGAGACGGTGGTGCGGTCGTGAGGCGGCCGACGTTGGAGGCGGTCGCCGCCCGCGCGGGGGTCTCGCGCGCCACCGCGTCCCGGGTCGTCAACGGGCAGACGACGGTGGCGCCGCACATCCGCGACGCCGTCCTGCGCGCCATCGACGAGCTGGGCTACCTGCCCAACCCGGCGGCGCGCAGCCTGGTCACCCAGCGCACCGACTCCGTCGCCTTGGTCGTCTCCGAACCGCCGACCAGGGTGTTCTCCGAGGACCCGCTGTTCGCCACGGCCATCCGCTCGGCCAGCGTCGAGCTGGAGGCGGCCGACAAGCAGGTCGTCCTCATGCTGGCCTCCTCCCCCAAGAGCCATGCGCGAGTGGAGCGCTACATCGCGGGCGGCCACGTGGACGGCGTCATGCTCATCTCCATGCACGGCGCCGACCCCCTCCCCACCGCACTGTCCCGCCTGCGCGTCCCGGTCGTCTCGTACGGCAGACCCGCCGTACCCGTCAACATCCCGTACGTCGACAACGACAACGTCGGCGGCGCCGAGGCGGCGGTCCGCCATCTGGTCGAGGCGGGCAGACGCAGAATCGCCACGATCGCCGGCCCCCAGGACATGATCGGCGGCCAGGACCGCCTCACGGGCTACCGCAACATCCTGCGCGACTCCGACCGCCGCTCCATCGTCGCGGTGGGCGACTTCACCCGGCAGTCCGGCGCGGTGGCCATGCGCCAACTGCTGGGCGACGACCCAAGTCTGGACGCCGTCTTCGTGGCGAACGACCTGATGGCGGTAGGCGCTCTACAGTCACTCCGGTTGGCCGGCCGACGCGTGCCGGACGACGTGGCCGTGGTGGGCTTCGACGACATAGAGGCCGCCAAATACACCGAACCCCCGCTGACCACGGTGCGACACCCGGTGCCCGAACAGGCGGCAGCCATGGTGCGATTGCTGCTGGGCTTGTTCACAGGCGGCTCCGCCGAACCCATCATCCTGCCCACTGAGCTGGTCGTCCGCGAATCCGCCTGAAGGCAATGACCTCCCCTATGGGGCGCTTCGCGCTTTGGGCTTCGGGCTGTGCTGCCGGGGGCTGACGCCCCCCATTTACCAGCAAGGTCCTCGCTCTTCGCTCGGGCTGTCTTCTTGGGGGCTTCGCCATTCGGCGGGGGCCTGCCGGCCCCCGCACCCCCGGCGGTTAACCACTTCCGGGAGGGACTTTGATGACCCATGTCCCGGATGAGGGGCAGGGGCCGCGCTAGACGGCTCAGCGCGGCCCCGCCTCGCCCGGAGACTGCGCTCCACCGGACGTATTGGAGGCGGCCCCGCAGCGTTCCTCCGGTCGCAGCCTTCGGGACTGCGAACCAACGAGTCACGGGGCCACCAACCTGGCCCGCCACGACGGGGGCGACGCGGCGGGCCGGGCAGTTCATGTGCCGAACATGTTGTGTGCTCGGCAGTTGTGCACGAGAGCCGACTGCCAAGCCAGCGTCGCCGCGAGCGCGATCGCGTCCGGCTGCCGGACGCACTGCACAACCCCCGCCGCCACCATTTCGACGGTGACCACCTTGCGCAGCTCGGCTGTCCACCACATCCGGCCGGTCGGGTCGCGCTCGAAGCCGATGTCCCACCCGGGATAGGTGCTGCACAACACCGAGAGCTGGCGGCCTCTCAAATCCTCCAGGACCGCCGCCTGCGCCATGGCGTCTCGGACGCTCTGGCTGGCATCGCGATGGAGCGCGATTAGCTCGTCGTCGGTCATTGCTTTTCCGACCAACCCGCCTTTATCGACTATCAGGCTGCGGTCCTCCGTTGCGTCCCGTTGCACGTGTTCATCACAGCGCTGCTTTGAGCCTCTGCGATAGGTGCGATTGAGGGACACTGAGAGTGGCAAGCATGTCACCCTCTGCAACGAAGGTGCGATGGCATGACCCAAGTCGGAGACGACAGGCTGCCCCCTTGGGCGGCGCGCATTCGCAACGAACGACGCATGCGGGGCTGGTCCCAGAAGCAGCTGGCGGCGCACATGTTCCAAGTGGCCGACAAAGACATTGTGCTGCCCGAATTCGGCTCAGTCCTCCGCCGAATCAAAGATCACGAGGCGGGCAAGAACCGGCCGAAAGACCCGTACCCGATGGTTTATTGCCGGGCGTTCGAGATATCGGAAGCTAAGCTGTTCGAGGCCCCGGAATCTCCGCTGGTTCTGCTCGACGAGAGCGACAACGACTCTGGAGCCGTGACGGTCACCTCACCTGCCCTACCTTGGATTTGGGAACCAGGACCGACAGCGGATGCTATCTACGACATCACCAGAAGCGATCTCATGCTTGACCGCCGCCAAGCCGTAAAGGCACTCGCGATAACAGCGGGCCTCCCGCTTGTGGACCCCGTGCAGCGCTGGCTTTCCAGGACCGGGAGCGAGCCCGTGACGACGTCCCAGAGCGGGCGAATCGGCGCAGACGAGGTCGAACAGCTTGAGAAGAGCACCAACATGTTCCGCACCTGGGACGACTCCCACGGCGGCGGGCACGCCCGTAAGGCCGTGGTCGGCCAACTGAACGAAGTTGCGGACCTCCTTAGGGACCACCATCCGCGCGAGATCACGTTGCGGCTGTTCCACGTGATGGCGCAACTCTCGAAACTCGCCGCGACGATGTCTTGGGACTGCGGTATGCAGACCGCGGCCCAGAAGTACTACACGCTCGGCCTCCAGGCAGCTAAGCCGACCGGGGACCGGCCGTTCGGTGCGAGCATCCTCGCGTCCATGGCCCGCCAACTGCTCTACCTCGAACGGCCGCAGGATGCGCTTGAGCTGGTGCGTCTCGCGCTTGACGGTGTTCGTACCACTGCGACACCGCGACTGCGCGCCATGCTGCACACGCGAGAGGCGTGGGCGTACGCGAAGATGGGCAGGCCCGAGGCTTTCCGTCGTGCGACCGACGCCGCCGAAGTCGCATTCACAGAGATCCGATCGGACGACCCAGATCCGGAATGGATCGCCTACTTTGACGCTGCCGAACTCGCCGGAGTAACCGGCGGTCGCTACCTGGACCTGTCCCAGCAGAAAAGCCAGTATGCGGCCGACGCCCTCACCTACATCAGTCGAGCCTGTCAACTGCGCCAGCGTTCGAGCATGCGCAGCCTCGCCCTCGATCAGGTAGGGCTGGCTTTCGCGCACCTGATCAACGGGGACCTCGATGAGGCCGTCTCCGTAGGCAGCGCCGCGACGGATACAGCCGGACAGGTCCAGTCAGATCGAGTGCGCGTGCAACTCCGCGAGTTCTACCTTGAGGTCAAGACTCGCGATGATCCTGCGGCGGCGGGCCTGAGCCAGCAGATCCGCGACACACTGGCCGCTAGGGATCACCTGACGTGAAGGGTATGGCTATGCGGATCGGCGTGACCGGCCACATGAACCTGACTGAAAGCACGAGTTCCCTCGTGTTCGCAGCGATTCGCGAGCACCTCGCGCAGGTGGGCGACGACCTGACGGGCGTGTCCTGCATCGCTCGCGGCGCCGACTCGCTGTTCGCCGACGCCGTCTTGGCAGCTGGCGGGACACTCGAAGTGGTCCTCCCGTCGCGCGATTACCGACAGGCCAAGGTGAAGGCGGACCACGCCGAGCAGTTCGACCGGCTGATGGACGTCGCGAAGCTGGTCCGCGTCATGGATTTCGATCACGCGAACAGGGGTGCGTACGAGGCGGCCAATGAAGCCATGCTCGGATCTGTGGACGAGATAGTCGCCGTCTGGGATGGCCGGCCGGGGACCGGGGCAGGCGGGACGGCTGAGGCGGTCGCCGAGGCCAGGACGCGCGGGGTGAAGGTGGTCGTGATCTGGCCAGAGGGTGCGGCCCGGGAATAGTGCGAGCGTGGGCCGGAGCCGCCTCGGTCCCGGCGGTGACGAAGGTGAACACATCGAAGGGTCAGTTCCGTTCGCGGCGGAAGTCGGCGGGGGTGCGGCCGTACCAGCGGTGGAAGGCGCGGCGCAGCGCTCGCACGTCGATGTAGCCGACGCGGGCGGCGATCGTGTCGATGGTGAGTCCGGTGTCGCGGAGAAGGCGGGTGGCCTCGGCCTCGCGGACCTTCTCCACCTCCTCGCGCCAGCTGGTGCCCTCCTCGTGCAGCCTGCGCTGAAAGGTGCGGGAGCTCATGGCCATCCGCTTGGCGACCCTGTCGAGCGCCGGCGGTCCGTCTGCGAAGCTCGCGGCGATCTCGGCGTGCACCTTGTCCAGCCAGCCCAGGATCAGCCTGGCGTTGGCGACCGTATGGACAGCATGGTCACGCACGATGGCCGCCAGGGCGGGGTCGGCGCCGGGCAGCGGCGCGGTCGCGTCGGGGGCGGAGAAGGCAACCGATGAGACCGGCGCGTTGAACTGGACGTCCGTCGTACCGTACATGTCGAGGAGATCGCTGCGCGATCGCGGTGGCTCACCGGCGACGGTGATGGCGACGGGCGTGACTGGGCGGCCCAGCGCGGTGCCGGCCTGCTGGATCAGCAGGCCCAGGACGAACTCGCCGATCAGTTCGCCGACGCGGCCGAAGGTGGAGACCGGCCGGGTGGCAACGGTCAGGCGGCCCGCCGGGTCTTGCTGGACGATGAACGCGCTGTGGGGGTCGGTGATGGCGGGAATGTGCTGTGCCGCGAGTTCGAATGCCTCGGTCAGGTCGGTCGAGGACTTGATGACGTAGTCCCAGACGTGGAACCGGCCGGGAGTCCACAGCCGGGCGACCCGGGGGGCACCCCCTGCCTCGGCGAATGCGGCGGAGGAGATCTCCCAGACACGCGTCAGCATCTTCGTCGGCACGCGGATGCCCTCCTGGTCGAGGACACCTACTCCGGGGAGACGCTTGAGCTCCTCCTCAGAGACACCTGCGGTTCTCGCCGCTTCGAGGACAAGACGCACCACATGGGGGGGCATAGACCCTTTTGTCACGCCTAGCACCCTAGGGCCGGCATTGGCGGATTCGGATCCGTTCGTGGCGCGTTCTGGTCTCATCGCTGGCGCACCGCGATCCATACCGTTGTTCACACACGGCGACAAGTGTTCAACGACGACAAGGAGAGCGGAGACATCGTGCCGACCGCGAAGATGATCATCTACCCGGTCAGTGACCTAACCAAGGCCAAAGAGGTGTTCACCCCGCTCATCGGGGTCGAGCCCTACGTGGACGAGGTCTACTACGTCGGCTACCGGACCGGCGATCAGGAGATCGGCTTGAACCCCCGCGGGCATCGGCAGGGTGTGGCGAGACCAGTCTGCTACTGGAAGGTCGAGAACATCCAGCAGACCCTGCGGCGCCTCCTCGCCACCGGGGCCGTTCTGCGGCAGGACGTCACCGACGTCGGCGGCGGCCGCCTGGTGGCCACCATTGCCGATGCCGACGGCAACGACCTCGGCCTCCTGCAGGACCAGTGAGCATCGCGCTCGCGACCAGTCTCACCGGCGAACAAACGCGCCGGGGTGACGTCCCGGGCCCTGCCTGCACATATCACCCAGCACCACATAACAAGGAGTAAGACATGAAGGCACACGTCAGCTCGATCCTTCTTGGCGTCCGGGACATGGACCGGGCCAAGCAGTTCTACACCGAGGGGCTCGGCTGGAAGATCCAGAACGACTACGGCATCTCCGTGTTCTTCGAATCAGACGGAGCCTCGCCCGTCGGCTTCTACGGCCGCAAAGGCCTGGCCGACCAGGTGGGCACGGACCAGGAAGGCAGCGGCTTCAGCGGACTGGTTCTGACCTACGTCGTCCGCAGTGAGACGCGGGTCGACGAGATCATGGCGGAGGCCGAGAAGGCCGGCGCCACGGTCCTCAAGCCCGCCGGCGCTCTGCCTTGGGGTGGGTACGGCGGCTCCTTCGCGGACCCGGACGGCTATATCTGGAGTCTCGGCTACAGCGTCCAAGGAACCGACCAGCCCTACGCGGAGTAGCCGCGATCTTTGTCTCACAGCCGTCCGGGACGGCGGGGCGCGTGCCGCTGCCGTCCCGGACGGGCTGTGCCCCCGGGTGCGGGGAAGCGGGGAGCACTACCGTCCCGGACGGCTGTAACCCCGGGAGCGAGAAGCGGGAGCGGCGATCGGAGCCGGGCGGGCGGGATCCGCGGTGAACCGGCAGGACGAACAGGAGAAGATCATGAAGTTTCGGGCCTACGTTGAGCCACCTGAGCCCATGCGGGGTCTAGAAGTTCCGTCCGAGGTGGTAGCAGCGCTCGGTGGGGGCACGCGGCCGCCGGTGACGATCACAGTCAACGGGCATTCCTGGAAGAGCCGGGTCGCCCTCCTGCGCGGCCGCCACTTGCTCGGCCTCAGCAATGCCAACCGGCGGGCCGCGGGTGTTGCGATCGGCGACGAGGTCGAGGTCGAACTGGAGCTCGACACCGAGCCGCGCGTCGTTGTCGAGCCAGAGGACTTCGCCCGCGCCCTGGACGAGGACCCCGTCGCCCGCGCCGCGTACGACGATCTCGCGTACAGCCACAAGCGCGAGCACGTGCGTGCGATCGAGACCGCGAAGAAGCCCGAGACACGTCGGCGGCGTATCGAGAAGGCCATTTCCACCCTCGGGGCTTGAGCAGCAACCAAGCGGCCAGTCACGTTAGTGAGCTCGGCGGGCGTTGCTAATCGTGACTGGTCTTTCCGATGTGGGTGGTTGTTGTCTTCGACCCAGTCAGCGTGCCGCGCGGCGCGGATCTCGGCGTCGGCGACTTCGTCGGCGAGGAGGGTGTAGAGCTGGGTGGTCTCGGTGGAGGCGTCGCTTCGTCGTCTCGTCCCGGACCCTCACGACCAGCCGGGCCCGCAACTGGCCGCTCGGTTGCTGCTCAACCCCCGCCGCCACCATTTCGACGGCGACCGCCTTGCGCACCTCGCTCCCCGGTGCGCAGGGTCTGGTGGTTGACCCCGGCACGCCCTGCGACCGACCCAGTGAGCAGGAACGGCTCCTGAATCTCATGCGACATACGTGCCCCCCGTCAGCCACCACGCCCCGGCCCGTGCTGTCGCCGTCGAAAAAGCCTCTCATGATCGGTCGTCCAGCCACCTGCGGGTTCACGCCGACGAGACTGCCCGCACGACCTCCGCGAACAACGCGTCGAACTCGGCCACCCGCAGCGGCTGCTCGGCGGTGGGCAGGGTGCACTCCGAGGGGACCCACTGCTGGCCAAGGGCTATGTCCTGGTGTGTCATACCTCGACGGTAAACCTGGACCTAAGTACCGGATGCAAGTTCCGCCGCTACCGGAGCACGCGATATGTCAGGTGTGTGACCAGACCGGTGCCCGACACCTCGCCGGCCGGTTCGAGGTTGGTGTCCCCGACGCCGTCGAACAGCCGCTCTCCCCTGCCGAGGATCACCGGCGCGACGTGCAGGCGCAGCTCGTCGATGAGCCCCGCTGCCAGGTACTGATTCACCGTCTGCGCGCCGCCCGCGATGGCCACGTCGCGGTCTCCGGCGGCCTCGCGGGCCTGCGCCAGGGCCGCCTCGATCCCCTCAGTGACGAAGTTGAACACCGTGCCGCCCTGCATCGGCAACGGCTCGCGCGGGTGGTGGGTGAGGACGAAGACCGGTGCGTGGTACGGCGGCTCATCGCCCCACCAGCCCTTCCAGTCCATGTCCCAGGCGTCCCGACTCGGGCCGAACATGTTGCGGCCCATGATGAAGGCCCCCGCCGCGGTGATGCCCTCGATCACGGCCGCGTGGGCCTCGGGCTCGTCGAACATCCACCGGTGCAGGCGCTCCTCCGCGCCCTCGCCGAGCGGTTTCTCCAGGCTCTGGTTCGGCCCTGCTACGAAGCCGTCGAGGGACATCGCGATGTCACAGGTGACCTTGCTCATCTCACTGCCTCCCACATTCCGGCGCTCGTCTCGCGCCGCTCATGAGGGAGTCGGAGCCGTCCGCGTGTTCTGTACATGCCGGGCGAAATTCTTCCAGTGAGATGCCGGTCACATTCGCGGGGAACGGGTCACACTCCAGGGTGCGGCGCGGCTCTCCATTGATGACCCCGTGGCCCGGAAGGGAGGAGCGCACAATGAGCGAACAGGCGACAAGCGTCTTCACAGGTTATCGCGAGCTGCTGTTCTCGATCGTCTACAACATGCTGGGCAGCGTTGCCGACACCGAGGACGTGCTGCAGGAGACCTGGCTGGCCTGGGCGCCCAGGAGCGAGGCGGGCGAGGAGATCCTCAATCCGCGCGCGTACCTGGTGCGGATCGCCGTCAATCGGGCGCTGGCCCGGCAGGAGAGCATCAGCCGGCGCCGGGAGGACTACGTCGGCCCTTGGTTGCCCGAACCGCTCATCACCCAGCAGCCGGATGCCGTGGATCCGGCGGTGCGGGCCGAGTCGGTGTCGATGGCGCTGCTCGTGGTGCTGGAGACGCTCACCCCGCTGGAGCGGGCGGTGTTCGTCCTGAATGAGGTATTCGGGTACGCCCACACCGAGATCGCCGGCATCCTGAACCGCAGCCCGACGGCGATCCGCCAGCTCGCTCACCGCGCCCGCGAACATGTGCACGCCCGCCGCCCGCGTTACCAGGCCGACCCGCGGATCCGCCAGGAAGTGACGGAGCGGTTCATCGCGGCCGTGGCCGGCGGTGACCTCGACGCGCTCATGCGGGTCCTGGCGCCGGACGTGGTCATGTGGGCCGACGGCGGGGGCAAGGCACGGGCCGCCGGGCTGCGGCCGCTCCACGGGCGGGACAAGATCGCCCGTCTGATCGTCGGCAACGCGACCCGGCATCCTGTCGATGATCTCAACATCCGCTTCCGGACGGTCAACGGCGATCCGTCGGCGCTGCTGCTGTCCGGTGACACCACGTTCGCGGTCATCGTTCTCGACCTCGTCCCCGACGGGACTGAGGTATGCGGCATCTACGCCGTGACCAACCCCGACAAACTCTCCCACCTGGAAAGAGGAACCGCATGATTCTGGTATCCGGAGCCACCGGCAACATCGGCCGTCCGCTCGTCGCCGAGCTGGCAGCCAAGGGTGTGAAGGTACGCGCCCTGACCCGTACCCCCGAGACGGCCCGCTTCCCTGAGGGAGTCGAGGCCTGCGACAGCGCCAAGCCCGACTTCGACGGCGTGACCGCCCTCGTCCTGAACATCTCGGGCGGCTCCGTCGCCCTGCTGGAGGCGGCCAGGACGGCCGAGGTACGGCGGGTCGTCACCGTCTCGGCCCTGGTCGTCGCCGAGGAGCAGAACCCGGAGGAGGGCAGCAACGCCGCGATCCACCGGGAGCTTGAGGCGGCGGTGGAGGCCGCCGTCCCGGAATGGACGCATCTGCGCCCCGGCGCCTTCGCCGCGAACTCCTTGCGCTGGACGCCCCAGCTCCAGGCCGGAGACGTGGTCCGCGGACCGTACGCCCAGGCCCGTACCTCGCCGATCCACGAGGCGGACATCGCCGCCGTCGCCCTACGGGCACTGCTCGGCGACGAACTGCTGGGCCAGGCGCCGACGCTGACCGGGCCGCAGGGGCTGTCCTTCGCGGAGCAGGTGGAGATCATTGGCTCGGTGGTGGGCCGGCCGCTGCGGTACGAGGAGATCAGCCCGGAGATGGCCGCGCAGGCGATGGTGGCGCACGGAGTGCCCAGGGAGCAGGCCGACTCCTTGCTGAGCTACTTCGCGGACAGCATCGGGAAGCCCGTACCGATCACGGGCGAGGTGGAGCGGATCCTCGGCCGCCCCCCGCGCACCTACGCCGAGTGGGTCGCTGACAACGCCGACGCTTTCCGGCGGTGATCCGGGCTACCGGCCCGTCTTCGTAGACCAGAGCGGCGTTCTGCCGTCGTAGATGACGACATTGCCGTCATCCTGCATTTCGAGTCGCGCCCCGGGGTTCTTGCCGGTCTCGGAGTTCCACAGCGGCGTCTTGCCCAGGTAGACGACCAGATTTCCGTCTTTCTGCATCTGGGTGACGGCCCCGGGGTTGCCTCCCGTCTTGGAGCTCCACAGGGCCCGGCGGGCGCGGTAGAGCACCAGATTGCCGTCCTCCTGCTGGACGAGCTGGTAGTCGCCGTTGCGGGAGCGGACGTACTGGTTCGGCTTGAGCGCGTAGCCCGGTGCGAGCACGCTGATCGTGGCATGGCGGTTCCACACCGGCGTCTTGCCGTCGTAGATCACCAGGTTGCCGTCGTCCTGCACCGCGAGGCGGGCACCTGGACTGTCTCCGGTGTTGGACGCCCACAGGGGCGTCCTCCCCCGGTAGACGACCAGATTGCCGTCGCTCTGCATGGCGGCGAACGCGCCGGGACTGTCGCCGGTCTGGCTGCTCCACAGCGGCGTCTTGCCCCGGTACAGGACCAGGTTGCCGTCCTCCTGCTGCTGCAGGAGATAGGCGCCGTCGGATGAGCGTACGGAGTCGCCGGCCCTCAACGTCTGACCGGGGTTCAGCCATACGGTACGGTCGGCGCTCACCGCCGCCGTGGCGCGCTTCGCCTCCGCCCAGGCCGCTGGTGAGACCGAGGCCACGGCCATCGTGCTCGCCAGCGCCAGTGCACCGATGTGCATCGACGTTCTTCGCATGCGTTCCCCCTGCGTGTGGATGATCAAGCGAGAAGGACGCTATCCAGACATGGTCGGCGATCGGCCCATTTCGAAATGCCTGGAACTTTCGCCAAGGTTGTCCGCGTCGGGGTCGATGATCGACAGTGGTCAGGACAGACCCGCTGATTCCTGGAGAACTCCAATGCTCACCGCGACCATCGTCCTGTCGCTACTGCTCGGCCCGCTGTTCATCGTGACGGGTGGATTGAAGGCGCTGAGCGTTCCGCGGTCGCTGGCCATTCGCGATCATCTGGGTGTCCGGCCGCAGTTGTGGCGCGTGGTCGGTGTCTGTGAAGCGGCGGGTGGCGTCGGTCTCCTCGCCGGACTTGCGATTCCGATGCTCGGCGTGGCCGCGTCCATCGGCCTGATCGTGCTGATGATCGGCGCGATCGTCAGCCGGGTCCGGGTCGCCGACCCGGTCACGATGATCTCCGTCGACGTTCTGGTCCTGGTGCTGGTGGTCGCCCTCGTGACCGTACGCGCACTGGCCTGACCTCATGCGGGCCGGCGGTGACCGCCAGGGCGTCCACTTGGTCACAGCGCTCCGATCACCACGGCGACCAGGATCAAGGTGACGAGGGCGAAACGGAGCACTACGGAGAGGACCGGGTGCCGGTCACTCATGAGGGGCCCTGCCAGGACGTTATTCCGGAACGCGGACGACTGGTGTGCGCCATTCGTCAACCATAGGTTGACGAATGGCATTGGTCAACCCAAGGTTGACCTCGTCAGCTTGTCACCTGCGGCGCAGTCGTGAGGGGGGCCGTGTCATTACCCTGAAGAGCCCGCCCTGCCACATCGACGCGATCTGAGCGAAGGTGAAGGGCGAAGACACCGGCTCTCCGTCCGGTCACCGGTCACGCCGGTCTTTCCGCCCGCCACAGATCAGGAGTCGATATGTCGTCTGCCGAGCCGTCGCCCGCCCAAAAGCTGCTCGGTGACTTCGCACCGAAGATGGTCCAGCTGACCGACGACGTCCTGTTCGGCGACGTCTGGAAACGACAGGGCCTCTCCCCGCGGGACCGTAGCTTGATCACCGTCGCGGTCCTGGCCGCCACCTCGCGCCCCGACCAGCTGGCGAGCCACCTGCGCCTGGGCCTGGACAACGGGCTCACCCGGGAAGAGCTCGTCGAGGCCCTCACCCACATCGCCTTCTACGCGGGATGGCCCAGCGGCATGGGCGGCCTCACCCAGCTCAAGGCCATCGTCGAGAAGCACGAGAAGTAGCAGCACGGAGGAGGCCGTCGGGCAGGCGATCAAGAGCAGTGGCATCGCACGCGAGGAGCTGTTCGTCACCACCAAGCTGTGGGTCCAGGACGCCCCCGCCCAGGAGAACACCCGCCGCGCCTTCGAGACGTCCCTGAGCAAGCTGGGCCTGAACTACCTCGACCTGTACCTGATGCACCAGCCCTTCGGCGACGTCTACGGCCAGTGGCGCGCCATGGAAGCCCTCAACCGCGAGGGCCACGCCAAGGCGATCGGCGTCGCCAACTTCTACCCCGCTTGCTGTCGCTTGCCCCACTCGCCTCCGCCGCCAGCTCCGTCCGCGAAGGGCCCATCTGTGACTCGGCAGAACCCCACCACCGCGGCACGGCGCACCTTTCTGCGCGCCGCGCTGCTGACAGGAATCACGGCCGTGACCGTACCCCACCTCACCAGCTGCTCAGCCGCGAAGAATGACGACACCCGCAACGGCCGGCAGACATCGCCGAGCACGCCCGCGACCGGCAAGGCACGGAGCAAGGTGCTGCTCGCCTACTTCTCCCGCCCGGGTGAGAACTACTACTACGGCGGGCGCACCACGCTCAAGGTCGGCAACACCGAAGTAATGGCCGGCAAGATCCGCGCTCTCATCGACTGCGACGTGTACCGGATCGAGGCCACCGACCCTTATCCGGCGGACTACGACGCGACCGTCCGGCGCAACGTCCGCGAGCAGGAGGCCGACGTCCGCCCCGCCATCAAGGGCACGCTGCCCGACCTGGACGGCTACGACACGGTGCTGCTGGGCAGCCCCATCTGGAACGTGCGCGCGCCCATGATCATGATGACGTTCGCCGAGAAGCTCGATCTCTCCGGCAAGATCGTCGTTCCCTTCACGACCCACGCCATGAGCGGCCTGGGCACCACCGCACGGGACTACACAGCCTCCTGCCCTGGCGCGACCTTCGCCGAGGGACTGGCGGTCCAGGGTGAAGAAGTCGAGCACGCCGACGACGACATCAACGCCTGGCTACAACGCATCGGTCTTACTGTCTCCTGAGCGAACCCTGGAGGCGAGCTGGTCAGTAACCGCTGGTGACCCGTACCCCGGAGCCGATCGAGCGTGGGATGCCGACGTTGTCGACCAGGTTGCCGGTCGACGCGATGGACAGCGCGTTACCCCTGCCCCTCCTGAACAGCAGGCCGGTCTCCTGTCTGGTGCCGTGGCCGAGGATGGTGTTGCCCGTCACGGCGGCGTGTCCTTTGCCGTAGTTCACATCGTCGAGGGCGAGGAAGACGAAGCGAGCGTCCTGCTGTGTCGTCCTCGACTGGGCCATGTTGCCGAATTTGTGGATGCGGTTGTTGGAGATCGTGGTGGCTGCTTCGCCCTGGAGATCGCAGCGGATGCCGTAATAGGTCTGCCTCGCGGTGGCCTTCGTGCCGAAGTCCTCGATGTAGTTGTCGCGGATGGAGGTGCCGAAGCAGCGGTGGGCGTCGATGGCGTGCTTCGGCGTCGCGTACAGGTGCAGGTCACTGAACGTCCACCCGGCCGAGTTCTCCGCGTCGACGCCGCTCTCCCCGCTGAAGCCGATCCATGAGCGCTGGAACGTCCAGTCGGTCACGGCGTTGCCGGGGTCGACCACCTTGAGGCCGGAACCGCCCGCCCGCTCTATGTAGACGTCGCTGATCACGCTGTTGACCATGGTGTTGCGGAGCCGGGTGCCGTTCTTGGAGGGGTTGCTGACGCGGATGCCGTCGCTGGGTGTGCCGAGGATGTCCACGTCATAGATCCGGCTGTCCCACGAGCGCAGCATCAGGCCCACGGTGCCGGTGTTGTGGTCGCGGTTGCCGTCCAGTGTCAGCCGCTCGATGCGTACGGGGTCGGAGCTGTACGCCTGGTCGGTGACCCAGGACTCCGAGGCCAGCATGGCGGGCAGGTTCGCGCCGTCTGCCTGCTTGATCACCGTTCCGGCCTTGGCGTCGCCCCGGTACGTCCGGCGGCCGCGCAGGGTGATGGTCCTGTTGATCAGGCACGGCCCCTTGAACACGACCTCGTCGCCCTCCTTGGAGGCGTCGATGGCGGCCTGGATGGTCCTGGCGTCGGTGGCCGTGTTGGCGCAGGTGGCGTTCACCCTTGCGGCTATGGCCGGGGCCGGGGCCAGCGGCTGGATCACCACCGCGCTGCCGGAGGCGGCCAGCGTCAGGGCGATGGCCCCCGCGGTCTGGCGTGAGCATGGTTGAGGCACGTGCAATCCCCTTCCGGGCATTCCGGAAATGACCTGAGGACCGCGGCGTGTGAACGTCCCCCGACGCCCCTGCGGTCTCCGGTGCCGAGCCTCATGGATGCTCTCCGATCCGCTCGGGAGAACTCCCCAGACCTGCCCGAAACTTGGTGCCTAGCCGAATGGTTCCAGTGACTCTCCAGTGGTTCCGGTAGTTTCCGGTTGCGTCCCGGCCCCTGCCTGACGCATGGCCGGGCGCGAGTGGTCAGCGGGGTGAGGGTGCGAGGCGGACGGTCGCCGAGTTCTGGGTGATCGACAGCACTCGTACGGTCAGCGCGCCGACCGAGCCGTTGCCGCCCGCGCTCAGCTGTGTGGACGAAGAGACGCCGGGCCCCGTGCCCTTGACCTCTACGGTGTAGCCGATGCGCGCGATCGACAGCGTGGTGAAGCCAAGGGTGCTGGAGACGGGGAAGCTCACCGGCTTGGTGATGGTGATCTTGCACTTCCCGTCGAAGCACGCGCTGACGTCGTGCGTCTTCCCCGCCGAGGTCGCGGCCGAAGCCGAAGCCGCGGCGACGGACGCGCCGGAGACGACGACGGCGGCGAGGGCGGTGGCGGCGAATGCCAGGCAGGTTGTGGCCATCCGATGCATGGTGTCCCTTTCGGTGGTCTCCGTCAGGTCAAGCGACCTGATGTGACTGATCAGCTACCAAGGGTAGTGACGCGAAGAACGCCTAGACGTGGAAGACACGCAGCTGGAGCGCCAGCGTGGTGTAGTAGCCGAACAGCGTGGTCAGCTCGAACACCACGGCCGTGACTCGCCGGGCACACCGGAAACGTGCTACCCGTTGGGGATGCCCAACGAAGATGATCTTTACATCGGAGTGTCGGAGGAGCACGTCGATGCCGTCACCGCGGTCGCGGTCTCCCCGGACGGAAAGATGGGGGCGACCGGCGCGCGCTCCGGCGAGATCCGGCTGTGGGATCTGCGCCATGGCCTGCTGACCGCCTATGTGGGAGGGCTGCAAGGCGGACCTGTGAACAGCGCCGCGTTCATCGGCAACGCCAGGCAGCCCAAGTTACTGACCACAGGCCCATCGGCCTCGCTATGGACGGTGAACGCCGAGGCCCTGGAATGGCGGCAGCTCCCCTGGGACGGCGGACGGCTCCTCACGTCCTCGGACCGAGAGGCGGTGCTCAGGCAGTGTGGAGACCTTAGCTGGCTGGGCGTCTTCGGCCCCCTCTCCGGCAGCATCAAGTCGAACTCCCCGATGGCATTGGGACGCACCGCCTCCGGCCTGATCGTCGTGAGCAGTGACGAGGGCCTGATCAGGGCCTGGCGGCGGCCTTCTGGGGAGACCTACGGCGACGCCGGGCTCGTGTGGGCCTTCGGCGGCGATGCAGCGGACCAGCGGCTGACGCGCTGTTGCGACCGGTGGCGGCTCGTGGTGTCCCCGCGTCGCGGCCGGGTGGTCGTTCTCGACGCGGAGACCGGGGCGGCCGTGACCGCGTTCGCCCCGCCCGCCCGGCCGGCGGCGATCGCGGCGCACCCGGACCGGCCGCTGGTGGTGCTCGGCGGGCGGGACGGTTCGCTGTCGTGGTGGGATGCCCGCTCGGGGCACTGCCTTGGGCGCGTTCAGGCGCATGGCGGCCGCGTCCGGGCGTTGGCGCTCGCCACCGGCACGGACCTGGTGATGTCGGTTTCCCAGGATGGGACGGCCGCGCTCTGGCGGCTGCACGGCCGTGGGCCCGTCGGCCGCTTCACGCCCCCCACGCCCTCTGGCCCCCGGGAGCTGACCCATGTGGCCGGTACGCCGGACGGGCGGTGCTGGCTGATCGGCGGGCGCGGCGGCCAGGTTCACGTTCTCCACTGGTCAGGCCATGCCGGGCTCGTGCCGCAACGCGTCGGCCGCCCCTCCCGGGTGATGGAGGGTGGTGACGTGGAGACCCTGCTCGACGATATCCGCCACCACTGGGACGACGGCGCGGCGAGCGTGGCAGCGGTCCGTGGACTGGTTTCGGGTGACCTCGACGAGGCCTGGCACGGGACGGCGGCGAACGCGCTGGCGGACCTGATCGTGAACGGTGCGGATCCGGCGGCCCGGGAGGCCGCAGTGATCGCGCTGGCGGGGATCGACGAGGACAAAGCCACCACCGCCCTCTACCAGATGTTCGCTCGTCATGACTGCCGCGGTTCTGCCGGGCGGTTGCTGGCGTATTTCACCGGCGAGGACGAGTCCACGACGGAGGAGCTCATCGCGAGCCTGCCTGGGATCGGCAACTTCCTCGGTGTGCTGGCCTCGGCCACCTTGGGTGAACGGGGCGCTGCCGCGGTCCCGGCGGTGCATGCGGCGCTCCGCGCGTTTCCCTTCCCGGCCCGGGAAGACGCCGAGCACTGGTTCCGTGATGAGTCGACCAAGTACCGGCTGATGTACGCCCTCAGGCGGGCCGGTGCGGCCGCGGCGCCCGCGACGCCAACCCTGCTGGCCGTGCTGGAGGACGATAAGATCTACCGGGACACCCGGCACCAGGCGGAGGTGACCCTGCAGGCGATTGGCCTCCGGGAGACCGCCGACACGATCGCCGCGGAGGTCCGGCGCCGGGCCGTCCTCGTCGTCCACGACGAGGACGACGAGACGGAAGACTGCGGCCTCCTGCTCGAGGTGCTGCTGGGTATGCCGCCCGCGGCTCTGGCGGCCTCCCACGAGGTCGGACCGGCGCTGAAGGCGGTGCGGCGCCGCTTCGGCGACGGCATCAGGACGTACGAGGACAACGGCGAGATTCGCGAGTACACGGTCCTTGAGATTCGGCTCGCCGACTACATCGACGAGAAGATCGCCGAGCAGATCAAGGGGTGAGCGGCCTGCGGACGTGGGAGACGACCGCGTCGCGCCCGGGTGATGGCCGGGCGACTGAAGGAGCACGGTGTCACCGCGCACCGGATACCCTCGCCGACGTTCGGTGCGGTGGAAGCAGGTCAGCGTGGGGCGAGGCGGACGGTCGCCGACTTCTGGGTGACCGACACCCTCACCGACAGGTTGTTGATCGTCCCCCGGCCGCCCGAGCCGAGCACTACTGTCGAGGAGACGCCGGGCCCCGTACCCCGCACCTTCACCATGCCGGAACCGACTCGCGCGATGGACAGCCGGGTGAAGCCGTACCGGCTGGAGATGCGGAATCTCACCGCCTTGGTGATCGTGATCTTGCACTGCCCGTCGAAGCACGCGCGTACATTCGGCGGCTTCGCGACCGCGGCCGCGGCCGCGGTCGGAGCGGCGGCTGATGCCGGAGCGGCGAAGATGGGGACGGCGGTAATGGCGGCGAAAGCGAGTGTCAGGCAGGTTGTGGCCGTTCGATGCATGTTGTCCCTTTCGTTGATCTCAACATACGGTTCGGACGGCTCAACGGCCTAGACGCGGAAGACACGCAGTTGGAGTGCCAGCGTGGTGTAGTAGCCGACCAACGTGGTCAGCTCGAACACCACGCGCTCCCCCAGCCGCGCGTACTCCGCGTCGTCGAGGTCGGCCCGTGTCACCAGCGCCCGGGTGACGCCGAGCACCGCGGCCTCCTCCGGATCCGGCAGTTCCAGCGGCGCGCCGGTGCGCAGTGCCGCGAGGTCGTCGTCGGTCAGGCCGAGGCCGCGCCCGATCTCCTCGTGTACGCGCTGCTCGAAGGCGCTGTCGCAGTGGCCGGCCACGACCAGGATCGCGATCTCCCTGGCGCGGGCGCTCAGCACGGAGCGGTAGCGGATCGCCGCGCCGAGCTCCTGCAGCGCGTCGCCCACCGGCGGGCTGAGCAGCATCGCGTTGAACGGGCCGATCAGTCCACCCGCGTCGTCGAGCATCGAGGTGCCGCGTGGGCCCGCGATGATCTTCTCATAGAGGGTCAGGGCATCGGGGTCGAGGTGGGCCGGTGGCTTGGACGGCAGGCGTTTCACGCCAGCGATGTTAGCCAGACGGTCGTGTCGGACGGCAGGGCGCCGTCCTCCAAGGGTCCGCTGGTCAGAAGCACCCGGCCCGGTGGCAGTGGTACGGGAGCCGTGCCGAGGTTGGACACGCAGGTCAGGCCGGACTCCCGGGTGAAGGCCAGGACGTCCGGACCCATCGTGAGCCACCTGAGCGTGCCGTCGCCGAGGAGGTCGCGGCGGTGGGCGAGCGCGGTGCGGTAGAGGTTGAGCATCGAGCCGAGGTCGGCCGACTGGGCCTCCGCCGTGACCTTGCGCCAGCTCTCAGGTTGCGGCAGCCAAGTATGAAAACCGCCGAAGCCGAACGGCGGCTCGTCGCCCGCCCACGGGAGCGGCACCCGGCAGCCGTCCCTGCCCCGGTTGGTGCCGCCCGAGCGGTGGTACATGGGGTCCTGGCGCTGGTCGTCGGGCAGATCCTCGACCTCCGGCAAACCGAGCTCCTCGCCCTGGTAGACGTAGACGCTGCCGGGCAGCGCCATGGCCAGCAGGGCCGCCGCCCTGGCCCGGCGGTGGCCGAGCTCCGGGTCGGAGGGCACGCCGTGCAGGCGCCCGCCGTGCGCGAACGTCGTGTCGGCCCGGCCGTACCTGGTCACCGGGCGGGTGACGTCGTGGTTGGACAGGACCCAGGTCGGCGGGGCGCCGACCGGCGCGTGCGTGGTCAGCGTGAGGTCGATGACCCGGCGCAGCTCGGCGGGCTCCCACGGGCAGGCCAGGAAGTCAAAGTTGAAGGCGGTGTGCAGCTCGTCGGGGCGCAGGTAGCGGGTGAAGCGTTCCTGGTCGGGCAGCCACACCTCGCCGATCAGCACTCGGTCGCCGTACTCGTCGGCGACCTCGCGCCAGCGCCGGTAGACCTCGTGCACCTCGTCGAGGTCCTCGTAGGAGGTGTCCGACTTGAACAGCAGGGCCGCCGAGTCGATCCGGAAGCCGTCGACGCCGCGCTCGAACCAGAAGCGCAGCACGTCCTCGAACTCGCGGTGGACCGCCGGATTGTCCCAGTTGAAATCCGGCTGTTCTGGAGCGAAGAGGTGTAGGTACCACTGCCCGTCGGCGACCTGTGTCCAGGCGGGCCCGCCGAAGATCGACTGCCAGTCGTTCGGCTCGTCGCGGAACCAGAACCGGTCCCTGGCCTCGCGGTCGGTCAGCGCCTCCTGGAACCAGGCGCTCGCCGTGGAGCTGTGGTTCGGCACCACGTCGATGATGACCTTGATGTCGAGTTCGTGCGCCTCCTCGATGAACGTCTCCGCCTCGGCCAGCGTGCCGAACACCGGCTCGATGCCCCGGTAGTCGGCCACGTCGTAGCCGCCGTCGGCCATCGGCGACGGGTACCACGGGTTCAGCCAGATGGCGTCGATGCCGAGATCCTTCAGGTACGGCAGGCGCGAGCGCAGCCCGGCGAGGTCGCCGATGCCGTCACCGTTGCCGTCGGCGAAGCTGCGCAGGTAGACCTGGTAGATCGCGGCCCCCCGCCACCACGTTTGCGACATGCGCTATCCCTTAATGCTCCCGGCGGTGAGGCCCGCCATGATGTGCCGTTGGAAGATGAAGAAAACGATGATCATCGGGATACTGGAGATGACCAGGCCGCCCATGATCTGGTTCTGGCTCACCGCGCCGGCGGTCTGCGACAGGCCGACGCTGACCGTCATGTTCTCGCTGTCGGTCATGACCAGCAGCGGGAGCAGGAAGTCCTTGAAGGCGGTGACGATGGTGAAGATGGAGACCACGCCGAGGATCGGCCGGGAGATCGGCAGGATCACCGACCACAGGACCCGCAGCGGTCCGGCGCCGTCGATCTGGGCCGCCTCGACCAGTTCCCGTGGGATGGAGTCGAAAAAGCGCTTGAGCAGGAAGATGTTGAAGCCGTTGGCCGCCGCGGGGAACCACAGGCCCCAGGCGTTGTTCAGCAGGTGCAGGTCGACGATCGTGACGTACAACGGGATGATCACCACCATCGGCGGGATCATCAGCGTGGCCAGCATCGCGCCCAGCACCACGTTCCCGAACATGGGCCGCAGCTTCGACAGCGCGTACGCCGCCGCGACGTCCACGGCCATGGAGAACAGCCAGGCGCCCAGCGCGTAGAAGGCGGTGTTCTTCAGCAGTACGCCGATGTCGAACAGGTCCCACGCCTCGATGAAGGCGTCGAACGTGGGGTGGGCGGGGAACAGGGTCGGCGGCATCTGGGCGATCTCCTCGCCCGTCTTCATGGCGCCGGTGATCATCCAGTAGAGCGGGAAGACGAAGACCAGGGTGGAGCCGGTGACGACCGCGATCAGGACGGTCCAGTAGATGCGCCGCCCCCATCTGCTGTTGAGCTGGTGCGGCGAGACGATGGTCCTGAACTGAACCTCGATCCGCTTCGGCGCTCTCTTCTCCCGTCGCCTCCCGGTAGTCGACGCCCGGGCACCGACGGAGATCATGCCTTGTCCTCCCTGGTCAGGCGCAGCTGGAAGGCCGCGAAGGCGAGGAGCACGATCATGAGCATCATGCCGAGCGCGCCGCCCGCGCCGTAGTCCTGGAGCGTGAACGCGAACTGGTACATCTGAAAGGCGACGGTCATCGTGGCGTCCTCCGGGCCGCCGCCGGTGAGCATGTACGGCTCGATGAACACCTGCATGGTGGCCACGACCTGCAGCATCAGCATGAGCAGCAGGATCAGCCGGGTCTGCGGGATGGTGACGTGCCTGATCCGCTTGAAGATGCCGGCCCCGTCGAGCTCGGCCGCCTCGTACAGCTCGGGCGGGATGTTCTGCAGCGCGGCCAGGTAGATCAGGGTCGCGCTGCCCATGTTCATCCAGGTCGCGACGATGACCAGGGAGATCAGCGCGGTCGAGGAGGAGTCGAGCCAGGCCAGCGCCGGCAGGTGGAAGAAGTCGAGCAGCTGGTTGAACAGCCCGGGCCCGGGATCGAAGAACCACCTGAACAGCAGCACCGCGACGATCGGCGGCAGCATGACCGGCAGGTAGACCACGAACCGCAGGTAGGCCCGGGCGTGGCGCAACTCGTTGAGCACCAGGGCCATGACGAACGGCACGGCGTAGCCGCAGAGCAGGGCGAGTGCCGTGAACTCCACGGTGTTCAGCCACGCTTTGCCGAACGACGGGTTCTGGACGACGGTCAGGAAGTTGTCCAGTCCCACCCAGGTGGGCGGGTTGACCAGGGTGGTCTTCTGGAAGCTGAGGACGAACTCCCTGATCATCGGGTACCACGCGAACACCGCGAAGCACGCCAGCGCCGCGCACAGGAACCCGTAGGCCGTCAGATTGCGCCTGAGGACACGCATTCAGGTCAGCCCTTGGTCGCCAGCATCGAGTTGGCCTTGGTCTCGGCGTCGGAGAGCAGGCTGTCGATGTTGGCGTCCTGGCGGCTCAGCACGCCCGACATGGCCACGTCGAGGATGGCGTACAGCTCCTGGGCGTGCACCGGCTCGGCCTTCGGCGGGATGGTGGCGGCGGCATCCACGTACGGCTGGTAGTTCGCGACCGGCAGCGTGGCGTTCGCCGTGCGGTCCTGCTTGATCGCCTTGCCGGTGGCCGAGTCGCCGTAGACATCGTTGTCGGGTACGCCGACGGGGTTGCCGAGCGTCTTGCCGCGGGCGAAGTCGAAGCGGCCCTTGCCCGCGGTGTTGAAGCGGAAGTCGACCCACTCCAGTCCCGCCTTGGCCTCGGCGGGGGTGGCCTTCGGGTTGATCATGTACGCCTCGCCGCCGCTCAGCGACGCCTTGGCCTCGGGGAAGCCGGTGATGCCGTAGTCGGCGACGCTGCCCTTGAACTTGTTGACGACGTCGGTGACCACGTCGGGCGCGCCGAGCATCATGCCGACCTTGCCGCTGCCCATCGCCATCATCAGCGACTCCCAGCCGACCAGGAGCTTGTTGCCCATGCTGTTGTCGACCCAGCGCATGTCGTGCAGGTTCTGCAGCACGGCCTTGCCCTCGGGCGAGTTGAACGCGGCCTTCTTTCCGTCGTCGGTCACCATGCTGCCGCCCCGGCCGTAGATGGCCTGGGTGAAGTGCCAGCCACCGGTGTTGCCGCCGGAGTATTCGCCGTAGCCGACATATCCGGCGCCGAGCCCGGCGATCTTCTTGGCCGCCTCGCGGACCTCGGCCCACGTCTTGGGCGGTGTGTTCGGGTCAAGCCCGGCCTTGGTGAACAGCGCGCGGTTGTAGACCAGGCCGACGCCGTAGTGCACGTTCGGCACGCCGTACACCTTGCCGTCCTTGGTGACCAGCTGCCTGACGTCGGGCCGCAGGTCGTTCCAGTTCTTGATCTCGCTGGTGTACGGGGTGATGTCCAGCGCCTGGCCTTGGCCGATCACGTCGTTGTAGTTCGTCACGGGCACCACGAAGACGGTCTCCATCTGGCCACCCGCCAGCTTGGGCCCGAACGTCTTGGGGTCGTAACACGGCTGCTGGTCCGTGCTCTTCACCGTCACGCCGGGGTGCGCCTTCATGAACGTGGCCACGTCGTCGTCCCAGGCCTGCCGCTCCTTGGGCGCGGACTTCGCCGGCTGGCAGGCCACCGTGATCGACACGGGGGCGGCTCCGCCCGCCGTCGACTTGGCGGGCTCGCCCGAACCACAGGCCGTGGCGGACAGGCCGAGAACGGTGACGACTAACAGTCCTGTGGATCTCTGCATGGGCTGACCCTTCTAATGCGAGGTGCCCACACCATAGGTTCGCCGACCGATCTCCGCAATATTCCGACTGTGTATTGCAAGATAACGACTGGATTAAGCCTTGCGCGCCGTGGACGCTCGTACGACCAGCTCCGGCTCGAACAGCAGCTCGTCGGCGGGGACCACGGCCTTGTCGATCTGGGCGACCAGCAGGTCCACGGCGGCCCGGCCCATCGCGTCGATCGGCTGGCGGACCGTGGTCAGGGGCGGGTCGGTGCAGTTCATCAGCGCCGAGTCGTCGAAGCCGATGACCGACACGTCGGCCGGCACGGTCAGCCCCGCGCGCCGGGCGGCCCGGACCGTGCCGAGCGCGAGCAGGTCGCTGGCGCAGATGACGCCGCTCACTCCCCGCCTGACCAGCCTCGCGGCCGCCGCGTGCCCGCCCTCCAGCGAGAACATCGTGTGCTCGACCAGCTCGGGATCGCCGCCACCCGCGAGGAACGTCTCCAGCTTGCGCCGCGACGGCATGTGGTCCTTCGGCCCGAGCACCATGCCGACGCGCTCGTGACCGAGCGCCCGCAGGTGGGCCAGGGCCATCTCGGCGGCCACGATGTCGTCGCACGACACCTGCGGGAAGTCGAGGTGGGCGACGGCCGCGTTGACCAGGACCGTGGGCAGCTTGCGCTCGTGCAGCAGCGCGTAATGGGCGTGCGAGGCGTCGGCCTGCGCGTAGTGACCCCCGGCGAAGACCACGCCGCTGACCTGCTGCTGGAGCAACAGATCGACGTAGTCGGCCTCGGAGACGCCGCCGACCGTCCTGGTGCAGAGCACCGAGGTGAAGCCCTGCTGGGCCAGCGCGCCGCCGACCACCTCGGCGAACGCGGGGAAGATGGGGTTCTGCAGCTCGGGCAGTACCAGGCCGACCAGCCGGGCCCGGTCGCCGCGCAGCTGGGTGGGGCGCTCGTAGCCGAGGACGTCGAGCGCGGTCAGCACGGCCTCGCGGGTCGCCTCGGACACCCCGGGCTTGCCGTTGAGCACGCGGCTCACGGTCGCCTCGCTCACCCCGACCTTCTTGGCCACCTCTGCGAGTCGTCGTGTCATGCGCAAACTATAAGGCCGATCACGCAAGCACTTGCAACCGCTTACGTGGATCCGACGTCTTCTGCTTGCGGCCGGTCACCGCCGATATTCAGCGCGTCCAGCGCTCTGACCAGCCGTCCCGGTGGGTAGGAGACCGCAGTTGTCAGTCAATTCTTTGCGAAATGTCGTCGAAATATTGCTGCTATCTGCTGGACATCTTATGGTTCGGCCATCGTCTTCCTCGAAGGGCCATCCCCCATGAGAGCTGTCCTAGCCGCCCTTGCGTTAGTCATCGGAGTCCTGGCCGCCCCCGCGTGGGCGGCCGACACCAACCTGTCCGCCGGTAAGACCGCCACCGCGAGCAGCTTCACCGACGTCTATCCGGCCCCCAACGTCACCGACGGCAACCAGGCGACCTACTGGGAGTCGGCCAACAACGCCTTCCCGCAGTGGGTGCAGGTGGACCTCGGCTCGGCCGCCACCGTGAACCAGCTGACGCTCAAGCTCCCGAGCGGCTGGCCGAGCCGTACGCAGACGCTCACCGTGCTGGGCAGCGCGAACGGGACGAGCTTCAGCACCATCAAGGACGCGGCCACCTACACCTTCAACCCCACGGCGACGATCCCCGTCAGCGCCTCGGGAACGCGCTACGTCCGCCTCCAGATCACCGCGAACAGCGCCTGGCCCGCCGGTCAGCTCTCCGAGTTCGAGGTGTACGGCGAGGCAGGCGGTGAGGATCCCGGTGACGGGACGAACCTGGCGAGCGGCAAGCCGATCATCGAGTCGTCGCACACCCACACCTACGTGGCGGCCAACGCCAACGACGGCAACGTCCAGACGTACTGGGAAGGCGCCGCCTACCCCAACACGCTGACCGTGCAGCTCGGCGCGAACGCCGACCTCACCTCCATCGTGCTCAAGCTCAACCCCGACCCCGCCTGGGCCAGGCGTACGCAGACCATCCAGGTGCTCGGCCGCGAGCAGAGCGCCAGCGGCCTGTCGAGCCTGGTGGCACAGGCCGTCTACACCTTCGACCCGGCCACCGGGAACTCCGTGACGATCCCGGTGACGGCCAAGGTCGCGGACGTGCAGCTCAAGATCACCGCGAACTCGGGAGCGCCCGGCGGGCAGATCGCCGAGTTCCAGGTCTTCGGCACCCCGTCGGCCAACCCCGACCTCACGGTCAGCGGGCTGACCTCGTCGCCGGCGGCTCCGGTCGAGACCGACGCGGTCACGCTGTCGGCCACCGTGAAGAACTCCGGCACCGCCCCCTCCGCCGCGACCTCCGTCAACTTCTACCTGGGCACCGTCAAGGCGGGCACCGCGAACGTGGGCGCCCTGGCCGCCGGGGCCTCGGCCACCGTGTCGAGCGCCATCGGCACACGGGACGCGGGCACCTACCAGGTGAGCGCCAAGGTCGACGAGGACGGCAAGGTCGTCGAGCTGAACGAGGGCAACAACACGGCCACCGCCTCGCTGACCGTGAAGCCCGTCGACACCGCCGACCTGATCGCGGCACCGGTGGCCTGGACGCCGGGCAATCCCGGCCAGGGCGACACCGTGGCGTTCTCGGTGGGGATCAAGAACCAGGGCACCATCGCCTCCAGCGGCGGCTCCCATGGCATCACGCTGACCGTCGCCGACGAATCCGGCACGGTCGTCAAGACGCTGACCGGCTCGACCAGCGGCGCGATCGCCCCGGGCGCCACCGCCGGACCGGCCGGGCTCGGCACCTGGACCGCGGCCAACGGCAAGTTCACGGTCAAGGTGGTGCTGGCCGACGACGCCAACGAGCTGCCGGTCAAGCGGGCCAACAACACCAGTACGCAGCAGCTGTTCGTCGGGCGCGGCGCGCACATGCCGTACGACACCTATGAGGCGGAGGACGCGGCCATCGGCGGCGGCGCCACCCGGATCGGCCCGAACAGGACCATCGGCGACCTGGCCGGCGAGGCGTCCGGACGCCGGGCGGTGACGTTGGGGACGAACGGCTCCTACGTCGAGTTCACCACCAGGGCGGCCACGAACACGCTGGTCACCAGGTTCTCCATCCCGGACGCGGCGGGCGGTGGCGGGAACAGCTCGACGCTGAACGTCTACGTCGACGGCACCTTCCTCAAGACGATCGACCTGACCTCCCGCTACGCCTGGCTCTACGGCCCCGAGGCGGGTCCCGGCAACTCCCCCGGTTCCGGGGCGCCGCGGCACATCTACGACGAGGCCAACCTGCTGCTCGGCACCACGGTCCAGGCGGGACACAAGATCAAGCTGCAGAAGGACGCGGCCAACGGCTCGACGTACACGATCGACTTCGTGGACCTGGAGCAGGTGACGCAGATCCCGAACCCGGACCCGGCGCACTATGCCGTACCGGCCGGATTCACCCACCAGGACGTGCAGAACGCGCTCGACAAGGCGCGCCAGGACAGCACGCTCGTCGGCGTCTACCTGCCCGCGGGCGACTACGAGACGGCCAGTAAGTTCCAGGTGTACGGCAAGGCGGTCAAGGTCGTCGGGGCCGGGCCGTGGTTCACCAGGTTCGTCTCACCGTCGGGCCAGGAGAACACCGACACCGGCTTCCGCGCGGACGCCACGGCCAACGGATCGACGTTCGCGAACTTCGCCTCCTTCGGCAACTACACCTCGCGCAACGACGGCCCCGGCAAGGTCTTCGACCTGGCCAATGTGGCGAACATGGTGATCGACAACATCTGGGTGGAGCACCAGATGTGCCTGCTCTGGGGCACCAATACCGACAACATGACGATCAAGAACTCGCGCATCCGCGACACGTTCGCGGACGGCGTCAACATGACCAACGGCAGCACCGGCAACCTGGTCACGAACATCGAGGCCCGCTCGACGGGCGACGACAGCTTCGCGCTGTTCTCGGCGATCGACATCAACAACGGCGAGCAGCGGGACAACGTCTTCGAGAACCTGACGTCGCTGCTGACCTGGCGGGCCGCTGGTGTGGCGGTCTATGGCGGGTACGCCAACACGTTCCGGAACATCTATGTCGCCGACACGCTGGTCTACTCGGGCGTCACGATCAGCTCGCTGGACTTCGGCATCCCGATGCTCGGGTTCGGGGCCAGCCCGCCCACGAGCTTCGAGAACATCTCGCTGGTCAGGGCCGGCGGCCATTTCTGGGGGCAGCAGACCTTCCCGGCGATGTGGGTGTTCTCCGCTTCCAAGGTGTTCCAGGGGATCAGGGTCAGCAATCTGGACATCGTCGATCCGACTTACCACGGGATCATGTTCCAGACGAACTACGTGGGCAACCAGCCGCAGAACCCGGTCAAGGACACGATCTTCACGAACGTGTCGATCAGCGGGGCTCAAAAGAGTGGTGACGCCTTCGACGCCAAGTCCGGCTTCGGGGTCTGGGCCAACGAGCTGCCTGAGCCGGGTCAGGGGCCGGCTGTGGGGGCTGTGACGTTCAACAATCTGCGGTTCGGTAACAACGCGCAGAACATCAAGAACACGACGTCTACCTTCACGATCAACGTCAACCCCTGACAACGGCTCTCCCGGGGGTCCGTCACCCGGACTGGCGCTGTCCGAGGGCACGGAACGTTCGGGCGACGAGCTGTTCACGGTGCCGTC